>JBAYQP010000027.1:0-34201 GCA_041677125.1 Desulfuromonadales bacterium | reverse complement strand
GCCTATGATATCTATTCCCGCCTGCTCAAGGACCGGATCATCTTTCTCGGCGGCGGCATCGACGACCACCTCGCCAACCTGATCATCGCCCAAATGCTTTTTCTCGAATCGGAAGATCCGGAAAAGGACATTTATCTCTATATCAACTCCCCGGGGGGCGTGGTTTCGGCGGGAATGGCGATCTACGACACCATGCAATATCTCAAGTCGCCGGTTTCGACGATCTGTGTCGGCCAGGCAGCCAGCATGGGGGCAATTCTTCTTGCTTCCGGGACCAAGGGGAAACGTTTCACCCTGCCGAACTCGCGGATTATGATTCATCAGCCCCTTGGTGGTTTTCAGGGACAGGCCACCGACATCCATATTCATGCGCAGGAGATCTTGCGCTTGCGGGAGAGCCTTAACGAACTCCTCGCCAGGCACACCGGCCAGTCACTGGAACGGATTACCGCCGATACGGAACGCGATTTCTTCATGGGTGGCGAAGCCGCAAAAAAATATGGTATCGTTGACGATATCGTCAGAAGAAAGGGCTGATTCTCAGCGCGGAGGCTTTTCGTGAACCAGAATAATGGACATACAGGACAGCTCACCTGCTCGTTTTGCGGCAAGGCCCAGGATGAGGTGAAGAAACTCATCGCCGGTCCCGCCGTATATATTTGCGACGAGTGCATCGAGTTGTGCAAGGACATAATCGCCGAGGAAGCGAAGCTGGACGATTCGGTGTCAGGCGCCGCCGGGCGTCTGCCGCGTCCCTCGGAAATCAAGGATGTGCTCGACGATTACGTGATTGGTCAGGATCGGGCGAAAAAAATCCTGGCGGTGGCGGTATACAATCATTACAAACGTGTGGAATTCGCCAGCAAACCGGGCGATGTCGAGGTGCAGAAGAGCAACATTCTGCTTCTCGGCCCCACCGGCAGCGGCAAGACCCTGCTTGCCCAGACCTTGGCGAGGGTGCTCAACGTCCCCTTTGCCATCGCCGATGCAACCAACCTGACCGAAGCCGGCTACGTCGGTGAAGATGTTGAGAATATCATCCTCAACCTGCTGCAGGCGGCCGATTACGACCTGGAAAAAGCGCAAAAAGGGATCATCTATATCGACGAGGTCGATAAGATCGCCCGAAAATCCGACTCGCCGAGCATTACCCGCGACGTTTCCGGCGAAGGGGTGCAGCAGGCTCTGTTGAAAATCATTGAAGGGACAATGGCCAGCGTACCGCCGAAAGGGGGCCGCAAGCATCCCCAGCAGGAATTTCTCAAGGTCGATACGACCAATATCCTGTTCATCTGTGGCGGTGCGTTCTCCGGGCTGGAGACAATTATCAACCAGCGCACCGGCGCCAAGGCGATGGGGTTCGGAGCGGAAATCCGCCAGCGCCGTGATCAGCCTCTTGGCGAGATTCTGATCCAGGTGGAACCTGTGGACCTGCTCAAGTACGGTCTGATCCCCGAGTTCATCGGTCGTCTGCCGGTGGTGGCCACCCTGAATGAACTCGACGAGGATTCTCTCATTCAGATCCTTAAAGAACCGAAAAACGCGCTTATCAAGCAGTATCAGAAACTTTTCGAGCTGGAGAAAGTCAACCTCAAATTCACCGACGGCGCTCTGGTTGCCGTGGCCCGTCAGGCGCTGAAACGGAAGACGGGCGCCCGCGGTCTGCGTTCAATTTTAGAGAACGCCATGCTCGAGGTCATGTACGAGATACCGTCCCAGGACCGGGTTAAGGAAGTGGTTATTAATGAGGATGTGGTCCTCAACAAGGCCCGCCCGATCATCCTTTACGAGTGCGCGGAGTCGGCCTGAATGGCGGCGCCGCTGAGAGATGAGCCGCTTGGACAATAACGATATCAATCCAGAAAATTTAGCGATGTATCCGCTGTTGCCATTGCGGGACATCGTCATCTTTCCCTATATGGTGGCGCCGCTTTTTGTCGGGCGTCCCCAGTCTATTCACGCACTGGAAGGGGCGATGGAAAAAGAGAAGATCGTTTTTCTCGCCACCCAGAAGGATCCAAAAATCGACGAGCCGGAGCCCGGCGATATTTACGAGATCGGCAGTCTCGGGCACATCATTCAGATGCTCAAGCTGCCGGACGGCACCGTCAAGGTGCTGATCGAGGGGAAAGGGCGCGGGCGTATCCGCAATTTCACTCGCCGGGAAGAATGCACCTATGTCGAAGTCGAAACTCTTCCCGACCGCGAAAACGCCTCGAGCGCCGAAACGGAAGCGTTGCTGCGCAGTGTGCGGGATGCTTTCGAATCCTACGTAAGTCTGAACAAGAAGGTCCCGCCGGAAACGGTGTCCTCCCTCACCGGCATTGCCGATCCCGGGCGCCTGGCCGATACCGTCATTGCCCATCTGAACGTGCGAATCTCCGACAAGCAGGAAATTCTTGCCATTCTCGGCCCTCTCGATCGACTCGAACATCTGCTTACGATGATCGAGCGGGAGGTGGAAATCCTGCAAATAGAAAAGAAAATCCGCACCCGGGTTAAGAGCCAGATGGAGCGGAGCCAGAAAGAATACTATCTGAACGAGCAGATGCGGGCGATTCAAAAGGAGCTTGGCGAAAAGGACGAATTCAAGCAGGAAATCCGCAGCCTGGAAGAAAAAATCGAGCAGAAAAAGATGTCCAAGGAGGCAACGGACAAAGCCCTGGGGGAGCTGCGCAAACTGAAAATGATGTCGCCCATGTCGGCTGAGGCGACGGTGGTGCGCAATTACCTGGACTGGCTCGTGTCCCTTCCCTGGAAAAACGGCACCCGCGATCGCCTTGATATCAGCCGCGCCGAAACCATTCTGGAAGCCGATCACTTCGGCCTGGAGCGGGTGAAGGAGCGGATCGTCGAGTATCTGGCTGTGCAGGCTCTGGTGAAGAAGATCAAGGGTCCCATTCTCTGTCTGGTTGGACCGCCGGGCGTGGGCAAAACGTCCCTTGGGCGTTCCATTGCCAGAGCGATGGGGCGCAAGTTCGCCCGTATTTCCCTTGGCGGCATGCGGGACGAAGCTGAGATTCGCGGCCATCGCCGCACCTATATTGGCGCCATGCCGGGCAAAATCATTCTCAATCTGCGCAAGGCGGGGGTCAAGAACCCGGTATTCCTCCTCGACGAAGTGGATAAGATGAGTACCGATTTTCGGGGGGATCCATCTTCGGCGCTCCTGGAGGTTCTCGACCCTGAGCAGAATGCCACGTTTGTCGACCACTTCCTCGACATTGAATACGATCTATCGAACGTTCTGTTCATCGCCACCGCCAATACCCTTTTCTCGATTCCGCGTCCGTTGCAGGACCGGATGGAGATCATCCGTATTGAAGGGTACACGGAGGAGGAGAAACTCAATATTGCCAAACGCTACCTGATTCCGAAGCAGTTGGAGGCGCATGGGTTGCCGGCGGAACAAGTGCATGTCTCCGAGTCCGCCATCTATGAGGTGATCCGCCGCTATACCCGGGAAGCCGGAGTGCGCAACCTTGAGCGTGAAGTCGCCAATGTCATGCGCAAAATCGCCCGTGAGATGGTCAAGTCCAAAGAAAAAGAGCGGCGCTTCACTGTCAATGCGCAGCAGGTCAAAAAATATCTGGGCGTTCCCCGGTACAGCTACGGGATCAAGGAAGAAGAAAACCGGGTGGGGCTGGTCACCGGTTTGGCCTGGACGGAGGTCGGTGGCGAGCTGCTGACGATCGAGACCACCATCCTGCCGGGTCAGGGCAAATTGATGGTCACTGGCAAACTGGGGGATGTCATGCGCGAGTCGGCGCAGGCGGCCATGACCTATGTGCGTTCCCGCTGGCTTGAATTGGGATTGGACAAAGATTTCTATCAAAAGCTCGACATCCACATCCATGTGCCGGAAGGGGCGATTCCCAAGGATGGCCCTTCCGCCGGCATTACCATGGCCAGCGCCCTCGCTTCCGCTCTGACCGGGCGCACGGTGGATCGCAATCTTGCGATGACCGGTGAGATAACCTTGCGCGGACGGGTGCTGCCCATTGGCGGTCTGAAAGAAAAATTGCTTGCCGCCCGGCGGGCCGGACTCACCCGGGTGCTGATACCCAAAGACAACGAAAAGAACCTTGAAGACGTACCGCAGCAGATTGTGCGTTCTCTGGAAATTATTGCCGTAGCGCATATGGACGAAGTGCTCGCGGAGGCCTTGTCGGACCGTGCAGCGCACCTCCCCGCCGAAGAGCATTCCGAACTTGGCAGCGGCGGAGAAACCGTTCGCCACTAGGGTTTATGCGAAATATTATCTTGACACTGTTTTTGAAAGTCTGATATATCTATCGCCGGTTCGGGCACAAATTTAGTTATTCTTAATTGTGGAGGATGTTGTGACCAAAGCTGATCTTGTAAATGCGATGGCGGAGAAAGCGGAGCTGAGCAAAGCGGAGGCCGAAAAAGCCCTGAAAGCCTTTACAGACTCGGTTACCGAGGCTCTTAAGGCCGGCGAAAAGGTTGCTTTGGTCGGTTTTGGCACCTTTAGCCTCGGTGAGCGCGCCGCACGTACTGGGCAAAATCCCCAGACCGGTGCGAAGATCGAAATCGCTGCATCCAAGACCCCCAAGTTCAAAGCCGGTAAGGCGCTCAAGGATGCAGTTCAGTAACACCAGCAGGTCCCCGGTAACAGGGGTGCTTCACAATTAAAAGGAAGCAGAGAATAGCAGCCTTTCCGCTCCATACTATTCCTGTTTCCTTTTTCTATCCAATGCGGGGCTGTAGTAGAGTCGGTTACAACGCCGGCCTGTCACGCCGGAGGTCGCGGGTTCAAGTCCCGTCAGCCCCGCCATTCATTTCGGGCGAATAGCTCAGCTGGGAGAGCATCGGTCTTACAAACCGAGGGTCACAGGTTCGAGCCCTGTTTCGCCCACCAAATATTACCAACGGGGCTGTAGTAGAGTCGGTTACAACGCCGGCCTGTCACGCCGGAGGTCGCGGGTTCAAGTCCCGTCAGCCCCGCCAATTCGAAACAGGGCGATACTTCAGGTATCGCCCTGTTTTGTTTTGCGGCTGCTTCTGCTCCCTGGTTCCCTTCCCCTTTAGCATAATCGATCATCTCCTCGCCAAGGTCCTTGCGTAAGTGCCGTTCCTTGTTCTTGCCTCTCCTTTGTTGATGGACGCGCTCGGGGACCGATTTTTTTGTTTAAAAGAAAAGTTTAATGTGATATGACTTTCCTTCATGTCTACCTTTCAATGCAAAATTGGTACGGCCGACGGCCGGGTGGTTGAGCGCGAATTCGAAGCCGCCAGTCGCGAGTTGCTCCGCGACAGCCTTGAAGAACAGGGCTTCTCCGTGTTTCGCATCAGCCGCCGCCCGATGCAGTCGCTGCTCGGGGTCGGTGTTTTCCAATGCCGGTTCAGCGGTCGGCGTTTTCTTTCCTTCAATCAGGAAATGCTGGTCCTCATCCGCTCCGGCATGCCCATTCTGAAAATCCTCGACACCCTGATTGAGCGAATGGAAGCGGGACGAATGCTGGAGGTCTTGCGGGAAATCCGCCAGGATATCAAAGGTGGCGGTTCTCTGTCCGAGGCCTTCAGCAAGTTTCCGCACCTCTTCTCCCATCTTTACATTGCCTCGATCAAAGCGGGGGAGCGCACCGGCGACCTGCCGGTTACCCTGGCGCGGTTTATCGCCTACCAGAAACGGGTCGAGGCGATCCGCGCCAAGGTGCGCAGCGCCTCTTTTTACCCGATCCTGCTGACCTTGGCGGTGCTGGCGGTTCTCCTTTTTCTCCTGCTTTACGTCATTCCCACCTTCACCCAGATTTACGCCGACGCCAATGTCACCCTGCCCGTGGCGACGCGCGTGTTGATTTGGCTCTCCGGATCGCTGACCAGCCTGATCCCCGTTTTGCTGCCGCTGCTGGTGGCGGTCTTTGTGCTCGGGCGCACCTTTTTTCTCACCGAGAAAGGCGGTCTGCTGCTTGATCACTCGAAACTACAGATTCCCTTCTTCGGCCCTTTACAGATCGAATACGCGCTGACCGGTTTCAGTCGGACCTTCGGCACGACCCTGGCGAGCGGAATTCCGATCATTCAAGCGATGCAGATGTCGCGCGGCACGCTGAACAACCGAATCCTTGAGGGGAAAATACTGCAAGCGGTGCGGCGGGTCGAGGAAGGCTCCTCCCTCTCGGACGCTCTTGAACAAGCCGGATTTTTTCCGCTCATTGCCCTGCGCATGATCGGGGTTGGCGAAAGCACCGGGGCGCTCAGCGATATGCTCGGCGAGGTCGCCGAATACTACGAAGCCGAGGTGGCGCGGCGTTTGGACCGATTGACCACCCTCATCGAACCGCTGTTGATGGTGGGCATGGGGCTGCTGATCGGTGGCATTGTCGTGGCCATGTACATCCCGATCTTCCAGTTGGCCGGCACGGCTTCGCGGTGAGGATGAAATGCAGCCAGCGATGAATTTCGAACGCAAACGCATCGGTGAAATCCTGGTGGAATTCGGCGTTATCACCCCGGCCGAGGTTGCGCTTGTTCTGGAACACGCCGCCGCCAACGGGGGGCGCTTCGGCGAAGTCGGACTCTCCCTGGGCCTGTTCGACGAAGATGTGCTGGCGCAGGGACTGGCCCGCCGGTTTCAACTGGAGTACGTCGATCTCGATAATTTTACCCTCGATCCCGAATTGATTGCGTCCCTGCCGGTCGGTCTGCCGCTGCGCTACAACTTTCTGCCGATCCGGCGCGAAGACCTCGGGTTGAAAATTGCCGTGGCCGATCCCACCGACCTGAACACCCTCGACGAACTGGAACTCATGCTCGGCCTGCCGCTGGTTCTGGGGCTGGCGGCCAAAGGAAAGATTGCGCGTCTGCTGGAGCGCGCCGAAGGTTCCAAGCGGGTGCTCAAGGAAGTCTCCGAGGATTTCAAGCTGCAATTGGTCAAGGAGACCGACAAGGGGGAGGAGGTGCTCTCGATCGAGAAGATGACCGCCGATACCAGTCCGGTCATTCGCCTCATCGATTCCACCCTGTTCGATGCCTTGAAAAAGCGGGCCAGCGATATCCATATCGAATCGAGCCACGACGGGGTCATCGTCAAATACCGTATCGATGGGGTTCTTTATCGGGCGACGGAGCCCCTGGACAGCCGCTTTCAGGCGCCGATCATCTCGCGAATCAAGGTCATGAGCGAGTTGGACATCTCCGAGCGGCGCATTCCCCAGGACGGCCGCTTCAAGGTGCGCCTGGGGGGGAAATCCATCGACTTCCGTGTCTCCATCATGCCCAGCAGTTTTGGCGAGGATGCCGTCATCCGCATCCTGGATAAGGAATCGATCGCGGCCGACCTGAAGGGGTTGACTTTGGAAGCGCTCGGATTTGCCGAGCGGGAACGGGTGCGCCTGCGCCGCATGGTGCGCGAACCGTACGGGATGATTCTGGTGACCGGCCCCACCGGCAGCGGCAAAACGACCACCCTTTATGCCGCCCTGTCGGAAATCAACAGCGAAGAGGAGAAGATCATCACCATCGAGGACCCCGTTGAATACCAGGTCAGGGGAGTGGTGCAGATCCCGGTGAACGAAAGGAAGGGGCTGACCTTCGCCCGTGGTCTGCGCTCCATTCTGCGGCACGATCCGGACAAGATCATGGTGGGTGAAATCCGCGATCCGGAAACGGCGCAGATTGCCGTCCAGTCGGCCCTGACCGGACATCTGGTGTTCACCACAGTGCACGCCAACAATGTCTTCGACGTGCTCGGCCGCTTTCTGCACATGGGCCTTGATCCCTACAATTTCGTCTCCTGCCTCAATTGTGTCCTGGCGCAGCGGCTGGTGCGAAAAATCTGCCCTTCCTGCGCGCGGCCGGTGCGCTATGAGCGGCAGTTCCTGGAGGAATCCGGCCTCGACTGGAACCAGTACGGCGACTTCCAGTTTTTCGAAGGCGCCGGCTGCCCGGAATGCCATGGCCTGGGCTATTTCGGGCGCAGCGCCATTATCGAGCTGCTCGACCTCAACGATTCGTTGCGCGAGCTGATTGTCGGCCGCGCCCCGGTTTCCCAACTGAAGGCGGCGGCCAGTCGGGCGGGAACGGTTTTCCTGCGCCAGGCCGCTCTGGAGAAGGTTTTCCTCGGGCAGACCACGCTCAAGGAGATCAACCGGGTCACCTTCGTCGAGCAGGGGGAAGAGCTGTGATTTTTCGCAACTATCTTGGGCTGGACATCGCCCCTGGGCAATTGCGGGCAATTTCCTTGCGGCGCAAGGGTTCGGGCGGGCAACTGACCTGCGCCCGCATCCTCGGCGTGCCCGCACAGCGGATTGTGCCGTCCCTGCGGGAGCCGAATGTAACGGATGTGCGGGGGCTGATAGAAAACATCCGCGATGTTCTCGGCCCCTTGGCGGGTCGGGAAGATCGGCTTGCCCTGTCGCTCCCCGATGCAACCGGGAGAATTATCCTGACCGAAGTGGAAGCGCCGTTCAAATCCCGCGCCGAGGGCGTGGAAATCCTCAAGTGGCAGCTGAAAAACAGCTTGCCGGCGCCCTCCCAGGAGATCCGACTCGATTATCAGCTGCTGGCCAAAAACGAGCAGGGCCGAAATCGTGTCGTCGTCGCCCTCCTGGCGGCCAAGGTGCTGCAGCAGTATGAAGAAATAGTGGCGGCTGCCGGCTATGGCGCCGCGCAGATCGATTTTCATTGCCTGAATCTCTACAACTACTACCGTCCCCGCCTCGATCTCGGTGAGGATTTCATCCTGGTCGGCATCGATGGCGGGGTGTTGAGCCTGCAATATTTCGAAGGGCGCATTCTGGCCTTCCACCGCTCGCGCGAAGTGGCGCCCGACCCGGCAGGCGTGTATCGCGAGGTCAATCGAACCTTGGTCGGTTGTCGCGAGCGTTTTCCCAGGTTTGCGCGGGCAACGGTTTTCCTGCACAGCACCTGGGAGGAGGATGGGCAACTGCTGGCGGCCTTGCAGTCGGCCTTCGAACGCAATCCGGTGCCTCTGCAGTCGCAACAGGAAATTCTCTCAGGACATGTTTTCGGTCGGAATCCGGGCGAAATGCGAGGTTTGGTGGCGGCGGTCGGCGCCGCCGAGCGAATGATGTAAGGAGCGCCCATGCTGCTGCGGCTCAACCTGGCCAGTCGTACCTATGTTAATCGCCGGGCCCTTTACGGGTTCTACGCGATTTTTGGCGGACTGTTGATTCTCCTGCTGCTCTTTAATCTCGATTATCTGTGGCGCCTGCGAGCGCATGGCGGCAAGATCGCCGTCCAACTGGCCGAAGTGGAACTGAAGCTCGATCAACGGGGCGTTGCCGATCCGGACATCGCGCCGGACGCCTGGGAACGCCGACGCCGGGAAGTGGCTTTTGCCAATGAAATTTTGCTTCGCGACGGGTTCCGCTGGACCGAGATGCTCGACCGGCTGGAGGCGGTGGCCATCGACGGCATCAGCATTCGCGTCCTGCAACCCGATTTCAAGAAAAAATCCCTCAGCCTGTCCGGCGATGCGCGCGGCGTGCGCGAATTGCGGCAATTTATCGACCGTCTGCTCGCCGCACCCTCGTTCTCCGAAGTCTATCTACTGAACCAGAGCACGGTTAAGGTCATGGACGCTCTCGGCGGCGAACACCAAGGGATTGCCTTTTCCATCGATCTGAAAGGGGTATTTTGAAATGGGCCAAAGCCTGATCGTCGCCATCTGGCGGGTCGGCCGGGTCTGGCCGCTGCTCCTGAGCCTTCTTCTGCTGCTGAATCTGGGCATCTACGCCTGGCTAACCTACCGGCTTGCACCGGAAATAGCAGTTTTGGAGCGCCGCTACATAGAGGCCCAGGGACTAGCCCGACAGACGACTCGGGGACAGGGGAAAGCCGCCTCGCCGCAGGAATTGTTCGCCCGGGCGGCTGCCGACCTGCAAGTTTTTCGCGCCTCGATCCCGGATAAAAGCGCCTTCACCGGCCTGATCGAGGAAATTTTTTCTCTGGCCGGCAAATCCGGTCTGAGCATCGATCGCATCGGTTACAGCCCGGCCCATGAGCAGGGGCGAGACCTCCTCCGTTACGAGTTGACTTTCGCCGTCGGTGGCGATTACGGACAAATAAAAAAGTTTATCGCTCTGTTGGAGCAGTCGGCACGCATTATCGCCATTGAGGAAGTCTCTCTCTCCGGTGGCGGTCGGCAGGAGGGCGAGGCGGTCCGGCTTCGGCTTCGGCTTGCGACCTACTTCCAGTCGGAAGAAGCATGAACAAGAAACGCTTGCTTATCATCCTGGTCGGCATTCTGACCCTGTCGCTTCTTTACGCCCACTGGGGCGCTCCGCGGCAAGAACGGATCGCCGATCCGGCGCGGCGGCCGGCTACCGGAAAAAATACGGTCGCAAGCGCGCAGGGGGGCGGAGCGTCGTCGATGGCTGGCGGGGACGATCTACGGGTGCGGCTGGAGCTTTTACAGCGGGAAGAGGGCAGGCCAAGCAAACCCCGGCGCGACCTTTTTGCGCCCCTGTACAAGAACAAACCGCAGGCTGCGCCAGCGCCGCCATTACCGCCGCCGGTGGCGGTGGCCGTACCCGTACCCGTTCCGCTGCCTTCCGTCGCCTCGCCGCTGGTCCGGCAGCCGCCGCCGGCTCAATTCGCATTCCTCGGTTTTCTGCAAAAGGAAGTGGAAAAGACGGTTTTCGTCTCGACGGGCGACGAAATTTTCGTCGTTAAAAATGGCGACAGATTTGGCCGCGAGCGGCAATTTGCCATTGCCGAGTTGACGGCGGAACGGTTGGTGATCCGGCAAGACGACCGCCCGCAGCCCATTACCATTTCCCTGCGCGACGGCGGACCGGCGGCGGCGCCGGAAAGGCGCGCCGGCCAACCGTACGACCTCTCCCGGGCCCGCCCACGCCCGATGGAAACGCCGATGGAGGAGAGCGCCGAGGCAATGGAGGTTCCAGAAAACGATGAAAGCCAAAGCATGCCGGAAGCGCAGGCGCCTCGGCAACCTGGGCTGCTGCAACCGGTGCCGCGCAGCGATTTTAATGCAATTTTCAGCGAGGCAGCCGTCCGCATGCCGGATCCGCGAGATTCTGCAATCCATGAACCCTTGATTTTGCCCGAAGAGGTTCCCCGATGAAATGCCGCCTGTTTATTTTCTTGCTTGCATCTTTTATCCTCCTCTCAATGAGCGGCTGTGCCGGGCGGCGGGCCTTTGAGCGCGGCGAAGATTTTTTCGGCCAGGGGAGCTACGACCTGGCGGTCGCGGAGTATTCCGAGGCGGCCAGCGCCAATCCCGATCGCCAGGAATTTCGCCTTCGACTGCTGGAGGCCAGAACAATGGCCTCCAGGCAGCACCTGGAGGCAGGGCGGCAACTGCGGGGGACGGGAGAATTCGCCGCGGCCATGGCTGAATTCGAGCAGGCGGTTGCCCTTGATCCGAGCAATCACGTGGGCCGGCAGGAAATGAAGAAGACCCGGGAAAAATTAAGGGGCAAAGAACAACTGGATAAGGCCCGGCAGTTTGCGGCAGAGCGGAAGTTCAGCCAAGCCAGGGAGATTCTCCGTCAGGTTCTGATTGCCGATCCCGGCAACCCGACGGCGCTTGCGTTACTGGCGCAGATCGAGGAGCGGGGGCGCATTGTTCTCGATGGATTCGATCTGGATGTCGCCTCCGACAATCCGATCACTCTTAAGTTCAAGGATGCCGATATCCGGGATGTTTTCAACATCGTCTCCAAACTGTCCGGGATCAATTTCCTTTTCGATGAGGACATTCGGGCGCAAAAAATCTCGATCCTGCTGGAGAACGCCACTTTTGCCCAGGCCCTCGAAGTTCTGCTGCGGCTCAATACTCTGGAGCGAAAAATCCTCAACGCGAAAACGATTCTCATCTATCCAAAAACCAAGGAGAAAGAGAAAAAATTCGAGGATCAGATCATCCAAACCTTCTATCTCTCGAACATCGACGCCAAAAAAGCGGTCAATTTGCTGAGAACGCTGCTGCAACTGCGCAAGGTCTACGTGCACGAGGAACTCAACGCATTGGTGGTTCGGGAGACCCCCGAGGTGATTCGGCTGGCCGAGCAGATTCTCGAAGCCGCCGACCGGGCCGATTCGGAGGTGGTTTTCGATCTGGAACTGGTGGAGATTGCCCATACCGACAGCCTGGATTTCGGCCCCCGGCTTTCCAGCTATTCCTCCAACATCGGCTTGGCGGAGTCGGGGGCGGAGACGATCGGCGCCATTATCACCGACAATCTCTCCAGCCTGAAGGTTCTCTATTCGGTGCCGAGTGCCACCTTCAGTCTGCAGAAGACTTTGTCGGATTCGGAAATCCTCGCCAATCCGAAAATTCGGGTGAAGAACAAGGAAAAGGCGAAAGTCCATATCGGCAGCCGGGAACCGATCATCACCAATACCCTCACCTCCACCGGCGATGTGACATCGACCAATGTCCAGTATGTGGATGTCGGGGTCAAACTCGATGTCGAGCCGGTGATTCAACTCGACAACACCGTGGTGACCAAGCTCAGCCTGGAGGTGAGCAGCGTCACCAGCCGGGAGCCGATCAGCGGCGGCGGGGAGGCGCTGACTATCGGGACGACCAATGCCCAGACCTCGCTGATTTTGCAGGACGGCGAGCAGACGATAATTGGCGGCTTGATCCGGGACGATTTCACCAAAACAAGGAATACGATACCCTTCTTTGGGCAAATCCCCTTGCTGGGGGATCTGATTTCCGGTAACAAGCGGGACAAAATAAAGCGGGAAATCGTTCTTTCGATCACCCCGCATATTGTAAAGAATGTCGAAATGCCGCGGGCCGACGTGGCGACCATCTGGTCCGGCGGCGAGGACGATCTGGAGGTCGGCCCGCGCTTCGGATCCTTTGCCCAGGCCCTGGAGCCGGTGGCCAGCATGGCGCCGCCGGCCCCCGCGCCGGGGATGCGCCCGCTGGCCGCGCCGCCGGCGGCGAATCCGGTGCCGTTAATCGCCCCCACTGGGGATGAAGCGCTTTTGTCGTCGAATACATCGATGCCCGAGGCGGTGGACGAAACGTTGGATCTCTCGGCCATTTCGCTGCCGGATGCCGGGCTCTCGGCCGCGCCGGCCGTCGAGCCGGCAGCGTTGGCGGTTCCGGCGCCACTGCCGATGGGGATTCCGGAAGAAAATCCCGGCAAGATCCAGATGCTGGGCCCGTCCCAGGTCGAAGCAGGTGAGGAATTTGCAGTCTTTGTCAACGTACAAGGGGCGCGCGGCCTTTACAGCGCTCCCCTGTTCGTGGTCTACGATCCGCAAGGGCTTGAATTCCTCAGTGCCCAGGAAGGCGATTTTCTGCGCGCCGACAATCAGGCGACCATTTTCACCACAAGTCCGAGCGCCGGCAAGGGGCAGGTGATCATCGGCTATAAACAGGGGGTCGGCGGCGAGGGCGCGGCGGCTGGCGAAGGCTGGCTGTTCAGCCTGAACTTTCGCGCGAAGGCGCCGGGATCGGCCGCTATAGCCCTGGATCGTCTCAATTTCCTTACGGCCGAGGGGAATCGACTGCTGGTTGCCGGCGCCGCAACCACGGTGGAGGTACGCTGACTTGCTCTTGCTGCGCATCCGCCGCGACCGGCGGGGACTTACCCTGCTGGAGTTGATCATCGCCATGGCGATTCTGTCGGTTCTGGCGTCGGCCGTCCTGCCGATGGCGGAAATCACGGTCAAGCGCAGTAAAGAGATCGAACTGCGCCGGGCGCTGCGCACCATCCGTACGGCGATCGACGATTACCGGAACGATTACCAGCGGGCGGTGGCCGAAAAGAAAATCATCGCCTCGATCAACGAAACCGGCTGTCCGAAAGAACTGGCGCAGTTGGTCGATGGGAACGACTGGGGGAGAATGTATGCCTACAAGAAGAAATACCTGCGGCGCATTCCCCGCGACCCTTTCGACGCCTACGACCAGGGATGGGGGTTGCGCTCCTATGCCGACGAACCGGACAGCACCGTCTGGGGGGGCGAGGACGTTTATGACGTTTATTCCCAAAGTGAGAAATTTGGCCTTGACGGAACGCCCTATAATACGTGGTAATACGATGCCGACAGCAACAGCCTCTTGCCGGGGCGGCCGCGGGTTCACCCTGATCGAGTTGCTGATCGTCATGACGATTATCGGCATCCTGGCCAGCATCGCCGTGCCGAGTTATCAGCGCAGCACGATCAAGGCCCGCGAGACGGTTTTGCTGGAGGACCTTTACCAGATGCGCCGGGCGATCGACGCCCATTATGCCGATAGAGCCAAATATCCCGATGCCCTCGAAGCGCTGGTGGAAAGCAAATACCTGCGCGGCATCCCCCGCGACCCCTTTACCGGCACGAGTGAGGATTGGCAGACCGTTCCGCCTGAGCCGATGGCCGAAGGCGATCTGCCGGAAGGGGGCGTTTTCGACGTGTTCAGCGGCAGCAATCTGATGGGACTGAATGGCATCCCCTATAGCGAATGGTAGCTCATGATCCAGCTTTTCAACGTCAGCAAAGCATACCAGAAGGACTCCGCCGCCCTTTCCGAGATCACCTTGAAAGTGCCCAAGAGGGACTTTGTTTATCTGACCGGCGCCTCGGGCGCGGGCAAATCGACCTTGTTGAAGCTTCTCTTCGGCGCGGAAAAGCCCAGCCGCGGACAAATTTTGATCAACGGGCAGAATATCACCCGTATGCTCAGCCGCATCCCCGCACTGCGCCGCCGCATGGGAATCGTCTTTCAGGATTTCAAGCTGCTTAATCGGCGCACGATTTTTGAAAACGTCGCCTTCCCTCTCGAAATCCAGGGAAAAAAAAGGTACGAAATCGGCAAAAAAGTCTATCAGGCCTTGCAGCAGGTGGGGCTTGAGCATAAATTGCAGCGTTTTCCCCTGGAGTTGTCCGGCGGCGAACAGCAAAGAGTGGCGATTGCCCGCGCTCTGGTGGTCGATCCTCTGGTGCTCATCGCCGATGAGCCGACCGGCAATCTCGATCCGGAGGTTGCGTTGGAGATCATGGACTTGTTCAAAGTCGCCAATGCCCGCGGTTCAACGGTCGTTCTCGCCACCCACGACCGGGAAATGATTCGCCGCATTCCCCGCCGGGTGATCACCCTCGAAGGTGGGCGGCTGATTGACGATCAAACCCCCTGAATATTTCTTCCGTTGCTTGCTTGAGGTGAAACGTGCTTGACCGCCCCGCCTACATGCTCTTGCGCGCCTTGCGCAACATGCGTCAAAGTCCGGTGCTCTGCGGCGCCGCCATCGGCACGGTGGCGGTTTCCCTGACCATTCTCGCTTTTTTCGTGCTGATCGTCATCAATGTCCAACAGTTGACCAGTCATTGGAGCAGGGAAATCCAGGTCACCGCCTACCTTGATCGGATACCGGAAGAGCGCCGGCTGCAGGAATGGATCGGCGAAATTCGCCGCCAGCCGGAAGTGGCCGGTGTCGTCTTCATTTCAAAGCAGCAGGCATTTGAACGGTTTCGCCAGCGCCTGCAGCAGGAAGCCGACCTGCTCGATGGCCTTGATGCGGAAATTCTGCCCGCCTCGCTGGAAATCACTCTGGCCGAACAATACCGCTCGCGCCAGGGTGTCGATACCGTCGTCGCCGGCCTGAAAAAAAATCCGCATCTGGCCGATGTGCGCTACGGCCAGGACTGGCTGGAGCGGTTTGAGGCCTTTCTGCGCCTGCTGCGCCTGGCCGGCGCCATACTCGGCGCATTTCTGCTGTTCGCGGCGCTGTTCATCGTATCCAACACCATCAAGCTGACCCTCTATGCCCGCCGGGATGAACTGGAGGTCATGGCGCTGGTTGGCGCTACGCCGCTGTTCATCAAACTCCCCTTCCTCCTTGAGGGCGCCATTCAGGGGCTGGTCGGCGGGGTGTTGGCCCTTTGCGGCGCCTTTTTGTTTTTTCAGCTGCTGCTGCGGGAAGGCTTGCAAACCATACTGATGCTGCCCGGGTCGGCCAGCATCCAATTTCTGCCATATACCTATCAGTTAGCGCTGCTCGGCGCCGGGGTGCTGCTTGGCGGTTTCGGCAGTCTGGTCTCCTTGCGCAAACTGCTCAGGACCTAAGCGCCGATGTTTTTTTTCCGTGCCGGATGGTTGTTGTTGTGTCTTCTTTTTCTGCTGCCGTTAACCCACGGTGAGGCCGGGGATATAGGCGAGAACCGTCAGCAATTGGCGGAAATACAGCAGCGGATCGATGAAGCGGCCAGAAACCTGAGCAAAAAACGCAAGGCCGCCAAGGGACTGGACAAAGACCTGCAAACCGTCACTCGTGAGGAGAAACGATTGCGGGAGAGGGTCGATGCCCTCGAGCGCGAGGCGACCGGTTTGCGGGAGCGACTTACGGAAAAAACGGCACAGCTGGAAAAATCCCGGGCGCAGACCGCTCGCCTGCAAGCCCAGGTAAGCAAGCGCCTGGCCGCTATTTACAAGGGTGGGGAATCCGGTTCCCTGCGGCTGTTCTTCGCCGAGTCTTCGCCGGCGCGCCTTTCCGAAAATTACGATAATTTTGCCCGGATTGTGCGCGGCGATCGCGAATTGCTCAAAAACTATCGGCAGCAGTTGCAGGATCTCGAAGAGGCGCAACGGCACCTGGGCGCTCTCCAGCAGCAACGGCAGAACGCGCTGGCCGAAAGCCAGGCGGAACAGCGCCAATTGCAGCAGGCGCTGCGCCTGAAAAAAAAGCTCCTGGCCCGCATGCAACAGGAGGAGGCCTTTCTGGTCAAGCAGTTGGCGGATCTTCGGGAACGCGCGACCCGCCTGGGAACCTTGATCAAAAAACTTGAATCGACAAAATCCCCCGAGTATACTCAGCGGACGGTTTTAGCGACCCGTAAAGGTTCACTCCCCTGGCCTGTCGCCGGCCGCATTCGCATCGGTTTCGGCACTTCCCGTCATCCCGAGTTGGGCACCCTGCACGATAGCCAGGGAATCGAGATCGAGGTCTCCGGCGAGCAACCGATTTCCGCAGTCTGGCCAGGGCAGGTCATCTTTGCCGATAATTTCAGGGGATTCGGCAAAATGATCATTCTCGACCACGGTGAAGGTTATTACACCCTCTATGCTCAGGCGTCGCGGTTGTCCCGTAAGGTCGGCGAGCAGGTTGCCGGCGGGGCCACCCTCGCCTATTCCGGCGACGCCGAGGGGCGGGGGGTTTATTTCGAGGTCCGGCACCATGGCGTCCCCCTGAATCCGGCGGACTGGCTCGGCCAGCGCTGAGCCGGATGGGAGAGAATAGCGATGTATAAAAAGAAGCGTTCGACGATTTTTATCCTGCTGATGGTTCTGGTGCTGCTGGGGTGGATTGCCACCGCCCGGTTCACCCCGCCGGCGAATGCCGAAGCAAAAACCCAGTACGAAAACCTGCAGCTGTTCACGGACGTCCTTTCCATCGTGCGCAAGAGCTATGTGGAAGAGGTCGATATGAACAAGCTGATTTACGGTGCGATCAACGGCATGCTGGCCTCCCTCGATCCGCATTCCTCTTTTTTGCCGCCGGACATGTACAAAGAGATGCGGATCGACACCAGCGGCGAATTCGGCGGGCTGGGCATCGAAATCACGGTCAAGGACGGCATCCTGACGATAGTCTCGCCCATTGAGGATACGCCCGCTTATGAGGCGGGCATGAAGGAGGGCGATCAGATTCTCAAGATCGAAGACAAATTCACCAAGGACATGGGGATCATGGACGCGGTGAAACTGATGCGGGGGCCGAAGGGTTCCCGGATCCGATTGACCATCATGCGCGACTCCTTCGAAAAGCCGCGCGAGTTCAGTCTGGAGCGGGAAATAATCAAAGTAAAAAGCATCAAGGCCCGCACCCTCGTGGACGGCTTCGCCTATGTGCGTGTCGCCCAGTTCCAGGAACGCACCGCCGAAGACCTGCATGCCGCCCTGGCCCGGTTGCACAAGGAAAACGGGGGCGAACTGCGGGGCCTGGTTCTCGACCTGCGCAACGATCCAGGCGGGCTGCTCGATCAGGCGGTGCGGGTCGCCGACACCTTCCTCGAGAAGGGTTTGATCGTTTACACCAAAGGGCGGGAAGATGGCTCGCAGATGGAATTCTCCGCTCACCCCGACGGCACCGAACCGGATTATCCTATTGTGGCACTGATCAACGGCGGCAGCGCCAGTGCGGCGGAAATCGTTGCCGGGGCGCTGCAGGACCACCGGCGGGCGGTCATCATGGGGACCCAGAGCTTTGGCAAAGGATCGGTGCAAACCATCATGCCCCTGAGCGATTCCTCCGGTCTGCGCCTGACCACCGCACGCTACTATACCCCGAACGGCACCAGTATTCAGGCGCAAGGGATCACACCGGACATCGTGGTCCGCTCCATGGAGCTGAAAGAACCGGAAGAGGGGGCGCATTTTCGGGAAATCGATCTGCGCAACCATTTTGAACCGCAATCCAGGCCAGAGCCGAGCAAATCACCGGAAGTGGAAGAACAATTTCGCCTTGGCGAGGAAGATTCAGGTGATTACCAGTTGCTGCGCGCCCTGGATCTGCTTAAAGGCTGGCAAATTCTGAAACAAATCAATGGTCGCCAGGCGGCTTGAGCCGACTCGCACGGAAAGGTCCGCGGGGGGCGTCAAGCCCCCCTTTTTTAATCTGATGTATGTCTCCCCGTAGAAAATCCCGAAAAAAATCCACAGCCGCCAAGCGAAAGGGAGACGGTCACCAATTGCGGGTGACCCTTGCCGCCTTGTTCGTTCTGGGGTTTCTGGTGGTCAGTCTGGTTGTTCTTTCGCACTTGCGGGAGAAGTTGCACCCGGAGCTGTCGACGCCGGTTGCCCAGCAGCCGACGGAAGCCGAACCGCCGCTTCCCCCGTTGCGGCCACCAGCCGCCGACCCGCAAGCCGTTCTGGAAGATATCCGGGTCGAGCTGGAAAGCGCTCTTTTGCGCAGCGGCCTGGCCCTGGACGACCTCGCCAGCCAATCGACGGCCGAAGGCCCGGTTCGGTTGGAGGTGCGGGGGGAATTTCCCCCCTCCGGCATTCTCAGCGATCTCGATCGGCGTCTGCACCGCATCGCCCCCGGGGCGCATCTGCAGAGCCGGCCGGCGGAAGGCTTGCTGGAGGTGATATGGCGTGACAGCCCCCGCTTCCGGCTGCATTTTCACCTGCCGGCGGACCGGCAGCCGTTTGCCGGACGACCCCGGATAGCGATCGTTATGGATGATTTAGGACGCAGTCTTGGCTTTGGCAAGGAACTGCTGGCCCTGGATATTCCCGTCACCTTCGCCATTCTGCCGGGTGAACCGCATGCCGGTGAACTGGCCGAATTGGCCTATCTCGGCGGCCGGGAAGTCCTCATCCACCTGCCGATGGAACCTCTGGGCTATCCCCTCGCCAATCCCGGCGATGACGCCCTGCTGGTCGATATGCCGGCGGCGGAAATCAACCGGCGGATGCGGGAGTATGTGCGGCTGGTGCCGCATGCGGTGGGCGGCAACAACCACATGGGATCGCGTTTTACCGAAAATCGGGAAGGCATGCGGGCGGTGCTGGAGGTTATGAAGGGGGCCGATCTGTTCTTTCTCGACAGCCTGACCACCCGCCAGTCGGTGGCTTACGCCGAGGCGCGCCAGGCGCGCGTCCCGGCCGCCGTGCGCGACGTTTTTCTCGATAACGTGCAGGAGGTGGAGAAGATAACCGGCGAGATCCACCGCCTGGTCAGAGTGGCAAAAAGCCGCGGGCATGCCATCGGCATCTGTCATCCCTACCCGCAGACGCTGGAAGCGTTGCGCCGGATGAGCAGCGTACTGGGCCAGTCGGATATTGAACTCGTTCCGGTGGCCCGTTTGCTGGTGCGCTGATCAGTCGTTTTCGCGCAGCTGCCCGGCAATCCGGGCGCTGACCCGGCGAAAGCCATCGTAGGCTTCCGTATAAAGAATTTCTTCCGGGAAATCGGAGCTGACGCGGGCAACGAGGAGAAAATCATCTCCCAATAATCCGTCCGCTGCGCTGAGAGCGCCGACGACCTGGAAAAGAAAGGGCTCTTCGGCGCGCAGTATGTCCCAGGCCGGTAAATCGATTTTCTTGTGCGAGACTTCGAGCCCCTCCTCGTCAAAACGATAAAAAGAGAGTTGCTGCTGAAAAAACTGCCGTGTATTGGGGGCGCGGCGGAAGGCAAAAAAGGAGCGCTGCGCCGCTTCCCGGAAGATTTCGCGCAGCGGGTCGCCGCTGGCCAGTTCTCGGCGCGTGCGATAAAAATGCCGGAAAACGGTATCGGTGAAGCATTGTTCCTCTATATATCCGCGCAGTCGCCCGTCCGCGGTCTCGGCAAAATAGCCGGCGTTGGCGATCCCTTCGGCGCTGATCAGCGGCCGGCCACAGAGCAGGCAATGGCGAACCAATGCCGAACGCCGGTTCTGAAAATCCTCTTCGCGCGCGCGCTGCTGGTCGCTCATGCCCTGCTTCACCTGCTCCAGTCGCCGTTCCGGCTCATCCATGGCGCCCAGATAAATCTGCCGCGCGATATTGGTCATCTGCAGGTGGACTTCCGTCCCTTTTGCGTGACTGAGGATGGGGTGGATTTTCCCCTCCGGATTGGTGTTGAGCGATTCCACCTTCGGGCTTTTGGCGATAAACCCTTCCAGACAGCGGTAGCCACGTTTCAACGCGGACGCCTTCAGCAATTTGTAGGAATCGTTGAAGGGACCCTGGTAGCGGATGCGGGAATCGACCAGACAGGGGAGAACGCGCAGGGGACGGCGTGAAAGCCGGTGCCGATCGAAGAACTGGTAGATGTGTCTGCAATTTTCCAGGGAGGCGGCATCTTTGACCGGCACGATCACCCGGTCGGCGGCATACAGGGCGTTGCCGGTGAAGACGTCCAGGTCGGGGCGGGTATCGATGATGACGATGCCGGCGAGCCGGCTGGTCGCCAGCGCCCGGGCCAGAATATCCATTTCGGCGATCCGGTCGCGCGCAGCGCTCAGGTGATGGCTCGACGGGATGAACTGCACGCCGTATTGGCCCATTTCCACCAGAGCCTCGGCATTTTTGCCGCGGAACAGATCGAAAACATCGCCTTCCGGCGCTCGCCGCTGGAGGCGGAACATCCGATCGACGGAGAAGTGATTGTCCAGGCTGAAGAGCGTCACCGGCATCTCTTCGTTGAGCGCCTTGAGATAGATGGCGAGATTGGTGGCGAGGGTGGTTTTGCCGACTCCCCCCTTTTCGCTGGAGACGGTGATGACGTAAGTTCGCAGCATGCGAGTCCTTTTTTTTTGCTTGACAAAACGCCATATATAGGGGAATGAAGCATCGATGTCAACGATAAAGCACCAGATATGGTGATGGCCGTGGGGTCTGCTCCGCAGGTCGTGAGCGTCTCGCGCCTGACCGCTCTGCTCCAGGAAGTCGTCGAGGATAATTTCTTCCAGGTGCTGGTCGAGGGGGAAATTTCGAATTTTTCGACGCCGGTTTCGGGGCACTGGTATTTCTGTTTGAAGGACGCCGGGGCGCAGCTGCGGGGGGTCATGTTTCGGACCCAGAACCGACTGCTCCGTTTTCGTCCGGAAAACGGCATGCGGGTGCTTGTCGGCGGCCGGGTGTCCGTCTACCAGCAGCGCGGCGAACTCCAGCTTATTGTCGAGAGTTTGGAGCCGCAGGGGGTGGGAAGTCTGCAGCTCGCCTTCGAGCAGTGCAAGGCGCGGTTGGCCGCCGAAGGTCTGTTCGACGCGCAGCGCAAGCGGCCCCTGCCTCCCTTCCCCCGCTGCGTCGGGGTGGTTACCTCCGCCACCGGCGCCGCCATTCACGACCTGATGCAGGTCCTGCGCCGCCGCCATGCCGGCGTGCGGGTGCTGCTGCGTCCGGTGCGCGTGCAGGGGGAGGGGGCCGCCGGTGAAATTGCCGAGGCGATTGCCGATTTCAACCGGCACGGCGAAGCCGATGTGCTCATCGTCGGGCGCGGCGGCGGCTCGATGGAGGATCTCTGGGCTTTCAACGAAGAGATCGTGGCCCGGGCCATTTCCGCCTCGGCTCTGCCGGTCATCGCCGCCGTGGGACATGAGACCGATTTCACCATCGCCGACTTCGTCGCCGATTTACGCGCCCCGACGCCAAGCGCTGCGGCGGAATTGGTCATCAAGAGCCGCCTGGAACTGGAAAACCATCTGGATCATTTGGCGCAGCGCCTGGGGCGGCAAATGGATGGCCGGCTCCGCATGGTGCGCGAGCGGGTGGAAAGTCTCGGCAAGCGGCTGATATCGCCCCGTCAGGAGTTGCTGCGCTACCGCCAACGGCAGGAGGATCTGACCCGGCGTTTGCAGCGGGCCATGGATCGTCGCCGCACCGAGGCGGAAGGACGCCTGGCCGCCCTCGCCGGTCGCCTCGATATTCTCTCGCCCCTGCGCACCCTCGAACGGGGTTACGCCATCGTGTTCACCGAGCAGAGCGGTCGCGCCGTGCGCGCGGCCGATGAGCTTGCCACCGGCGACCGGGTGCGCTTGCGTTTCGCCGCAGGGGGCGCGCGGGCTATTATTGAAAAGGTGGAGCCATGAGACATCTCTTTTTTGCTCTGTTGATTCTCATCCTACTGACGCCGTCATTCGTTCTCGCCGGCGAACCGCAGTTGCAACCGGCGACCATCGACAGCGGCGGAGTCGCCGTGCTGCGCTGGCCGGGAGCGCCGCCGCAAAAAGCCAGGGTGCGTTTCAACGATCGCGACTTCTCCCTCTGGCCGGATGAAAACGGCGCATTTGCCCTGCTTGGCGCCGATCTCGGTATGCCGCCGGGAATTTACCCGGTGACTATCAGCGGTATCGACGGGAAAGGACGGGATTTCGCCGCCAGTCTGCCGCTACAGATACGGGCCGTCGAGCGGCCGGAAGAACGGCTGCGGCTTCCGGCGGAAATGGTCACTCCCCGCACCCCGGCGACCATCGAGCGGATCGGTCGCGAGAAGAAGATGCTGACCCTGCTGTTTGCCGACGACTCCGCGCCGCCGCTCTGGAATGGCTTTATCCGCCCGGTGAACGACCCTTTCGGCAGCATGTTCGGCCTGCGGCGCATTCTCAACGGGGAGCCCCGTTCGCCCCATGCCGGAATCGATTTCCGCAGCCCGCGGGGAACCCCGGTGCGGGCCTCCGGGCGGGGCCGGGCGATCTTGGTCGACGATCTTTACTTCACAGGGCGAACGGTGGTTCTCGACCACGGCGCCGGGCTGTTTTCCCTCTATGCCCACCTGGATCGCACTTTCTGCCGCACCGGCGAACTGCTGGAGCGGGGTGCGGTTCTCGGGGAAGTCGGCAGCACCGGCCGCTCCACCGGTCCGCACCTGCACTGGGGGTTCAAGCTGGCCGGCGACCGAATCGATCCGCTGGCGCTGCTTGCAGCGTTTCCCGTCGGCAAGAATCTTGACTCTCCGCCCCATGAAGGAGAATAATTAACGAATGTTCAAAGGATATATAGATGGCCGAGGATAAGAAAAAATCGTTTGAAGCCGCGCTACAGGCCCTTGAAGCGGAGGTCGCCAGCCTGGAACAGGGCGAGCTGTCTCTTGAAGACTCCCTCCGGTGCTTTGAATCGGGGGTGAAAAATGTTACCCTCTGCCGCCAGCATTTGCAGGCCGTGGAGTTGCGGGTGGAAAAGCTGCTGAAGGATCGCGACGGCGCCCTGCGGACGGAAAATTTCGAAGAGGACTAGAATGGATCTGGAAACATACCTCAGAGAAGGGCGGATGCAGGTCGATCAGGCGCTCGACACCTTCCTGCCGGCCGAGGGGCTGTTGCCGTCGAGCCTGCACCGGGCGATGCGCTATTCGGTTTTCGCCGGTGGCAAGCGTATTCGCCCGCTACTGCTCCTTGCCGCCTGCGAGGCGGTCGGCGGCGGTCGAGACGACGCTTTGCCCGCCGCCTGCGCCCTGGAAATGATCCATACCTATTCGCTCATCCACGATGATCTGCCGGCGATGGACAACGACGATTTCCGGCGCGGGCGGCCGACCAGCCACAAGGTTTTCGGCGAGGCCATCGCCGTTCTTGCCGGCGACGCGCTGCTCACCGAGGCGTTCATCCTCCTCTCCAGTCCCGTTGGCAACCGGCGTCTGCCTCCTGCGGTTGGCCGGGACGTCATCCAGATCATCGGCCGCGCCGCTGGCTCCCTGGGGATGGTGGGCGGACAGGTAGTTGATATGGAATCGGAGGGGCAAACGATTGATTTTCCAACCCTTGAATACATTCACACGCACAAGACGGGCGCACTGATTCTGGCCAGCATTCAGGCCGGCGCGCGCCTCGGCGGCGCCGACGAGCCGGCCTATGCCGCCCTCAGCGAGTACGGCGCCGCTGCCGGACTCGCCTTCCAGATCGCCGACGATATCCTCGACGTCGTCGGCGAGCGAGAATCCCTGGGCAAGGGCGTGGGCGGCGACCAGTCGCGGGGAAAAGCGACCTACCCGGCCTTGCTCGGACTCCAGGACGCGCGCGGCCGGGCCATCGAGCTGCGCGACCGGGCCGTCGCCGCCCTGGCGCCCCTCGGCGGGGCGGCCGAACCGCTGCGGCGGATCGCGCATTACATCGTCGATCGATCTTCCTGAGAAAAGGACGCGAAAGCATGGGTGAAATTCTGGCCAATCTCGGCTCCATCGCCGATCTGAAAGCGCTTTCGCCGGCGGAACTGGAAACTTTGGCCGGCGAATTGCGGCAGGAGATTATCCAGACGGTGGCGCGCACCGGCGGTCATCTGGCCAGTTCCCTCGGCGTGGTCGAGCTGACCATCGCCCTGCACCGGGTTTTCGATTCGCCGCGCGACAAAATCGTCTGGGATGTCGGGCACCAGGCCTATGCGCACAAGCTGCTCACGGGCCGACACGCCAATTTTTGCACCCTGCGCCAGTTGGACGGCATCAGCGGTTTTCCCAAGCGGGCCGAAAGCGCCCACGACTGCTTCGATGTCGGCCATTCGAGCACCTCCATTTCCGCCGCGCTGGGCATGGCCGCCGCCCGCGACACCGTCGGCGGCGATGAAAAGGTCATCGCGGTTATCGGCGACGGTTCGCTCACTGCCGGATTGGCCTTCGAAGGGCTGAATCAAGCCGGACACCTGAAGCGCGACCTTATCGTCATCCTCAACGACAACGAGATGTCCATCTCCCCCAATGTCGGCGCTCTTTCCTCCCTTCTCAGCCGCAAGATGACTTCCGATTTCTTCCTGCGCTTCCGCAAGGAAACGGAGCAGCTTCTCGCCAATATCCCTCGCTTCGGCCGCGATCTGGTGCAGCTGGCGCGGCGCACCGAGGAGTCGATCAAGGGCTTTTTCACCCCCGGCATGCTCTTCGAAGCCTTCGGTTTCGACTACATCGGCCCCCTTAACGGCCATCGCCTCGACGAACTGGTGGAGACCCTGCAGAACGTCTCCCGGCTGAAGAAGCCGCTGCTGATTCACGTCATCACCCGCAAGGGGCAGGGCTATGCGCCGGCGGAAAATAATCCGCCGAAGTACCACGGCGTCGGTCCCTTCGACCCGGCCACCGGCGAGGTGCTCAAGGGCAAAACGGCCGGGGCGAGCTATACGTCGATTTTTGGTCGCACCCTGACTGAAATGGCGGTCAAGGATGAAAAAATAGTCGCGATTACCGCCGCCATGCTGGAGGGGACCGGGCTGACCGATTTCGCCCGCCGCTTTCCCGAGCGGTTTTACGACGTCGGCATTGCCGAGCAGCACGCGGTGACCTTTGCCGCCGGCCTCGCCTGCCGCGGTCTGCGCCCGGTGGTGGCGGTTTATTCGACTTTTCTGCAGCGGGCCTACGACAACGTGCTGCACGATGTTTGCCTGCAGAACCTGCCGGTCACCTTCGCTCTCGACCGCGCCGGGTTGGTGGGGGCCGATGGTCCGACCCACCACGGGGTTTTCGATTACTCCTACCTGCGCCATATCCCCAATCTCGTCTTCATGGCGCCGCGCGACGAAAACCAACTGCGCCGGGCGATGGTCACCGCCCAGGTCGCCGACGGTCCCTTCGCCTACCGCTATCCGCGCGGCAACGCGCTCGGTCTGCCCCTGGAAAAAGATCCGCAGCCGCTGGCCATCGGCTGCGGCGAGAAGCTGCGCGACGGCGCCGATGGCGTGATCTTCGCCCTCGGTACGACGGTGGCCGATGCCCTGCTGGCCGCCGAAGAGCTGCAAGCCGAAGGGCTGTCTCTGGCAGTGGTCGATCCGCGTTTTCTCAAGCCGCTGGACAGCGAACTGCTCCTTGCCGAGGCGCGCCGCACCGGACGGGTGATCACCGTGGAGGAGAACGTTTTGGCCGGCGGTTTCGGCTCCGCCGTGCTCGAATTGCTGGCGGCGGCGGGCCTCCCTCTCCCCTGCCAATGTCTCGGTCTGCCCGACAGCTTTGTCGAGCAGGGAAGCCAGGAAGAGCTGCGCGCCCGCTACGGCATCGATGCGGCGGGCATCGCCCGGAGCATTCGCGCAGCGTACGCCGAAACCGGTCCGTCGCCGCTTGCCAGCCAGGTCGCCTCCTGATCGGTTCGCGCCACGCATACGCTAGTTTTTTATTTAATCGCGTGTGCATTCGTGCGTTTTGGCGGCAAAGATTTTTTTATGGATGCACAGAAGGGACGCCCGCCTGTTTTCATGCCTGATTCTCCCCTGAAAATTCTTCAGCGCGTTTTCGGCTTTCGCGAATTCCGTCCGCACCAGGCGCAGATCATCGACACCCTCTTGCGCGGCGAGGACGCATTCGTCCTCATGCCGACCGGCGGCGGCAAATCCCTCTGCTACCAGATTCCGGCGTTGTTGCGACCGGGGACAGCCATCGTCGTTTCCCCCCTGATCTCGCTGATGCAGGACCAGGTCGACGCCCTGCGCGCCAACGGGGTGTCGGCCGCTTTCTACAATTCCTCCCTTGGCGCGGCCGAATCGCGGCGGGTCCTCGCCGCCTTGCACGGCGGCGCACTGGATCTGCTCTACGTCGCGCCCGAGCGGCTGCTGAGCGAGGCCTTCCTGCAACGTCTGGCGGAGGTGCCGGTGGCGCTGTTCGCCATCGACGAGGCGCACTGCGTCTCCCAGTGGGGACACGATTTCCGTCCCGAATACCTCGACCTCGGCCGCCTGCGCCAGCTCTTCCCCGAAGTGCCGCTCCTCGCCCTCACCGCCACCGCCGATCCGCAGACGCGCCGGGACATCCGCGAGCGCCTCGGTCTGACCCGCGCCGCCTGCCTGGTTGCCGGTTTCGACCGGCCGAACATCAGGTACACCGTCGTCGAGAAGCAGAAACCTTTGCAGCAGTTGCTGACCTTTCTGCGCCCCCGACCCGAGGAGCCGGGGATCGTCTACGCCCTCAGCCGCAAGCGGGTGGAGGAGGTGGCGGCGCGGCTGGTGGAAAACGGGTTTGCCGCCGCCGCCTATCACGCCGGCCTGGCCGACGGCGAACGGCAGCGGGTGCAGGAGGCGTTTCGCCGCGACGCGTTGCAGATCGTTGTCGCCACCGTCGCCTTCGGCATGGGGATCGACAAGCCGAACGTGCGCTTCGTCGTCCATTACGACATCCCCAAGAACCTCGAAAGCTACTATCAGGAGACCGGCCGCGCCGGCCGCGACGGCCTGCCGGCCGAAGCGCTGCTGCTCTTCGGTTACGGCGATCTGACCCTGGTGCGCCGCCTCATCGAGGGCGGCGCCAGCGCCGAACAGAACCGCATCGAACTGCACAAGCTCGCCGCCATGGTCGGCTTCGCCGAGCCGCTGACCTGCCGCCGGCGGGTGCTCCTGTCCTACTTCGGCGAACAGTTGCAGGAGGATTGCGGCAACTGCGACATCTGTCTCGATCCGCCGCAGCGCTACGACGCCACCGAGAACGCCCGCAAGGCGCTCTCCTGCGTCTACCGCGTCGGCCAGCGCTTCGGCATGGGGCATGTCGTCGAGGTGCTGCGCGGCGCCGACAGCGCCCGCATCAAGTCCCTGGGGCACGACCGACTTTCGACCTACGGCCTCGGCCGGGAGGTGTCGGCCGAGGCCTGGAGCAGCCTGCTGCGCCAGTTGATCCATCTCGGCTACCTGGAGCAGGACGTCGCCAACTATTCCGTCCTGCGCCTGACCGAAGCCGCGCGCCCGCTGCTGCGCGGCGAGCAGCAATTGCACCTGGTGCAGCCGCGGGTCAAGGCGAAAGCGGTGCGCGCGGAGCGTCGAAGCGCCGGGGCGTTGCTGCCGGCGCATGCCGAGCCGCTGTTTCAGGCGCTACGCGCCCTGCGCAAGCGCATCGCCGAGCGCGAGGGCGTGCCGCCCTTCATCGTCTTCGGCGACGCCGCCCTGACCGAAATGGCTGTAGCGCGCCCGGTGGACGAAGCCCAGATGCTGCGCATCAACGGCGTTGGCCGACATAAGCTGGCGCGGTATGGGGAGGAGTTCTTGCGGGAGATTGCCGGATTCGAAGAGTAGGGCGGGGGCGGGCGCTCCGCGGGCCAAGGTCAGGGGAAATAACTGAGCGAAGCCATCGGCCCAATGTCGATGTGATCTTCAAATTGACGATCATCTCTGCCGGGTGATATCCTCCAGACCTGAAACTTTAGCCCCCTTCCCATGCAGACGCAGGCTTACGCACCGTGAATCTCATCCTTACCCCATCCGGTCATCTGCTGATGATCGGCTCGACTCCCGGCGTCGCGTCCGGTCTTGCCGAATCCAATCCCCTTAATGGCGAAAAAATAGCGCAGGCCTTCGCCGCTTCGCCGTCGGCGGGAATCATCGCGCTGGCCGGGGGTAAATCCGCGCCCGACTGGCCGCTCTCCTGGGCCTTCTGGCGCGATTTCGGTTCGCGCTATCTCCTTCTTCTCTGTCAGAGTCAGCCTGCCGCCGACCGCCTGGAGCCCCTGCCGCCCCTTGATGCCGCAACACTTGCCCATCTGACCCTGAGCCTGCCGCCGATGCCGGGAGGGGAATACTGCACCCCCGCTCTTCTCGCCGCCATCTGGACCGAGCTCGACCGCTGGACGCGGGATGCGATATCCCGCGATGCCGAAGGTCTCGCCGGTTTCCTGCACCGGCATGCGCCCCTCTGGCGGCAGGTGGGGCGGGTCTGCTTTCATCTGGCCGAGAACAAGAACGATCCCGATTACCCCTTTGCCTTCATGGCGACCTACATCCCGCGGCTCGGCAAAAACGCCCGAGCCCAACATCTGCCCCTCAGCCAGGCGCTCCGCGAATATGCCGGCGCCAATAACCGCGAAGCCCTTCTGCGTCTGCTCGAACCGGTGCAGGCGGCCGGCACCCGCTGCGCGTGGGTGAAGGAGCTGCTGGAGAGCAGCGACATCTACCACCCGCTGGCTTGGACGCCGGAGGAAGCCTATCCGTTTCTGAAAGATGTGCCGGCCTTGGAGGAGAGCGGCCTGGTGGTGCGCCTGCCCGACTGGTGGAAAAAGCGTCCGCGTCCCAAGGTGCAGGTGGCGCTCGGCGGCAATGTCGGCGAAACCCTGTCGGCGCAGGCGCTCCTCGATTTTCGCGTGCAACTGACGTTGGATGGCGCCGACCTGACGCCGGCGGAAATCGCGGCATTGACGGCATCCGGCGAGGGGCTGGCGCTGTTGCGCGGGCAGTGGGTCGAAGTCGATGGCGAAAAACTGCGGCAGGCGCTGGAACAGTGGCAGCGGGTCGAGACCGAGGCCGGTGCCGGTCTTTCCTTCATGGAGGGGATGCGCCTGCTCGCCGGCGCCCGCCGCGACCTGTCCGCCAACGACCTCACCCTGGACGAAACCGGCTGGGCTTTTGTCGAGGCAGGCGGGCAATTGCGCGAGCTGCTGGCCGGACTGCGGGAGCCGGCGCGGCTGGCGGCGGTGCAGGCCGGCGACCGGTTGCAGGCGACTTTGCGCCCCTACCAGCAGACCGGCCTCAACTGGCTCTGGTTTCTCTCGGAGCTGGGGCTGGGCGCCTGCCTCGCCGACGACATGGGGCTGGGGAAGACGATCCAGGTGATCTCCCTGCTGCTGGCGCAGCAGGGGCGCGAGGGGAAATCCGCCCCCAGCCTGCTGGTGCTGCCGGCCTCGCTGCTCGGCAACTGGAAGAGCGAGCTGGAGCGCTTTGCGCCGTCCCTCACCGTCGCCTGCCTGCATCCGTCGGAGGGGGACCGCGCGCAGCGGGAGCGCATCGCCGCCGATCCCGCCGGTGAACTGGCCGCCGTCGATGCGGTGCTGACCACCTACGGCATGCTGCAGCGGCAAGAATGGCTCAGGCAGCGGGATTGGAACCTGATCGTGCTCGATGAGGCGCAGGCGATCAAAAACCCCGGTACGCAGCAGGCCAAGGCGGTGAAAACCCTCAAGGGCCGGGCGCGCATCGCCCTGACCGGTACGCCGGTGGAAAACCGCCTATCCGATCTCTGGTCGCTCTTCGATTTCATCTGTCCCGGCCTCCTCGGCTCCGCCACCCGCTTCAGGCAGTTCGTCGCCGCCCTCGAAGGGCGCGAGCCGCCCTCCTATGCGCCGCTGCGTACGCTGGTCCAGCCCTACATCCTGCGCCGCCTGAAGACCGATCGCAGCGTTATCGACGATCTCCCCGACAAGGTCGAGATGGCTGCCTGGTGCGGCCTCGGTAAGGTGCAGACGCGCCTCTACGGGCAGGCGGTTAAGGAGTTGGCCGCAGCGCTCAAGGAGCAGCGGGAAGGGATCCAACGGCGCGGGTTGATCCTCTCTTCGCTGATGCGCTTCAAACAGATCTGCAACCATCCCGGCCAGGCGCTGGGTGACGGCGACTTTGCCGAGGAGCGTAGCGGCAAGTTTGCGCGCCTGCGGGAACTAGCCGAAGAGATCGCCACGCGCCAGGAGAAGGTGCTGGTCTTTACCCAGTTCCGGGAGATGACCGCGCCGCTCGCCGCCTTTCTGGCCACCCTGTTCGGCCGGCCGGGGCTGGTGCTGCACGGCGGCACGGCGGTGGCCGAGCGGAAGAAGCTGGTGGACCGCTTCCAGCAGGAGGACGGCCCGCCTTTTTTCGTCCTCTCGCTGAAGGCCGGCGGTTCCGGTCTCAATCTTACCGCCGCCAGTCATGTCATCCATTTCGACCGCTGGTGGAACCCGGCGGTCGAGAACCAGGCCACCGACCGCGCCTTCCGCATCGGCCAGAAGAAGAATGTCACCGTGCACAAATTCGTCTGCAAGGGGACAGTGGAAGAGAAGATCGACGCCTTGATCGCCGCCAAAGCCGGGCTGGCGACCGAACTGCTGGAAGGGGCGGAGACCCTGCTGACGGAGATGAACGACGAGGCCTTGTTGCGGATGGTGGCGCTCGATCTGGAAAAAGCGGCGATTTAGAACCTGGAACGGAAAGCTCTCACCGCAAAGGGCGCAAGGAAGATCGTGGTGAGTTGAAACGCCCCGATGCCCCGACGAGATTGCCGGAAGGAAACCTGACATGAGTTATTACGAATTGGCGCCCTATGTGCCGGTGGCGGAGCGGCGGGCCAAGGCTTTAAAGCAGATGGAGAAGCTGCGCAAGAAAGGGCTCGACGTGCAACCGGTCGAGCTGACCGGGCGCAAGATCGCCGGCTCCTTCTGGGGCAAGGGATGGTGCGACCACATGGAGTCGTTCAGCGATTACGCCAACCGTCTCCCACGCGGTCGCACCTATGTCAGGAACGGTTCGGTTTGCCATCTGACCATCAATCAGGGGCGGATCGAGGCGATGGTCAGCGGAACGCAGCTATACAACGTTGCCATCACCATCTCACCGCTGTTGAAAAGTAAATGGGATCTCGTCAAAAAGTCCTGTACCGGCCGGATCGGATCGTTGATCGATCTGTTGCGCGGCAAACTGGATCATGGCGTCATGGAAGTGGTTGCGGATCGTCGGCAAGGTCTTTTCCCTCTGCCGGGAGAAATGAAATTTGACTGCGACTGCCCGGACTGGGCCGGCATGTGCAAGCATGTGGCGGCGGTGCTTTACGGTGTCGGCGCCCGCCTTGACCAATCCCCGGAGATGCTCTTTGTTCTGCGCGGGGTGAATCATGAAGAGTTGGTCGATGTCTCCGCAGCGGTAACCGACGTGGCCAGCGTTGGGACCTCCCGGCGACGGATCGCCGCCAGCGGTATCGCCGATGTATTCGGTATCGACATGGCCGAAAGCGCGGAAGTTGTTTCCGCAATTTCCGCCGCCGCCCCCCCGCCGAAAAAATCGACGCCGACGAAAAAAGCTGCGCCTGCTGCCGATTTATCCAGACTGCAAAAGGCGCGGCTGCCGCGGGCGGAACCGGAATCGGCAAAAACAACGGAACCCAAAAGAGCGCCCAGAGCGGAGGCCTTCCCCGACCCGCTCACCGGCGACGCCATCCACGCCTGGCGGACATCGCGCGGGGAGACGCAGACGAAATTCGCCGCCCGTATCGGCGTCACCGCCGCCAGCATTTCGCAATGGGAGAAGAAGGGCAAAGCGGTCGTCGGCATGCAGCCGCGCACGCTGACGGCCCTGCGCAAGGCATGGCAGCGGACCCATCGGTGAACCGCACGGCCCGTAAAGCCGTTTCAGTACCCCCATTCCTCATGCCGGACCGGCGCGCCTCCCGGTAGAACCACGGCGGTGAGCCTGCGGCTGAAGGCAAACAACAAGGCTGAATGTCGCTTCGGCCGTAGTGAAGGCGTCGCACGGACGGGTGAAAATCAAGTATTACGCCACCGCCAGTCGCCGCAAAGTGTCCATCCATACCCGAAAATGCACGCATTCCCTCTCCATGGCGGATAGCGTGATTCGTTCGGCCGCCAACGGTCCATGGCGGGTCTTCTTGTATTTCGGCTCAAGAAGATTTTCAAGTCTTCTGGACGGACTTGTCTCATAGTTGTCATTGATATGTTCGGGCGTAGCAAACAAGGCTCGTACTTTCTCCAATCCGCGTAAGCACTTCCCCCAAGCGGGCTCCGTAGTGCTCAAGGCCACGACATCGGAGAACAGTAACCCTTCATATTCATGGGGCTGAATATGCGGCATGAAACGGTCGGTCCGACAGCCGACATGCTCGATAATAGCAGCATGCAATGCGGTTTCCAGGCATGCTACCCGCGCATAAACATCGGATATTTGCTTTGCTTCTTCGAAGTTGGGGAAATCCGTAGCCAATCCATAAAGGTCGAGAAAGGTACTCAACACTGCTTCCGGCTTCTGGCGCAAGGTGTTGCGCGCATTAAATTTCAGCCGCCCGAAACTGACGGCGCCCCCTTTAGCCTCTTGCGATGTATAAAGCATTTGCGGTTTCACAAATATTTGTGCCGGCCTCAATACCGGCGCCACAACCCGCTTGATGAACTGCTCTTCGGTCGGCCCCTCGGCAAAGACAATGACCTCCACCATCTCAGGGCCTCCCGCCAAGGATGTTCCGTTTCCACAGTTCCCCCATGGCGTACTGCTCCATCCATCCGGCCAATTCTTCTTCGGTGAAGCGCCGAAAAGTTGAAGCACCGTCTTCCTGATCGACGACAATCACGTCCTCGGGCGACAGTTCGTTAACCAATTCCACCGACTGCGTGGAAACGATCAACTGACGCTGTTCGGCAACCTGCTTGAAGATGTCGACCAGCACGGTGATCGCATAAGGGTGCAACCCCAGTTCAGGCTCGTCGATCAAAATGGTGTCAGGTAACAGTTTTACTGGCTGAAGCAGAAGGGTGGCCAAGCAGATGAAGCGCAAGGTACCATCCGAAAGCATATGGGCCTTGAACGGGATGTCCGGTTTACCCTTCTGTGTCCATTCAAGTTCCACGATTTCCGGTTCGCCGGGGCGATGCACGAAATCGCCGAAGAAGGGCGCCACCAGGCGAATGGTATCCACAATGCGTCGATATTCCGCCTCGTGCTCCTCTTGCAACATCCTCAGGTAAGCCGCCAGATTACTGGCGTCAGTGTTTAGCCGCAGGTTGATATTGGCCGCATGCGGTTGTTTCACCTTGGCTTTCTCGCCCGTCTCGTGAAAATGATAGACACGCCAATTGGTCACTGACGGCCGAACATACGGCGAATAAGGATCGGTCGCTGTCTTCAGCTTTGCCTCATCGTGCCCCCGGCCAAGAACGGCACTTTGCGTCGATGAATAAAATACACCGCCAAACCAGCTCACTTCGCTTTCGAAAATAAGTCGGTTGTCGCTTGTAGGGACAAGATCGAACTTGTAACCGTTTTTGGCAAAGTAAAACTCGGCATGCAGTTTATCGGTGGTGCCCCGACCAAAATGTAAAAAAGCATCCGGCCCACCCTGTGTGGGTACATAAACCTGTAAATTTTGCTCGACCATCTCGTGCAAAAGTCGAAACAGTCCAATAAAAT
>JBAYQP010000026.1:0-34271 GCA_041677125.1 Desulfuromonadales bacterium | reverse complement strand
TGCCGGCGCCGTGGCAATCCTCGCAGCCGACGGCGGTTCCGGTGGCGGCGACGCCGAATGCCGCTTCGACGTCAAACATGGCGTCGGAGGGGTTGTGGCATTGGGCCGCGCAGCTGCCGACCGTATGACTGGAGTTCATGGCGTGCTTGCTTTGAATCCAATCCGCACCGGTGGTCCCACCGTGGCAGGTGGAGCAAGCCAGCAGGCCCGCCTCGGTATTGGCGGGCAGCTCAAAACCCGGGCCGTCCAGGCCATCGACACCATTGACGCCGTCATCTCCGTCGTCGCCGGAGCAGCCGGCCAGGGCCAGCGAACCAGCCAGCATGGCTGCGAGAAGCAGATGAAGCCATTTTCTTCCTTCTCTCATTCTTCTTTCTCCTTCAATAAGTGTTGAACTCGCCGGGTTGAGCAGGTCCATTCTCCTCCATGCTCCCCGACAAACTCTTCAGCGGCCCGCAACCGACCCACTCGGCAGGGACCATGGGCCAAAACTCAGAGGCGTGGCAATCGCCCCTCCTCCACGTTGAAAGTGGATTATTTTTCTCCGTCCAGGCTTTCGCCTGCAACGGTTGCAGCATGAACAGTGCCAAACTAGTCGGCGCGGTGCGGATCGTGGCAGGTGGTGCAGGCTTTCGGGTTCGCCGCGTCGATGGCGTAACCGGCGATACTTGCGCTCGGACTGGAAAAATGGGTGTCCCAGATCAGCAGCCCGTTGCCGTCGGCCAGCGGATCGCCGGCAGTGCCGTGAAACGGCAGCCGCGTCCGATCCAGCGTATAATCGAAAGATTCAGTTGCGGCATTGTAGGTCGCCTGCAAAAAGACCTGGTGGCAGGCGGTGCACAAATTGAACTGCTGCGAAAATTGCACGACCTTGGCGCCCCCCTGGACGCTGGTGGTCTCCTCCGCCCGCAACTGACCCGAATGACTGTCGTGACAGGTCCGGCACTGCACCGAGGACAAGTTCGCCGGCGCAGCGGCGCCGGTCAAGGCGGCGCTGATCTGGCCGGCGTCGAAACCGGCCGTTGCGCCGGCGAAGGCGCGGAAACCTTCGTCGGAATGACAGCGGGAACAGACCGCCAACGGAATCCCTCCCCCCACAGTGGCGGCGTGACCGCCGGCGGCGTAGTCTTCCATGATGCCATCGGCCGATCCACCAACATGTCCGGCCGGACCGACGGGGAGAACGGTGTGACACTTGCCGCAGTCGCCGACGCCGGGCAGGGGATTGGGGATCGGCTCGATGCCGAAGTGATCGCCGCCGGCGCCGTGGCAGTTTTCGCAACCGACGGCCGCCAGACCGGCGGCGGGGACGTGCGCCGGATCGATGAAGCGCTCAAGGGTGCCGCCGTCGCCGATCGGGTCGTGACAGGCCAGGCAACTGGCGGGGGAAGCCGCGTCGATGGCCGTGCTGTGAACCACATGCCGACCGTAGCGATAGCTCAGCACCTGTGCGGAGGACAGGCCGGCATGACAACCGACGCAGCGGTCGGCGCCGATGTAGTCGACGCCATTGCCGTCGACCCCGAAGGTTGCGTAGGTCGGCCCAGCGGTCTCTTCCTCATCCGACCGACTACTGCCGCAGGCGGTCAGTGCAAGGATGAGCCCGGCCAGAAAAATCAAACGAATATATCGATGCATTGAATTTCCTCCAAATTAAATTGCGCCAGCCAAGACCTGTGCGGATTAATGACACCTTTTGCAGGTTTTGCCGTTGCTGGCGTCTTTCAGCCGGTCGGCCCGATCGCCCCAGTCCTTGCCGTGCGGATTGATTCTGGTCAAAGCACCGACCCCGCCGGTGGCGCTGTGGCATTTGACGCAGACATCGCCCTGCGGATGACACGCCTGGCAGGAGGCCAGATCCTTGCGGGCTTCACGGGCATGGCCAATACTCCAGTCATGAAAATCGACCGCAACCGTGCCGGTATGGCAGGTATCGCAAGAGGTTCCGGCAGGGATATTCTGGTGAACCTGGGTGATCTGGCCAAAATCGGAATTCAGGCCCAGATCGAAGGTGCGCCGGTGCGAAGGACCGCTGCCCCGGCCGACCTGAAACGCATCGTGGCAGTCGGTGCAGAAGCGGTTCTCATGGCAGCTCGCGCAGAGTTGGGGATCGGTGCGGGCGGCAATCGGATGGGTGATCTGAAAATCGGAACGATGCACGTTGATCATGTTGTTGCCGAAATCGCTGAATTCATCCGCCCGCCCGGCGTTGGAGTGGCATTGCAGACAGTCCTGCTGCTCGTGACAGGTGGCGCAGTTGTTGTCGGCCATCTTGGCGAAAGGTCGGTGATTAAGCGCCCAGGCCGGCCCATGGGTTTTCAGACTCGGGAAAACCACATCGTCGACAAATTCCTGCTCGTGGCAGTCCAGGCAGTTTTCCAGGCTGGGAAAAACCGACTTGGCGTCTTCGCGATGGCAGGCGGCGCAGTCGTTTTCGACATATTCGAGGTGGTCGTTATGCGGAAAATCGATCGCCGCCTTGACGGAAACAGCGCCCAAGAAAGTCAGGGCAAGCAGAATAGACAATCGCTTCATATCCAGGCTCCTTCGTATCGAATCAGAAGTAGAGGTTCAGGCGGACGCGGCCCCGGTAGTATTCGTCCCAGATGTCGCTTTCGACTCTCTCCACCTTGCCCTGGACGTTCAAGGTTTTACTCAGATAGAGGGTGGTGTCGGCCCAGACGCGGCTGCTGGTGGTCTCATCGCTGTCTTCATCGAGTTCTCTCTCGAAGACATCGACGTGAACGCCGAGACCGGTCTCCAGTTTTTGCCCGAACAGATAAGCAACGCGCGCCTTGACCCCCTGCAGATCCTGCCCGTCGTCGGAGTCCCGGTAAGTGCCGATCAGGTAGCCGGATACGCGCTCGGTGCGAATTTTTTCGACCCCCGCCTCAATGACGTTGTCGCTGTAATCCTCGTAGAACTCCCGGGAATATCGACCGAAGGCGCGCAGCCCCGTTCCGAGCCGATAACTGAGCTCGGCCATGACCTCCTCATACTCTTCGACGGCAAAAACGGAGTAGATCGAGGTGGAAGAGAAGACCGGCAGCGAGTGCAGAAATTCCGCCCGCAAGGACCAGGTGGGACTGCGATAGTAGTTGAATCCACCGAGGAAATAGCTGACCCGGTCGGAAATCCAATCGTACTGGACTTCGGAGTAGAGCTGGATGATATCGGCAAAATCGAGGGCGGCGTCCAGACCGAACAACTCCTTGGCCAGATCGCTGTCCTCCCGCTTCTGCAGATAGGAGACGCCGAGATTCAGATTTTTGAAGCGGCCGGAAACCTCCACCCCGCCGACCAGATCCTCCTCGTCGTATCCCTCGTAAAAGGAAACGTCGCCGCCGCCGAACACCTCGATGGCCAACGGTCCGAGATTGCGGTATTTAAGCCGGATGCCGTCCAGCAGGGAAGCGCCGGCGGTGGTGGCGATGAACTGACGCCCCAGGCGCAGGTCGAGATCGGTAAACAGGTCGTTCTTTTCCAGATAGGCATAGTACAGTTCGCTGCCGATGGTTTCCTCATCGTTCAGATCGTCGGCGACCCGACCGTAGGCGCGAAAATTAAGCCCATCGACCCCGAGATCCCGCACATTGAGCAACAGATATTGATACAGGGGAGCAACCGTGTTCTCCTCCGCATTGTCGTACCATTCCAATTCGGTGCTCGCGCGTCCGGAAACCGATATCGCGAGAGCCTCGGTTGCCGGCCAAAGTGCCAGCATAACCAGGGCGGCGCCGAAAAATATCCGCTGACTAATCTTCATCTCAACTCCTTTAAAAACCGAAACAGCGTCCCCGGCGGCAACCCGGGTCCGATCAAAGCCGAGGAATTCACTCGGGCAATTCGCTATCGAATAAAAACATTCGCTATTTAAAATATAGGGATTTCGTACATAAAGATCAGGATATCCACTGGTTCCCTGTCGCGTCTTTCTGCACTTACCAAGCCAAATCGACCGGCCCTCTCGTCGCCTCCCAGGATTCGCCTCGCAAAGCTCGGCGGCGGCGCTTTTTCCTTGGGGGGGCCGTGCACACAAAAAATAAAATGCTTAAAGTATCATTCCCGCCGGCGAAATCGCCTCGGGGTTATTGCCAAATGGCGGAATCGCTCCCTGCCAATTGCCGCCAAACATAAATCAAAAACGAAAAAAAATCCATATCATTAAATTGGGTCCGCATGCAAGCGGTACGCTGTCTTTTAATCTCCCAGCAGCGCCTTTATCCCGGAAAAGAAGGTGTCGGCCATTTTTGCCTGCTCCTGCGCCCCCGCCGGAGGCAGGCCGGCGGCGTTGTCCCGGTTCAGCAGTTCCGCCGGAATTTCCTCAAGGAAGCGGCTCGGCGTACGCGGCTGCAGGTTGCCGTATTTTTTGCGCCGGGCGGCATGCAGAAGGGTGAGACGCCGGCGGGCGCGGGTGATGCCGACGTAGCAGAGGCGGCGCTCCTCGTCGATGTCCCCGGCTTCGGTTTCCGATTTGCGATGCGGCAGATAGTCCTCTTCCACCCCGACCAGAAAGACGTGGGGGAATTCGAGCCCCTTGCTGGAGTGCAGGCTCATCAGCACGACGACGTCGCGCGCCAGCTTCTCCTCCTTGCTGCCGCGCCCCGGGTCGTCGCGGTCGAGCAGGGAAACCTTTTCGAGAAACCCGCCGAGACTCGGCGCGCCCTCCCGCCCCTCGTAGGCGGCCACGGCATTGATGACCTCCTCCAGGTTTTCCGCCCGCCGTTTGCCTTTTTTCGGATCGTCGGCGGAGCGGTAAATTTCTTCCTCCAGCGTCAATTCGGCGAACAACTCCCGCACCGTCTGGGCCAGGGGCGCAGCGCGGCGGAAACGCTGGCGGTATTTCTCCAGGAGGGCGACAAAGGCGGTAATGGCGTCGCGGGTCTTTTCGCCCAGATCGTCCAGCTCGCCGGGATGGCGCAGGATCTCGTACAGCGGGCGGTTCTGTTCGGCCGAGGCGCGAATCAGCCGATCGGCGCTTGTCTCGCCAATGCCGCGCTTGGGATAGTTCAGGATGCGCAGCAGGTTGACCTCGTCGCGGGCGTTGACCAGCACCCGCAAATAGGCCAGGGCGTCCTTGACCTCCTTGCGGTCGAAAAACTGCTGTCCGCCGATCAGCACGTAGGGGATGTTTTCGAACCGCAGTTGCTCTTCGAAGGCTCGCGACTGGACGTTGGTCCGGTACAGGATGGCGAAATCGCGGTAGGCGAGCTGATGCCGGAAACGTTCGGCATGGATGCGCTCGACAACGGTGCGCGCCTCCTCTTCCTCGTCCGCGCAACGGATGCAGTCGATCGGCGCGCCCGCCTCGCCGGCGGTCCACAAAACCTTTTCCTTGCGTTGACGGTTGTGGCCGATGACCGCATTGGCCGCCGCCAGGATGGTGCCGGTCGAACGGTAATTCTGCTCCAGCTTGATGGTCAGGGCGCCGGGAAAATCTTTTTCGAAATCGAGGATGTTGCGCACGTCGGCGCCGCGCCAGCCGTAAATCGACTGATCGTCGTCGCCGACCACGCACAGGTTGCCGCGCTTGGCGCTGAGCAGGCGCAGCAGGCGGTACTGGGCGGCGTTGGTGTCCTGGTATTCATCGACCATCAGATAGCGAAAACGCTCCTGATAGCGGTCCAGAACCTGCGGATGGTCCTCGAGCAGGCGGATGGTCAGCAACAGGATGTCGTCGAAATCGATGGCGTTGAAAGCCTTGAGCGCTTTCTGGTAGCGGGGATAAACAGCGGCCGCCATGGCTTCGTACTCGTCGCCGAAGCGGGGGACGAAGGATTCGGGACCGACGAGGGCATTCTTGGCGGCGGAAATGATCCAGAGCAGACGCTCCGCATCGAATTTCCTGCCGGCGGCGCCGTCCTGGACCAGATCGCGAATCAACCGCACCTGGTCGGCGGCGCCGTAGATGGAGAAATTCTTCTTGTAGCCGAGCAGCTGGATATCCTCCCGCAGCAGGCGCACCCCCAGGGAGTGAAAGGTGGCGATGGTCATGCCGCGAGCGGCCCGCCGGCCGACGAGTTCCTCCACCCGCTGCCGCATTTCCCGAGCGGCCTTGTTGGTGAACGTCACCGCCACCAGCGCTTCGGCAGGCACGCCCTTCTCCCGCAGCAGGTGGGCGAGACGACAGGTGATGACCCGTGTCTTGCCGGAGCCGGCGCCGGCCAGCAGCAGCAAAGCGCCCTCCGAATGGCGCACGGCCGAAAGCTGTTCCTGGTTAAGCGTTGTTAAATCCATCGAGATTGCGGGCCTGCGGGAAAAGAGGGGGATGGGGGTGGACAATTTCGGGACCGGTGGGTCGATCCAATACCACGGCAAAACCGGGAAGGGCAATGCACAAAATTTGTCAACAGGACACGAAAAATGACTTATTGATTTAATCCGAGGTTTTTTGTACCTTTCCGCGCATGACACGAGTATTGGTCCTTCTTATGGGTATTGTCTGGGCATCCCTCATCTTGATTTCCTGGGGCGGGGCGGAAGAACACCGTCCCGCCGCCGACCCGGTGATCGAGGCGCAGACGCGCTGAGGCTCCCGCCTTCGCCAAGGCTTCGGCGGGCGCGCCCCGTCACTCGCCACCCGCATCCCCCATCCTGCTTCCCTGCCGCGTATCGCGTCGTTCCAGCTCGGCGTCGATGGCGTTGAGCACCTCCCATTTATTCAATGACCACAGCGGCGCCAGCAACAGGTCGCGCGGACCATCGCCGGTCAGTCGCTGAATGAGCGTATCCGGATGCAGGCGCTCGATGAAGTCGGCGGCCAGCGATACGTATTCATCCCGCCCCAGAACGCCGATCCCCCCTTCTGCGTACATATCCCCCAGGGGCGTGCCGCGCAGCACGTGCAGCAGATGGATTTTTATTCCATCTATCCGCAGGCGCGCCATTTCCGCCGCCGTTGCCAGCATCTGGCCGCGATTTTCTCCGGGCAGGCCGAGGATCACGTGCGCGCAGACGCGCAGGCCGCGCTCGCGGGCGCCGGCCAGCGCCTGCAGAAAATCGTCGTAATCATGCCCGCGGCGAAGAAAGCGCAGCGTTTCCTCGTGCGCGCTCTGCAGCCCCAGTTCCAGCCAGAAATAGGTGCGCCGGTGAAATTCGCCGAGCAGATCGAGAACCGGCGCCGGCAGGCAGTCCGGGCGGGTTCCCACCGACATCCCGATCACATCGGGAACGGCCAACGCCTCGTCGTAAAGGGCGCGCAGCCGCGCCACCGGACCGAATGTATTGGAGAAGGGCTGGAAGTAAGCCAGAAAATGCCGGGCCTTATACTTGCGGGTCATGACTTCCCTGGCGGCTTCGATCTGTTCGGCCACCGAGACCCGTCGATCGATGCCGACCGCCCCCGAGCCGCCGGGATCGCAGAACAGGCAGCCCGCCTGGGCGCGGCCGCCGGCGCGGTTCGGGCAGCCGAACCCGGCGTCGATGGAGACTTTGTGCACCCGAGCGCCAAAGCGTTCCTTCAGGTGCGTGGAAAATGACCGGTAGCGTTTCTCATCCATCCGCGCACTATGCCACCCGCCCCGACGCCCCGGCAAGCAAGAAAACCGTCCGCTCCCGCCGGCAGGCCACTTCATTAAGAATCGTATATTCTCCATTGCATTGGCCGGCGGTGCTGATATACTTTCGCCGTCACTCCTTCCGGCCCCGGCCGTGTCTGGTATCTACGTGGAATCTGGCTGCTGCTGGCAAAAAGAGCATATTTCCCCCGGGGAATGTCCGTATATCCAAGAGGGCGAGCAGGAACTTCTGTTCAGCCAGAAGAAACGCTTTCTCCGGCGCTGCCTCGACTGTCCCCGTTTCATCGAAGATCTGGTAAGTATGGGCGACCGGGAAGGGGGCGGGCTGGCCAAACTTCTTCTGCCACTGGTCATCGAGGAGTTGCTCGATCTGAGGGTGAAGGTGCAGACCCTCGATCGCCAGTTGGAATCGCGCAATCGGGAAATCAAATTTCTCCACGAAGTCAGCCTGGTCCTGCAAACCTCGGTGGATATGGACGAGGTGATCGCCATGGCCCTTACCGCCGTCACCTCCGGCAAGGGTTTTGGCCTGAACCGGGCTTTTCTTCTGCTGGTGGACAAGGAACGGCAGAATCTGCGCGGCTATTTTGCCGTCGGGCCGCGGCGCCGCGAAGAGGCGGCGGTCATCTGGCAGGAAATCGAAGAACACGATTTCACCTTGCGGGAATTGGCGCAAAATTTCTTTGAAAATAAAATGCCTTCGGAGCGGGAAAAGTTCCGCGATCTGCTGGAGATCCTTTCGGTTCCCCTCAGTCGTGGCGACCATCTTTTCGTGCGCACCCTGAACGAACAGCAGTCGATGCATGTCCAGGATCTCTTCCGGGAGCCGGATCTCGATCCGGCGCAGGTGGAGGCCCTCGGCGTGCGCGAGTTGATTCTGGTCCCGCTGATCAGCAAGAATCGACGCATCGGCTTGCTGCTGGCGGACAACTTCATCAACGCCCGGCCGATCGCCACCGCCGACCTGCACTCGCTGAAGACCTTCGCGCTGCCGGTTTCCTTCGCCATCGAACGGGCCAGCCTCTATGAGCGCCTGCAGGAAGAACTGCTCAAGCTGACGGAAGCGAACCGCCGGTTGAAACAGCAGCAGGAGTTGATCGTCCGCATGGAAAAGATGGCGCTGGTGGGGCGCATCACTTCCAACATCGCCCATTCGATCCGCAATCCGCTGACGATCATCGGCGGATTCGCCCGCACCCTGATCAAGAACACGCCGCCGGACGATGGCAAACGGCAGTACATCGAATCGATCGTCCGCGAAACCCGCCGACTGGAGGACATCCTGCAGGAGGTGCTGAACTACTCGGAATCGCTGCACCCGACCCTCGATCTGTGGGACATCAACAATCTGCTGACAGCGGTTTACGCCGGGCTGCGCGAAGACCTGGAACTGGCGCGGGTGGAATGCCTGCTGCGCCTCGATCCCGGCCTGCCGCAGGTGAAGGTGGATTATAAAAAGATGTCGTATTGCATCCGCAGCATTCTGACCAATTCCCTGGAGGCGATGCCGAAGGGGGGGCGGATCGAAATCCGCACCGAGCGGCAAGGCGAATACATTCATGTCGCCCTCGCCGACAACGGACCGGGGATGAGTCCGGAAACGATCAAGGAAATCACCACCCCCTTTTTCTCCACCAAGGAACGGGGGAGCGGTCTTGGGCTTTCCCTCTGCGCGCGCATTCTGCAGGGGCACGGCGCCGAAATCGATATTCGCAGCGCCGAAGGGGTTGGCACAACATTTACTATTAGTCTGAATATTCCGGCAGCCAATTGATTCTTTCGCAAGAAAGCAAAATCATTCACCTTGCCCAAAGAAGGGAGGCCATCCATGCCACGCTTACTGGTAGTCGATGATGAGCGCGATATCCGCCACCTTTACGCCGCGGAACTGGAGGACGAGGGATATCAGGTGGAAACGGCGGGGACCGGCGCCGAAGCGGCGCAGCTGTTACAGGAGCGGGAGTTCGACCTGGTGGTTCTGGATATTCAGATGAAGGGGGAGAGCGGCCTGCAAACCCTGCAGAAGATCGTGCAGGAGAAAGACCGCCTGCCGGTGATCCTCTGCACCGCCTTCAGCTGCTACAAGGAGGATTTTTCCTCCTGGCTCGCCGACGCCTACGTGGTCAAGAGCTCCGATATGACGGAATTGAAGAGTGAAGTGCGGCGCTTGCTCGACAGAGGCAAGGAGTAAGAATCCCGGATTCGGACCGCTCCGACGCATCGTTGTCTGATTTCTGATTTCTTGTTTCCGATTCTTGTCCCGGAATTTAAAAGGAGTTTCCATGAAGGCTGTCATTATGGCCGGCGGGTTTGGCACCCGCATCCATCCGCTGACGATCAATCTTCCGAAACCGATGATTCCGCTGGTCAACCGGCCGATCATGCTGCACATCATCGACCTGCTCAAGCAGCATGGGATCAACGAGCTGGTCCTGCTGCTTTACCATCAGCCGGAAGCGATCAAAAATTTCTTCGGCGACGGCAGCGAATTCGGCGTGCGCATCAGCTATGTCACGCCGTTGGCGGATTTCGGCACCGCCGGGGCCGTCAAGGCGGCGGAAAAATTTCTAAAAGAACGATTTCTGATCATCAGCGGGGACCTGCTCACCGATTTCGATCTGGGCAAAGTGCTGCAAGAGCATCAGAGCAAGAAGGCGCTGGCGACCATCACCCTGACCTCGGTCAAGGATCCGCTGCAGTTCGGCGTGGTCATTACCGACAAGAAAGGGCGCATCGTCAAATTCCTGGAGAAACCGGGGTGGGGCGAGGTTTTTTCCGATACGATCAACACCGGCATCTATGTCCTGGAACCGGAAGTGCTGGACCTGATTCCCGAGGGGGAAAATCGCGACTGGTCGAAGGATATCTTTCCCCTCATGCTCGAGCGGCAAATGGCGCTTTTCGGCTGCAACCTGAAGGGATACTGGGCCGATATCGGCAATACCGACGCCTACCTGGAAGCTTGCCGGGATATCGCCGCGCACCGGGTGGAGGTGGTCAAGAAAGAGCGGCCCGCCGGCAAGACGGGGCAGGACCTCTACCTGGGAGCGGAGACGCTGATCGCCCCGGACGCCATAACCGGTATGGAGGGGATGGTGGTGCTCGGCGACAATACCCACGTCCAGGGGAAGGTAAGGCTGAAAAACTGCATCGTCGGCCGCAACTGCGTTATCGAGGATGGGGCCGAACTCGAGAACGCCATACTGTGGGATAACGTCTACCTGAAAAAAGGCGCGCGCATCAGCGGCGCGGTGCTCTGCCACAACGTGCGCGCCGGCGAGGGGGTGACGATCGAGGAGGGAGCGGTAATCGCCGATGAGACGCGAATCGGCGCCGACGCGCACATTCGGCGGGATGTCAAAGTATGGCCGCGCAAGATTATCGAACGGGGCGCGACGGTCACCACCAACCTGATCTGGGGGGAGAAGTGGCGCAAGAGCCTGTTCGAGGGGGCGCAGGTGCGCGGCATGACCAATATCGAGTTGACCCCGGAATTTACCGCCAAGCTGGGGGCGGCCTACGGCTCGACCCTGCCGAAGGACTCCTTCATTCTCGCCGGCCGCGACGCCATCCGCTCCTCGCGCATGCTCAAGCGCTCCTTCGTCGGCGGACTGCTTTCGGCCGGGGTCAACGTGCGCGACACCAAGATGGTCTCCCTGCCGGTGCTGCGCTATAAGCTGACCACTTTCGGCGAGGTTGGCGGGGTGCATTTCCGCCAGTCGACCGAGGATCCGGCGGCGACCGAAATCATCTTCTTCGACGACGAGGGGAACGAGATCTCCTCCTCGACGACCAAGGGGATCGAGCGCATATTCTACAAGGAGAACTTCCGCCGCGTGCATCACTCCGAGCCCGGCGGCATCTCCGAAATCCCACGCATTTACGATTACTACCGGGAGGGTTTCCTGCGCGCCCTCGATGGCGATCTGCTGCGCAAGGCGGCGCCGAAAGTGGTGGTCGATCTCTGTCATTCTCCGGCCGGCAGTCTGCTGCCCGTGCTGCTTAACGAATTGGGCTGCGAGGTCATCGAACTCAATTCGCATGTCAGCGAACGCCGCACCGGCACGGCGCCGGAAAAGGTGCAAAAGGGCATGGGGCAACTGTCGCAGATCGTCGTCACCCTGGGCGCCACCGCCGGTTTCTGGCTCGGGCCGTCCGGCGAGAGAATCCGCCTCATCGACGAGGCGGGCAATGTTCTCGCCGACCACGAGGCGCTGGCCACCCTGGCCGCCCTGATCTGCAGAGCCGAGGGACGCGGCAGCCTGGTGGCGCCGGTCGCCGCGCCGCAGGCGGTGGAAGAGAAAGCCCGGGATGCCGGAATGACGGTCAAGCGAACCAAAGTCGACGGCCGCTCCCTGGTCGAAGCCGGCAAAGAGCGCCAGGTGCAGTTTACCGGCAGCATGGACGGCCGGTTCGCCTTCCCCCCTTTCCAGGCCAATTTCGACGCCCTGTTCACCGTCGCCAAAACCCTCGAACTGCTCGCCCGCACCGGCGAAACCCTCGGCCAGTTGCGCCAGGGACTGCCGCACCGGGCCTTTAAGCAACTGCAGCTCGATTGTCCCTGGGATCTCAAAGGCGGCATCATGCGCAAAATGAGCGAAGATTCGGTGGACCGGGAGGCCACCTTCATCGACGGAGTGAAGGTGCAGATCGGCGGCGATTGGGTGCTTGTGCTTCCCGATCAGCACCGGCCGGTGGTCCATGTCGTCGCCGAAGCCGATTCCGTCGATGCGGTGGAAGAGCTTGCCGAACAATACCGGCGCAAGATCGAGCAGTGGAAGACGGATCTGCAGGATTGAGCCGGGCGTCCTGGTCTTTTCCGTCTTCCAGCCCCGGGGAAACCGATGCAACCCCTTGATGTCGCCCTGATCTGGCACATGCACCAGCCCGATTATCGGGATCCGGTATCCGGCCGCACCCTGCTCCCCTGGACCTGCCTGCACGCGGTGAAGGACTACGGGGAGATGGTGAAAACGGCGGCGGCCGTGCCCGGCGCGCGGATGACCTTCAATCTGGCGCCGATTCTCCTCGAACAGATCGAGCGCTATCTGCGGGGGGAGGCCATGGACAGCTGGCTGGAGGCGGCCCGCCGCGATCCGGCCGAAATGTCCGTGGAAGATCGCGAATTTCTCCTGCGGCAGTTTTTCTCGGTGCACGCCGACCGTCATATCCTGCCGCACCGTCGCTATCGGGAGCTGGCCGGCCGGCGCGGCAGCGGCCAGGCGGTGCAAGTCGGCGATTTCTCGGAACAGGACCTGCGGGATCTGCAGGTCTGGTTTCTTCTCGCCTGGTCCGGCCACCACCTGCGCCGCGAGGAGCCGATCGCTCACCTGCTGAAAAAGGGCGAGTATTTCAGCGAGCGGGAAAAGGCGGCCCTGCTCCAGAGTTACCAGCGGGAAATGGCGGCGACGACCGACCGGTATCGGCAGATGGAGGCCGCCGGAGAAATCGAGATTTCGGTCACCCCCTACGCCCATCCCATTCTTCCGCTGCTGTGCGACACTGACATCGCCGCGCAGTCCACCCCCGGCGTGCGCCTGCCGAAAACGCCCTTCCGCCTGCCCGACGATGCCCGCCTGCACGTGCGCCTCGGTCTCGAAATGGTGGCCGAGCGCCTGGGCGAGCGGCCGCGCGGCATGTGGCCGGCCGAAGGTGCGGTGAGCGAGGCGGCGCTGCGGTTGCTGCGGGAGGAAGGCGTCCTGTGGGCGGCATCCGATGAGGAGATTCTGGCCAGGAGCCGCCCCGACGGGCTGAGCGACCGGCGGCATCTTTACCGCCCTTACACCTTTGCCGGACTGCCCCTGCTCTTTCGCGACCGCCATCTTTCCGACCGCATCGGCTTCGTGTATGCCCATTGGGAACCGGAGAGAGCCGCCGCCGACCTGATCGCCCAGCTGAAAAACGTTGCACTCATCGCCCCCGGCGGGGTGATCGCCCTGATCCTCGATGGCGAGAACTGTTGGGAGCGCTACGCGGACAACGGTTATCCCTTCCTCATCGCCCTGTATCGTGGGATTCTCGCCGAACCCGCGTTGCGCATGGCGACCGTCTCCGGGGCCTTGGCCGGGCGGCCGGCGCAGCCCCTCCCCCGCCTCGCTCCGGGTTCCTGGATCAACGCCAATTTCAACATCTGGATCGGCCACCCGGAGGAGAATACCGCCTGGGAATGGCTGGCGCGGGCGCGGCGCGAAGCGGTAACGGATGGGGAAATGGAGACGGCGACCGGGACGGCGGTCCCGGAGAAAATCCGCCACCTGCTGCGGGCGCAGGGAAGCGATTGGTTCTGGTGGTTCGGCGACGATCACGTCACCGCCCAGGCCGACATTTTCGACCGTCTTTTCCGCCGCCATCTCGAAGCGCTGTATCGGGCGGCCGGTCTGCCGACCCCATTCGACCTGCACAACTCCATTAAGCGGCCGCACCGCCTGGCGCAGGTGCGCGAACCGACGGCCTTGTTCACGCCACGCATCGACGGCCGGATCAGCGATTATTTCGAATGGCTCGCCGCCGGCTACGTCGACCTTTCACCGGGCGGCGCCATGCACGCCGCCCACGCGGAATTTTCCGTCCTGCTCTATGGCTACGACCGCGAAAACCTTTATCTGCGCCTCGATCCGGAAGAGGATCTGCCAAGTCTGATGGGCGTCGAAGGGCGGCTGGAGATCCGGCTGGCCGCCGAGGACGACTGGATTGTCAGGCTGCAGCCGGAGGCCGGCGGTCTTTTTCTGTCTCGCCCGGGAAAGAGCACTGCCGCAGTCAAGTGCACGGCGGCCTGCGGCCGGATTATTGAAATGGCGGTCCCTTTGGCGACCCTGGGTCTCAGCCCCGGCGACCGGCTGCGGATTTCCATTCACCTGCTGCGCGCTGCCGGGGAAATTGCCCGCTGGCCCGCCGAGGGTCCTGTCGACCTCCCCTACCGGGGCGAATATCTGGAAAAGGACGACTGGCGCCTCTAGCTCTTTCTTCTTCGCGCGAACGGCGCTGGCTGGAAATATCGCGAATTGGGGTTTCAACCCGCGTGTGAAGTGTTAGATTTAGATTTTAATGGTTTCGTGAAAGTCGCGGCAACGCGCCGTCGCCTGTGGGGTTTTCGTCGATTCAACGATTTCCGAACTCTGAGGTTTGCATGTCCGAACTGCGCTGGGATCCGCTGAAGACAAGCTGGGCCATCATCACCACCGAAAGAGGACGACGGCCCCGCGATTTTTTTCTGGAGCGGGAGACGGTGACGATGGTGGCCTGCCCTTTCTGCTACGGCCGGGAGGAGAAGACCACCGGCGAAATCTTCGCCATCCGCCCACCGGGCAGTCTCGCCAACACCCCCGGCTGGAAGGTGCGGGTCATTCCCAATAAATATCCGGCCCTGCGCATCGAAGGCGATCTGGAGAAGCGCGGGGTGGGCCTCTACGATGTCATGAACGGCATCGGCGCCCACGAGATCGTCATCGAGACGCCCGACCATGAGCGCACCCTGACCGATCTTTCGCCGGCGGAAATCGTCGACGTTTTTCGCGCCTGGCGCGCCCGGCTGCTCGATTTGCGGCGCGACGCCCGTTTTCGCTATATTTTCGTGTTCAAGAATTACGGGCTGGAGGCGGGCGCCGGCATTTCCCATGCGCATTCGCAGCTGATCGCCCTGCCGGTGACACCGCCGACGGCGGTGAGCGAACTCAATGCTTGCCGGCAGCACTTTCTGCAGAAGGAACGCTGCCTGATCTGCGACCTGCTGCAACAGGAGTGCGAAGATGGCCGGCGCATCGTGCGCGATGCCGGCGATTTCGTCGTTTACACTCCTTACGCCGCCCGTTTTCCCTTCGAGCTGCGCCTGCTGCCCCGGCGCCACAGTCACGATTTCGCCCTGCTCGATGATCGGGAACTCGCCGCCCTGGCCGAGACGGTCAAGGACACCCTGCTGCGGCTGCGCACGGTGCTGCGCGAGCCGCCGTACAATTTCGTTCTGCACAGCGCGCCGCCGATGCAGCTGCGCCTGGGGAAACCGGGATACTGGAACTCGCTCCCCTATGATTATCATTGGCATATCGAACTGATTCCGCGTTTGACCAAAGTCGCCGGTTTCGAATGGGGCACCGGGTTCTACATGAACCCGACCGCGCCCGAAGAAGCGGCGCTGTTCCTGCGCGAGGCCGATCTCTCTGAAATCTCATGACCCTTTACCGCACGGGAGTCGCCATGGCAGACCATTTTTTTAAAAGTTATTTTCCCTTCAGCGTTCAGCTTTCCGCGCAAGCCTGGCAAGATTGCGGCTTAAGCCCCGAACTGCTGCGGGAAGCCCCCCCTTCCCCGCTGTATCCTCTGCGCCTGGTGGCCCAGGGGATACAGCGGCGGCAGCCGGGTTCGCCGGTGAGCGCCGGCCAGCTCAATCTGCTGTCCCTGCTCAACCGCACCTTCCGTTTCGTCGCCAACCGCCACCTTGAACTGCGCGGCTGCGTCGTCGGCCTGGACAGGGTCGAAATCGCCGGCCAGAGCACGCCCCTGCCGGCCCTGCGCGCTTTGTTCCAAACCTTTGCCGCCCTTTTCCCACCGGCCGCCGTTCTGCGCGGGAAACCGGCGGAGGATTTCCTGACCGGGGCCGAGGGGGCGGACAATCGGCGGCAAGCGGCGGTGGAGCTATTCATCCTGGCGGTGCAGAACGCCAATCCGGCCGCCGCCGATCTTCTCCCGCTGTTCGACGACGCGGAGCTGCGCCGCCGCACTTCCTATCGCGACACCCTGGCGGCCTTCGATGGCCGCCTGGAGCAGGAAGCCGTCGAAGGGCTCCTCGACCAGTCGCTGCTGCACCTGCTCACCGCGCCGATCAAGGCATCCCCCCGCTCGCTGATCGGCCAGCTCGAATACATGCAGAAAAATTGGGCGAGCATCCTGCCCCCCGATCTGCTGCGCAGCATATTGACCGCCTTCGATATCGTGCGCGAGGAACAGCAGGTGCGTGGCGGCGGTCCCGGTCCGCTGCCGACGCCCCGCTTTGGCCGCTTCGATTCGACCCATGAAGAGCCGGAGCGCTTCTCCCCGGACGCCGACTGGATGAGCAATGTCGTCCTGCTTGCCAAGACGATCTACGTCTGGCTCGACCAGCTTTCCCGCAAATACGACCGGCGGATCGACGGCCTCCAGCAGATCCCCGACGAGGAGCTCGACCAGCTGGCGCGCTGGGGGTTCACCGGTCTGTGGCTCATCGGCATTTTCGAACGCTCGCCCGCGTCGCAGAAGATCAAGCAGAAGATGGGCAATTCGGAGGCGGTCGCCTCCGCCTACAGCCTTTACGATTATCAGGTGTCACAGGATCTGGGCGGCGAGGAGGCGGTGGCCGATTTGCAGGAGCGCTGCCGGCGGCGGGGCATTCGCCTGGGGTGCGATGTCGTCCCGAACCACACCGGCATCTACTCGAAATGGACGCGCGAACATCCCGACTGGTACATCCAAGCCGACCAACCTCCCTATCCGGCCTACCGCTTCACCGGCGAAAACCTCTCCTTCGCCGACGATATCGAACTGTACATCGAGGACGGCTACTGGAACCATACCGACGCGGCGGTGGTGTTCAAGCACGTCGATCGGCGCAGCGGCCGGGAACGCTATATTTATCACGGCAACGACGGCACCCACCTGCCGTGGAACGATACCGCGCAGCTCAATTTTCTCCTCCCCGAGGTGCGCGAGGCGATGATCCAGACCATCCTGCGCGTCGCCCGCCGTTATCAGATCCTTCGCTTCGACGCCGCCATGACGCTGGCCAAGAAACATTTTCAGCGGCTGTGGTTCCCCCAGCCGGGGGGAGGCGCCGGCGTTCCCAGCCGGGCCGAGCACTGGATGAGCCGCGAGGATTTCGACCGGGTCTTTCCCGTTGAATTCTGGCGGGAGGTGGTCGACCGGGTCGCCGCCGAAGTGCCCGACACCTTGCTGCTCGCCGAGGCCTTCTGGCTGATGGAAGGTTATTTTGTCCGCACCCTGGGGATGCACCGGGTGTACAACAGCGCGTTCATGAACATGATGAAGACCGAGGACAATGCCAAATATCGCAGTGTGTTGAAGAACATCCTCGATTTCAATCCGGAGATCCTCAAGCGCTTTGTCAATTTCATGAACAACCCGGATGAGGCGACGGCGGTGGAGCAGTTCGGCGCCGGCGACAAGTATTTCGGCGTCGCCGTCCTGCTCGTCACCATGCCGGGACTGCCGATGTTCGGTCACGGTCAGGTGGAGGGGCTGCGCGAGAAATACGGCATGGAATACCGGCGCGCCTACTGGGATGAACACGTCGACGAGGGAATGCGGCAGCACCACGAAAACCAGATTTTCCCCCTGATGCGCCGCCGTTATCTTTTTAGTGGCTCGGAAAATTTCGTTCTCTATGATATGTTCACCAGCGGTCAGGTCAACGAGGACGTTATCGCCTTCAGCAATCGCTTCAACGGCGAACGGGCCCTCATCGCTTACCACAACCGCTATGCCGAAACCTCCGGCTGGCTGCGCACCTCCGTCGCCAAAAAGGTAAAGATCGGCGGCGAGGAGACGCTGATCCAGCCCACGCTCGGCGAGGCGCTGGCGATTCGCGGCGAGGAGCGCCATTACGTGCGTTTTCGCGACTTCCGCACCGGCCTCGAATACCTGCGCTCCGGTCGGGAATTGCACGAAAAAGGGCTGTTCCTGCATTTTGCCCCTTATCGGTATTATGCGTTCCTCGACTTCCGCGATATTTTCGATGAGGACGGCTCCTGGGGCTGGCTCTGCCATACCCTCGACGGCCGCCCGGTGGCGAGCCTCGATTTCGAGTGGAAGAAGATTCGCCATGCGCCCCTCATCGAGGCGTTCCGCCAGGCGGTGCTCCCGGGCTTGCTGACGGCAACGACCGAGGCGATGACGCTGTCGGCGGGGGAATGGCGCAAGGACGATTCCTGCCGCATCTTCGCCCGGCAGGCGAGGATGTTTTACCAGGCTCTGCGCCAGGCCACCGGCAGGCCGGCGGCCGAAGCGCCGGAAGCTGAAGAAGTATGCACATTCCTGGAGAATTTGCGCCAGTTGAGCACGCGCAAAGGGCGGGCACCCGTGGAAAAAGAAGCGTTGACGGCCTTGCGTCAGGCGCTGCCCGAGGCCATGCCGGGGACGCGCCAGGAGCAGTTCACCCGCATTTATCTGCCATGGCTCCTTCTCTCGCAGCCGGCGAACTGGTCCGGCACGACGGTGCAAGAGCTGACCGTCTGGCTGGATGACTACCTGCTGAGCGCCACCCTGCAGGAGGTTCTGCAATCGGCCACGCCACCCTTCTTTCTCTCCGAGGGGGAAGCCGCCGGCGAAGCCTTGCTGGTGCAATTGCTGGTGACCTGCGCAACGCGGGGAACATCCTTGACCGCCCGTCTCGACAAGGCGCTGGACGATCCACAAGCGCAAACATTTCTCGGCTGCAACGATTTCGGCGGCACCCGCTGGTTCAATCGGGAACGTTTGGAGACACTCCTTTATTGGCTCTTTTTTACCGAGGCCGCCACGATGGCGCAGGTACCGGCAGCGGACCAAACCGGCGAACTGATCGCCCTTTATGGGGAATGGCGCGATGCGCTGGCGGCGGCGGAGCAGTCCGGTTACCGATTCGAACAATTCCTGGCGGCGATCCGCAAACTCCAGCCGTCCGCCCCAGCCGAAGGAAAATAGCCGCATGAAAATCCTGTTTATCGCTCCGGAAGTTTCCCCTTTCGCCAAAACCGGCGGCCTGGCCGACGTCGCCGGCTCCCTGCCCCGGGCCTTGCGTCAGCTCGGCCATGATGTACGCATCATCATGCCGTATTACAAGGCCGTGGAAGAATCGCGCAACCCCCTGCGCAAAGGCCGCAAGAGCGTGGAAGTCGTCATCGACGGCGAACCGCGCAAGGGTTTGCTGCGTCAGAGTTCCGTCGATTTGGTTACCGTCTACCTGATTGAGAATCGCGAGTATTTCGACCGCGATGGCCTGTATGGCACCGCCGCCGGCGATTATCCGGACAACGCCCAGCGCTTCGGCTTTTTCTGCCGCGCCGCATTGGAGTTTTTGCGCCGGCTCGATTTTCGTCCCGACGTGCTGCACCTCAACGACTGGCAAACCGGTCTGGTCCCGGTGCTGCTGCGCAGTGAATTGAAGAACGATCCTTTCTACAACGGCATCGCCACCCTGCTGACCGTCCACAATCTCGGCTACCAGGGGATTTTTCCGCCTGAGGTCCTGTCGTCTCTGCATCTCGATCCCGGCCTGTTTTCCGTCAAAGGGATGGAATACTTCGGCAACGTTTCCTTTCTCAAAGGGGGCCTGCTGTTCGCGGATATGATCAATACCGTCTCGCCCTCCTATTGCCGGGAAATCCAGACCCCCGAACTGGGCTTCGGTTTCGACGGCATTCTGCGCCAGCGGCAGGGGCATGTGCATGGCATCCTGAACGGCATCGATCCCAAGCAGTGGGATCCGGCGCTGAGCAGCGCCCTGCCGGCATCCTACGACGCCGCCGACCTCAAGGGTAAGAGCGCCGACAAACGCGCCCTGCAAAAAGAGCTCGCCCTTGAGATTGCCGCCGAAACGCCCATCGTCTCCATGGTGACCCGTCTGGATACCCAGAAGGGACTCGATCTGGTCGAAGAAGCCTTCGAGGAGCTGCTGAAACGCGACCTGCAGTTCATTCTGCTGGGCACCGGCGAACAAAAACACATGGAGTTTTTCGAGCAGATCAAGGACCGCTATCCGGGGCGCGTCGCCGTCCGCCTCACCTTCGACGACGCTCTCGCCCAGCGCATTTACGCCGGCAGCGACATTTTCCTCATGCCGAGTCACTACGAGCCGTGCGGCCTCGGGCAACTCATCGCCCTGCGTTTTGGCGCCCTGCCGGTGGTGCGGCGCACCGGCGGCCTGGCCGACACCGTCGTCGATCCGGAAGAAGATGCGCAAAACGCCAACGGATTTCTCTTTGCCGAAGCCTCCGCCGCCGCCCTGCTGGCCGCCCTCGACCGGGCGCTCGCCCTGTATCCCGACACCCGCGCCTGGCGCAAGATGGTGCGCCGGGGCATGACCGAGGATTTTTCCTGGAACCGCTCGGCGCAAAGCTACCTCGATCTCTACCAGAAAGCGCTGGAGGTGCGCCATGCCGGACGAAGCTGACAAAGATAAACCGGCGGCCCCGGAGAACGGCGACAGCCGCTTTCCCGAGTTGGCGGACATGCAGCGCGAGATCGAACGGCGCATTACCGACAACCGCCGCTTTCTCGAACGCTTTCTCGATGAGAACTTTATCGAGGGGGAGGATGAGTGGGAGGAAGATAAAGATAATATGGAGGAACTGTAAGCTCTCCATACCTCAAAGAAACCCCTGCATGCCGGGCGCAGGGGTTTCTTACTTTTGCGGCTGATACCGCGACAGCCAACCGAGGGTCGTCATCAATAGCGGTCGATATCGTCCTTGCGCGGCGCCGCCGGCTCGTTCAGCACCCGAAACGGCTCGTCTTCCTCGTCCTCGGCGATGTTGCGGAGTTCATCCTCGACCGGCTCCACCGGAGTCAACTCGTAGGCGCTCTCCCGATCCACCCAGCCCATGGCGTAGACTTGTCCGCAGCGATGACAGACGACGCTGCTCATGTTGTAGGGATCGGGAATCTCCATGTCGGCGTCGCACATCTGGCAGGTGAACATCTTGCTCCTGTTCATGCGCTTACCTCCTTTTTCCCTCTATTATGCCCAAGGATGAAGGGATGACAACCGCCGTGCCGGGGATGCGCAAGGCAGGAAAATTCTTGTCGCCCCCGTCCGCTGGGTGTTAGACTGACCGACTCTTTCGACGTCAAATTTCGCGAGCAGAAGATGACCGCTACCGTCCTTGAAAAGACCCGCTCTTTGCTGGAGATGATCAAGTTCTCCCATACCGTTTTCGCCTTCCCCTTCGCCTTGATGGGGGTGGTGCTGGCGTCGTTGGCCAACGGGGCGCCGCCGACCTTCGGGCAGATTTTCTGGATCTGCCTGGCGATGATCGGCGCCCGCAGCGGCGCCATGGGGCTGAACCGCCTCATCGACGCCAGAATCGATGGCGAAAACCCGCGCACCGCCGGCCGCCATCTGCCGGCGGGGAGGGTTTCCGCACGCGAGGCCGGGGTCCTGATCGCCGTCTCTTTCGCCCTGCTCCTGTTCGCCGCCTGGATGCTCAACCCGCTCTGCCTCTACCTGGCGCCGGTGGCGCTCTTTTTTCTTACCCTCTATTCCTACTGCAAGCGCTTTACCGCCCTCGCCCATATCGTGCTCGGCCTCTGCCTGGCCGCCGCTCCCGTCGGCGCCTGGATCGCCCTGCGCGGCGACGTGCAATGGCCGATTCTGGCGCTGGGACTGGCCGTTTTGCTCTGGGTGGCCGGTTTCGACATCTTTTACGCTCTGCAGGACATCGAATTCGACCGCGCCCGCGGCCTGCATTCCATTCCCGCCCGGTTGGGGATTGAAGGCTCTTTCCTGCTGGTGCGCGTCTTTCATACGATGATGGTTTTTCTCTTGCTGCTGTTGCCCCTCGGCGCCGCCCTGGGCTGGGTTTACCTGCTCGGAGTGGCGGTGGTTGCCGGCCTGCTGATCTACGAGCACCTGCTGGTGCGGCCGGACGATCTCTCCCGCCTCGACGCGGCTTTCTTCAATATGAACGGCTACATCAGCGTGACGATCTTCGCTTTCACCTTGGTGGATGCGTTGGTTTGACATAGGGGCGGGGTTTCCCCGCCCAGGGCGAGGCGACCTCGCCCCTACAAGGATTAAAACGCCATGAAACACATCGTCGTCGCCATAACCGGCGCATCCGGCTCGATTTACGGATTGCGGTTGACGGAGGAGCTGCTGCGGGCCGGTTGCCGGGTCACCCTGCTTTTTTCCCGCGCCGGACGCGACGTGCTGCGCTACGAGATGGGCCTTGAATGGGAAGGAACCACCCGCGAACGCAAAGCGCTGATCCGCGCTTACTTCGGCGCCGGCCAGCAGCTGGAACACTACGGCGAGGACGATCTTTTCGCTCCCATCGCCAGCGGCTCCGCGGCGCCGGATGCCGTCGTTATCGCCCCCTGTTCCATGGGGACGGCCGGCCGCCTGGCCGCCGGTCTGGGCAGCAATCTGATCGAACGCGCCGCCGATGTCGTCCTCAAGGAAGGACGCGACCTGCTCCTGGTCCCCCGGGAAACCCCCTTCAACGTCATCCATCTGGAGAACCTGTTGCGACTCGCCCGCGCCGGCGCGCGAATCATTCCGGCGATGCCCGCCTTTTACCACCGGCCGCAAACGTTGGCCGACCTGGTCGATTTCGTCGTCGGCAAGGTGCTCGACCCCCTGAAACTTCCGCACCGGCTGTTCCCGCGCTGGGGCGAGGAAGAAGGGGGCGCGTAAGGGAATTTACATGCTGAAACTATACGAAAATCTTCGCCGCAAAATCGAAAACGGCGCCCGTATCAGCGATGCCGAGGCGCTGGAGCTTTTTCAGGCCGGCGATCTGCTCACCGTCGGCGAACTGGCCGCCCTGGCCAACCGGCGGCAGAACGGCGACCGGGTGTATTTCAACGTCAATCGCCACATCAACTACACCAACATCTGCGTTAACCGCTGCACCTTCTGCGCCTTCAGCAAGGGCGTTGAAGACGAGGGCTGCTACACCCTGGCGCTCAACGATATCCTGGCCAAGGCGGCGGAGGCGAGCGCCGCCGGAGCCACCGAACTTCACATGGTGGGTGGGCTGCATCCCGATCTCCCCTTCGACTTCTACCTGGAGATGCTCGCCGCCATCCGGGCGGACAATCCGAAGCTGCACATCAAAGCCTTCACCGCCGTGGAGATCGACTATTTCGCCCGGCTCACCGGGCAAAAGGCGGCGCAGGTGGTCGCCGAACTGAAATCGGCCGGCCTCGGTTCGATGCCCGGCGGCGGCGCCGAGATTTTCGCACCGCTGGTGCGCGACAAAATCTGTCCGGAAAAAATCTCCGGCGAGCGCTGGCTGGAGGTTATCGAAACGGTGCATCGCGCCGGTCTGAAGACCAATGCCACCATGCTCTTCGGCCATATCGAGGATTACGCCGACCGGGTCGATCATCTCGCCCGCCTGCGGGCCTTGCAGGACCGGACCGGCGGCTTCCAGGCTTTCATCCCCCTCGCCTTCCAGCCGGACAACACCCGGGTGCCCGGCGCCAGCGGCGTCGGCGGCGTCGATGCCCTGAAAACGCTGGCGATCAGCCGCATCTACCTCGACAATTTCCGCCACATCAAGGCGTACTGGGTGATGCTCGGACTGAAAATCGCCCAGGTGTCCCTCGCCTTCGGCGTGAACGACCTGGACGGCACCGTCGTCGAGGAAAAGATCGGCCACGAAGCCGGCGCCGACTCGCCGCAGGCGCTCAGCAAGGAAGGTCTGGCCGGGATGATCCGCAAGGCGGGCAAGGCGCCGGTGGAGCGGGATACGCTGTATCGGGAATTGCAGGTTTACTGAGTGGGTTCCCACCGCAACGAAAGCCCCGGTTCAAGGGCTGAACTATTCTGCGCCTTGGGTAGCGGCGTGAACCGACGGTAAGAGGGCATTATGCATTCCAGGATTTCATCCATTTCCAGAAAAATCGCCGCCTGCCATCCGATCGACCGCGCCGAAGCACTGTTCCTCCTGTGCGATGCCGACCTGCTGGCCGTCGGCAAGCTGGCCGATGCCGTGCGAAAACGCAAGCATCGGCACAACCGGGCGACCTTCGTCATCGATCGCAACGTCAACTACACCAACATCTGCCAGTCGCAATGTAAGTTCTGCGCCTTCTACCGCACGGCGGACGCGGCCGACGCCTACGTCCTTTCCTACGACGATATCTTTGTCAAGGTGCAGGAGCTGGTCGACCATAGCGGCACGCAGCTCCTGATGCAGGGGGGGCTGCATCCCGACCTGCGCATCGACTGGTTCGAGACGCTCTTCCGCGAGCTCAAAGGGCGCTTTCCGCAAGTGCAGATACACTGCCTCTCGCCGGCCGAGGTGGTGCACATCGCCCAGCTTTCCGAACTTGCCATGCCCGAGTGCTTGCGGCGGCTGCAGGCGGCGGGACTCGATTCGGTCCCCGGCGGCGGCGCCGAAGTGCTGGTCGATACGGTGCGCCAGGAGATTTCGCCGAACAAGATCGGCTGGCGGGAGTGGGCGGAGGTCATGGAGGAGGCGCACCGGCTGGGGATGCGCACGACGGCGACGATGATGTTCGGCTCGAAGGAAAAGCCGGCGGATATCGTCGAGCACCTGTTCCGGGTGCGGGAGATCCAGGAGCGCACCGGCGGCTTCACCGCCTTCATCCCCTGGACCTTTCAGCCGGCCAACACCGAACTCGGCGGGGAGACCGCCACCGGCATCGAATACCTGAAAGTTCTCGCCCTGGCCCGCATCGTGCTGGACAATGTGGAGAACATCCAGGCCAGTTGGGTGACGCAGGGGGCGATGCTCGCCCAGGTGGCCCTGTTTTTCGGCGCCAACGATCTCGGCGGCACCATGCTCGAAGAAAACGTCGTCGCCGCCGCCGGCTGCTCTTTCCGCCTCTCGGTGGATGAGATCATCGAAATGGCGCGCGGGGCTGGATTTGTGCCGGCGAAGCGGAATACGTTGTACCAGATTTTGACAACGTACTGATTCACATTTCATTGCGATTGTTGCAACTGGTCTGCCTTTCCACTCTCGAGAATCTCAATGCCCTTTTCATCCGGGGAAAAGCGCCCCAGGCGGCGCGGCTCGCCAGACGGAATCAAATCGCCATCCAGCAGATGAAACTTCTGACCGCCGACCCGGGCATCAGGCAGCTCGAAGCGAGGGACATGCAGTGGCCCTCCGCCCCGATATTCCATCATCCAAAGAAGATTTATAAACAAGGATCTCCATGAATCTACGCAAGAACATCGCCGAGATGGCCGGCTACGTCCCCGGTTTCCAGCCCGCCGACGAGGCGGCCTGGATCAAGCTCAACACCAACGAGAACCCCTACCCTGCCTCACCCAGGGTGCGCGAGGCGATCCTCGCCGAGGTCGGCGCGGACGGCGGCAACCTGCGCAAGTATCCGGACGCGGCAAGCCGCAAGGCGCGGGAGACGGCGGCGCGGCTGTACGGCTTCGATCCGGAGTGGATCGTCATGGCCAACGGCTCGGACGAGGTCCTCAACAGCCTGATTCGCGCCTGCGCCGACGAAGGGGAGGAGATCGCCTACGTGCATCCGTCCTATTCGTATTACGCCACCCTGGCCGAAATCCAGGGGGCGCGGGTGCGCACTTTCGCCCTGACGGAGAACTACACCCTGAGGGATTTCCCCCAGCGCTACGCGGGCAAACTCTTCTTCCTCACCAATCCGAACGCCCCCCTCGGCTTTCTCTTCCCCCGCCCTTTCGTCGAGGAGATGGCCGAACGGGTAGCCGGGGTCCTGGTCATCGACGAAGCCTACGTCGATTTCACCGACGAGCATTCCCTCGACCTGGTGAAGAAGTACGAAAACGTGGTGGTCACCCGCACCTTTTCGAAGAGTTATTCCCTGGCCGGCATGCGCCTGGGACTGGCCATCGCCCGCCCGGAGCTCAGCGCCGCCCTGAACAAAATTCGCGACCATTACAATCTCGATCGTCTGGCGCAGACCGCGGCGGCCGCCGCTCTGGAAGATCAGGATTATTTTCGCGCCTGTATCCGCCGGGTCCGGGAAACCCGCGAGTGGTTCAGCCTCGAACTGCGCCTGCTCGGCTGGACCGTCATCCCCTCGCACGGCAATTACCTTTTTGCCTCCCCCCCCAACCGCAACGGCAAAAAGGCCTACGACCACCTCTACGCCCGCAAGATCCTGGTGCGCTATTTTGCCGACCCGGCCCTTTCGCACGGACTGCGCATCAGCATCGGCACCCGGGACGAGATGGAAAAAACGCTGGCGGCGCTGCGCCAGTTGCAATAATCGTCATCTTTGGCGCCCCGATGGAAAAGGGCGGTCCTTGTTTGGACCGCCCTTTTTTTCGTTGGTTGCCGCATCCCCCCCCCGGATTGATTAATCGCTTTTTCTTCTCATGCGCCGGTAGCGCCCGATCAGGGCATTGGTGGAGCTGTCGTGGGCGAGTTCCGGTTCGACGGGGCTTTCCAGTTCGGGAAGAATGCGCTGGGCCAGCGCCTTGCCGAGTTCCACCCCCCATTGGTCGAACGGGTTGACATCCCAGATCGCCCCTTGCGTGAACACGCTGTGCTCATAGAAGGCAATAAGGGCGCCGAGAATTTCCGGCGTCAGGCGTTCGGCGAGAATGGAGTTGGTCGGCCGGTTGCCGGCGAAGGCGCGGTGCGCCGCCAGTTGCTCGGGGGCGCCCTCGGCGAGCGCCTCCTCGCGGGTTTTGCCGAAGGCGAGGGCCTCGGTCTGGGCGAAAAAATTGGCCATCAGCAGGTCGTGGTGGCGGTCGAGGGGGTTGAGGCTCTGGGCGAAACCGATGAAGTCGCAGGGGATGAGCTGCGTTCCCTGATGGATCAGCTGATAAAACGAGTGCTGACCGTTCGTTCCCGGTTCGCCGAAATAGACGGGACCGGTCGGGTAGTCGACCGGCTTGCCGTCCAGGGTGACCGATTTGCCGTTCGACTCCATCGTCAGTTGCTGCAGGTAGGCGGGAAAACGCTTGAGGTACTGTTCGTAGGGCAGGACCGCCACCGTTCGGGCGCCGAAAAAGTTGACGTGCCACACGGTGAGCAGACCGTGCAGGACCGGCAGGTTGCGCTCGAAGGGCGCATGGCGGAAATGCGCGTCCATCGCCCGGAACCCGGCGAGGAGAAAGGCGAAATTGTCGGGGCCGATGGCGAGCATGGTCGAGAGGCCGATGGCCGAATCCAGCGAATAGCGTCCGCCGACCCAGTCCCAAAAGCCGAACATGTTCACCGGATCGATGCCGAATTTGGCCACCTCGGCGGCGTTGGTGGAAACGGCGACGAAATGGCGGGCGATCGCTTTCTCCTCGCCGAGAGCGCGCAGGCACCATTGGCGGGCGGTCTGCGCATTGGCCATCGTCTCCTGGGTGGTGAAGGTTTTCGAGGCGACGATGAACAGGGTCTCCGCCGGATCGAGATCGCGGACCGCTTCGGCGAAATCGGTCCCGTCGACGTTGGAGACGAAGCGGAAGGTCATTTCGCGCCGGCTGTAGTAGCGAAGCGCCTCATACGCCATGACCGGACCGAGGTCGGAGCCGCCGATGCCGATATTGACCACATTGCGGAGGCGCTTGCCGGTATGGCCCCGCCATTCCCCCAGGCGCACCCGGTCGGCGAAAACGCCCATCCGCTCCAGCACCGCATGCACCTCGGGAACAACGTCCACGCCGTCCACGCGGATTTCTTCGCCAATAGCCGCGCGCAACGCCACATGCAGCACCGGGCGTTTTTCGGTGGCATTGATCTTCTCGCCGCCGAACATCGCCTCGATGCGCCGGCGCAGCCCGCATTCCTCGGCCAGCGCGATCAGCAACCGGAGCGTCTCGTCGGTGGCGCGGTTTTTTGAATAATCGAGATGCAGCCCGGCGGCTGTGGCGGTCAGCCGTTCTCCACGCCCGGGATCTTCGGCGAACAGGCGGCGCAGGGAAACGTCTTTGAGCTGCCGGCAATGAGCAGTCAATGCCTGCCAGGTGGGGTACTGGGTGAGGGGTTTGTCTGGGGGCGGGACCATGTTCACTCCTTGGCTTTTTTATAATGGTGCAATAGTATCATGAAAAATCATCCATGCCACTCATGAAGATGCGCATCCCCCTTACTTTGGCGACTTTGCTTGCGGCCCCGAATCGTATGGGCTAGGATGCCGGGCTGGCGGCAACAGAACCATCGATGACGGGACAAGCTATTTTGCCAGAGCGCTTTGCGATCGAATGTACAGAAATCTCCGGCCGTCTGCTGGCGTGGTACGGCGAAGCCGGCCGCGACCTGCCCTGGCGGCGCACCCGCGACCCGTACCGCATCTGGCTGTCGGAAATCATGCTGCAGCAGACCGGGGTGGCGGCGGTGATTCCCTACTACGAACGTTTTCTTGCCCATTTCCCCGATTTGGCAGCGCTGGCGAAAGCGCCCCTCGATGCGGTGATCGACCTCTGGGCCGGGCTCGGCTACTATTCGCGGGCGCGCAATCTGCACGCGGCTGCCGGGCAGGTGATGGCCAGACATAACGGCGCCTTGCCGGCCGACCTGCCGGCGCTCATGGCTTTGCCGGGCATCGGCCGCAGCACCGCCGGGGCCATCCGGTCTTTTGCCTTCGACCGCAAGGGACCGATTCTCGACGGCAATGTGCGCCGGGTCCTCGCCCGGTTGTATGCCCTGGAGGAGAATCCCCGACAACCGGCGGCCGAACGGCAATTGTGGCTTTGGGCGGAAGCGCTCACCCCCGCCGACCGGCCGCACGATTACGGTCAGGCCATTATGGATTTGGGGGCGACGGTGTGCGTTCCGCGCCGCCCCGCCTGTGCGCGCTGCCCGCTGGAAAGTGTCTGCCGCGCCCGGGCTCTCGACCGCCAGGAGGAGCTGCCGGTGCGGGGGGTGAGAAAAAAGACGCCGACGGTGGTTCAGGTGGCGCTGCTCATCGTTCGCGGCGGCCGCCTTCTGGTGCGCAAGCGTCCCTACGAGGGGATGCTCGGCGGTCTCTGGGAATTCCCCGCCGCCGCCGTTGCCGACGGGCAATCGCCGGACCATGCGGCCGCCCTCCTGCTCAAGAATTTCGGCGGGTGCGGACAACCGCAGCCGGCCGGCGGCGTAACCCATGCCTACAGCCATTTTCGTCTCGATTTGCACCTGTACCGCGCCGCCGTTGCCGAGCTGGCGCAGGTCGCCGAAGCGACGGAAAGCCGTTGGCTCACCGCCCCTGAATTGGCCGCTTGGCCGCTGCACGGCGCCCATAAGAAGGCGTTGCCCCTGCTTGTTTAACTTTTGAAATGATACGCCATGCCCGCAACCTTTACTGGAGCCTCCATGCCCGCACCGATTCTCACCACCAGCCTGCAGATCAGGGACCTCGCCGCCGAACTGGGCCGCGGACCGGCCATCGCCGTCGACCTCGAGGCCGATTCGATGCATTGCTACAAGGAAAAAGTCTGCCTCCTGCAGTTCTCCACCGCCGAACAGACCTGGTTGGTCGATCCTTTGGCCAAACCCGATCTTTCTCCCTTGTTGCCAGTGCTCGCCGATCCGGCCATCCGCAAGATTTTTCATGCCGCCGATTACGACATCCGCTGTCTAAGGCGCGATTTCGGCATTCAGATCAATGGCTTGTTCGATACCATGATCAGCTCCCAATTTCTCGGCGAAGAGAAAATCGGCCTCGCCGACCTGCTCAACAAATATTACGGAGTGGAGTTGGACAAGCAGTACCAACGGGCCGACTGGGCAATCCGCCCCCTCACCCAGCCGATGATCCGCTATGCCGCCGAGGACACCCGGCATCTGCACCGGCTGGCCCATCTGCTGGAGGAAAAACTGCGGGCCAAGGAACGCCTGGACTGGGTGGCCGAGGAATTCGCCATCCTGGAAACGGCGCGGTTTCAGGAGCAGGAGGGGCCTTTCTTTCTACGCTTCAAAGGGGCGGCCGGCCTCGATCGCCGGCAGTTGGCGGTGCTTGAGGAGCTGTTGCAGTGGCGCGACCGCGAAGCACGGCGACGCGACGCCCCCCCTTACAAGGTGATCGGCAATAAGTCCCTGCTCGAACTGGCAAAAACGCAGCCGCGCCGGCTGCCGGAACTGGTCGGCGTCGAGGGGATTTCCCCCCGCCTGGCCGATCGCTATGGCCGCGACCTGCTGCACGGAATCGAAACCGCCCTCGCCCTGCCGGAGCAGGAGCTGCCGATTGTTCCGCGCGGCGAGCGCCGGGTGCGCGACCCGCAGTTGGAAAAGGGCATGGCCGCCCTCAAAGGATGGCGCCAGCGCAAGGCCGCCGAGCTGGAGATGGATGCCGGCGTCCTCATCAACAATGCGCTTCTGGAGGAAATCGTCCGGCGCGCTCCGACCTCGCTGGCCGCGCTGGCGGCAATCCCGGGGATGAAGACCTGGCAGAAACAGGTTCTGGGCGGGGAGATAATCGAAGCGCTCCGATCCGAGGCCGGCTATGATAAATGAAAGGAGATCTTTTTCGCCTCGATGAAAAAGCTGCACACTTTCAGTCCCTGGGAGCGGCCGCAGGCCGAACTGCTGCGCGAGCTTCTGGAAAAAGAGGACGTTGTCTGCGTGGTGCGCAACGGCTCTCTGGCCTCGGCCCTGGGCGAGATTCCCTTCACCGAGTGTTATCCCGAGTTGTGGGTGGTCGACGATGAAGTTTTCCCGCGCGCCAGCATGCTGCTCAGCGGCTGGCTGATGGCCGCGCACCCCGCCGCCGAACCCTGGGTGTGCTTGGCCTGCGGCGAAAAACTCGAAGGGCAATTCGGCGCCTGCTGGCGGTGCGGGAAAGCGAAGGAGTAGGCTTCTGCGCAGTTTCGCCCCGGCCAAAAAATTTTCCACCTGTGTTCTTTCCGCCGCCGCTGCCCCTGATTTAACACAACAAGATGAGCCACCGCACTTACCCCTCCCGCACGGGATAATTTCCACCCTCCTGTTTTCCGCCACTTGCGGGACAATTTTGACAATTCTCTCACCAAAGTGGCAGTGGTTCGCCATGGCATCCATCTTGCGTGAAATGGTCGCAAAGGACTGTTTTACCGCCGAAATCTTCGTTTTTCGCGGGGGTCTTTTTCGCGCAAGGAGTTTTCCATGGTCAAATTCATCAGTTTTCTTGTCGGTATCGTCTGTCTCAGTTATGCCGCCTGTATCATCATTATTTTTCTCGCCCGCAACGCCTGAGCTCTCCGGGCCGGCCCGGGCGGAAAACCTGTCTGGCGATTCCCCTCTTTACTCAACCGCCACGGCGTGGGAGAATTATCCGTGGCCCGCCCGGCGGGCGCTCATTACTCGTGCAAAGGCGGACCTACAATGGACGAACAGGATGTGAACGAACCCGAAGAAGATTTTGCCGCACTGCTGGAACAAAGCATGGTCGGTTCCAGCAGCCGCCTCCAGCCGGGACAGCAGATCGAGGCGACCGTCCTCAAGCTCACCGCCGACTGGGTCTTTCTCGATATCGGGCAAAAAGGCGAGGGCGTACTCGATCGCCGCGAACTGCTTGATGCCGAAGGCAACCCGACCGCTGGCGAGGGGGACCGCATCACCGCCTATTTTCTCGGCGCCAGCGGCGGCGAGATGCGCTTTACCACCCGCATCGGCGGCGGCGGGTCGGCGCAGGCGCAAATGGAGGAGGCCTGGCGCAGCGGCATTCCGGTGGCGGGCACGGTGGAGAAGGAGATCAAGGGCGGCTACGAGGTCAAACTCGCCGGCGGCAGCCGCGCCTTCTGCCCCTTTTCCCAAGCGGCGCTGCGCCGCGCCGATCCCGAACAGTTCATCGGCCGGCAGCTGCCCTTCCGCATCACCCAATTCAGCGAAAAAGGGCGCAACATCGTCGTTTCCCACCGGGATATCCTTGAGGAGGAGCAACGCAAGCAGCGCGAAGGGCTCCGGGAAACTCTGCGCGAGGGGATGACGGTGCGCGGCAAGATTACTTCCCTGCAAAAATTCGGCGCTTTCGTCGATATCGGCGGGGTTGAAGGGTTGCTGCCCATGTCCGAACTCGGCTGGGGGCGGGTGGAAGATATCCACGAGGTGCTCACCAGCGGACAGGACGTGGAGGTGACGATCAAGTCCCTCGATTGGGAGAGCAACCGTTTCTCCTTCAGCCTGAAAGAGACGCTGGCCGATCCCTGGCTGCAGGCGCCGCAGAAGTACCCGGAGGGCGCCGTGCTCACCGGAAAAGTCGCCCGGCTGGACACCTTCGGCGCCTTTGTCACCCTCGAACCGGGGGTGGACGGGCTGGTGCATATCTCCAAGCTCGGCGGCGGCAAGCGAATCAAACATCCGCGCGAGGCGCTGAGCGAAGGACAGACCCTGGAAGTGCAGGTCGAAGCTATCGACCGGGAAAATCGCCGCATTTCCCTGACCCTGCCGGGCGCGGCAAAGACGGAAAAAGAGGCGCCGGCCGAGGATTACCGGCAGTTTTTGCGGGAAGAGGCCAAACCGATGGGGACCTTCGCCGATCTGCTGCAGGGCAAGTTTCCCAAAAAGAAGTGATTCCGGTTTACATACAACCGGCAGCGACCCCGCCGATAAGCGGGGTCGCTCTGTTTTTCAGGCGGAAACCATGGCATGACCGAAATCCTTTCCGCATACAGGAAACTTCTCGCCGCCGCCGATGCCTGGTTCGCGCGTTGCCTGGCGCTCGCGCCGGACCAGATCCGCTGCGGCGAGGGGTGCGCGGGCTGCTGCCACGGGCTGTTCGACATCACCTTCCTCGACGCCCTGGCGCTGCGGGACGGCCTGGCGGCATTGCCGGCCGAAGAACGAGGGACGGTTCGCGGCCGCGCCAGCGCGCAGGTGGCCCGGCGGCAAGAGAAGTGGCCCGCCTTCCAGCCGCCGTATCTGCTCAACGGCATCCCGCCAGAAGAATGGGATTGCCCGGAAGAAAACGCCACCCCCTGTCCTCTGCTGTCAGCCGCCGGTCGCTGCCTCGCCTACGCCGACCGCCCCCTCACCTGCCGCCTGCATGGCCTGCCGCACGTCGATTTTTCCGGGGAAGTCTTCGATGACGCCTGGTGCACCCGCAATTTTTCCGCCACCGACCCCCTCGCTTCGCACCAGCTGCGAGGCGGCTTCCGCCAGCTCTACACCGACGAAGCGCGTCTGCTGCGCCAACTGGCCGCCCGTTTCGGCATCGCCGGCGGCGAACTCGACACCTTCATCGCCGCCGCTCTGCTGCTGGATTGGCCTTTGAATTTCGGCGCTAAGGGCACGATATAAAAGGCCGAGACTGAAGAGAAGCCTCGGCGGCGTGGTTTGCCGGAGAACCGCGCCCATTTCTTTTTCTTTCTTTCTCTTGCCTTGAAATCGTTTTTCCTCTATTTTACAAGCGGTTACCCTTCTTTTCATCCCGCCTGAATTTAGCAGAGGAGAAAATGAAAGCTGCATTATTTTTGCTGTTGCCCCTCGTGTTTCTGGCCATTTCCCTTCCCGCGCAATCCGCCACCCCTCCTGCCGCCGCCAGCCATTTCGATGCCGCGGCGATCCGCAGCGAATTTGAAGAGCTCTTTTCCGCGTCGCCCATCTACCAGGCGATCCGCAAGAATTTACCCGAGGCCTACGAAGAATTTTTCCAGTCCTATCTGGCCGCGAAAAGATCGGGCGCCGACGATCTCCAGGTCGCCGGCTTCATCAACAGCATCCGCAACGAATACCTCAAACAGTCTTCGGATGAGTCCGTTCTGGCCTTTTTCCGCTACACCGTCGATGTCGGCAGCGACATTCTGAACAAGGACCCGGACGCCGCCTTCGCTTACATTTTCGGCGGCGATCCCGACGCTTATGCCGAATACCTTGATTTTACGCTGGAGCAGAAGAATCTGGGCCGGCTGTACGAACGGATTCTTTCGACCAGGGCCGGGGCCAACCTCGATTCCCTGGACCGGGAGCAGGCGGAGGCGGGCATGGATTATGTCAATGTTCTGCTGCACCTCAAGCACGGCAAGGATTTTTCCCTGCTGAGCAAGGAGACGGCCGCTTTGACCCCGGCGGAACGACGCCGGGTGTGCGTCGTTTATCTCGATATGTTCAACGAAATATTCGCCCTCGCGCCCGCCACCCGGGACAACGTGCTGCGCAGTTTCACCGTGCGCATGTAGCCGGCGCGCTGAAAGGAATGGATTGG
>JBAYQP010000025.1:0-36484 GCA_041677125.1 Desulfuromonadales bacterium | reverse complement strand
GTCAATGCGCAAAAGGAGACACCGACCGATGATGCCCCTTGGATTACTGGGCCCTGGCGAACAGGGCGAAATCGTCTCGATCCGGGCGATGCACGCTTGGGAAAAAAACCATCAGTGCTGTGGCAACTGCAATGGCGAGCGGCACAAGAAGGATTTTCGCCTGGAGGATCTCGGTTTGCGGGTCGGCAAGATAGTGCAGATGCTGACCAACGGCAGCCCGGTGCTGCTCAAGGTGGATGAATCGCGTATCGCCGTCGACCGCGGACTGGCGATGAAAATCATGATCAGGAGGTAGGACATGAATCTGACCAGGCTCAAGCCGGGAGAAAAGGGAACGATCACCGCCATCGGCGCGATCGGCCCGCTGAGGAGGCGCTTGATGGATATGGGCGTGCTGATCGGCGAGGTGGTTCGGGTGGTGAAAGTGGCGCCCCTCGGCGATCCGATCGAGATCAAAGTGAAGAGTTACAGCCTTTCCCTGCGCAAGAAAGAGGCGGAAGGGATTGCCATTGAGGTGATGCAATGAGTCTGGCACGGGATATCGGCGCGGCGGCCCCGGCCGGGAAGAACGATGGCAAGGGGCTGCGCCCGGTGCGCGGGCGGGCCATTACGATAGCGGTGGCCGGCAATCCCAACGCCGGCAAGTCCACCCTGATCAACGCCATTGCCGGCAGCCGCCTGCATGTCGGCAACTGGCCGGGAGTGACGGTGGAGAAAAAAGAGGCATCCTTCGAGTTCGAAGACGCCCGCATCCGCCTGGTCGATCTGCCCGGCACCTACTCGCTCTCCCCCTATACACAGGAAGAGATCATCGCCCGCGATTACCTGGTGCACGAAAAGCCCGACCTGGTGATCAACGTCGTCGACGCCACCAACCTCGAACGCAACCTCTACCTCACCACGCAGCTGCTGGAGCTGGGGCTGCCGGTGGTGATGGCCCTCAACATCTTCGACGAGGCCGAGGCCAAGTGCTACCGCATCGACGTTGCCGGCATCGAGGAGATGCTCGGCATCACCGTCGTGCCGACCGCGGCAACCAAAAACCGCGGCACCAAGGAACTGCTGGAAGCGGCGCTGGCGACCGCCGCCGCCCCGGAGGCGCACCGTCCGAAGCAGCTCAGCTACGGCGAGGATATCGAGAAGGCGGTCGCGGGCGTGGCAGCGACTCTGCAAGAGAAGTATGCCGTGCTGTCAAAAAAGTACCCCTTGCGCTGGCTCGCCTGCAAGCTGATCGAGGGTGACGCCGAAGTCGCCAAGGAAGTCAACATCCCTGCCGGTGAGGTGGATGGCGAAGCGCTGCAACACCTGCGCCGCGCCCACGGCGACGACATCGAATCGCTGATGACCGACGCCCGCTATGGCCTCGCCTCCGGGCTCACCCGTGAGGTGCTGCAGCGCCCCGAGCTGCGTAAGGCGGAAGTGACCGAGAAGATCGACCGCATCGTCCTCAACCGTTTTCTCGGCATCCCGATCTTTTTGGGTGCGATGTGGCTGGTCTTCAAACTCACCTTCGACATCTCCACCCCCTTTGCCGACTGGCTCGACGGCATGATCGCCGGCCCCTTCAACCGCTGGGTGGCCGCCGGCCTCGGCGCCATCGGCGCCCCCGACTGGACGGTGTCGCTGGCCGTCGACGGGGTGATCGCCGGCGTCGGCTTCGTGCTCGTCTTCGTTCCGGTCATCTTCGCCATGATGTTCTTCATCACCTTCCTCGAAGGCAGCGGCTACATGGCCCGCGCCGCCTTCGTCATGGACCGGGCGATGCACGCCATCGGCCTGCACGGCAAGAGCTTTATCCCGATGCTGCTCGGCTTCGGCTGCAACGTCCCGGGCATCTACGCCACCCGCACCCTGGAGAACTCGCGGGACAAAGCGCTGACCGCCCTGCTGCTGCCGCTGATGAGCTGCGGCGCCCGCCTGCCGGTCTATGTGCTGTTTGCCAGCGTCTTCTTCGCCGCCAGCTCGGGGACGGTCATCTGGTCGCTTTACGTGATGGGCATCCTGCTCGCCATCCTGATGGGACTGATCTTCAAGAAGACCCTCTTCCGCGGCGAAGCGCCGATGTTCATCATGGAGCTGCCGCCCTACCGGATGCCGACGCTGAAGAGTCTGCTCATCCACACCTGGGAAAAGGGCAAGCACTTCCTGGTCAAGGCCGGCACCTACATCCTTGCCGTCTCGGTTTTCGTCTGGTTCCTGCTCAACCTGCCCTGGGGCGTCGAGAACAAGCGCGACTCCTACCTGGGACAAACCGGTGCCGCCATCGCGCCGATCTTCGAACCTCTCGGCTTCGGCACCTGGGAAGCTTCCGCCTCACTGATCACCGGCGTCATCGCCAAGGAGATCGTCGTCGGCACCATGGGCGAGATCTACGCCCCCGAGGCCCTGGCGGAAGAGACCGAGGCCGCTGAAGAAGCCGTTCCCACACTCGGCGAGGACCTCAAAGAGATAGTCACCTCCTTTTTCGGCGCCTTCGGCGATGCCGCCGCCAACGTGGTGGCCACCTTCGGCGTCAGCAGCCTGACGGCCGAAGAGGAAGAAGGCCTGACGCCGCTCAAGAGCGCCGTCGGCGGTGCCTTCACGCCGCTTTCCGCCTACGCCTTCATGGCCTTCGTGCTGCTCTACATGCCGTGCGTGGTGGTCGCCATCGCCATGCGCCAGGAGTTCGGCTCCTGGAAGTGGTTCGGCGTCGCCTTCGCCTACCAGTCGGCGCTGGCCTGGACCGTCGCCCTGATCATCTACCAGGGCGGCACCTTCCTCGGACTCGGAGGCTGAGATGGGACTCGTCGATATCATCTGGATGACGCTGATCCTGGTTGGAGCGGCCTACCTCTTCTACCGCTCCTTCTGGAAGAAAAAAGGCTCGTGCCACGATTGCAGCGGCTGCGACTGTTCATCGAAAAGATAGTGCCAAATTTCCACCTCTCCCCCCGGGAGAAGGAGCAAGCGATCAACCAATCCGTGGAGACGATTCACATGCAACACCAACGATCCGACAGCGAAAGACGACCGCTCTGGCATGAACTGGCGGGACGCTTTGCCGACGAGAAAGAATGCCTGGCGGCCTATCTGGCGCTGGCGTCGGCGGAAGTGCTGGATGGCGAAAAACCGGCGAACCTGATCAACATCGCCAATCGCCGCCGCCCCTGTGGCCGCAACTTCTACCGGATATGGCAGCGGCACGGCGCCAACCTGTTTCAGCAAAGCGGCCTGGCGGTACGGGAACTGGCCGATCGCGGGCATTCCGTATTGCTGCTGATCTACCGGCCGCAGACGCTCTCGGCCCTGCTGGCACGTCCGAATGTCGCCGGGTTTCTGCGCAAAGCCGGCTACGCCAGGCCGGAAGATCTCCAAACGGCCCTTCTGGAGCTGCAATTGAGGGTCTCGGCAGCAGGCTTTCCGCATGAAATCGGCGTTTTTCTCGGCTACCCGCTTAAGGACGTGGCCGGCTTCATGGGCTGGGCCCCCCTGCCCTTCACCTGCCAGGGTCCCTGGAAGATCTACGGCGACCCGGCCGGCAGCCTCGACCTTGCCGAAGCATTTCTCCAGAGCCGTTGCCGCATGGCCCGGCGGCTGAGGTGTTGTTCCACCCCCGTCGACTGCCTGCAGATGACAGGCACGTCGGCAGCAAACTTTTTTTCAGCAGCATAATGAAAATGAACATCATTGCTGACCGAGGGATGCGATATGTGTGTTGCAGTGATCGGCGGGATGAACAGACTGGAGCGGCACTATCGGCAGGAAGCGACCCAGGCCGGTGTCGAGCTGAGGATTTTCAACGAATCGGAAGTCAATATCGGCGCCAAGCTCCGCCATGTCGATGCCCTGCTGATCTTCACCAACAAGGTGTCGCACCGGGCCAAAAAGGAAGCAATGAACGCGGTGAAGGGTCGCTCGATCCCCGTTTTCATGGAGCACTCTTGCGGAATCTGTACGTTCCGCGATTGTCTGAACTGTCTTATCACCACCCAAGGAGGAATATCGAAATGCGCAAAACCCTGATTACCCTGATGTTCACTTCACTGTTGCTCGTCCCTGCCCTGGCCTTCGCACAGGGCGACCAGCCGGGTGCCGCCGGCACCGATGCCGCCAGCATCGAGAGCCGGCTGGAATCGCTGGAAGCGCGCCAGGCGGAGATTTACCACACCCTGGCCGAAAAGAAGGAGGCTGGCTTGGCGGAGAAGATCACCGAGCGCATCTCCATCTCCGGCCTGCTCGAGGTCGAAGCTGCCGCCGCCAACGTCAAGTTCGACGACGGCAGCAAAGACGCCGCCAGCGACCTGGCTTTGGCTACCGCCCAGTTCGGCCTGGGCGTCAAACTCACCGAAATGGTGAGCGGCGACATCATCTTTCTCTACGAAGAGGGCGCCTTTGGCGACGAGGATACCGACCCGGAAGTCGACGAGGCGGCCATCAACTTCGAGCATGGTCCCTGGTCCGCCCGCGTCGGCCGCCAGTATGTTCCTTTCGGCGTTTTCTACAGCCACTTCATCAGCGACCCGCTGACCCTGGAACTCGGCGAGACCCGTGAGACCGCCGTGCTGGCCGGCTACACCTATGGCCCGGCAACGCTTTCCGCCTTCGTTTTCAACGGCGACGCCGAGAAGAGCGGCAACGAAGACCATCTTCGTGACTGGGGCGCCAGCCTGGTCATCGCCCCCGCCGAGGGGATCGTGCTGGGCGGCAGCTTCATTTCCGACCTGGCCGACAGCGATGCCGAACTGCTGAGCGAGTACCGCCGGCGGGTCGGCGGCTGGAGCGCCTTCGCCATCGTCGGCCACGGCCCCTTCGGCTTTTCCGCCGAAGCTCTCGGCGCCGTGAAGAAGTTCGCCGCCTCCGACCTGGACGAAGACGGCAACGGCAAGGGCGACCAGCCGCTCGCCTGGAACCTGGAAGCTTCCTGGGCGGTGCGGGAAAACGTCGAGCTGGCCCTGCGTTTCGAGGGCAGCGACGAGTTCGCCGGTCAGCCCGAGCGACAATACGGCATCGACGTCTCCTGGAGCCCGTGGGAGAACACCACCCTGTCGCTCGAATACCTGCGCGGCGGGTTCGACCGCGATTTCGCCGGCGATCTCGTCAGCAGCGCCGACAGTCCGGCCGACAAGCGCGACCTGGTTACGGCGCAGCTGGCCTTCGAATTTTGAACCGTACTATTCCGTAACGAAGAGCGCCCGCGGGACCGAAAGATCTCGCGGGCGTTTTTTTATCGCGCCTATCCGGCACATCCCTGTTGAATCGCCGCAACCGTAATCCCCGGTTGATCTCGCCCCGATTATCTGGCAATGTTCGTTCATGCCAATTCATTCAACATTGGAGCCGGACGCGGTGCGCCGGGATCGCGAGGCGCTGCGGATTCTGCTCGGTGGCATGCTCGGCCTGGCGCTGGCGATGGGGATCGGCCGCTTCGCCTTCACCCCGATCCTGCCGCTGATGCAGCGCGACCTGGGGATGAGCAACGCCACCGCCGGCTGGATCGCCGGCCTTAACTACCTCGGCTACCTGGCCGGGGCCATCAGCTGCTCGCTGCTGCCGCAGTTGCTGCGTTCCCGGCTGCTGACCAGCGCCGCGCTGCTCGCCAGCATCGCCACCACCCTGCTCATGGGCGCCACGGTCTCCGTCTTCGGCTGGGGGATGCTGCGGCTGGTCGGCGGTTGCGCCAGCGCCATCCTGTTCATCGTCATTTCGGCGGAGGTGGCCGACGCCCTCACGCGGCGCGGCCATTTTCACTGGACCGGCGCCCTGTACGGCGGCGTCGGCCTCGGCATCGCCCTCAGCGGCAGCCTCGTTCCCATCCTCGATGCGTTCGGCCAGTGGCGCGGGGCCTGGGCGGGGATGGGCTTGCTCGCCGCCCTGCTCGCCTTCGCCGGCATCGCCCTCGGCCGCCGGCAGGACATGATCCAGACGATCCCCGCCGAAACGGCGGTCCAGTCCGGCGGCATGCGGGCGATATGGATGCTGGCCATCGCCTACTTTTTCGAGGGGCTCGGCTACGTAGTCACCGCCACCTTCCTCGTCGCCATCATCGCCGCCACCCCCGGGCTTGCCCCTTACGCCCCCTACAGCTGGGTCGCCGTCGGCCTGGCGGCCATTCCCTCAACCATCCTCTGGCCGCAACTAGCGCGCCGCTGCGGCGCCCGCATCGCCCTGCTGCTCGCCTTCGGCGTGCAGGCCGCCGGCATTCTGGCCAGCATCTGGGCCGAAAACTTCTGGCTGGTTCTGTTCGCCGCCGTCTCCTTCGGCGCGACCTTCCTCGGCATCGTCGCCCTGACCATGGCCGAAGGCGCCCGCCGTGTTCCCCACGATCGCCGCCGCGCCGCCGCCGTGCTCACTGCCGCCTTCGGTATTGGCCAGGTTCTCGGCCCGCCCCTGGCCGGCGTCATGGCCGACCTGCGCCACGGCTTCACCCTGCCGCTGCTGCTCGCCACCCTGTCCATCTTCGTCGGCGGCGTTTTCCTCGCCATTGATCGCTGTTTCAGCCCACCATCCGCCAAGGAGGCAACGCTATGCCCTACGTCAACATCAAGATCACCCGCGAAGGCGCCACCGCCGAGCAGAAAGCCCGGCTGATCCAGGGCGCCACCCAGCTGCTGGTCGATGTGCTCGGCAAAAACCCCGCCACCACGGTCGTCGTTATCGACGAGGTCGACACCGACAACTGGGGGGTAGGGGGCGAAACAATCACCGTGCGGCGCAAGGTGGGGAAGTAAAGCACGGCCGGCGTCTCCCCCCTGCCGGCTCTTGCCTCACCGCCCCCTTGTCAAGCGCAACCTTTTGCATTATCGTGCTGCGCCATGAATCTCCTTTATCTCCTTGACCTGGCGGGAACCGCCGCTTTTGCCGCTTCCGGCGCGTGGGCCGGGATTCGCCGGCGGATGGATCTGTTCGGCGTCCTCGTTCTCGGCCTGGTCACCGCCACCGGCGGCGGGACGATGCGCGATGCGCTGCTCGGCACTCGGCCGTTCATTTTTCAGGACGAAACCTACCTTTACGTCTCGCTGGCTGTCGCCCTGACGATCTTCTTTTTCCATCGCCAGCTGATGTTTCTGCATCATCCGCTTCTTTACTTCGACGCCGTCGGCCTCGGTACTTTCGTTGTCATCGGCACCGGCAAGGCGATCGCCTTCGAAGCGGGTTTTCTCGGCGCGGTCATCATCGGCGTCATGACGGCAACCGCCGGCGGCGTGTTGCGCGACGTTCTCTCCGGCGAGGTCCCCCTGGTGCTGCGCCGGGAGATCTACGCCTCCGCATGTCTCGTCGGCGCCGCCCTTCTGTACCTGCTGCTGCACTGGGGAGTGCCGCGCAACCCCGCCCTGCTGGCGGCCGCCTTGAGCGTTATCGCCCTGCGCCTGCTGGCTATCCGCTTCAACTGGTCGCTGCCCAAGGCCCGTTGACGCGCCGCGTTGCCGGCAGACGACCGGGGGTGGTGGCGCAGGCGATGGCGGCATGAAGGACGCCTTCTCCCCCGTCGTACTTGAATTCCAACCCCCCGGACGAAATCGGCGCCGAGATGATTTTCAGATGCTCAGCCCCGCGAACTTGTCCCGTATCTTCCTCTTGGTCACATCGTTGCCGACGCCCTCCGGGTAATATGCAACCTCATCCACCGAAAAAGGAATATCCACCTGGTGACGGTCGGTTTCGAAGATCAGCATCAGGTCGAAACCCCTCTCGTCCCAGCGGATTTTTCGGGGCTGCAAGCCGTGCTGGCCCGCATAACGGGTGGCCACCTCGGCGATTTGCTTCTTTCCTTCCGCAAATTTTTCTTCTTCCACGTCCATGCGCCGCCTCCTGTCTTAATTGCAATAAATGGGGTTTCAGGATTTTCTGAATTTGTCGCCGAGGGCGGCGAAGGGGGAGTGGGCGAGGGAGGGCCGGTCCCGGCGGTCGGCCGGAGAGTCCTGGTCGCGCTGCTCCTGCACGCCGCGGGTATGCTCGTGGTCGTGGCAGTAGAGGCAGAGCAGTTCCCAGTTGCTGCCGTCGGGCGGATTGTAATCGTGGTTGTGGTCCCGGTGGTGCACCGTCAACTCGCGCAATTTTTTACCCTCAAATTCGCGGCTGCAGCGGCCGCAGACGTGGGGGTAGAGCTTCAGCGCCTGTTCGCGGTAGCCGGCTTGCCGCTTCTGCTCTTCCTGACGCATCTGCGCGACCATCCGGTCTTGTCGTTCGGCATCGGACTCGGCCATGGTGACTCCCTGAATTTTTCGGTGGGCAATACAGCGGTTCTGGGATGAATCGGCAAGGAGGCTACTTTACCAGATGTTGCGATAAGGATGCACCCCATTTTGCTCACCGCAGCGGGTATTGCTTCCCGAAGTTGGGCGCACGGCCTCGGGGTCGGCAAGGGGACGGGCATCGACTACCCGTCCCTTTGTGGTTTTAATGTGCGAGCAACGTGCGGCGCTTGGCCACCGTGCGCGCTCCCACATAGCCGCCCCCTATGCTCAGGAGCATGGAAAGAAGCACTCCGGCGAAGATAAACCAGGAGGCTTGGGTCAACCCGGAAACGGTGCTGCTGGCTACTTCCTGTCCGGAAGGGATCTGCTGGGCCGAGGAATAGAGCGGCATCGCCTGATCGACGACCGTTTGAGCCCGATCCTGCGTAAAGCCCATTTCCGTCACCAGGGTGTCCATTGCCCCTTGCCGATCGCCGGCGCTGAGTTGCTGATTCAGCGTGCCGAGAGATTCCTGACTGATGTCACCGCCTTGGGCGCCGGTGATCATCGTTTCCAGTTGGCCGATCAGGCCTTGCGAACCGTCCGTCGCTTCGCCGACCGCGCCGGTCACCGCCTGCGCCCCCTGGCCAAGGGCATTAAAGGCGCCGCCGAGGAGGGACCCGACGGAGGTGGTGATCAGGTAAAAGAACAGAAGCGTATTCACCCCCCAGACCACCAAGCCATGGAATAGCCCGTCTTTACGCCGCGACAGGCCGGAAATGCTGGACGCGACGTAGCCGCCGACGAAGGCGGCCACCATCATGCTGATGCCGGTCCAGATGCCGGTGACCAGCGGTACGCTGCCGACCGGTTCGGCGGCTTGCGGATCGATAGCGGTAAATCCGCCCGCCAGTCCGAGGAGCGACAACAGGATGAAAATAGACATACCGCTTGCTAATCCACCGAAAATCGCGCTCCAACTGATCCAGGGAACCTGGGTTTTGCGTGCAGTGATTGCTGTATCAAAAGTTTGCGTAACCATAGCGTACTCCTTATCCGTTCCTGCGGCCTGCCGGTAAATAGCAGGGCAAATCCCTGCCTTTTCTCCGACGATATCATTCTCGAACCGCTTGTCAAAGGCGCCTGCGCCCGCGGCGAAAAATGCGGTGCTCGCGCATTTGCCACATGGAAGCGGGGGGCAGGGAAGGTCCCTTCGCAGTCAGCGCCGCCCAGAGCTGCGGCCAGCCCGTTGCGCCGGGATCGGGCGAGCAAGAAGCGTTGGCAAGCAGTTCCGACGGCCGGTTTCCCTTGACTTTCACCCCCGCCGATGATATGTACCGCAAGTTTTGCCAACCAGTTACGCCTATATGGAGGATTAAGCATGGAAAGAACATTTGCTATCGTCAAGCCGGACGCATTCGCCGCCGGGTACGCCGGGAAAATCATCGCGCGCATCTATGCCGAAGGATTCAAGGTCGTCGGTCTGAAGAAGCTCTGGCTGAGCAAGGTGCAGGCCGAAGGTTTTTACTACGTGCACAAGGAGCGTCCCTTCTTTGGCGAACTGACCGACTTCATGAGCAGCGGCCCCTGCGTCGTTCTGGTTCTCGAGGCCGAAGGCGCCATCAAGAAATGGCGCGATCTGATGGGCGCCACCGATCCGGCCAAAGCCGACGCCGGCACCCTGCGCAAGGAATTCGGCCGCTCCATCGGCGAGAACGCCACCCACGGTTCCGACGCCCCGGAAACCGCTGCCTTTGAAATCCCCTATTTCTTTTCCGGGCTGGAGCTGCTGTAAGGGCCGCCCCGGATTAATTTAACCTTGTGTCAAAAAAACCCTTCGAGTACAATCCGAAGGGTTTTTTTTCTTTGCAAAATCAGCGGGAAAGCAGACCCCGCCGGACATAAATGGGATACGAAAACAAGATCGACCTGAAAAACCTCGCCCCCGAGGAGCTCATCGCTTTTCTCTCCGGGCTGGGGAAGGAACGCTTCCGCGCCGGGCAGCTGCTGCGTTGGATTTATCGGCGGGGCGTGATCGATTTCGCCGCCATGACCGACTTGGGCAAGGAGCTGCGGGCCGATCTGGCGGCACGGGCGATGATTTCCGACTGGTCGCCGGAAGCGACGGAGGAGGGCCGGGACGGCACGAAGAAATACCTCTTCCGCCTGGCCGACGGGCAGAGCGTCGAAACAGTGCGCATCCCGATGGATGAGGGGCGCGCCACCCTGTGCATCTCCACCCAGGTCGGCTGCGCCATGGGCTGCGCCTTCTGCCTGACCGGCTGCTTCGGCCTGACCCGCGACCTGACCGCGGCGGAGATCATCAATCAGGTCTGCGCCGCCGTCAAGGAGGGCCCGGTGAACAACGTCGTCCTCATGGGGATGGGGGAGCCGCTGCACAACCTGGACAACGTCGTGCGGGCGCTGCAGATCCTCTACGCTCCGGACGCCTTCGATTACAGCCCGCGCAAGGTCACTCTTTCCACTTCGGGACTGGTGCCGCAAATGGAGGAGCTCGGCCGGCGCATCCGGGTCAATCTGGCGGTTTCCCTCAACGCCACCACCGATGCGGTGCGCAACGAGCTGATGCCGGTCAATCGCCGTTATCCCTTGGCCGAACTGATGGCCGCCTGCCGGCGCTACCCCCTGGCGCCGCGGCAGCGCATCACCTTCGAGTACATCCTCATCGGCGGCGTCAACGATTCCCTCGCCGACGCCCGTCGGTTGGTGAAACTGCTGCACGAGGTGCAGGCCAAGGTCAACCTGATCCCCTTTAACGAGCACCCGCGGAGCGAGTTCCGGGCGCCGACGGCGGAAGCGATGGAGATTTTTCAGAAATACCTGCTTGACCGCAACATCGTTGCCATCCGGCGCGCCAGCAAGGGACAGGATATATCCGCCGCCTGCGGCCAGCTCAAGGGGAAGTTGGATAAACAGTGACGGGTCATCCGTGATCCGTGATCCGTGATCCGTGATCCGTCACGGGTGACGGGGCGTTTGCTTGTCACCGAATTCAAATATGGGAGGTTTTTCAATATGGCACAATCGGTCATCGGGGTTATCGGCGGCAGCGGTCTGTACGAGATCGAAGGGATGCACGACCTGCGCGAGGTTCGCCTGGAAACTCCTTTCGGCGCCCCTTCGGACGTTTTCGTCACCGGCGAGCTCGGCGACGTGAAAATGGTCTTTCTGCCCCGGCATGGTCGCGGTCATCGGCTGCTCCCTTCCGAGGTTCCCTACCGCGCCAATATATATGGCATGAAGAAGCTGGGGGTCGAGCGCATCATCTCTGTGTCCGCCGTCGGCAGCATGAAGGAGGAGATCGTTCCCGGCCATATCGTCATCCCCGACCAGTTCTTCGATCGCACCCAGGGGAAGCGCGACTCCACCTTCTTCGGCGATGGAGTCGTCGGCCATGTGCAGTTCGCCGATCCGGTTTGCGGCGACCTTTCCCGCGAGTTGTACGAGGCGGCCGTGCAGGTCGGAGCGACCGCGCATCGCGGCGGCACTTATCTATGCATTGAAGGGCCGAACTTCTCCACCCGCGCCGAGAGCCTGATCTATCGCAGCTGGGGGGTGGACATCATCGGCATGACCAATATCCCCGAGGCGCGTTTGGCGCGGGAGGCGGAAATCTGCTATGGCACCGTGGCGCTGGCGACGGATTACGACTGTTGGCACGATGGACACGACGATGTTTCTGTGGAGTCGGTGCTCGCCATCATCAAACAGAACGTCGCCATCGCGCGCGAAATCATTCGTTCTGCGGTTTTGCGCCTTTCCGGACAGCGCGCCTGCGGCTGCGGTTCGGCATTGCAGTTCGCGATCATGACCAATCCGGGGCAAATCCCCGCCGCGACCCGCGACAATCTTGACCTGCTTATTGGGAAATACTTGAAATAACACCCAAATCCGATTACATTGTGCGCTCGGGTGTGTGTCTAAATGAGATTTAAATCCAATCCGTCCGGCTGACGGGAGAGAAAACGCGTGGGAATACTGGTTGTTGGCTCGGTGGCGTTTGATTCGGTGGAGACCCCCTTCGGCAAAGTCGAAGAGGTGCTGGGTGGTTCGGGAACCTACTTTTCCACCTCCAGCAGTTTCTTTACCGAGGTAAAGCTGGTGGCGGTGGTCGGTGACGATTTTCCTTCCGAGCATCTTGAATTCCTGCGCGCCCGCAAGATTGACCTTTCCGGTCTGCAGACCGCTCCCGGTCGCACCTTCCGCTGGAAAGGGCAATACGGTTTCGATCTCAACGAGGCGCACACCCTGGATACCCAACTCAATGTCTTCGCGACATTTCGTCCCCGGCTGCCGGCGGGTTTCGAAGAGGCGGAAATCGTTTTTCTCGCCAATATCGATCCGGAACTGCAGCTCGAAGTTCTGCAGCAGGTTCGCCGACCGCAATTGGTGGCCTGCGACACGATGAATTTCTGGATCGAGGGGAAACGCGAAGCGCTGCTCAAAACGTTGCGTCACGTCGATATTCTGCTGATCAACGAGGGGGAGGCCCGCCAACTCGCCGGCGAGGCCAATCTGGTCAAGGCGGCGCGCGTCATCCTTGGCATGGGACCGAAAACGTTGGTGATCAAGCGCGGCGAATATGGTGTGCTCATGTTTACCGCCCACGCGATCTTTTCCGCCCCGGCCTATCCGCTCGAAGCGGTTTTCGACCCGACCGGGGCGGGCGACACCTTCGCCGGCGGTTTTATGGGATATCTCGCCGCCAGCCGCGATTATTCGGAGGCGGCCATGCGTAAAGCAATCGTCTTTGGCAGTGTCATGGCCTCGTTTACGGTCGAGGATTTCAGTTTGCGGCGGCTGCAGTCGGTTGTTTACAGCGAAATTGAAGACCGCTATCGCAAATTCCAGGCCCTGACCGAATTCGCCGGTCTGGACTAAATAGATTGCATACGGGACGCTGTTCCGCGTCCCGCTGAAAAGGAGAACACGTGGGCAGGATTTCTCTCCTGCTTCTAGGCTTTGCTGTCATTCTATTCGCCGGGTGTTCGACGACCCCGCGCGAAGGCAACCGCTCGGAAGCGCATTATTTTCTCGGCATATCCTACCTTGAAGAACAGAACCCCACCCTGGCGTTGAAGGAATTTCTGCTGGCGGCGGAGCTTGACCCCGGCAATGCCGACATTCAGGATGCCCTGGGGCAGACCTTTCAGTTGAAGGGCGCCTACCCGGAAGCGGAGAAACACTATCTCAAAGCATTGAAGCTGAGCAAAGGCGATCCGCAGATCCAGAACAATCTGGCGGCGCTCTATCTCACCATGCAGCGCTGGGATGAGGCGATCCGCCTTTTTCGTCTCGCTTCCGACAATCTCCTGTTCACCAACCAGGCGCTGGCCCTCGCTGGCATGGGCTTGGCCCATTTCCATAAGGGAGAATACCTGGAAGCCGTTTCCGCCTTCAAAAAGGCGCTGGTGCAAAATCCCCGCTACGCCCAGGCGCATCTCATGCTTGGCGAAACCTATGCCGCCCTGGACAAACTCGATCTGGCCATCGGCGAATATCGCCAGGCGCTGGCCGTGGCGCCCGATTACGCCCGCGTTCACTACCTGCTGGGAATGGCTTACCGCCGACAGGGGGATAATGCCAAAGCAGCCGCGGCTTTTCGGGAAACCGTCCGGATCGCCCCCGATTCCGAATACGGCGGAAACGCCGCCGAATATCTGAAACTTTTGCCCTGAGGCAAACCATGGTCGCTGCCGACCCGCCGCAACTTGGGAAACTGCTCAAAGATCGTCGTCAGGAATGCGGTCTGAGCCTGGAAGAACTGGCCGCCCGCACCCGCATTCGCCGCACCTATCTGCAGGCGCTGGAAGAGGACCGTTTCGAGGTTATTCCAGGGGAAGCGTACAGGACTGGTTTTTTGCGCATCTATGCCGGGGTCGTCGGCTTTCCGGCGGATGAAGTTATACGCCGGTACCGGGAGCAGGCCGCGGCTTCCGCGGCGGTTGAGGACGATCCCGTGTCTCTCGATCTGCTGGCCACCGGGCAACGGCGGTGGAAACCCCTGACAGGTCCGTTGCCCTGGCTCGCGGTCGGGCTGCTGATCGTTTTCGCCGTTTCCCTGATCAGTCTTCGCAAGGCGACGTTGCCACCGGCCCCGCTGTCGGCGACCCACCTTTCGGCGCAGAACTTGCCGGAAGCAATGCCGCCGGCCGCCTTTGTCGCGCCAATTGAGCCGCAGGAGATGAGCGCGGCCGCCGTTACTGCTGCGGCCCGGCCAGAGCCGCTGTCGCCGGTGCCGGCGGTTGCGCCCGTGGCCGCCGAAGATCCGCCCATGGTTTCGCCGCTTATCATCGATTTTCCCGGAGTCGCCCTGCTGCGCCTGGAATCCCTTGGGCCGAACCGGATAGAGTTTCGTTGCGATAATCGGCCCACCCAGGCCTACAACTTGACGGCTACCGCCGTGCTCAGTTGGAAAGTCAAACAGAACGGCCATTTGACCGTTGCGGATCCGGCGGCTGTCCGGCTCTGGCTCGACCAGCAACCGCTCGATTTCGACGGGCGACGGGAAGTCATTCTGCAAAACATCCAGGTGGCCGGCTCGACAGACAGTCTTCGTCGTTGAACGACGGAGCCGGGCAAGGCATCTATCGGGAAACATCGACCGGCTATGGCTGCTGAAATCCCGCAACAAGAACCCGGATTTGCAGAATTGCTGCACGCCGTCCAATCCCGGGCCGGTGACGCCGACTTCGATCTTGCCATTGTTCTTGGCTCCGGTCTGGGCGCGTTGAGCGCCGAGGTCGCCGCTTCCTCCTCCTTTCCCTATCGTGATTTCTCGTGTTTTCCCGCCGGCCAGGTCGCCGGCCATTCCGGTTGTCTGGTCGTCGGCACCCTCCTCGGCTGGCGCGTTTTGCTGTTCGCGGGGCGACATCACCTCTATCAGGGGCTCACCGGTTATCAAGTGACCCTGCCTGCGCGCCTGGCGCATGCTCTCGGTTGCCGGCGCCTGCTTCTGACCAACGCCGTTGGCGGCATTCGCGAGACCTTTGCTCCCGGCGATTTCATGTTCATCGAAGATCACCTCAATCTTCTGGGCGACAACCCCCTGCGCGCTCTCCCCGATTCTTTCATCGATCTGTCCCGCCTCTACCGGCGCGAGCTCTTCCTGCCGCTGCTGACCTGGGCGCGGCAGGCAGCGATACCCCTGCATTCGGGAATCCTCGCCGCGGTTCCCGGACCGTCTTATGAAACGCCGGCGGAAATCCGCATGCTGCGTTTGCTCGGCGCCGACGTCGTATCCATGTCCGCGGTCCCCGAGGCGATCATGGGCAAGTATCTGGGGATGGAAGTCGCCGGTCTTTCCCTTGTCGCCAATCGCGCGGCTGGGACGGGCCCCCCGCTCCGGCATGCCGAAGTGCTGCAGGTTGCCGATCGCTCGGCCCGCAATTTCATCGATCTTTGCCTGCACCTGATTTCTCTGTGGCAATCTCCCCTCGGCTCCCATGGCTGATTTCCTGCGGCGAGCCAATCGATTTAATTAAACATATTAAATAACCGAAAATGCTTATATTTTCCCCAAGGCTGGCTTGACAGCCCTTCGCGCATTGTTAGAATATTATTGAAATTTTAAGGAGGGAAGTCCTTGGGCAGAAAAATCAAGAGCATACTGATCGTCGATGACGAGGAAAACGCTCGTTTCGGGCTTTGCAAGCTTCTTTCCCAAGAGGGGTACGCGGTGCAGAGTGCGGCCAACGGCTATGAAGCCCTGGACCTTCTGCGCCGGCGGGAAATCGATCTGGTCATCACCGACATCAACATGCCTGAAATGAATGGCATGATTTTCCTGCGGGAACTGAATCGGCATTATCCCAGCACCCATGTTATAATGATCACTGCTTTCGGCGGGGTTGAGTCCTATCTGGAAGCGATGAATCTTGGCGCCCTCGACTATATTCACAAGCCGGTACGCCTGGAGGAGCTCAAGTCCGTTATGGAAAAGATTCTCGGCGCACCCCGGTTGGTGCAGGTCTCATAAAATTCAATCAAGTGGGAGGACACGATGGAAAAGGACCTCAAATCGATTCTGTTTGCCACCGATTTCTCTGAAGGCTCCGACTATGCTTTTCAGTACGCCTTCTCTCTGGCCAAGCAGTACGGCGCTCGCCTGAATCTGATTCACGTCATCAACGAGCCGGTCGATCTGCGAGGATTTTATGTGCCGCATATATCCTTCGATAAACTGGAGGAGGAGATCGAAGAAGGGGCGCGGAAGATGATGGAAAAATTCTGTCGCAACCACATTCGGAATTTCGATAATTTCGACACTTTCATTGTTCCGGGAATTCCGTTTGACGAGATCATCAAAAAAGGCGAAGAACTGAGCGCCGATCTTATCGTCATGGCCACCCACGGGCGCACAGGTCTGGACCACATGCTTTTCGGCAGCACTGCGGAGAAGGTGGTGCGCAAGTCGCCGATTCCGGTGATGACGATTCGCAAACCGGCATAGGCCAAAAAGGAAAAAACAGATCAAAAGGCGGCCGTCGGCCGCCTTTTTCATTGCGCGCCAGACGTACGTTGGTGTGGGAGGCGGGAGGCATCCCACTTGCTGCCCGATGCTGGAAGGCCGATTTCCCCCTTGTCAAGGAGTTGGCGAAAGAGCTATCCTGTGCTCTTATTTTTCGGCGGGAAAGGTCTGTGATGGAAAAAATTCTGGTCGTGGATGATGAAAAAATCATCCTCGAACTCACCTCCATGATCCTGCGCAACCGGGGCTACGAGGTTATCACCGCCGAAAACGGTCGGGATGGTCTCGAACTGGTCGAGCGCGAAGCGCCCGCCCTGGTGCTGCTCGATTACATGATGCCGACCATGGACGGCATGACCGCCCTGCGGCGGATTCGGCAAAATCATCCGCGGACTTACGTCATCATGTTCACCGGCAAGGGGAGCGAGAAGATCGCCGTCGATCTGATGAAAGCCGGCGCCTCCGATTACATCCTCAAGCCGTTCAACAACCATGACCTCGTCGAGCGCATCGAACACGTCCTGCGCCTGCGGCGCATCGAACTGAATAATCTGGAATTGCGCGAGGAGCGAGAGCGACTGCTGCGGGAGATTGCCGGCTGGAATCGCGAACTGGAACAGCGGGTTGCCGACAAGACCCGGGAGCTGGAAGCGGCGCACGCCGAAATCGTGCAGGCGGAAAAGCTGGCCACCCTGGGTCATCTTTCCGCCGGCATGGCGCACGAAATCCGCAATCCCCTGAATTCCATCAGCCTTTTCACCCAGATTCTCAAGTCGGCCATTACCGGCGATAGCGAAAAGGAAGCCTATACCGATAAGATCCTCGCGGAAATCGAAAGGATCGACGATATTCTGATCAAGGTGCTGGCCACCAGCAAACGGCCGCGTTTCGACCTGCAGTTGGTCTCGGTGGCCGAAATTATCGATCGGGCGCTGGAGAAGATCGACGTTCAGTTGCAGGCGCAAAATGTCGTCGTCGAAAAAAACCTTCTGCCCGAGCCGCCGCCCTTTCTCGCCGATGCCTCGGAAATCGAACAGATTTTTTCCAATCTCTTCGTCAATTCCCTGCATGCGATGCCGCAAGGCGGGCGCATCGGCGTGCGCATGAAGCATGATCGCCAGGCCATCGATATAGAGATTTCCGATTCCGGCGGCGGTATTCCCGAGGAAAATCTCAGCAAAATTTTCGAGCCGTTCTTCACCACCAAGGCGCGGGGGACCGGTTTCGGCCTGTCGGTCGTGCTGCGGATCGTCAAGACCTATCGTGGACAGATTACGGTCGAGAACCAGCCGGGGGAGGGTGCGACCTTTCATATCCGCCTCCCCCTCTCGACCTGAGATGCTCAACAGACACTTTTCGGGTCAATTTCCATCATGAGTTTACGCCTGCGGGAAATCACCCTGACTCTGGCGGAAGATGAAGCTCTTCTGGCCGCGAAGGTCGGCCGGGAACTGTCGATCGATCCTGCCCAGGTGCAGGATCTGCGCATTGTCCGGCGGGGCATCGACGCCCGGCGCAAGCCGCAGGTGCTGCGGGTTTATACGGTGGAATTCCACGTCGAGGACGAGGCGTTGCTGCTGCGTCGGCATAGCGCCCATCCGCACCTGGAGCGCGCCACCCCGCTCTCTTTGCCGACCTTCGATTCCTGCGCCTCCCCGGCCCGGATAGTGGTGGCGGGAATGGGGCCGGCGGGACTCTTCGCCGCCTGGCGGTTGGCCCGTAGCGGTTTGACCGTCACGCTGCTCGAACAGGGGCGGCCGGTGGAGGAGCGGGTGGCCGATGTGCGGCGTTTCTGGGCCGGGGAAGGGCTCGACCCGGCGAGCAATGTGCAGTTCGGCGAGGGGGGGGCGGGCACCTTCTCCGACGGCAAACTGACGACCCGGATCAATCATCCCTGGATCCGGCTGATTCTGCAGACGCTGGTTGATTTCGGCGCGCCGGAGGAGATTCTGGTGCAGGCCAAACCGCACATCGGCAGCGATCGCTTGCGCGTGGTCCTCATCAATTTTCGCCGCGCGCTGGTCGCCCTGGGGGTGGAAATCCGTTTTCACACCCGCCTGAGCGGCTTGGAAACCGGCTGCGGGACGATACAGGGGGCGATTGCCAACGATCGGGAGGCGATCCCCTGCGAGCATCTGGTGCTCGCTCCCGGACACAGCGCCCGGCGCACCTACCGGATGCTGCACGAGGCCGGCGTGGCTCTGGAGTCGAAGCCCTTCGCCGTCGGTCTTCGCGTCGAACATCCGGCGGAAACGATTAACCGGATCCAGTACGGCATGGCCGGTCATCCCCGGTTGCCGGCGGCGGAATATGCGCTGGCCTGGAACGATCCGGAAACCGGTCGCGGCGTCTATTCCTTTTGCATGTGCCCCGGCGGCGAAGTGATCAACGCGTCTTCCGAGCCGGGCGCCCTGGTTGTCAACGGCATGAGCGGTCGCCGGCGCGCCGGCGCCTGCTCGAATAGCGCCCTGGTCGTCACCGTTCGCCCCGACGATCTGCCGGGCGACGATCCTCTGGCGGGTATCCGCTTTCAGCGCACCTGGGAGGAAAAAGCTTTTGTTGCCGGTGGCGGCGATTGGCGGGCGCCGGCCCAAGGTCTGCAGGCTTTTCTCGGCGGACGCGGCGCGGCGCTGCGCAGCACCTGCCGGCCGGGAGTGCGCGAGGCCAGCCTGGAGACGGTTTTGCCCCCTTTCGTCAGTCAGGGGCTTCGCCGGGCGCTGCCCCATTTCGAACGACGGATGCGCGGATTCACCGGCGCCGAAGCGGTTCTCGTCGGGGTCGAAACGCGCACTTCGGCGCCCCTGCGCATCGTGCGCGACGCAAACGGACAATCTCTTTCCCATCCCGGTCTTTTTCCGGCCGGGGAGGGAGCGGGTTACGCCGGCGGCATTATGAGTGCCGCCCTTGACGGACTGAGGGCGGCGGAAAACGTCGTGGCCGCAGTCAAGGACAGGAGCAGCAGGTGAAAAAGATTTTCGTGGACGAAATCCGCGAGCGCAACTGGGTCGACAGCCAATTTCTGGTGCGCGACAAGATCATGGCCATGGCCAAAAACGGCAAGCCCTACATGACATTGAAGCTGGTCGACCGCACCGGCGAGGTGGAAGGACGGATCTGGGACCGGGTGGATGAATTCGCCGACCGGTTCGAGCGGGACGACTTTCTGCGGGTGCAGGGTAAAGCCAGCGTCTACCTGGGGAAAATGCAGCTGATCATCCAGGACGTTGCCAAGGTCGCCGAAGCGGACGTTGTCCTGGCCGATTATCTGCCGGTGAGCCGCCGCAGCGCCGCCGATCTCACCGGCGAACTGCGGGAGAAGGTCGCCTCCCTGCAGAGCGGCCCGCTGCGGCAACTAATGGATTGCTTTTTGGCGGACGCCGAGTTTCTGCAACGCTACAGCACCGCACCGGCGGCCAAGTCGATGCACCACGTCTACCTGGGGGGGCTGCTCGAACACTCCCTGGCCGTGGCCGCCCTGGCCGACGATGTCTGCCGCCGCTATCCCGATCTCGACCGGGACCTTATCGTTTGCGGCGCGCTGCTGCACGATATCGGCAAGATCGCCGAGCTCACTTATGCGCGCACCTTCGATTATTCCGACGAGGGAAAGCTGATCGGCCACATCGTCATGGGGGTGGAGATGATCGAAGAGACGATCCGCCAGATTCCCGATTTTCCCCGCGACCTGAAAATCATGCTCAAGCATCTGCTGTTGTCGCACCACGGGCAATACGAATACGGTTCGCCGAAGCGGCCCAAGACTTTGGAGGCGGTGATCCTCAATTATCTCGACGATCTCGATTCGAAGATCAACGGGGTGCGCACCCATATCGACAAAGAGCCGGACAGCGCCAGCACCTGGACCAGCTACCATCGTCTGTACGACCGCTATTTTTTCAAGGGAGCGGCCGGAGGAGCAAAAGAACGCCCCGCCCCTGCGCCCACCCCTGAACCGCCGCCGGCAACCGCCGCCCGTCCGGCAAGCCGCGAAGAAAAAAAAGACGAGGGGAAAAAGCGCGGTTTCGGCTTCACTCTGGGTGATCAGCTGCGAGGCACGAGCCTTGATCTTTTTTCCGTCGAAGACGATCGGGGGTAGGTCATGTTTTTGCAAACGCTTATGGTGGGACCGCTGCAGGTTAATTGTTACCTGATCGGCTGCGAAAAAACCGGTACGGCGGCGGTGATCGACCCGGGGGAGGAAGGAGAGCGGATTCTTGCCGCCCTCGCCGCCGCCGGTCTTGAGCTGAAGATGATCGTCAATACGCACGGTCATTTCGACCACGTCGGCGCCAATCGATTTCTCGTCGAGAAAACCGGCGCCGAATTGCTGATTCACGAGGGCGATGTCCCGCTGCTCGCCCGCGCCAGAGAGCATGCCGCCATTTTCGGCCTGAGCGCCGTCCCCTCGCCGCCGCCGACCCGCAACCTCGCCGGTGGCGATACCTTGCAACTGGGCGAAATTTCTCTGCAAGTCTTCCATACTCCCGGCCATTCCCCCGGCGGCATCTGTCTGCTGGCGGAAGATCACCTTTTTGCCGGCGACACCCTTTTTGCCGGCTCCGTCGGCCGCACCGATGTGCCCGGCGGCGATCATGAGCTGTTGCTGCAGAACATCCGCAACCAGTTACTGGTCTTGCCCGATGCCACAATCGTCCACCCGGGGCACGGTCAGGACACCACCATTGGGCGCGAGCGACGGTCGAATCCGTATGTCGGGGACGCAGCTTGAACTGCGGGCGATGGCCCGGGGCCGTCTGAAGGGAGTGGAGTCGATGCTTACCGGTAAAACGATCGTTCTTGGCGTCTGCGGCGGCATTGCCGCCTACAAGGCGGTGGAGCTGCTGCGCCTGCTGGTGAAGGGCGGAGCACAGGTGCATGTCGTCATGACGGCGAGCTCCCGTGAATTCGTGACGCCTCTCACGTTCCAGACCCTCTCCGGCAACCCGGTGCACACCGAGATGTTCAATCTGCTGCAGGAGATGGAAATCGGCCATATCTCCCTCGCCGACCGCGCCGACCTCTTCGTTGTCGCGCCGGCCACCGCCAACGTCATCGGTAAAGTGGCCAACGGCATCGCCGACGATTTGCTGACGACGACCATCATGGCGACAAAAGCGCCGATTCTCTTTGTCCCGGCGATGAACGTCAACATGTACGAAAATCCGATTTATCGACGGAACGAGGACAGGCTGGCCGCCCTCGGCTGCCGTTTCATGACCCCGGCGACCGGTTTTCTCGCCTGCGGCTGGGAGGGAAAAGGGAAACTGCCGGAACCTTCGGCCATCCTGACCGAGATTGAACAAATGCTTTCGCCGCAGGATTTTTCCGGGGAGACGATGCTGGTCACCGCCGGTCCGACCCGGGAGGATCTCGATCCGGTGCGGTTTCTCAGCAATCGGTCCTCCGGCCGCATGGGATACGCGGTGGCCGCCGCCGCCCGGCGGCGCGGGGCGCGGGTTGTCCTGGTTTCCGGGCCGACCTGTCTGGCGCCGCCCGCCGGCGTGGAAACGGTGCCGGTGACCAGCGCCCGGCAGATGCGCGAGGCGGTGCTGGCGCACCTGCCGGCGGCGACGGTCGTGGTCAAGGCGGCGGCGGTGGCCGATTACCGGGCGGCGGCGCCGGCCGGCAAGAAGATCAAAAAGGGCGACGCGGCGGAGTTGGTGCTTGCGCTGGAGAAAAACCCCGATATTCTGGCGGAACTGGGGGCGCTGAAGGAAGAGCGGATTCTGGTCGGCTTCGCGGCCGAAACCGACGATCTGCTGGCGAACGCCGACCGTAAATTGCGGGAGAAGAATCTCGATCTGATCGTCGCCAACGACGTCACCCTGCCCGGCGCCGGCTTCGATGTCGAAACCAACATCGTTCGCCTGCTGTATCGGGACGGAAAGGTGGAGGCGTTGCCGCAGATGAGCAAAAACGGGCTTGCCGACCTGCTCCTCGACCGTCTGCTGACTCTGCGCCGCCGGTCGTAGGGGCGGCCCTTGTGGCCGCCCGGCGCTTCAGGAAAGAAGTTCGAGAACGCGGTCCGGTTCGGTAATCCCCGCCCGGAATTTCGGCTTCAACTGGCGAAAAATCCCTTCCGCCTCCTCCACCTCAAGCTTGCCGTCGAGCCACAGCAGATTGAGATTGCGGCGGATCAACTTGGCTGCGTGCAGCGCCCGCTCCCCGGTGGGGTCCGCTTTCCAGAAAGAGCTTTCTTCCATCCCGGTGAGCAGACTGACGCTCGCCTCCTCGGCCAACGCCACGTAATCGATCCAGTCCTGCGGGTCGAGGGTGTATTTGGAGCCCCGGGTGAGAGAGCGCAGCATCTTTTGATACTGCTGCAGGCGCGAAAGCAGGAGAATGGAGTTGAACAGCCGCTTGTTGGTGGTGAAGGAGAAAATGGTGTCGGAAAGCACGCTGCGCATCAGGGCATCGTTCTCCTGAAAATTCTTTCGGGCGATGGTGCGCGCCAGCGGCCAGATCTGCGGATCCACCCCCGTCTCGAAGCGCATCTCCCAATACGTATGTTGCAGCAGCAGGGTGTTGAAGGTGCGGACCATTTTGAACGGCACGTACAACCCATGCGCCACCGTGTCCGCCGCCAAATGCGCCAGGTATCCGTAGGCGCAGGCGCGCTGATGGTCGTCCTTCGCGGCGTCGAGAATCTTGCGCCCCATGCGCCAGGAATGACAGTGGTTGAGATAATGGGTGAACTTTTTGCCGAGGGTGATGTCGGCGCTGATGCAGCCGTAGAGAAAGTCCTGCGGATGGGCTTCCAGCAGCGCCCGCAGCGCCAGGGGCAGGGCGTGCGGATTGTTCAGAATGGAGGCGCCTACCTGCAGGTGCACACCCACCCCCCAAGCCAGGGCGTCGGTCGGCAGGATGACCAGCAGAGTGGTAAAAAAGAAGATCGAAAAAGCCATTGGGCTCTGGTTCCATCGTTAAATGAAAGAGCATAATCGAGCCGAACCGGGATGTAAAGACCTATGCCAAAATCATTGAAAGCGGCGGCGCGGGACGCCTTTGCCGAAGCGCGCGCCTTGTTGGAAGATCTGAGCCGCCTGGGACTTACGGAAATTCCCCTGCCGCAATTGCCCGCCGATCTGCCCCCCTGCCCGGTCGGGGTGACGGGCGCCGACGAGGGGGGGGAGACTCTCTGCCGCCGGGAGACGCTTGAAGAGATCCGGGCCGAACTCGAAGGGTGCCGCCGCTGCGCCCTTTGTCAGGGCCGACGCACTATCGTTTTCGGCGTCGGCAATCCGCACGCCCGCCTGGTGCTGGTCGGCGAGGCGCCGGGGCGGGAAGAGGACGAAAGGGGAGAGCCCTTCGTCGGCGAGGCCGGTCGGCTGCTCGATCGCATCCTTTTCGCCCTCGGCCTGCGGCGGGAAGAAGTCTATATCTGCAATGTCGAAAAGTGCCGTCCGCCGGGCAACCGCGATCCCTTGCCGGAAGAGATCGCCGCCTGCGAACCTTTTCTCCAGCGGCAACTGGCGGCCATTCGGCCGCGGCTGATTGTCTCCCTCGGGCGCTTTGCCGCCCAGACCCTGCTGCGCGATCCGACGCCGATGGGCCGCCTGCGCGGCCAGTGGCGGGAATATCAGGGAATACCCCTGCTGCCGACCTTTCACCCGGCCTATCTGCTGCGCAATCCCGCCAGCAAACGGGAACTCTGGGAGGACATGAAGCAGGTCAAGCAGCGGTTGGCTGAAGGGCTGTGAGGCCGTGATTCGTGATGCGTGACTCGTGACTCGCTCGCGACTCGTGAGGATGTTGACCATGTTGAGTGTGGCTATTTTGCATCATTATCCGTCGCGCGTCATCGGGCACGCGGCCCGCGTCGCGGGATTCCATGCCTGAACTGCGCCTGGAAGAGGTTCGCAAGAGTCGCCCCGGTCGCGATGGACTGCCGGTCCAAATCCTGCGGGGCATTTCGCTGACCGCCGCCGCCGGGCAGTTGACCGCCATTATCGGCCCTTCCGGCGGCGGCAAAAGCACCTTGGTGCGGCTGCTCAATCGGCTCGAAGACCCTGATGCCGGCCGCATTCTTCTCGCTGGTCAGGACCTGCGGCTGATCGATCCGCTGCGGCTGCGCCAACGGGTCGCCCTGACGCCGCAAAAACCGTACATGTTCGAGGCTACGGTTCTGGAAAACCTGCAGCGCGTCGCCCTCTACCAGGGAAGCGCCGTCCCGGATCCCGCCGCCGCCGGCTTTCGGGAGATTCTTTCCCTCTGCCGTCTGGAGGCGGAACTTTTGCCGCGCGCCGCCCGCTCCCTGTCCCTCGGCCAGCAGCAGCGCGTCAGCCTGGCGCGGGCGCTGCTCACCGGTCCCGAGGCGCTGGTGCTCGATGAACCGACCAGCGCCCTGGACCGGCCGACGGGCGATCGGCTGGCCGACACCCTGCGCGAGGTTTGCCGGCGCCGTCGTTTAACCGTGTTGATGGTCACCCACGATCTGCGCCTGGCGGAACGTATCGCCGACCGCCTGGCCTTTCTGGCGGATGGGCAAATTCTTGAGGAGGGATTGACGGCCGATCTGCTCGCCCGGCCGCAAAGCGAGGGGCTGCGGCGTTTTCTCGACACCTCTTCCGTGCCGGAAATCGCCGAAGCGCAAGGAGATTTCGATGAACGCTGAGGTTATCGATCTCGATCTGCTCGATCTGGCCATCGGCTACAGCCTGATCCTGCTCACCGCCGCTCTCGCCCGCCTGCAGGGCATCGGGCAGGAGCGGGAGATGATCTGGGCCTCTTTGCGGATGGTGTTTCAGCTTCTGGCCATCGGCTATGTCCTGCACCTGGTTTTCGCTTTTTCCAGCGCCTGGCCGGTCATGCTCGTCCTGCTGGCCATGGGCGCTTTCTCCGTCCAGGTGCTCGGCGGTCGAATAAAGCGGAAAATACCTGACTTCTACGCGGTGGTGGGCAGCGCCATTTTCATCGGCTGCGGCGGCGTCACTTTCTTTTTCTGCCTGCTGATCGTCGGCCTCGAGCCCTGGTACGATCCGCGCTACATGATCCCCCTGAGCGGAATGATCATCGGCAATTCGATGAACGGGGCGGCTTTGGCCGCCGAACGGCTGAGCGCCGAAATGAACGAGCGCCGCGATGAGATCGAAGCCGCCCTGTGTCTCGGCGCCACCGCCCGCATGGCCAGTCGCGAGGCGGTGCGCAGCGCCTTTCGCGCCGCCCTGATCCCGACCACCAACACCATGGCCGCCATGGGATTGGTTTTTCTCCCCGGCATGATGACCGGCCAGATCCTCTCCGGCACCGCCCCGGTTCTGGCGGTCAAATACCAGATCGCCATCATGTTCGCCATCACCGGCAGCGTGGCTGTCACCGCTTTTCTCATCCTGATTCAAGGCTACCGTCGCTATTTCACCCCCGCCCATCAATTGCGCGACCTTCGCTAGCCAGCACGGCAAAAGCCCTTCGAAAATTCGACTTGCGTTGGCATCGTTGATGCTTGTTTTGCCAAATTCGGCTAAATTTCCGGTGTTTTGTTGCAAAAATCTTTCAGGAGGAGTTCATGGGGAAATTAAGCGTTCTCTTGACAGTCGCTTGCCTGCTCGCGTGGCCCGCGTCCGATGTCCTGGCCACCGGGTTCGGTTTTTACGGAACCCTCGGCCAGGGCGAGATCAAATACGAAAACGACGAGGTTTACTCTTGGGCTGGCGATGCGGATGGCTCTTCTCGCGACGATACCGATCTGCTTGGCGTCGGCATGGTTTTCGACACCGCCGTGGCGCGGGACAGGGTATTCAATTATCGGCTGCATCTCGGTTACGAGAAGCTGAAAATGGACACCGACGCGCAGAAAGACGAATTCGACCGGCTCGAATATGTGGTGATCGATCAGGATTTCGGCTTTGCGCTTTACGGGTCCGCATATTCCCGCATATGGTTCGGCCCCGAACTGCGGATATTTTTTTCCCACGACGAGTTTGGCATGGGTATCGGCCCGGTCCTTGGCGTCAATCTGCACACCGGCCGGAAAATCACGACGGCTCTGAAGGTGGGCTTTTTATTTTCCGATTTCGCCAGCGATGATTTTTTCTCCAGGGATTATGAGAGAGAGTCCCACGCCTTTCTTAATCTGGCCATATTGTTCCGCTCCGCAGGGGATCGCTACGAACGGCGGGAATGAGCGCCCCTTTCCCCTTCCTTTTGCCGGCTGTTCATTGTCGAGGTTTTTAACAGCTGGGTCGAGATCTCCTGATCGCGGGAAGCAAGGCTTGAAAAATTCTTATCTTTTTCTCTTGGAACGACCTTTGCTCGGTTTTGCCTTCAAGGGACTTGGCAAAAAGTTTTCATCACCTTGACCGCTCGCCAGGAGGCCGCCATGCAGGAGATCGTTCCGGGCATTTTTCACTGGACCACCTTCCATGAGGGGATCGGCCAGGAGGTCCATTCCACTTATGTCGCCGGCGATCCGCCGGTTCTCATCGATCCCCGGGAGCCGGCTGAGGGAATGGACTGGTTTCTTCGGCACGGTCCGCCCCTTTATGCCTTTCTCACCAACCGCCATCATTTTCGCCACAGCGATCGTTTCCGCCGGAAGTTCGGCACCGCCGTCTGGTGTCACCGGCAGGGGCTGCATGAATTTCCCGACGATCCGGAGGTGCAGCCCTTCGCGCATGACGACGAATTGCCGGGCGGTATTCTGGCGTTGCCGGTGGCGGCGATCTGTCCGGAAGAAACGGCCCTGCATATTCCCGCCGCCGGGGGCATCCTCGCTTTCGGCGACGCCCTCATCCGCGAAGATGACGACCTCGGCTTTGTTCCCGACGCCTATCTGGGGGAGAACCCCGACGACGTCAAGCGGCAACTGCTGCGGGCCTTTCGCCGGTTGCTGGAGACCCCCTTCGAGCACATGCTGTTCGCCCACGGCAGACCTTGGATCGGCGGCGGGAGAGAGGGGCTGCGACAGTTTGTGCAAACAGCCTGAATCCCCTCCTCTGCTGCAAACTCTCCGCGCGAACGGTTTTTCGCGGCGCGGTCACCGCCGTTATAAAAGAGTTGTCACTGCAAGTGAACTGGTCTATTTTTGACGCCCTGCCGGGGAATGAATCGATGAATGAAAGGAAGACAGGAATTATGCTGCGGAAAATGCGCCGGAAGATAATCACCACCCTGCTTTTGTGCGGAGTCGTGCTGGGTCTCGCCGCCTGTGGCGATACGGATCGCGACGAGACGTCGCCGGAATTGACCCTCGACACCAGTACCCTGCTGTTTCTCCGTCAGGACCCGACCGTGGATCTGGTGGGCACGATCGAAGCGGGCAGCCGGCTGGAAATCGACGTCGAGGCCCCGGCGGTGCTCGAGAGCCAGTCGGTCGAGGGGACAAACTGGCAGGCGCGGATCGTCGAACTGAAAGAAGGGGCGAATTCGATCGTGCTTACCGCCGAGGATGGGCAAGGCAACCTGTCCAACCTCCGGTTTACCATCGTCAAAGACACCACGGCGCCGACGGTCGCGAAGACCCTCCCGGCGGACGCCGCCACCGATGTCCCGCTCGACGCCCTGATTCAGGTGACCTTCAGCGAAGCGGTTAACCCGGATTTCATCAGGGCTGTTGATTTGAACCAAATGCCGGTGAATTTCTATCTTGAAGATGCGAATGGACCGGTCGAGGGGACCGTACAGTATACCGCCGGCGCCTTGCTGGCCGTTTTCAAGCCGACAATACTGACCGCCGGCACAGTTTATACGGTTACCCTTGACCCCGGCATTACCGACCTGGTGGGGCTGCCGTTGGCGGCGGAGAGCATCACGACCTGGACCTTTACCACCGCGCCCTAGTCTCGCTCGTTCGCGCCTAGGAAAGAGCGGCGCTTTCTTCCCTCTGGGAGGATGCGTTCTGGTCTGTTTCCGGTTCCCCATGCCCTTGGCTGCCGGTGGTCGCCTCCCCCCGTGGGCTCACCTGGTTCAGCCAACTGCGGATCTGCCCGATCTGCGGCATCAACTGTTCGGTCTGACTGCGCAGACTCTCCTCCATTCTCTTCAGCGCCGTCGCCCGGCGAGTGACCTCCTCCGTCTGTTTCCGGTTTTCCCGGCTGCGATTGCCGAGCTGGAGCATTTGTTCGCGAATCCTTTTTTCCTGCTCCGCCAGGCGGATATGCCGTTGCCACCAGAACAGGTGCGTGGCCAGCACTCCGGCCAGAATCCAGCCTGCCGCCCAGACCCAGTCAACCCAGGCCCACAGCCATGTGGTCCAGTCCCCGATGCCTGCCATCCACCGCATAGCGCTTCTCCAGCCGTTTTGGTTTTAATTTAAGTTTTCTTTAATAGCATAGAATGACGTCTCGTCAATCGACGCTCGATACGGGTGCTATTCCCGCCTCGCGCAACCGGTGACCCGCTAATCTTCCCGTCAACGATTTCGACTACTTTTCCGCCTCTCATGAGGAGCAGAGCCGATGTCCTCTTGAGCCTCAATGAAGAAGTGCTAACTGCCTGACAAATAAGGGGAATTTAAACTTTTTTGCATTGACAGAGAGGGGGCGGTATCGCATAACATAACGCCCAAGGAAGCAATTATCTGTAAACCAATCTGTAAAGGGCAAATCCAACGAAAGTTGGAGGCGCAAAATTTCCGGTCTAAAGGGCGCGAGCCCCATGACAGCGGGATTGCCAGATTCTCCTCTCGCCTCATTCTGCAATCCCATTTTTAAATCTTTTCGCCAAGAGGTTGCAGAATGGAATGTTCTTGCCCAAGGGCTCAAGGAATCGGTCGTATTTTGTCGCGGTTGGCTCTCCTGCTCAGTATTTTTTGTCTCCTGCCCGACGGCGCGCTGGCCAGCACTGCCGGCGTGGACGACAACGGCGGGTTGCCGCATGTGCTTGGGGAGGTGATTTTTCAGACTCCGGGCGAAAATGGCAAACAGATCTACATCATCGGCCACAGTCATCGCAGCTCCATCTCCGGCGCCAACGGCTCGCACACGGTGAAAGCCCAGGCGGAGGTCTACCGGATCGGCGAATGGCTGATTCACAATAAAAATGCCAGGCTGCTGCTGCCGGAGGGTTTTTTCAAAAAGTCGCCGGCGATAGCGATTAAGACAGCCTCCTATCAGGAGCCCGATTCCCTGCCGGAACTGGTCATCGACAACCTGGAGCTTGAAGAGAAGCTCGCCGATACCAGGGTGTTCGTCAACGCGGATATCCTGCTGAAGAAAAATTATCCCATTCAACTGCAGCAGGTGGAAGATGCCGATATCTATCGCCTGGTCGGCGACTATCTGCGCATGGCCAGCGAAGCCGACAGCGAAGTCGGGCCGCTGATCGATCTGGAGCTTAGCTATCTGCAGGAGGTCCGCAGCGCCGCCATGCTGCAGAACATTCCCGTCGCCATCGAGCAGGAATTCGAGTTGGGCAATATCACCGATCGGCAAGCCATTTTCACCATAGGCATGGCCCATGTGGACGAAATCGTCCGTTTTCTGCGCCATGGACGGATTGAAATAAAGGCGCCGGGGGGGGGCGGCGGAGCGCCCTGACGTCGATTCGGTCGTCCATCTTCTCGATGCCGGCTACGGCGTCACGGTCATCCTGCCGCGCACCCTCAAGGACGATCTCGAAGTGATGCGCATGGCCAATCTCGGCAATATCTGAATTCTTCCCGGTCCACTGGAAAAGCCAGCAAAAGCCGTCCTGTTCGGGGCGGCTTTTGCTGTTTCGCCGACCGCTAAACCACAGGCGCATTTGCCAGCCTTTGCGCCTCGGGTACAATAAGAGAGCGCAAGGAGAGAGCGGTGGACCGTCGGGAAATCGACATGCAGGTGAGCGATCGCCCCACCCTGGAAAAGGTTGCCTGCGATCTTGGCCTCAGCGGGACCGGAAAGCACTATTTTTGCCCGGGATGCCAGCCGCTGCCGCAGGGAAACCCGGAAATGATCATCCAGGGGGGAGATTTTCAGTGCTTTCGGTGCGGTGCGCGGGGGGATGTCGTCGGGCTGGTCAAGCTGGCGCGCCGATGCGATCTGCCGACGGCCATTGATTGGCTGGAAAAAGAAAGGACCCGGAAGCTGCCGTAGCGTCGGCATCCCCTGGCGCCGTCCGCTTGTTTTTTTCTACGGGCGGTCCAACCGGTTTTCCAGCCCCAGACGTTTGATTTTTTCCACCAGGGTGGTGCGGTTCAGCCCGAGCAGGCAAGCGGCGCGCGCCTTGACGCCCCCGGTGTGGTCCAACGCCTGGCGGATGATGCCCCGCTCGATCTGGTCGATGGTCGCCGCCAGATCGAGTCCTGCGGCGGGCACTTGCGGACAAGGAACAAGATTCTCCGTTTCATCCCCGCCGCCGATGTCGGTCGGCAGATCGCGCCGCTCGATCACTTCCCCTTCGCCCAGCGCCACCATCCGCTCAATCACATTCTCCATCTCCCGGACGTTGCCGGGCCAGTCGTAAGCCTCCATGGCGTGCATGGCCGCAGGCGACAGGGACATCAGCGGACGGTTCATCTCGCGGCAGGTTTTTTGCAAAAAATGCCGGGCCAGCAGAGCGATGTCCTCGCGCCGCTCGCGCAGAGACGGCAGCCGGATCGGAATGACGTTCAGCCGGTAGTAAAGATCCTCGCGGAAATTTCCCTTTTTCACCTGCTCTTCCAGGTTCGAGTTGGTGGCGGAGATCACCCGGACGTTCAGCTTGATCGTTCGGCTCGAACCGACGCGTTCGATTTCCTGCTCCTGCAGCACGCGCAGCAGCTTCATCTGCAGGGGCATCGGCATGGTGCCGATTTCATCGAGAAGAATCGTGCCGTGGTTGGCCACTTCGAATTTTCCCGGTTTGTCCGCCACCGCGCCGGTAAAGGCGCCGCGCACGTGGCCGAACAGTTCGCTTTCCAGCAGTTCGGCCGGAATCGCGCCGCAGTTGATGGCGATGAAGGATTTTTCCCGCCGGCTGCCGTTGAAATGGATGGCCTTGGCCACCAGTTCCTTCCCGGTGCCCGAATCGCCGAGGATGAGGATGGTGGAATCGGTGCCGGCGATCTTTTCCATGCGGCTGAAGACCTGTTGCATCGCCGGGCTGGTGCCGATGATGTTGGCGAACTTGTATTTGCCCCGCAGTTGCTGGCGCAGGTAGAGGTTTTCCGCCACCAGCCGGCTTTTTTCCAGCGCCTTGCTGACCAGCACCTTCAGCTTCTCGAAATTGAACGGCTTGGTGATGTAGTCGAAGGCGCCCTCCTTCATCGCTTCGACCGCCGTTTCCGCCGAGGCATGGCCGGTGATGAGGATGACGTTGGTATAGGGGGACTCCTCCTTGACCTGCTTGAGAATGTCGATGCCGCTGACTCCCGGCAGAAAAAGGTCGGTGATGATCACCTCGAAGGGAGTCTCCTGCAAAATCTCCAGCGCCTCCTCGCCGGAGGCGGCCGCCTGCACCTGGTAGCCGGCGCTGGCCAGCAGTAGTTGCAGGGCGTCGCGATTGCTTGCTTCGTCGTCGATAATCAAGATTTGTGAAAGGTTTTTCATCGTTTTCCTTAAAGCGAAGCAATGCGTCAGCAAATTGACAGGTAAATCTAGCACAAAGCGGCCAACCACGGCAAGAGGGCGTCACCGATGATTGCTGAAAACAATAGAATTTTCAATTGTTTGACAGGGATTTCCGGTTGCGCTAAGCTTAGCCCATGAAACTTTTTTGGATAACCCTGGCTTTTTTCCTGGTCTTTCCGGGCTTTGCGCTCGCCGCCAACGAGGAGGCGCCGGCCGGGCCGGTCATCCGCGCCGTGCGGGTGGAATCCACCATCAACCCGGTCGTTGCCGATTACATCACCTCCGCGTTGCAGCAGGCCAACGCCGAAGGCGCGCGCGCCTTTCTCATTCAGCTCGATACGCCGGGCGGCCTCGACACCTCCATGCGCGCCATCATCCAGCAGATCCTCGGTTCGCAAATTCCCGTCGTCGTCCATGTCTTTCCCGCCGGCGCCCGGGCCGCTTCGGCCGGCGCCCTGATCCTGCTCGCCGGCGATTTCGCCGCCATGGCGCCGGGGACCAATGTCGGCGCCGCGCACCCGGTTTCCATCGGCGGTGGCATGGGCGGGGAAGAGAAGGAGGGGGATGCGACAATGACCGAAAAGGTGGTGAACGATGCCGTGGCCTACGCCCGCAGTCTCGCCCGCGAGCGCGGCCGCAGCGAAGAATGGGCCGAGCGCATCGTGCGCGAGAGCATCTCCACCCCGGCGCACGAGGCTGTCGAACTGCGGGTGGTCGATTTTCTGGCCGACGACGTGCACACCCTGCTGGAAAACCTCGACGGCCGCACCTATCGGCGCCATGGCGAAGAGCGCACCCTCGAAACCGATGGGGTCGTCGTGCGCTTCATGGAGATGTCGCTGGCGCAGCAAATCCTCAACATCGTCGGCAACCCGACCGTCGCCTACATGCTGCTCATGCTCGGCATTCTCGGCATCTTTTTCGAGATCTCCCAGCCGGGGGTGGTGCTGCCCGGGGCGATCGGCGCGATTGCCCTGATTCTCGCCTTCTTCGGTCTGCAGATGCTGCCGGTCAATTTCGCCGGCGTGCTGCTGATTCTCCTCGCCCTGGTCCTGTTCATTCTCGAGGTGTGGATCGTTTCCTACGGCATGCTGACCATCGGCGGCATTGTGGCCATGACCTTCGGTTCGCTCATGCTGATCGACACCCCGGTCCCGTATTTGCAAATTTCGCGAGCGGTTATCGCCGCCACGGTGATCGTCAGCAGCGCGTTTTTCCTGACGGTGCTCTATTTTGTCGTGCGCGGACAGCGGCGGCGCGTCGTTTCCGGCCAGGAGGGGATGGCCGGAGAGCGGGGGACGGCGATCACCGCCATAAACGGCCAGGGCCGGGTATTCGTCCACGGCGAATACTGGGACGCCTTCGCCGCCGAGCCGATCGCCGCCGCCGAGGTTATCGAAGTGGTGCGGATGGCCGATCACCTGCGGCTGGAAGTACGGCGGGTCCCGACAAAGGAATAAGAGTGATGCGTGAGGTGTTTTCCCACCCCTCACTGGAGCCGCACCTTTGGAGCAAAGGAGAAAACAAGCATGATTCCTGTAAGTTTACTCGGTTGGCTGGTCGCTTTCGGTCTGCTGGCGATGATCGTCGGCAGTGCGGTGCGCATCCTCTACGAATACGAGCGCGGCGTCGTTTTTCGCCTCGGGCGCTTTGTCGGCGTTAAGGGGCCGGGACTGCGCTTCATCATTCCGGTGATCGACCGGCTGGCCAAAGTCAGCCTGCGCACCGTCGCCATGGACGTGCCGGCGCAGGACGTCATCACCAAGGACAACGTGTCGGTCAAAGTGAACGCGGTCCTCTATTTTCGCGTGGTGCAGCCGGACAAGGCGTTGATCGAGGTGGAAAATTACCTCTACGCCACCAGCCAGCTGGCGCAGACTTCGCTGCGCAGCGTTCTCGGCCAGTCGGAACTGGACGAACTGCTCGCCCATCGCGACCAGATCAATCAGGAGCTGCAGGTCATTCTCGATCGGCAGACCGATCCCTGGGGGGTCAAGATCGCGAATGTGGAAATCAAACACGTCGATCTGCCCACCGAGATGCAACGGGCGATGGCCCGGCAGGCGGAGGCGGAACGTGAACGGCGCTCGAAAGTCATCCATGCCGAAGGGGAATTCCAGGCCTCGCAGAAGCTGGCCGATGCGGCCAAGGTTATTTCCACCGAATCGGGCGCGTTGCAACTGCGTTTTCTGCAAACCCTGACGGAGATTTCGGCGGAAAAGAACTCGACGATCATCTTTCCCATCCCTCTCGACCTCATCCGTCCTTTCATGAAAAAAGACGAGTAACTCCTCGCTCGCCCGGGGTCGGACGCCGCTGTCCGACCCCGCCGCCATTCTCCCTGCCGTGGTTTTTAAAACCATATTTTATATTGACAGCTTTGCGCCTATCTGCTTAGATGTCCCTTCGGCCCTACCTAAGTATTTAGAATAACGAAATTTTTTCAGTATCGCTAAAATATTTCAGGCGAAGAAAAACGCAAAGCCGAAGGAGGACTGGATGTCGGGGAAAAAATTCAAAAAAGTCATGGCGGCCAACCGCGGGGAGATCGCCATCCGCATTTTTCGCGCCTGTACCGAACTGGGAATCAAGACCATGGCCGTCTACTCGGAGGAGGACAAGATTTCCCTCCATCGCTACAAGGCGGACGAGGCGTACCTGATTGGCAAGGGCAAGGGGCCGATCGATGCCTATCTGGGAATCGATGAGATCATCGATCTGGCCCGGAAGAAAGAAGTGGACGCCATTCACCCCGGTTACGGTTTTCTCTCCGAAAACGCCGATTTCGCCGAGGCCTGCAAACGGGCCGGCATCGCCTTCATCGGCCCGACGCCGGAAATCCAGCGCCGCCTGGGGGACAAGGTTTCCGCCCGGCAGGTCGCCATCGATGCCGGGGTGCCGGTCGTCCCCGGCACCGACCGGCCGGTGACCACCGAAGAGGAGGCGCTGATCTTCGCCAAGGAGGCCGGCTATCCGATCATCGTCAAGGCGGCCGCCGGCGGCGGCGGCCGCGGCATGCGCGTCGCCCGCAACCAGCGCGAACTCCTCGAGGGGATGAAGAGCGCCGCTTCCGAGGCCAAGGCCGCCTTCGGCAATCCGTCGATCTTCCTCGAACGGTATATCGAGCGGCCCAAGCATATCGAGGTGCAGATCCTCGGCGACACCCACGGCAACATCGTTCATTTCTTCGAGCGCGACTGCTCCATCCAGCGCCGGCACCAGAAGGTCATCGAGATGGCCCCCTCCCTCGCTCTTTCCCCGGAAAAGCGGCAGGAGGTGTGCGCCATGGCGATGAAGATCGCCGGGGCGGTCGGTTACGTCAACGCCGGCACCGTCGAATTCCTCCTCGACCAGGCGGGCAAATTCTACTTCATCGAGACCAATCCGCGCATCCAGGTCGAGCACACCGTCACCGAGATGGTCACCGCCCGCAACCTGGTGCAGATGCAGATCCGCATCGCCGAGGGGTACAAGCTTTCCGACCCGGAAATCGGCATCGGCGCGCAGGAGGAAATCGAGCTGCGCGGCTACGCCATCCAGAGCCGGGTAACGACCGAGGACCCGGGCAACAATTTCGCCCCCGATTTCGGCACGATTAAAGTCTACCGCACCGCCGCCGGCTACGGCGTGCGCCTCGACGCCGGCCAGGGCTACGCCGGCGCCCAGGTGACGCCGCACTACGATTCGATGCTGACCAAGATCACCTCCTTCGGCCGCAGTTTTGCCGACGTCGCCCGCACCATGCACCGCGCCTTGCAGGAATTCCGTATCCGCGGGGTGAAAACCAACATCGGTTTTCTCGAGAACGTCATCACGCACCCGACCTTCCTCGCCGGCGCCTGCGACACCTCCTTCCTCGACAACCATCCGGAGCTGTTTCGCATTCCGGTGAAAAAGGACCGCGCCAACAAGCTGCTGTCCTTCATCGGCCACACCACCGTCAACGGCTACCCCGGCCTCAACCCGGACAGGGCGCCGCGCTTCCGCACTCTGCGCGAGGCGGCGGCGCCGGAGATCCAATACGGCACCTCGCGGCCGCGCGGCACCCGCGATATCCTGCGCGAGAAGGGCCCCGAAGGGCTTGCCGCCTGGGCGAAAAAAGAGAGAAAACTGCTCGTCACCGACACCACCATGCGCGACGCCCACCAATCGCTGATGGCGACCCGCTTCCGCACCTACGACCTGGAGCGCATCGCCGAGGCGACCAGCGTCTACGGCGGCGGCCTGTTTTCCCTGGAGATGTGGGGCGGCGCCACCTTCGATGTTTCCATGCGCTTTCTGCGCGAAGACCCGTGGGCGCGCCTCGACCGGCTGCGGGCGAAGATCCCCAACATCCTTTTCCAGATGCTGCTGCGCGGCTCCAACGCCGTCGG
>JBAYQP010000024.1:0-36658 GCA_041677125.1 Desulfuromonadales bacterium | reverse complement strand
TGGGGACCCGGGACTGGATCCTTTCCGGCAACCTGCCGGTGGCCGAAGCCTTCGCCCCGATCGCCCGCGCCCGCCAAGCCATTTTGCCGACGCTGACGGCGGCCACCCTGCTCACCCTCGCCGCCACCTGGCTGCTCATGCATTTCCTCACCGCGCCGCTGCGGGTTTTCATCGCTCGGCTGCGCGATATGACCCTCGACGAAAAGCAGCGCCTCCCCATCCGGCTGGAAGCTAAAGACGAAATCGGCGTCTTGGCCACCGCCTTCAATGCATTGCTGGAAGAAACGGAGAATCGCAAACGGGCCTTGCAGGACAATCTGCTGTTTCACCAGGCGCTGGTCGACACCCTGCCCATTCCGGTTTATTACATGGATCGGGAAAAATTCTACAGCGGCTGCAACGGCGCGTTTGCCGACCTCTTCGGCCGCAAGAAAGAGGACCTCATCGGCCAACCCGCCGAGGGCGCTTTGAGCCTTTTTTTTCTGCCTGAACATCAGCCGGTCGATGTCGAACTTTTCGGCGAAAAGCGATTGAAAATACATGAGATTTCGCTGCCCGCCGCCAACGGAGCGGCGCGCGAAGCGATGATTTTCCAGGCGCCCTTCAAGGATGGCCGCGGCGAAGAGGCCGGCCAGATCGGCGTCCTGCTCGACATTACCGACCGCAAGCGCAACGAAAGGGCGCTGGACGAGGAGAAGGCCTTTTGCGAGAACCTGTTGGAAAATTCGCCGATTGCCGGGTTTGTCCTCGACCTGGAGCATCGCGTCATGCTCTGGAATCACGCCTGCGCCGAGCTGACCGGCTTTGCCGCCGAGGAGATGATCGGCGCCGGCGATCCCTGGCGAGCCTTCTATCCCGAAGAGCGGCCCTGCCTGGCCGACCTGGTTCTGGATGGGGATGGTGGCGCGAGCGCCCGTGCTCTTTACCCCCAATTGGCGCCGGCGAAACAGTCTGCCGACGGCTTGCAGGCGGAAGAATGGCTGCCCGGTCCGGGGGGAAATGCGCGTTTTCTCATGATGAGCGCCGTACCGATTCGCAATAGTCGGGGGGAAACGGTGGCGGTGATCGAAACCTTGCAGGATCTCAGTTTTCTGAAACAGATGGAGCAGGACCTGCTGCGCTCGCGCGACTTCTACCTGACCATCCTCGAGGAGTTCCCCACCCTGATCTGGCGGGCCGGCCCCGACGGCAAATGCGACTACTTCAATCGGACCTGGCTCGATTTCACCGGCCGCACCATGCAACAGCAACTGGCCGACGGCTGGACCGAAGGAGTGCATCCCGAAGATCTACCGAATTGCCTCGATATTGCTCGCGCATCGTTCCACGCCCGCCGCCCTTTTTCCATGGAATACCGGTTGCGCCGCCATGACGGCGAGTACCGCTGGATGCTCGACATCGGCCGCCCCTTCCACGACCTGAACAACCGGTTCGCCGGCTATCTCGGATCGCTCTTCGATATCACCGACCGGCGCCGGGCGGTGGAAAAATTGCACATTTTCTCCCGCACCACCGAACAGAGTTCCAACGCCATCATCATCACCGACACTGCGGAGCGCATCGAGTACGTCAACCCCGCCTTCAGCCGATTGACCGGCTATGCGCTGGATGAAATCGCCGGACAAACGCCTCGCATTCTGCAATCGGGGCTGACATCGGCGCCGGAATATTACGAAATCAAACAAGCGATCGCCGCCGGCCGCGCCTGGCAAGGCGAATTCTTCAACCGCAAGAAAAACGGCGAATGCTACTGGGCGGCGGCTTCCATTTCGCCCATTCTGAACGAACAGGGGACGATCACCCATCTGGTGTCCATTCAGGAAGACATTTCCGAGCGCAAAGCGACGCGAGAAAGCGCCCATCGCCGGCGCATCCTGCGCGACGGCGCCGCCCAGGCGCTGCACGCCTTTTTGCAGACCAACAGCGTCGAGGAGGTTTCCCGAACCCTGGTGTGGTACTGCACCGAGCTGATGCAGGCCTCCTTCGGCTTTCTCGTCGAAACCAGCGCCGCGCCACGCCTTCTGGCCCTGCTCGGCCCCGGTCTCGACCCGGCCGGACACGCGGATCTGGAGGCGCAGTTGCTGCTGCTGCCTTTCCGCCCCTTCTCGGCCGAAGAACCGGCCTGTCGCGCCTGCGAAAAAAGCACCTGCCCCGAGCTGCCGGCGGACAATGCCCTGCTGCTGTCGCTGCGCCTTTCCGGGCAAACCTTGGCAGTCATCGGCCTGGCCGACAAACCGGGCGGGTTCACCGATCTCGACCGCAGGGACATGGAAGCCTTCGCGCCGACCGCCGCCCTGATTGTGCAAAACATCCGCGCCGAACAGGCCCGGATCCAGTCGGCGGAGGAGTTGCGCCAGGCCCAGAAATTCGAGGCGATCGGCCAGCTGGCCGGCGGCGTGGCGCACGATTTCAACAACCTGCTGACCGTGATCAACGGCTACAGCGCCATGTTGATCCGCTCCCTGGCCGAGAATGAGGAAAGCCGCCGCGATGCCGAAGCCATTCTGTCGGCCGGCCAGAAGGCCGCGGCGCTTACCCGGCAATTGCTGGCTTTCAGCCGCCGGCAGGTGCTGCAACCGGTGGTGCTGGATGTGAACCGGATGATCGAGGATTTTCGCAAAATCATGTTGCGCCTGCTGCGGGAGGATATCGAGGTATCCTGGTCCCTTGCCGACGATCTGGGGCGCATCAAAGCCGACCCCGGACAAATCGAACAAATTCTCATCAACCTGGTGGTCAACGCCCGGGACGCCATGCCGAAGGGAGGGCGTCTGTTCATCACCACCGCCAACGCCTGCTTCGATGGGTGTTGCGCCAAGAACGATTCCGGCTTGCTCAGCGGCCGCCGCACGTTGATTTCCGTGCGCGACACCGGCGTCGGCATGGCGACGGCGGTGCGCGAGCGCATCTTCGACCCCTTTTTCACCACCAAGGGAGTGGGCCGGGGCACGGGGCTGGGGCTTTCGACCGTTTATGGGATTGTCCAACAAAGCGGCGGCTGCATCGACGTCGTCAGCGCGCCGGGCGAGGGAGCGGAGTTTCGCATTTACCTGCCGGTCACCGAGCAGGAATTGCCGCTGGAGCCAAAGGAGGCGGCGGCACTGCCGGCGGCAACGGAAACCGTGTTGCTGGTGGAGGACGAGGAGGCGGTGCTGGCGCTGACGGCCAAGATGCTGAACAACCTGGGGTATACGGTAATCGGCGCCGGCAGACCGAAGGAGGCGCTGCATCTTGCGCATGGCAAGGCCATCGACCTGCTCATTACCGACATGATCATGCCGGAGATGAACGGCCCGGATCTGGCCGATGAACTGCGCCGGCGGATGCCGGGCCTGAAGGTTCTTTTCATGTCCGGCTATGGTGAATTCCACCACCGGCCGCCGGCCGCCGGCAAAGCCGAGGCCTTTCTGCAGAAACCGTTTTCATCGGCGGCCCTGGCGCACAAAATAGCCGAGGCCATGGCCCGCCGCCCAGCGGACAACGGGCGGGTGGATGATGGCTGCTAGGCGGCAGAGCTGGCGGCAACCGGCGGCATTCCTCACCAGTCCGAGCGGATCTCCCGCTTCACCAGGTAGCCGCGCAGGGCATTCATCTCCTTGAGGCCCAGGTTGAGAAACTGAATTCCCATCCCCATCGGCAGACGCGGCGCCATCTTCTCCTCACCATTCACCCAGGCCACCTTGCCCCGGCAATTGATCTGGCCGCCGCCAGCCGGCAAATCGAAGGCGATTTGCAGAGTCGTATTTTCCGGCAGCGGCCGGTCGGTCTCCAGGAAGATGCCGCCGGCGCTCAGGTTCACCGCGAAATCGGTCAGGATCTCGCCGCCGAATCCGTAACGGACGCGCATCTGCGCTGCCACCCGAAGGGAGAGGAGATTCTCCGTTTCGAGATGATTACGGGTGATCTCCACCATTTTCTGCCGATCGATCGGTTTCAGCAGCAGCGCGTCACAACCGGCCGCTTCGCACCGCTGCCGCCCCTCATCCTGGTGACTGCCGGTCACCATAATCACCGGCGTCCCCTTAAACCGCGGATCGTTTTTGATCCGCCGGCACAGTTCATCGCCATCCATTCCCGGCATATACAGATCGATGAAAATAATGTCGGGCGACTCCCGGGTGATCAGGTCCAGGGCCTGATGCGCATTGACTGCGGCGAGCACGTCGAGATCCTCGCCGGCGAGAATGTCTTTTTCCAGATCCAGAAGCAACTCGGCATCGTCCACCAACAGCGCTTTTTTTCGGGAAATCGTCATGGCGGCATTTCCGGTCGAATCCGTTTGAGGTTGATATTTTGCTGCGCTAATTGCCGTTGCCGTTTCCATGAAGTTCTCCTTTGAATTTAAAAATCCACGCTGTCATCAAATGGTTTTCGGGGTGGCGAGAAAGGCGCGGATTGCGCCGTCCCCGGTCTCCAGCCAGCCGACGATCTGCCCCCGGTCGTTCATGTCGTTCACCAACACCGCGCCCATCCCGAAATTTTCGAGATCGGTGATTTGCCCGTCGCGCCACAGATAGCTGCGGTATCCCTGGAGGGTCGTCGCCCGAATCAGCACCGTTCCATCCTCGGCGATAGCCACCGCGGTGCAGAAAGTTTCTCCAATCTCCTGCGCCAGATCGACCAGAATGCCGGCGCGCCACAGAAAGGCGTGATACTCGCCGCCGGCGGTTGTTCCCCAACCGACTGCCGCGCCGGACCCGTTGAGATCGCGCACATACAAATCGGAACCGCCGAGAGAGCCGAGGTCGGTGAGCGTTCCGTTCTCCAGCAGCAGGGCGCCGACTCCGCCGTCCCGGATTTCCTGGACAATGATCTGCCCGGCGTCGTTGATCTGGCTGGCGTAGCCGTCGATCTGCGTCGCCAAGCCTTGCAGACGGCCGCCGTCTTCGAGGAAAGCCTCGTTTTTCCCTGCCTTACGATGTCCCACCACCTGCCCGGCATCGTTGATCGCATGGGCCCGGCTGAAGGCGGCGTCCGGCGTCAGCCGCAAAGCGCCGCCAGCGTAAAGAAAGGCCGCCGGATTCGCTCCTTCGAACCAGCCGACCACCTGTCCGGAATCATTGAGATCGGCCGCCTGGGCGTTCGCAACCAGCGGCGTCATCCATCCGGAATCCCAGAAAAACGCATGGACGCCGCCGTCCGCTTCCTGGTAATTGCCGGTTATCTGACCGCCATTGTTTACGGCCACCGCCCAGCTTTCGCTGCCGAGAGCGCCGAGAACAGTGATTTGATAGGGAAGATCTTCGCTGGGCAGGGGATAGGAGGCATAGCGGGCGACGGCAGGGCTCGCACCCTGGCTGAAAGCGGCATCGTCGGAGTTGCCATCATTGCCACCGCCACCGCCGCAACCGCCGATCAGCATCGCCAAACAAAGAAGAAAAAGAGTATCGAGAATTCGTCGCATAAGCACCTCCCCTGCGGTGACCCGCGATCAGTGTCACAAGGCCTGGTGCTCTTCCGTAGTGCAGTTGGGGTGCCAACCCAATTTTTTAATCCAACGCATTGATCTGGCAAGGTTTTTCGATTTTCAAGGAAAACGGGGAAGTGCGCCGGCGCAACCCTGGTTGCGGCCGGCCACGGCTGCGGCGCGGAATTGCCGACAGCCGGCGGGAATGGGCCGGCTGCAACCAGGGTTGCGGGTGCAACCGCAGTGGCGGCGACCACCGGGAATTTTCAGGGGAATCGGGAAATCAGGATGTTTTCTTCAGCCGTTTGCCGAGGGCCTGTCGGCTGATGCCGAGGAGCCGCGCGGCCTGGGTCTGATTGCCGTCGGAGCGGCGCATGGCCTCGGCAACGAGCAGGTCGCCCATTTGCGTCAAATTCGGCAGTGACTGGGGGAAAGGGAAGCTGGCTTCGTCGGCGGAAAAACCCGCCGCCGGGGTCGGAATGGAGAGCGGCTGCTGCCAGCCGGCGGCCTGGAAACTGGTCGCGGAGAGGGCTTTGCCCCGCTCAAGGCTCACCGCGCCGAACACCAGGGCGCGCAGTTCGCGGACGTTGCCGGGAAAAGGGTAGGCGCTCAACTGCAAACCGATTTCCGCCGACAGTTGAGGCGGCGTGCGGCCGATGGCGCTGGCCGCCTCGGCGCAGAAATGGGCGAGAAGCACCGGCAGATCCTCGATCCGCTCGCGCAGCGGCGGAATACGGAGCTTATGCGTCAGCAGGCGATAATACAGATCCTTGCGGAAGACGCCGGCGGCCATTTTTTCTTCGAGGGCGCTATTGGTGGCGCAAACGATGCGCGCCCGGTTCTTGCGCGGGCTGTCGCTCCCCAGGGGCAGATACTCCCCTTCTTGCAGCAAGCGCAGTAACTTGATCTGGGAGCCGGGGGAAAGATCGCCGATTTCGTCGAGAAACAGCACGCCGTCGCCGGCTTTTTCGATCATTCCCGGGCGAGGTTTGTCAGCGCCGGTAAAAGCGCCCCGCACGTGCCCAAACAAAGTGTCGGCAAAAACCGTATCGTCAAGGGCGGCGGCGTTAACCGCCACCCACGGCTGCCCGGGGCGACTGGCCCGGTGCACGGCGCGGGCGATCAGCTCTTTGCCGACGCCGCTTTCGCCGACGATGAGCACCGGCTCGGCGCTGGCGCTGATCGCCTCGATGAAGCGGAAAACGGCCTGCATTCGGCGACTGCGGGTAACGATATGAGCGAAGATTTCCGGCTTCTCCAAATCCTCCCGAAAAAAACGCTCTTTCAATTTGCCGAAGGCTTTCTGCTTGTCATTGAACGCCAGGGCGCGCCGCACCCCGGCCAGCAGGCGCTCGGTTTCGGTGGTCTTGACGAAATAGTCGAAGGCGCCGGCCTTCATGCAGCGCACGGCGGTCTCCAACTGATTCAGCCCGCTGAGGATGATCACCGGCACGTCGGGATGCTCGGCGACGATGCGCGGCAGCAACTCCTCTCCGTTCAGGTGCGGCATGGTCAGATCGAGCAGCACCAGCGCCATCGGCGTGGCGGTCATCAACCCGAGGGCCTCCCGGCTGTCTTCGCACAGCACCAGGTTATTGAAACCGGCGGCGCTGCGCAGGGTGAGGGAGAGGCTGCGCAGAAACGACTTCTCGTCGTCGATGAGCAGAATCGGCCGCTGGGGCGAAAGGAGCTCCTGGATCATGCGAATTCTCCATCGGCCGGGGGCAGGCGGAGCATGGCGACCGTTCCCGCGCCAGGGCTGGAAACAAGATCCAGACAGCCGCCATGCGCCTTGACGATACGATTGGAAACGGAAAGTCCGAGACCGGTCCCACCCTCCTCGCGGCGGGTGGTGAAGAACGGCTCGCGGACACGGCCAAGGTTCTCCGGGGAAATGCCGGTTCCCTGATCCCGAACCTCGACGATACACAGCCGCCGGTCGGCATCGAAGCGGGTGGCCAGGACGATTTCCCGGCTACAGTCCGGCAGCGCCTGACAGGCGTTCATGAGCAGACTGATCATCACCTGTTCCAGCCGGCGAAAGCTCCCCTTCACCTTCGGCAGGCTGGGGGCGTGATCGCTGCGGAAGCGGTCAGTCGCCGCGCGGATGCTGCTGCCCGCCAGGCGCGCCGCCGCCTCGGCCACCTCGCGAAGATCGACCAGTTCGGAAAATCCTTCTTTTTCGCTGCGGAGGAAATCCTTCAGATCTTCGACAATGCGCTTGATCCGGCCGGCGCTTGCCTGACAATCGGCAAGCACCACCGGCAGCTCCCGCCGCATCTCTTCAAAGGGAATGCCAGCCAGGGAGGCGGCCCGCCCCTCCAGCAGCGGCAGCACATCGGCGAAAACGTCCCGGAGAATCGGCAAATTGAGCAGGATCACCGCCGTCGGATTGTTGATCTCGTGCGCCACGCCGGCGGCCATCTCCCCGAGGGCGGCCAGCCGGCTCGCCTGCCGCGCCTCCTCGCGCAGCAGAATTTTTTCGGAGATATCGCTGGCCCATTCGATGAGGCCGACGATCCGGCCCTGGCGGTCCTTGAGCGGAAACACCTTGATGCCCCAGGTGCGTCCGTCCGGAGCGTCGACCGTGCCGTCCTCGGTCCGGCCGTCGGCCAGGGTGCGGACCGCCGGACAGTCATGGCAGCGCTCGTCTCTGCCGCACACCAGGCGATAGCAATGCTCACCGATCAATGCCTCCACCGGTCGACCGAAACGCCCGGCGGCGCCGGGATTGGCCAGGACGATCTCTAAATCGGTGGACAGCAGCAGCAGGGAATCGGGAATGCCATTGAAAATGGTATGCAGTTGATCGGTAATTTTCTGCAGGCTGTCGCTGTGCGCCCGCAGCAAAGCATTCTGCTCGCGGATTTGCGCGGTCTGTTCGTCGGCGCGTTGCTGCAAATGCAAATTCCACTGTTTGAGTTCCTCATTCTGCCGATTGACCGTCGCCACCAGTCGCTGGTTTTCGCGGCGCAGGTTGAAATTTCCCACCGCCTCGCGCAAGGTCAGAATCAGGTGCTGCCCCTCAAAGGGCTTGGTGACATAGAGACTGGCGCCGCCGCGGTTGATCGCCTCGATCGTCGTCTCAAGATCGCCCTGGCCGGAGAGGATGATGCGCACCGCCAGCGGCTGCAGCATTCTTGCCTGTTCGAGAAAGTCGATGCCGTTCATCCCCGGCATCACCAAGTCGGAGACGACGACCCCCACCTCCGGTTCCCGCCGCAGCAGATCCAGACCGGCCTCTCCCGTTTCGGCGCACAGGACCGAAAAGTTTTCCCGCCCCAGCAAGCGATCGATAAGCCTCAGAATCAGCGGATCGTCATCGACGATCAGGATCTTAGCCCCCTCCCCGCCCCTCGCTTCCTGCTGCTTTGCCATCGCCATCCCTTATCCCTCCCCTGCCGCCAAGCGGCCGGCGATCACCGCCTGTCCCAGAGCCAGTCCGCCATCGTTCGGCGGCGCCAGGGAGTGGGTGATAACCTCGAAACCGCTCGCCTGCAGCTCGCGGCTGGCCCGCTCGGTAAGATAACGGTTCTGGAAGACACCGCCGGAAAGGACGACCCTTTCCTGACCGGTTGCCGCGCGCAGCCGCCGGCACACTTCGCCGATCGTCGCCGCCAAGGCATTGTGAAAGCGGGCGCTGATGACCGAAACGCTGGCCCGACAGCGCAGGTCGTCAACCACCGCCCGGATCAGCGGCGCCGGATCGACGACCAGGAGGCCGTCTTTTTCCGTCAACCCCAAAGGATAACTTCCCTCTTCGTCGCCGGCGATGGCCTGTTCGAGTTCAAGCGCCGCCTGCCCTTCGTAACCGACGCGCCCGCGCACCCCGGTCAGCGCCGCCACCGCATCGAACAAGCGGCCGCAGCTGGAGGTCAGGGGGGAGTTGATCCCCTTGGCCATCATCTGCTGCAGGATGCGGCGATCGCGCTCGGCGATCTCGTCGATGAACGGCAGGCGCGGCAAATCCCGCCCGTAAGCGCGCACCAGGGCGCTGAAGGCCATGCGCCACGGTTCCCGGGTGGCGGCGTCCCCGCCAGGCATCGGCAGATAGGCCAGATGCCCGAGACGGCGATAGCCGGCGCACCCGCCGAGGAGAAATTCTCCGCCCCAGGCGTGGCCGTCGGCGCCGTAACCGAAGCCGTCGAAAATCACCCCGAGGGCCTCGTCGGCGATGCCATTCTCCGCCAGACAACTCGCCAGATGGGCGTGATGGTGCTGCACCGCCACCCGGCGCACCTGCGGCAGCTCCAGGGCAAAGCGGGTGGAGAAAAAATGGGGATGCAGGTCGTGGGCGACGATCTGCGGGCGCAGGTCGAGAAGGGACTGCAGATGGTCGACGGCGCAGCGAAACGATTCGAATACCTCATGGTTCTGCAGATCGCCGATATGCTGACCGAGAAAGGCCCGTTCGTCGCGGGTGATGCAGATGGCGTTCTTCAGCTCTGCGCCAAGGGCAAGGACCGACGCCTGGGCGGCGGGAAGAAGGATGCCGCGGGGCACATACCCGCGGGAGCGCCGCAGCAGCAGCGGCCGGCCGGCCATCACCCGGGCGATGGAATCGTCGGTGCGGGTGAAAATGCGCCGGTTGTGGATCAGAAACGCATCGGCCAGGCCGCTCAGGCGCTGGCGCGCTTCAGCGTTCTCGAAGGCGATCGGCTCATCGCTCAAATTGCCGCTGGTCATCACCAGGGCGGTGAAGCAGTCGCGCAGCAACAGGTGGTGCAGCGGCGTATAAGGGAGCATCACGCCGAAATCACGGTTGCGCGGTGCAATGAGCGGGGAAAGGCAATGCCCCGGGCGCTGCCGCAGCAGAACGATCGGCCGCTCCTGACCGCTCAACAGCCGGCGTTCTGTATCATCAAAAAGAGCATAGCTTTCCACCTCGGCCAGACCGGGCGACATCAGGGCGAAGGGCTTTTCATCGCGGGCCTTGCGCCGGCGCAGCTCGGCGACCGCCGCACCGTTTTCGGCATCGACCGCCAGATGGTAGCCGCCCAGACCCTTGACCGCGAGGATCTTGCCCTGCCGCAGCAGATCGACGGCGACCGCCGCCGGATCGGCGACAAGGCATGGATTGCCGGCGCTGTCGAGCAGGCTCAGGCGCGGGCCACATTCCGGGCAGGCATTGGGCTGGGCGTGAAAGCGGCGGTTTTCCGGGTCCTCGTACTCCAACCGGCAGGCGCGGCACAAGGAAAAGTCCGCCATGGTGGTTTTCAACCGGTCATAGGGAATGCCGGTGACGATGGTGTAGCGTGGTCCGCAATTGGTGCAGTTGATAAAAGGATAGCGGTAGCGGCGGTTGCCGGGATCGAAGAGTTCGTCCAGGCAGTCGGGGCAGACCCAGGCGTCGGGGGCGATCTGCGCCTTGTTTTCCGCCTCGCCGGCGCTGGCGCGAATAACGAACCCGCCTTCTCCCTGCGGCGGCAAATCCAGGATATCCAGGCGGGTGATGACGGCCAGAGGCGGCAGCTCCTCGCGCAGACCGCGCCGGAAAAGAGCGAGTTGGCCCTCTTCTCCTTCCGCCTCGATGGTCACCCCGCGGCAGTCGTTGCGCACCCAGCCGGCGATTTCGCACCGGCGAGCGAGTTGAAAGACGAAAGGTCGAAAGCCGACCCCCTGAACAATGCCTTCAATGAGGATTTTCTGGCGCGGCAAACGGTTCTCCCCGAAAAAGGATGCGATGGTGCAACTCTCTTCTACCACTGATGGCGTCGTCCGGGCAATGGCTTGTCCTCGGCGAAATCCCTCCGCCTCGGCAAGCCGCGGATCAGAGCGGAATCGCAGTCTCGTTCCGGCCAACAGCACCTTTCAAAACCGATTTTTTCGTGCTATCCTCCCGCAATTCAAGGGCGGTTCAGGAAGAAACGTGGAAAAAACGTACTTTCCCCGCTGCAATGCTATACTTCGAAGTATTGTCAGGAGAACCGCATGGCGAGGGAATTCAAGGACAAGGTCAGGGAGCAGTTCGGCCGAACCGCCGAGGGCTATGTGCGCAACAGCGGTTTCGCGAAAGGGGCCGATCTGGTGGAGGCGGCGCGACTTTTACAGCCGACGCCGGAGGACACCCTGCTTGATGTGGCTTGCGGCGGCGGCCATACCGCGCTGTTTTTCGCCCCGATGGTGCGCAGCGTGGTCGCGTCCGACCTGACCATGCAGATGTTGAAAAAGGCGCAGGAATACATCAGCGAAGAAGGAAAGGTGGAAAATGTCACCTTTCGCGAGGCCGATGCCGAAGACCTCCCGTTTCCGGCCGGCGCTTTCACCCTGCTGACCTGCCGCATCGCGCCGCACCATTTTCCCGATCTGCCGCGCGCCCTGCGGGAGTTTCACCGGGTATTGCGCCGGGGCGGCCGCATGGTGATCATTGACACGATGCTCGCCGAAGACCCGGAAATCGCCGACTTCTATCACACCATGGAAAAGATGCGCGACCCCACCCATGTGCGGGCCTACACCCAGGCGGAATGGATACGGATGTGCGAAGAAGCCGACTTCATCGTGCACGAGACCAAGAGCTATCCCAAAACGCACGATTTTCAGGAATGGGCCAGACGGGCCGGACTGAGTCGCGAAGGGATTCAGCGCCTCAATCAGTACTTTATCCAGGCCCCGGCCAAGGTGCACGACTATTTTCAAATCGAAACGTTTGCCGGCGAGGTGGAAAGCTATACCGATCAGAAACTGCTGATCTACGCGTCCCGACCGGAAAAGAAATAGCCGGATAGGCCCGGAGCAAAAAACCCCGGCGGGAGCCCGCCGGGGTTTTTTGCTTTTTCATACCGCAAACCTACTTCTCACTCGGCACGCGCGGCCCCGGATAGGTCAGGTTGCTGCCCGGCATGCTCTTTTCCTCCACCGGCACGTCGCCCGGCAGCTCCCGCCAGGGGTGGCTCAGACCGTAAAAATCATACAGGTTGCGGCTGTATTCCTGGTCCGTCATCCCTGCTTCCCGCTGCGGCATCGCCGCCAACTGCTCCCGGCTCATATTCAAAATGACATAATCCCCCTCGTGGGTCGTCGTCAGGGCGTGCAGCGGCACCAAAAAATTGCCATCGGTTTGGAGAGCCTCGTCACCGGAGACCACGGCATAGCCAATGCCCCGGTCGAAATCGAAGGCCAGATCCTGAATCTCGCCGAGTTCCTGCCCGACCCGATCCCGCACCTCCGTGCCGATAAAAGCTTTGGCCGAATGCAAGGTGTCCCCGGTCATCACGGCCGCCTGTCCGGCCCCCATTTCAGCCGCGAAAACCGTTCCAGCCGAAAACAGGGCGAGCAAAAAGGCGGTCATCGCCATCCATGCGGTTTTAGCCATTTTCCGACTCCTTTCTCATTTGCTGCCACGCTCATGAAAGATCGCGCAACAGTATGATTTTGCGTCCTTTTATTCCCTATTCAGCATATCGATTTCTTTGTGGTTGTCCAGTCCCGCCTTTTCAAGCAAAAAAAACCAGCCAGGCCGTTGACGACCTGGCTGGCACAAGATGAGCCAAAAGGAAAATTTTGAACTACGGTTTCGGCACGGTGGTGTAGAAGAGGTTGTCGGCCCGCTGAATCAGCAAGCGCACCATGGTTCCCGATTGGGCCTTGGCGAGCGTCCGGCGAAAGGCTTCGGCGTTGGCGATTTCCTGGCCGTTGACTTCGACGATCAGGTCGCCGGGACGGATCTCCGCCTCATCCGCCGGTCCAGCCGGTTCCACGGCGGTGACCAGAGCGCCCCGGTCCCGCTCCAGTCGGTAATAACGCTGCGCCTCGGCGGTGACGTCGCCCACCGTCAAGCCAAGCGTCTGAGTTGCATCGATGGTCGGCGGCGCACCGGCCTCCGGCTCGTCCAAGCGGGCGACGATTACCGGCAGTTGCAGGCGTTTGCCATTGCGGAAGATTTCAATCGTGGCTTTTTCGCCGACCGGGGTGGCGGCAACGATGCGCGGCAGTTCAGAAACGTTCTGCACCGGTTTGCCGGCAAAGGACAGAATAATGTCGCCGCGCTGAATGCCCGCCTTGGCCGCCGGGGATTTTTCCACCACCTCGGAAACCAGGGCGCCCTGGGTATTCTCCAGGCCGAAGGATTTGGCCAGTTCAGGCGTCATTTCCTGCACCGCCACCCCCAGCCAACCGCGGGTCACCCGCCCCGTCTCGCGCAGTTCGCGCAGGATCAGCTTGGCGGCATTGATCGGGGTGGCGAAACCGATCCCTTGGCCGCTGGCGACAATGGCGGTATTGATCCCCACCACCTTGCCGTCCATATCGAACAGAGGGCCGCCGGAGTTGCCGGGATTGATCGAGGCGTCGGTCTGAATGAAATCGTCGTAGGGACCGGCGCCGATCACCCGCTCCTTGGCGGAAACAATGCCGGCGGTGACCGTCTCCTCCAAGCCGAAGGGATTGCCGATGGCGAGCACCCATTCGCCGACCTGCAATTTATTGCTGTCGCCCAGCTCCGCCACCGGCAAATCGCCGCCGGCATCAACTTTCAGCAGGGCGACATCGAGCTTGGGATCGAGACCTTTGACCTCGGCGACGAATTCGCGGCCGTCCTCCAGGGTGACCTTGACCTCGTCGGCCCCCTCGATGACATGATTGTTGGTGAGAATATAGCCTTCCCGGGAAATGATGAAGCCCGAGCCCAGGGAGCGCTCCTTGCGCGGCGCCCGGGGCGCGCCGCCGAAGAAATGCTCGAAAAAGTCCTCGAAGAATTCGTCCTGGCGCGGATTGCGCGGTCCGGGCATGATCGGGCGCCGCGGTTGAACGTTTTTGGTGGTGCTGATATTGACCACCGCCGGCTTCAGCTGCTTGGCGAGGGTGACGAAATTAGGAAAGTTCTGCGCCGCGGCGGGGGGCGCAAAGAAAAACACCTGCAAAGAGATGAGCAAAGGAGCCAACCACCAACCTACATTTCGCATCTGTACCTCCATTGGAATTGAAAATGAATCCAGACACAATTTAAGCATTGGAATTGACGTTGTCAAAATCGGGCGGGCGCAAATTTTTTCGGGCCTCCTCTTTCTCCAGGCCATACAGCGCCAGCATCCGACTGTTCACGTCGAGGACGCATCCGTCCATGTCGTGCAGGAAAATGGCATCGTAGGCGCTGTCGAAGATCACCCGCAGGGCGGCTTCCGAATCACGCAGACATTTTTGGATCTGTTACTGTTCGTTTGAATTCTTTTCAGAGCAGCCATCGGATGGAATAGTCATGGCACTATGTCCCGGAAGGCAAAAGAACTCAGCCATGTCGGGGGACAGGCATGTTTTCAATCTAGCAGAATAGCGCATGCAAGAATATTAAAATACTCCAGCATGGAATTCGCAACCAACCTTGGTCTTAAAAAGGAAAAGCCAGCACGAGATAGATTTCCTCTTCGCCGGGGTTTTGGTCGTAGATATTGGCATTTGACATATGGGCGATACTTACTCCCAGCCTGGAGAGATTTTTGAATTGATAAGCAACAGAGAGGGATGTACGAAACTGCAAGGTTCCACCAAGATCGGCGCCGTCCCCCCGACTGTAAGCTCCGGCGCTCGTCAGCGGCGTAAACACCCACCGCTTGTAAACGAAATCGGCATACACACCGCCGTAGGCGAAAAGTCCGTCATCCAGATTGGCCAGCAAACCGATCGCCGGACCGAGGAAAAAATATTTTTTGCCAAAACGCACCTCGATCCGGGCGGCGCCGGAGGTGGTGGTGTCATTGTGGCTGTTTGCATCGAAAACGCCGACGCCCAAATCGAGATAATCGGGGCCTTGACCATAAATTTCCCAGTTGCCCACCCGGTACAAGACCTGCGCCGGATCGACCTGCCCCGCCTGGGCCATTCCGCTAAACAGCACGGCGGACGCAAGTATGGCTGCCAGCAAAAATTTCATGCTCCACTCCTGTTGAAGGCCAAGCGTCATGCCTTGCGGCCCCGTGCAACGGCAGCAACGCTTCGCGCGGCTTCGGTCGGAACCAGCGCGGCGATGGCCGCCTGCAGGCCGGCCAATGCGGGACAGTTGGAACATTTACCAGAAAAGGGCACGGTGGCAAGCGGGGTGAGCAAGATGCCATGCCGTCGCGGGTTTCCCCGACGCGAGAGGAGAGGGAGTATTTGCTGCAGATCGACCGCAACCCGGAGCGCCGGCATCTGCTGGATATGGCAGACCAGTCAGCCCAGCGCCTGCAGACCCTGATCGACGAAATCCTCGACTTCTCCCGGATCGAGGTCGCCGAAAACGGTCGCGATGCTTTGGAGAGGTGGGTGGCTGGCGATTTCGACATCGTTCTCATGGACCTGCAAATGCCGGAGGTAAATGGCATCGAAGGGACCCGGGCCATACGCGAGAGGGAGTCCGAGGGGACCCGGCACACCAGGTGCGCGAGGGAACGGGAGCCTGGCGGCGAAAAAATAAAGGGGCTATGCCAGCAGGCATAACCCCTTGTTTTCTTTATGGCGCGCGATAGTGGACTCGAACCACTGACCTTTGGCTCCGGAGGCCAACGCTCTATCCAACTGAGCTAATCGCGCAGAGACTGGACTATATACCGTATCTCGCCCGGCATTGCAACCGTTAACTTTCGCCCGCAGGGCTTGCTCCAGGGCGGTTGACCGCTTGCAACGAGGGCCTTTCTCCCCTACCCGCCAGGGGTTTCCCTCCTACTCATCGGTATTTCTGGAACCGGTCTCCAGATAGGAGCGGTGCAGCACCAGGGCCAAACAGCCGACCAGCAGCAGCAAGCCGATGGCGCCGCCGCCCCAGATTTTGCGTCGGGAGAGTTCGGCCTCCACGTCGGCGACCTGCTGCCGCACTTTTTCCAACTCTTCCTGAATGGCGGTCGTTTTCTGGCGCACCGTCTGAATATCGACGGTGTGGAAGAGGCGATGAAAGCTGTTGCGGGCGGAGAACACCTGCCCTTCCATGCCCTCGGTGGCGATGCCGATGCGGTGCAGACGGCCAAGGTCCGACTGCAATCCGACGATCCGGGCATCGGTTTCTTGCATGGCCGCACGGATGTTCTCGGCCCTGGCATAATCGTGGCAGCGACCGCAGTCCTGCGGATTAATCAGATCGAGGCTCGCCTTGCGCACCGCGTGGTTGCCATGACAGGTGGCGCAATGCGGACCTCCCGCCCCGAGGGCGGCGCCGTGAACGCTGGCGCGGTAATCCTCAAGGACGCCGGGATGGCAACGGCCGCAGAATGCCGGAATTTCGCCTTCCCCGGGGACGCCGAGAAAACCGCTGGCGGGGCTCATCGCTAAAGCGAAATCGGTGGCATCGCCGCCATGGCAGTCATGGCAGGAGATGCCATTCTCGGCATGGATGCTCCCCGGCCACTCTTTCGTCGGCGCGGCGAGTGTCCCATCGAGCCCGGAATGGCATTGGAAACAGACGGTGTTCTGCGCCGCCGCCAACAACGGCAGGAGCAGAATCAGGAGAAGGGCGCAAAAGATGCTCGGATATCTCATGAAAAATGCCCCCAGACGGAAATTCCGACAAAAAGCGCCAATCCCAGGAAAAAGGCGGCGACAAACATCGGCCGACGCGCTGGGCGCCGCTCCGGGCCTGCGTCGAGAAACGGCAGCAGGGCGAGGCCGGTCATGGCCGCCCCCTGGATGGCCAGGCCTAGGAACTCGCTGGGGAAGATCTTCAGCGTCTGATAGGCCCAGAGAAAATACCATTCGGGCTTGATCCCCGGTGGGGTGGAAAAGGGATCGGCGGGAATGAGGGCGGTGGGGGGAATGAACAAACCCGGAGTGAAGAAGACGCCGACCAGCAGCAGCACGAGGAAAAAGGCGATGACCGCCAAATCCTTGCAGACGTAATGCGGAAAGAAAGGGATGCCGCCTGGGTGTTCCTGGTGCTGGAAGGCTGCCGGCGGTTGCGGCGGGGGCGTCGGGCCGAAGGGAGGCTGGGAGATTCCGGCCCGACGCACACAAAACAGGTGCATGGCCAGAACCAGACCCAGGGCGAGGGGCAGTCCCATCACATGCAGGGCGAAAAACCGCCCGAGGGTGGCTTCGCCAACCATCGGCCCGCCCCGCAGCAGCCGCACCAGAGCGTCCCCGATCACCGGCACCGCGCCAGCGGTGTCGGTGGCGACGGTGGTGGCCCAGAAGGAGAGCTGACTCCAGGGCAGAAGGTAACCGGTCAGGCAAAGGGCAAGGGCCAGGTTGAAGACGATGAAACCGGATACCCAGGTCAGCTCCCGCGGCCGCTTGTAGCTGCCCATGAACAGAACCGAAAGCATGTGCAGCAGCAGCGCGAGGACGATGATATTGGCGCCCACCGCATGCAACGAGCGGATCAGCCAGCCGTAGGGGATGTCGTTCATAATCCGCTGGACGCTGGCAAAAGCGGTTTCCGGATTCGGCTGATAGTAGATGAGCAGCAGGATGCCGGTGGCGAACTGGAGGGCGAATAGCGTCAGCAGCACCGCGCCAAGCGTGTACCAGATGTTGATGTTGCGCGGCAGGAGGTAATGGGTAAGATTCTGTTCGAGGATGTCGCGCATCCCCAGTCGCAGATCGAGCCAATCAACAATACGTTTGCCCATATTCATCCGCACCCCCTATCCGATCCGCACCTGGTCGGCGTCGATGACGACCGGCAGGCGATCCAGCGGTTGCGGCGGCGGGCCAGCAACCACCCGCCCCTCGGCCGAGAAGCGACCACCATGGCAGGGGCAGAGGAACTCCCCCTTTTCCGGCAGCCACTGAACGATGCAGCCAAGATGGGTGCAGATGGCGGAAAAGGCGACAAACTCGCCGGGGGTTCGATGCAGCAGAACGGCGGAGCGGCCGCGAAAATTAAAAAAATGCGCCTGCCCCACCGCTACCTGGTTGCGCGGAAAGGCGATATTCTCCGCAGCGTCGGCGCCGGCCCGCGGCGACAGGAAACGCCAGACCGGCCAACCGGCCAGGACGGCGAGCAGGGCGCCGGCGCCGCCGAGTGCACCGGTTAAAAAAAAGCGCCGCCGAGATGGCGCCAGCGGGATCTCCTCCATTTTCCGCCTCCTTGCAGGACAAAAAACATGCCGCAGGTTGCGGCCCGGTTTTAATAAAAGTAGATTATAGCCATTGGCCAAGTTCTTTCAACTCTAATGAGGTGAATATGCCAGCGCCTACCGTCCTCTTTGTTATCGACCCGCCGGAGCGGCTCGATCCGCCCACCGATACCTCCCTGGCCCTGATGCGGGCCGGACTGCGGCGCGCGCAGGAGGTTTTCTACTGCACTCCGGGTCATCTGCGTCTGCTGGAAGGTCGCCCGCGCGCCCGCGTCCGCGCAGTCGAATTCCCCGAGGTGGCTGAACTTTTCTCTCCGGGAAAAACCGTGGATCTCGATTTGCGAACCCTTTCGGTTCTCTTCATGCGCAAAGATCCTCCGGTCGATATCGCCTACCTGCATGCCTGCGCCATTCTCGACCGGCTCCCGGCGACCGTGCTGCAGATCAATCCGGCGCGGGCGTTGCTCCGGCATGGCGAAAAGATCATTCCTCTCTATTTTCCCGGTCTGATGCCCGAATCCATCGTTACGGCATCCGCCGACGATCTGCTTCGGTTTTTGCTCGAGTACGGCAAAATAGTGGTCAAGCCGTTGGAGGATTGCAGCGGGCGCGGCATCTTTGTTTTGCACCGAGACGATCCGGAGGCCGCCGTGCGCCTGGCGCGGGCCACCGAGGAGGGAAGACGCTTCGTGCAGGGACAGCGATTTCTGCCGGAGATTTCCGGGGGGGATAAGCGGGTGTTGCTCCTCGGCGGGGAAATCCTCGGCTGGGCGCGCCGGGTGCCGGCCGAGGGCGACTTTCGCTCGAACATCAATGCCGGCGGTCATTGCGTCCCCTGCGAGTTGACGGATACCGACCGGGAAATCTGCGAACGGCTACGGCCGTGGCTGCGGCAGGAGGAGATTCATCTGGCCGGGGTGGATATCGTTGGCGAAAAAGTCCTGGAAGTCAATATCACCAGCCCTTCCTGCCTGCGGGAAATCAATGCGCTGACCGGCGCCGCCCTTGAGGAGGAAATCCTCGACTACGTCGAGGCGCAACTCGGCAGCCTCTGACTAGCGGGGCGCCGGCGATGCGACCTGCGGCAGCACCGTGCCGCGCAGACGCAGGGTGGCGGCGGACTGTCGCGGATCATTGGTATGGAGATAAATCGTCTTTTCCACCGCGCCGCGAAACCGCCTGGAACTGAACGTCGCCAGCACATTGCCCTGGGCGCCGGGAGGAACTTCGGAGGCCGACAGCAGCGCCGCCGTGCAACCGCAGGAGGTGCGCACGCGGCTGATGAGCAGATTCTCGTTGCCGGTATTGCGAAAAGTGAAGACATGTTCCAGCGATTCCCCCTCGGGAATCTCGCCGAAATCAAAAACCGGATTCTCCACGGTCAATTCCGGCCCCTGAGAAGCAGCCGGCGACGACCAGCCAAGGACGCCGGCGGTCAGGATCGCGATCCAGGTTAAAATCCGCATGACAATCTTCCTTTCGACGACAAAAATCGATTCCGCCGCAGATACTAGCACATTTTTTTCCGCCCCACCATCAGAAGTCATTGTAAAAACCTGAAACAATTGACACAAGATCGCGTCCCTGCTATAGAATACCCTCCCTCATCGCTCTTTTTTTCGCACGGAGTCCCATGCCCGAACCATCCCTGAAACCACTCTTCCCTCGGGCCGAAATCGAGAAGCATGTCCAGCGACTGGCGGCGGAAATCAGCCGCGATTACGTCGGCCGTGAACTCCTCGTTGTCGGCGTCCTGAAGGGATCTTTCCTCTTTTTTGCCGATCTGGTGCGGGCCATCGCCACCCCGGTGGTCATCGATTTCGTTCGACTCGCCAGCTATGGTTCCGACACTCGTTCTTCGGGCATAGTCGAAATGCGTCTGGATCTGGAACTTCCCCTGCAAGGGCGCGATGTTCTGATTGTCGAAGACATAATCGACAGCGGCTACACCCTGGAGAACCTGTACCATCGCCTGCAGCTGCGCCAGCCGCGATCCCTTCGGATCTGCACGTTGATCGACAAACGCGGCGAACGTCAAGTCGATGTCCAGGCCGATTATGTTGGCCTGACCATGGACGAGGGTTTCATCGTCGGGTACGGACTCGACTACGACGAACGTTATCGCAATCTGCCGGATATTTACCTGTTGGAAAACGTCTGAGCAGTCCGAAGGAGATATTAAATGGTAATTCAGTGCCCTGAATGCCAGACCCGGTTCAAGATGGCCGACGAAAAGGCCAAAGCCGGGGTCAAGGTCCGCTGCTCCCGCTGTCGGCATATTTTTCCGGTGCAACCGGAAGCCGCCGAAACAAAAGCGCCACGACCCGCGGCGCCGGCTCCGATGCAAAGTCAACAGGAGACCCCCGGCGCGAGCGCTGCCGTGACCGCGCCGGCAGCCGCGGCAGCGTTGCCAAACACGCCGGCTCCGGTTGCCGCCGGCGCAACCGAGGCCAGCGAACCGTCGACTGCCCCGGCCGCGGACAGCGGCGCCGACGAACTCGACCTCGGCGATTTCGGCATGGATGATTCGAGCGATTTCGGAACCTCCGATTCGGCTGCCGCCGATGCCGCCAACGAATTTGATTTCGAGGACTTCAGTATTGACGACCCGCGGCAAACCGAGGGGGGCGACCCGGTGAAGCCAGGGCAAGGGGTCGATGAACTCGATCAGGGCGATTTCGGCGCAAGCTTTTCGACCAGGACCGAAGACTCCCCGGAGGAGGACGCCCTCGCCACGTCCGAAAACTCCGATGCGCTCAACGAATTCTCCTTTGATGCGGCAGCGGCGGAAAGCGGTTTGGACTTTTCAACACCAGAGCCCGAGTTGAACGATTCGGCCTTCGCCGCCGACGCATCCGCAGCGACCGACCCATCCGATTTCACCTTCGATGAGGAAATTCCCTCCGGCGGCTTGGACATGGACGATCCGTTCGCCATTGACGAGCCGAAGGCGGAAGCGACGGCGGACGACTTTTCTTTCGAATCCGATGCCGAGGAGTTTTCTTTTGAGGATGCGCCGGCCGACGCTTTTGCTGGCCAAGAGGCGGCAGCCGGACCGCAAGAAGCCGACTTCTCCTTCACCGAAGAGGAATCGGCCTGGAGTGCGGGAGGAGGGCCGAACGATGAAATCGACTTCGCGGACGAACAGGATGGGGCGGCGGCCGATTTCGATTTCAGCAACATGAGTTTTGGCGAGGATTCGCCGTCACCGGCCCTGATCGAAACATCAGCGCCACCCGAGGTTCAATCCGATCCGGTCCTTGTTTCGCCGGCGCCGCCGCGCGAGGAAAGGCCGGCGCCATCGCACGACGAACCACCGACGCCATCCGCGCCCGCCGCAAAGCGAAGCAAAAACCCGATCAGCGGCATACTGTCCTTCGTCCTGCTGCTCCTGGTTCTGCTGTGCGCCGCGGCCGGCTACTTCTACCTGCAAGGGGGTTTTCCAGATCTGGCCCCGCTGATCGCCCGCATCTCCGGGGATGCGCCGCCACCTGCCGTCTCCGGCCAAATCCGGCTTGCCGATCTGAACGGCTTCTTTGTCAACAATGAAGAGGCCGGCCAGCTTTTCGTCATCCAGGGCCGAGCGATAAACGAGTTTTCCGAAGCCCGTTCGGCCATTGCGGTCAAGGGTATTCTTTACAATCCGGGGGGAAAACTTCTTCTGCAGCAAACTGTTTTTTCCGGCAATGTTCTTGATGAAAACGCCTTGCACTCTCTTCCTTTCGCGAAAATAGAGGAGAGCATGAACAATCAGTTCGGCGACTCCCTGTCCAACCTGAACATCGCGCCGGGAAAATCGATTCCCTTCACCATCGTATTTCGCAACCTGCCCGCCGATCTCGCCGAGTTCACCGCCGAAGTGACGGATTCCAAACCAGGCGCCGGCTGATCCGGCCGTCGTCGTTAAAAACAAAAGAGAGCCGTCTCCTGGTTAGGAGACGGCTCTCTTTTGTTTTTGGGGCAGGGTCTGCTCCCTGCTCTTACTTTTCTTTCTCTTCCCTTTTTCCCTCTTCCGTTTTTTCCTCTTCCTGGGGGGTGATGTCGATTTCATCATCACCTTGCGCACCCTTGCGGAAGCTACGAATACCCTTGCCCAGTGCGCCACCGATCTCAGGTAATTTTCCCGCCCCGAATACGATGAGGACCAGAACGAGAATAATGATCAGCTCCGTGGAGCCCAGTCCGAACATGAAGACCTCCCGCCGCCATGCACCGTGCGGCCGGCAAGAAGAGCGGGTAAAAAGAGATTACGCCTCGATAGCGGATACCGGGCAGGTTTCGGAGCAGGCGCCGCAATCGATGCAGCTTTCCGCATCGATGACCCGGACATCGCCCTTTTCGCTGATGGCGTCGACGGGACAAACCGGTTCACAAGCGCCGCAATTGATACATTCGTCGTTGATCGTGTAAGCCATAGTAAAATCCTCCTGGTTGGATAAAGTTGCCGCAGCATACACTGTTAAACGACTTCCTGTCCACCCCTTTTGCCCGCGCGAGGCACAAAATCGCTTGCTTTTCCGACAGCGTTCCTATACGCTCTTATAACATTTTTTCCGCCTCCGAGGTCCATCCTGGACCGAACTTCGGGGATTTCTGGCCCCCGGCACGGCAATTAAACCAGGCAGGTCAAAACATTGTTCTGCATATTCCGGGTGCTCGGGGCGGCCGATTTTTCATCAGGAGGATTAAATCTCAATGGACATTCTGGCCCTGAACTGCGGCAGCTCATCGGTAAAATACCAGCTGTTCGACTGGAAGAAAAAAGAGGTTATCGCCAAGGGGATGGTCGAGCGAGTGATGATCGGCGACTCCTTTATCATCCATGAAGTCCCCGGCCGCGAGACCTACCGGGAAGAATATGAGTGCCCCGACCATCAGGTTGCCATTCATCTGATCATCAAAATCCTCACCGACAAGGCACACGGTGTGGTCAATGATATGAGTCAGATATCGGCGGTGGGTCATCGGGTGGTGCATGGCGGCGAAAAATTCATCCGTTCGGTGCTGATCGACGAAACCGTTCTCGACGCCATCAAGGAAGTCCAGCATCTGGCGCCCCTGCACAACCCGCCGAACATCGCCGGGATCGAGGCGGCCCAGGCCAACCTGCCGAATGTGCCGCACGTGGCCATCTTCGACACCGCTTTCCACCAGACCATGCCGCAACACGCTTTCATCTACCCCCTGCCGCACGAGTGGTATAAAAACCACGGCGTCCGGCGCTACGGCTTTCACGGCACCAGCCATCTGTACGTATCGAAGCGGGCGGCGGTGCTGTTGGGCAAGGATCCGAAGGACTGCAACATCGTCACCATGCACATCGGCAACGGTGTCTCCCATTGCGCTATCAAGGGCGGCCGTTCGGTCGATACTTCCATGGGCCTGACCCCCCTGGAAGGAGCGGTCATGGGCACCCGCTGCGGCGATATCGACCCGGCCATCCCCGCTTTCATCATGGAACGCGAAGGCTATACGCCGAAAGAGATCGACTCCATTCTCAACAAGAAATCCGGGGTGCTGGGGATCACCGGCCAGTACACCGACCGCCGCGATGTCATCGAAGGCGCCGAGAAAGGCTGCGAACTCTGCGCTCTGGCGCTGGAGATCGAGGGCTATCGGCTGAAGAAATACATCGGCTCCTATGCCGCCGCCATCGGCGGCATCGACGCCGTCGTCTTCACCGCTGGGGTGGGGGAAATGGGAACGCTGATACGCGAGAAGGCGCTTGAAGGTCTGGAATTCATGGGCATTCTTCTCGACAAGGAGAAGAACCGCGATACCATGACGCGCAAGAAAGAGAGCGTGATCACCCGGCCGGAATCGAGGGTCAAGGTATTTGTCATCCCGACCGACGAGGAGTTGGTCTTCACCGAAGACGTCGTGGCCATCCTCGAAGGAACCTACACCGACCACATGAACTTCAAATATTCCTTCGCCCGGGCGGATTTCCAGCGGAAATAAACGAGGGGGAGGCGTATCCCGCCCGACTCAACGACAACGCGAAAAGGCCGGCGGGAACATCCCGCCGGCCTTTTCGCTTACGCATTACTCGTCATGCATCACTCTCACTCGTCGCCGCTTTTCACCCCTGCGCCTGCACCGCGGTGATTGCCGCCACCGAGATGATGTCTTCCACCGAGCAGCCACGCGACAGGTCGTTCACCGGCTTGGCCAAGCCCTGGATGATGGGGCCGACGGCTTCGGCGCCGGCGAGACGCTCGACCAGCTTGTAGCCGATGTTGCCGGCATCGAGATCCGGGAAGACGAGGGTGTTGGCCTTGCCCGCCACGCTTGAGCCGGGTGCTTTTTTTGCGCCGACATTGGGCAGGAGGGCGGCGTCGGCCTGCAGCTCGCCATCGATCTGCAGTTGGGGATCGAGTCCCTTGGCGATCTCCAGCGCCTGCAGCACCTTGTCGGCGTCCTCATGACTGGCGCTCCCTTTGGTTGAGAAGGAGAGCATGGCGACGCGGGCATCCACCCCGAGAAAGCTCTTGCAGCTGCGAGCGGTGGCAACAGCGATTTCCGCCAGCGCCTGGGCATCGGGGTTGGGATTCACCGCGCAGTCGGCGAAAAGGATGGTGCCGTTCTCGCCGAATTCCGGGGTCTTGGTCACCATGAGGAAAACCGAGGAAACGGTTTTCATCCCCGGAGCGGTGCCGACCACCTGAAAAGCGGCGCGCAGCACGTCGCCGGTGGTATTGCCGGCCCCGGCCACGGCGCCGCCCGCATCCCCCTGCCGCACCATCATCGATCCGTAATACAGATTGTCCTCCCCGGTCAGCAGCTCTCTCGCTTGTTCCCGGGAAAGTCCCTTTTTCTTGCGGAGTTCGACCAGTTCATCGATGTAGGACTCCAGCTTCGGCGAAGCCTTTGGATCGAGCAGCTCCACTCCGTCCAGCGAAGCGCCAAGTTCCTTCGCCTTCGCCTGCAAAACACCCGGATCGCCGAGAATCACCACATTGGCCAATCCATCTTTGACGATCCGACCGGCCGCCTGCACCATGCGGTCGTCGTAGCCTTCGGGGAGAACCACCGTCTGCCGGCTGGCGCGGGCCTTTGCCTTGATCTGGTCAACTAAATGCATCGCAATGACTCCTTCAAAACAGGGTTAGTTTCGACGATAATGCACCGCGTCGCTGGCGTCGACGGCGGCGATAAGCGTTAAAATAATCTGCCGAATATACCCGATGGTCCACAGAGGGTCAACCCTCTTTTGCCCCCAACGCATGGCCTTCGATGCGGGAATACAACGGCATTTTAGGCTTTTTCCGGGCATTTCCGGCAGCGGATTATGTATAATGATCGGCTGATGCCCAGGATCTCTCATCGGCAAAGGATATGGAACTGAAAAGCCGGCCAGACGTTCTCCTGCTCGCCTTCATCACCGTCTCGCTGTTGCTGCATCTGCTGCTGTTTTTTCTGCTGCCGCACCGCGACCTCTTTCCCGTAGCCGTTTCCCCCGAGCCGGTCATTGTCGAAATGCGCCCGCCGCAACCCCTCCGGCAGGGGCCGAGGGAACTCGATCTGCCCATCCGCCCGGAATTGGAAAAGCCGCGGGAAAAACCCGCCAAACGTCTCGGCCCAGCCGATCAGGTGGTGCGGAAAGAAACCGCGCCGAAGGGCAGCGCGGCCGAAGACATGCGCCCCGATGCGCCCGTTCCCCCGACCCCCGCCCGCCGCCCGGCGCAAACGGCCGTGCCAAAAACCGTCCTAAAACCCAGAACCCCGGCGCCGGCGCCGGTGCCCGAGCGCCCGGCGGAGAATGCGCCATCCCCCCGGTCGGAGGTCGCCGAGACCGCGCCTTCACCGGCGCCGCCGACGACCCAGGTTCCGGATCTCAATTCGCTGCTGAAATTGCCGCAGACCACCGTCGCTCGCCTGGAAAAGGAGTGGCGGCAGAAATATCGTGGTGATGCCGCGCAAGGGGACACGGTCTGGCTCGACACGGAAAAGGATATCCTGATTTCGTTTTTCCGGCGCTTCCGCAGCAATATATATTCAGTCTGGAACTATCCGACCCGCGCCAAGGAGCGCGGCGAGGAGGGGACCTGCCTGTTGAAGGTGACGGTGAATCGGGACGGCACCTTGCAGAAGGTGCGGGTGATGGAAAGTTCCGGCTATCAAATTCTGGACGACGAGGCGGTTGAAGCGGTGCAAAAAGGGTCCCCCTTCGGCCCTCTCCACAGTGCCTACAAAGGGGAGACGCTGAATATCTTCGTGTTCTTTCAGTACAATTTATCGCGGGTCAACTTTCGCCGGCCGGGAAATATTTATTAGGAAAATGGCCCCGAATAAGGGCCATGCCATGGTTCTCACTCTTCCCAGCGCAGCTTTGGCGCGCGCGCCGCAGCCGTTTCGTCCAGACGGCGGATGCGTGTGCAATGCGGCGCCTCGTGCAGCAGAGCGGGATTTTCCGTCGCCTCCCTGGCGATTGCCAGCATGGCGTCGCAGAATTCGTCGATAACCTCCTTGCTTTCGGTTTCCGTCGGCTCGATCATCATCGCCCCCTTGACCACCAGCGGAAAATAGATGGTCGGCGGGTGGTAGCCGTGATCGATGAGCCGCTTGGCCACATCCAGGGTGTGGCAGTCGCCGCCAAGGTCGCGATCGGAGAAGACCACCTCGTGCAGGGAGCGCCGCCGATGCGGCAGGTGGTAGGTCCCTTCGAGGCGGGCGCGGACATAGTTGGCGTTGAGCACCGCCATCTCGCTCGCCTGCCGCAGCCCTTCCGCCCCGAGGCTGCGGATGTAGGCCCAGGCGCGGATCATAATGCCGAAATGACCGGCAAAGGCTTTGACCCGGCCGATGGACTGCGGCCGGTCATGATCGAGACGGTAGCCCTCCCCTGCCCGGACCACCACCGGCGTCGGCAGGCAGGGCGCCAACTCGGCGCTGACTCCCACCGGTCCCGAACCGGGACCGCCGCCGCCGTGCGGGGTGGAAAAGGTCTTGTGCAGGTTGAAATGCATGACATCGATCCCCATGTCGCCGGGGCGGGCGATGCCGAGCAGGGCGTTGAGGTTGGCGCCGTCGCAGTAAACCAGTCCCCCCTGGGCGTGAACGATGTCGCAAATCTCGCGGACTTCCGGCTCGAACAGTCCCAGGGTGTTGGGGTTGGTGATCATCAGCGCCGCCACCTCGTCGTTCATCAGCTCCCGGACCCGGTCGGCCCGGAGAATGCCGTCGGAGGCGACCGGCGCCACGTCGTAGCCGCAGAGGGCGGCGGTGGCCGGATTGGTGCCGTGGGCGGTGTCGGGGATCAGCACCTTGCGCCGGGGATTGCCCTGCGCCTCGTGCCAGGCGCGGATCATCAGCATGCCGGTCAATTCGCCGTGAGCGCCGGCGGCAGGCTGCAGGGTGACGGCCGGAAAGCCGGAAATCTCCGCCAGCGCCTCCTGTAAACCGTGCATCAGCGCCAGCGCGCCTTGCGCCAGGTCTTCCGGCGTCGCCGGATGAACGGCGGCGAAGCCGGCCATGCGGGCCGCCGCCTCATTGACTTTCGGGTTGTACTTCATGGTGCAGCTGCCGAGGGGATAGAAGCCGGAATCAACCCCGTAATTCCAGGTGGAAAGGCGGGTGAAGTGGCGCACCACATCGACCTCGGAGAGTTCGGGGAAACCGGCGATTTCCGCGCGCACCAGGTCGGCCGGCAGTTCCGCTTCGGGGACATCGCAGGCGGGCAGACTGTATCCCGTGCGGCCGGGGTCGGAATGCTCGAAGAGCAGCTTTTCGTTGAGGATCAGTCCCTGGGCGCCGACTCTCATGCTTTTCTCCCACCCAAGGCCGCCGCCAGAACATCGATTTCCTCGCGGGTGTTCTGCTCGGTGACGCAAACGAGAAAACGCTTCGGCATCTCCTCGAACCAGCGTTCCAGCGCGATGCCGCCAAGGATCCCCTGCCTCGCCAGCCGCGCCAGAAGCGCAACGGCCTCTTCCGGCGCCTCGACGACGAACTCGTTGAACACCGGCCCGGCGAAGGGAAGGGAAAAACCTTTCAAATCCCCGATCTTCTCCCGGGCGTAGGCCGCCTTGGACAGATTCAGACGCGCCACCTCCCGCATCCCCTTCTTGCCCAGCAGGGACAGATAAACAGTCGCCATCAGGGCGCACAGTCCCTGGTTGGAACAGATGTTCGAGGTCGCCTTTTCGCGGCGGATATGCTGCTCGCGGGTGGCAAGGGTGAGAACGAAGCCGCGCCGCCCCTCCAGATCGACGGTCTGGCCGACCAGCCGGCCGGGCATGGAGCGCACGTCCTTTAGCCGGGCGGCGAAAAAACCGAGGTAGGGACCGCCGTAGGAAAGGGGAATGCCGAAACTCTGCCCCTCGCCGACGACGATGTCCGCCCCCAGTTCGCCGGGGGACTTCAGCAGGCCCAGCGCCATCGGCTCCTGCACCACCGCGACCATGCGTGCGCCGGCGGTCTGCGCCGCTTTGGCCAGGGCGGCCAGGTCCTCGATGATTCCGAAAAAATTCGGATATCCGGCCACCACTGCCGCCGTGCCGCCGTCCAGTTCGCGCGCCAGCGCTTCAAGGTCGGTGCGTCCCGTCGCGTCGCAGGGGAGCTCCACCAACTCGACATTGAGATAGCGACAGTAGGTTTCCACCGTCTGCCGGTATTCCGGATGCACCCCCCGCGACAGCAGGACCTGGCGGCGACGGGTGGCGCGCACCGCCATCAGCACCGCCTCGGCGCAGGCCGAAGCGCCGTCGTACATCGAGGCGTTCGCCACCTCCATGCCGGTGAGCTGACAGATCAAGGTCTGGTATTCGAAGATGGCTTGCAGGGTTCCCTGACTGATCTCCGGCTGATAGGGGGTGTAGGCGGTGTAGAATTCACTGCGGCCGATGAGCTGATCGACGACTGCCGGAATGAAGTGATTGTAGGCGCCGCCGCCGAGGAAGCTGACATGGTTCTCGGCGGTGGCGTTTTTCGCCGCCAGGCGGGCGAACTCCCGCAGCAGTTCCGGCTCCGACAGCGGCCGGGGAAGCGCGAGAGGTCGTTGCAGGCGCAGTTCGGCGGGAATCTCCTCGAACAGCCGCTCCAGCGACTCGATCCCGATCGCGGCCAACATCTGCCGGACATCTTCTTCCGTATGGGGGATATAGCGCATAAAGGCTCCCCGAACCAGCTGGCGGTTATCAGCTGTTTTATTCTTCGCTTTCGACGAATTCCTCGTATTCGTCGGCATCCATCAGGGCATCGAGAACCGTTGGATCGTCCACCTTGATTTTGATCATCCAGCCGTCCTCGTAGGGGGAGGTGTTGATCGTCTCCGGAGCGTCCGGCAAGTCCTCGTTGATTTCCACCACTTCGCCGGAGACCGGCGCATAAACGTCGGAAACCGCCTTGACCGATTCGACCACACCGAAGGGCTTTCCCGCCTCGACCATCGTTCCCACCTGCGGCAGTTCGACGAATACGACATCGCCAAGGGCCTCTTGAGCGAAATCGGTGACGCCGATGGTGACGATGTCCCCCGCCACCAGTGTCCACTCATGCTCCTCGGTGTACCTCATCTCCTCGGGAAATTCCATCTCTCCTCCTTTTTTCGATGACGATGCTGGCCAAAAAATGCGATTTACTTTTTCACAAACGGGGGTTTCACCACCCGCGCCTCGACCCGGCGGTTGCGGATAGCTATTTTCAGCGGGTGACCGAGGGCGGCATGCTCCGGCCGCACCAAAGCCAGACCGATACCGATGCGCAAGGAAGGGCTCATTGTCCCGCTGGTCACCGCGCCGACAGCTTCCGCACCGGAAATAACCGGATAGCCGGCCCGGGGCACTCCCGGTTCGACCATGACGAATGCCACCTGTTGGCGACCAAGTCCCGCCGCCTTCTGCCGCAACAGGGCCTCACGGCCAATGAAGGACGGCTTCTCCAGCTTGGCGACCCAACCGAGACCGGCCTCCAGGGGGGAGATTTGCGGGGAGAGTTCGTGCCCGTAGAGGGCATATTTCATCTCCAGGCGCAGGGTGTCGCGGGCGCCCAGCCCCACCGGTTGCAGGCCGTCGGGGGCGCCGACCGCCAGCAGCGCGGTCCAGATCTTTTCCGCCGCTTCCGGGGCGAAGTACAGCTCGAACCCGTCTTCGCCGGTGTAGCCGGTGCGCGAAATAATCGCCGGCGCCTCGGCCACCCGCCCCTCGTGGAAGCGGTAATACGCGATGCGGTTCAGGTCGGCGTCGGTCAGCCGGCCGAGGATGGCGGAAGCCGCCGGTCCCTGCAGGGCAATCTGGGCGAATTCGTCGCTGCGGTTGCGCAGGTGAACCTGCGGAAACAAGCCCTCCTCTAAAACCTGCTCCATCCAGGCAAAGTCCTTGTCGACATTGGCGGCGTTGACGCAGAAAAGGTAATGCTCGGGGGAAAAGCGGTAGAGGGTGACATCGTCCACCGTGCCGCCGTGCGGATAGCAGAAGGCGCTGTACTGCACCTGGCCGTTGCCCAGGCGCGAGGCGTCGTTGATCGTCAGCTCCTGGATGTAGGCGAGGGCGTCCTTGCCCCGGATCTCGATTTCCCCCATGTGGGAAATATCGAACAACCCTGCGGCGTTGCGGGTGGCCAGATGCTCTTCGATAATGCCGCGATACTGCACCGGCATCTCCCAGCCGCCAAAATCGACCAACCGGGCGCCCAGCTCTTTGTGCAGACGATTCAGAGGAGTTTTCTTCAGCATGAATCCCCCCGCGCAAGTGGTCATCGGTTGGCATTATCTATATCAACTTTTTTCACGCACCGCGGGGGTTATCCGTCGGCGGCGATAATTTCCGAAATTTTTTCTTCCTGCCCCAGAGTCATCAGATGCACCCCCTGGCAGAGCGCCCGGGCGTGGGCGACCATTTCCCGGGCAATCGCCTGCCCCTCCCGCAGTGGATCGGCGGCATCTTCCAAGCGCCCGATCACGCTCTCGGGCACCCGCACTCCGGGGATATTGGCATGGAGAAAGCGGGCCATCCGGGCGCTTTTCAGCAGCAGCACCCCCAGGATGACCGGCACCCCCAGCGGCCGGGCGGCGGCCATGAAACGCGCCAGTTTGTCGGCATCGAAAACCGCCTGCGTTTGAAAAAATTGCGCTCCGGCCTGCACCTTTTTACCGAACTTCTGAAACATCAGCTCGAAGGGCTCGGCCTCGGGAGTCACCGCCGCTCCGGCGAAAAAATGTGGCACAGCGGTCAACGGCCGACCCGCCAGATCGTGCCCGCCCCGCAAGCGATCGACCGCTTGCAGCAATTGCACCGAATCGAGATCGAACACCGCCCTGGCCTGCGGATGATCGCCGAAGCGGGCGTGGTCGCCGGAGAGAAGGAGCAGATTTTCCACCCCGAGGGCCGCCGCCCCCAGCAGATCCGATTGCAGGGCCATGCGGTTGCGGTCGCGGCAGGTCAGTTGCAGAATCGGCTCCACCCCTTGGCGCGCCAGCAAAGCGGCCACCGCCAGCGGCGTCATCCGCATATTGGCGCCTTGATTATCGGTCACATTGACGGCCGTGACCGATGGCGGCATCGCCGCTCCCTTCGCCAGCGCGTCGCCGGGGTTGGCCCCCTTGGGCGGCGCCACCTCGGCGGTAATGACGAATTCGCCGGCGGCAAGAGCTTCGGACAGTCGCGACATGGGAAACCTCGGCTATGCTTTCAAAAATTCCGGCTGACAGCTGATCCGCTAGATCTTATGCCGCCCCGGCTTGCGCAGCTTGCCCCAGTTCTTCGCCGGCACGATGCGGGCGAAAACGCCCGGGCGCTGCTGCCGCTTGAGTCGTTCGTAGATGAGATGCCAGGCGCAGTCGATGTCCCGATCCGCCTCGCAGCGTCCGTCTTCCATGCCGCCGCAGGGCCCGTTGAGCAGGCCCTTGGCGCAGGTGGTCACCGGACAGATGCCGGCGGTCTCATTGAGGATGCATTCCCCGCACAGCGAGCATTTTTCCTCGAACTGACCGAAGCGTCGGATATTGCCGAGAAAGAGAGAGTTGAGGGCGCCGATCACCCGTTTTTCGGAACCGGCGGAGATGGACTGAATGCCGGCGCCGCAGGCGAGTACCAGCAGGGCGTCGGCCTCTTCCACTTGAGTGCGGTGCGCCCGAAGGTCGCGAGCGGCACGCATGATATGGCAGGCTTCATCGATGATCATGCTGCCGGCGATCTCTTTACCGATCGACTGCAGCCATTCTTGCATGCGGAAAACCTCCTCCTCCCCCCCTGCTTTGCAGGCGGTGGCGCAGGCGGCGCAACCGATAAGAAACAGCCGGCCCTTGCCTTCAAGGGCCGGCAGCAGTTCCTCTTTCGGTTTTTGTTCGCTGATGATCATGGCGGATCAGGCAAACCGTCAGGTCAAAGAGAGATTTTCCGGCAGCTTCGCGCTTGTTATAACGGCTTTCTTCAGGATTTCTTCGCCGCGGCCCGGCGCTTGGCGCTCTCGACGGTGTTGTACAACAGCATGGTGATGGTCATCGGGCCGACGCCGCCGGGCACCGGGGTGATGGCGCTGGCGCGCTGCCGGGCCGCTTCGAATTCGACATCGCCGACCAGCTTCTTTTCTCCGACCCGGTTCACCCCGACATCGATGACCACCGCGCCTTCTTTGATCCACTCCCCCTTGACCATCTCCGGCTGGCCGACGGCGGCGATGAGCACATCCGCCCGCCGCACCTGCTCGGCCAGGTTCCGGGTGCGCGAGTGGCAGATGGTGACCGTGGCGTGCCGGGCCAAACACATCAGAGCCACCGGCTTGCCGACGATGTTGGAGCGGCCGACGACCACCACCTCCTTGCCGGTCAAGTCGACGCCGGTGGCCTCCAGCATCTTCATCACCCCGTACGGGGTGCAGGATTGAAAGAGGGGGTTGCCGGTGACCAGGCGGCCGACGTTATAGGGGTGAAAACCGTCCACGTCCTTGGCCGGCGAAATCGCCTCCAACACCTTGCCCTCGTCGATCTGCTTCGGCAGTGGGAGCTGCACCAAAATGCCGTCGATGCGCGAATCCCGATTAAGTTCATCGACCAGCGCCAGCAATTGCGCCTCGCTCGTTTCCGCCGGCAGTTTGTGCTCGTCGGAAAAAATTCCCGCCGCAGCGCACGCTTTTTCTTTCATCGAGACATACACCCGGCTCGCCGGATCGTCGCCGACCAGGACCACGGCCAGACCCGGCTGGGTGCCGCCGGCCTTCAGGTTCACCACATCCGCCGCAATCGTCTGCCGCAGATCGGCAGCAATCGCTTTACCATCGATAATTTTGCCCACGCTAACCACCTCCATAAAATGAAGAAACAACTATACGAAAGGGGATAATGATTGTAAAGGAGAAGAAGCGGTATACGGGGAATCGGCGGGCGCCGCAGCGCACCGCCGGAACCGGGCGCGGTGTGTGGAAATAACCATCGATTTCGAGAGGATTCACGGCGTGGAGGACGGGGGTTTTTGCGCCGGATTTTTAGTTTTCCACCGTCTCCGGTTCCTTGCGCGGCTCGGCCGGATTCAGGCTGGCCAGGGGCAGCCCGGTCAGTTGCGCCAGGCGGGCCAGGCGGTCCTTCCCTGGCAGGCGGCCGATGCTTTCCGCCTCCCGGTAGAAGGCATCCATGTCCCCCTGATGCTGCCGCAGCAGTTGCCGGAAGGCGGGGACATGGGTGTGATAGGTGCTGACCGAGGCCATCTTGGCGTTGTTCAGTTCGGCAAACCAGCGATCATACCCCCGATAACCGCCCCACGATGCCTTCAACTCGCCATGGGCGCGGCGCATTTCCGCCAAAAGCGCGGCTTTTTCCCGTCGCTTCGTGTCGATGTCGAGTGGCTGGACATAAAGGGTGCGCAGGCGTTCCTGGAAATCGAGCACCAGATGGGTGAATTCCTCGCCGCGCTCCTTTCCCTGAAAGTACGCCTCGATGCGCTCGGTTTCGCCGGTCGCGCCCAACCATCGGGAAACCCCTTCCAATTCAACCGCCTTGGCGAAGGACTCGTTGAACTGGGAATCGTTTTTCACATAGATTTTCTGATGCGCCAGTTCGTGGAAGATCAGACCGGCCAATTCCTCCTCGGGGCGGTTGAGAAAAGTATTCAGGACGGGATCGTCGAACCAGCCAAGAGTGGAGTAGGCGCTGACCCCGTACAGGTAGACATCGTCGCCCTGGCGTTGCAGCGTTTCGGCGAAAGCTGTCGCCTCCTCCGGAGAAAAAAAGCCGCGGTAAGTGACGCAGCCGGCCACCGGAAAACACCATTGCCGTGGCTTGAGGTCGAATTCGGGGGTGGCGACGACGTTCCACACCACATAGGGCCGTTTGAGATCGACATAGGAGCGATAACTGCCGTTGTCCGGCAATCGCAGTTCCCGGCTGGCGAAGTCGCGGATGCGCAACACCTCCTCCAGCCGCATCCGGACATCCGGGGAGATATCCGATTCCTTGATGAGGGAGGCGATGGGGCGCCGCTTGGCCAGGATGCTGACCTGCCCTTGCGTGCAACGGGCGTAATAGCCGAGATTTCCGCAGGAGAGGAGGGTCATGAGGACTGTGGCGCCGAGAAACAGCCTCAGCAGGGCGCTTCGTTTCTTTCGTTGCGAAATCATGCCGTTGCCGATGTCCAAAAGATGGGTGCGCCGGCCGCCCTGTTGCCGGAAGGTGAAAAATCCCCGAGCCATACCGGCCCGGGGATTGCTGGGTCACTCGTTGGCTGCCGCCTTGGGGCATCCGGCGCAACCGCCGCCGCTGTCGGCCGAGGGGCAGGCCGCGGGCTTATTGGCCTTGGTTGTGTAGCCCTGCTGGTACCAGCCGTCTCCCTTGAGGGAAAAAGCGGTCTGTGAAATCAACTTCTTCACCGCCCCGCCGCAGGCGCGACAGGCGTCCAGAGGGGGATCGGAAAACTTCTGCATCGCTTCGAAAACAAGGTGACATTTTTCGCATTGGTATTCGTACACGGGCATCGCTGCTAACCTCCAAAAAAATCAAATATGCCGCCAATTTAATGGCTTGCCCTACAATTGTCAATCCCCCCGGCGGCAACTGTTTTTTTTGTTTGCCCTCGGCGGCGATAAAACCTAAATTAGCGAGCGAATCTCTTGCCGAGGATTATCCAAGTGAAGATATCCGCCCGAGAAGGAAACTATGCGTCCCCGGAACGCTGGGTGGCGCCCTGGCGCCGGGCCTGTCCCTCCGTCTTCTTCTATCCCGCGATGTTCGGAATCGTCTGGCGGTCGAGCCGGATGGCCCGCCTGGGGCGGTACGACGACCGGGAATGGGCGGCGAGCAGCGCCGAAATCGTTGCCGCGCTGGAAACCGTCGGTGCGCGCTTCTGCATCGAGGGGGTGGAAAATCTCGCTTCCCTGCCCGGCCCCTGCGTCTTTCTCGGCAACCACATGAGCACCCTGGAAACCTTTGTCCTGCCCTCGCTGGTGACCCAGCACAAACCGGTGACCTTCGTGGTCAAGAAAAGCCTCCTCGAATACCCGATTTTCCGGCACGTCATGGTGTCGCGCAACCCGGTGGTAGTGGAAAGAAGCAATCCCCGGGAGGACTTCAAAACGGTCATGGAGGAAGGTCTGAAGCGGCTGGAGGCGGGGATCTCGATCATCGTTTTCCCGCAGACCACCCGCACCCCCGCTTTCGATCCCGCTCACTTCAACAGCATCGGCACGAAACTCGCCAAGCGGGCCGGAGTGCCGGTGATACCCGTCGCTCTGAAGACGGATGCCTGGAGCAACGGCCGATTCATCAAGGATTTCGGCCCCATCAAGCCGTCTAGAAAAATCCATTTCGCTTTTGGCGAGCCCCTGACGGTGACCGGCGCCGGCCAGGAGGCGCAGGCGGCGGTGGTCCGTTTCATCCAGGGGAAGCTGGCGGAGTGGCGATAGGGTTTTGCTTCGGGACTGGGACTGAAAGAGGATGCAGGGAAAACCGCCAAGCCCGATGAGACCTTGGCGGTTTTTTTTGACAGCGCAGCAAACCGGGTATTTGGGTTTGCGAACGAGAAATGAAGATCAGACGCTTTTGGCTGCTAAGATACATCCGAAGCTCAGTCCTGATCGATCGATTTTTCCAGTACATCACAGCGCAGGCTAATGGGCCGCTGCAGACATCCTTAAAAACTGTCAGTTTGCAGTTTGTGGTTTATTAACATCGAATATAAAACCATTCAAGCGGCCACCGTCTACGTAGTCCCACCCTTCCCTGCGCGCATAATCCACTTCATAGATGAAAAGCTTGTTTCGCACATTTGCCTCACGCCGTACCATTTCTCCATACCCATCGAAACCAACCACAACAAAGTAGTCCTTTAACGTAAAATCGAAG
>JBAYQP010000023.1:0-37535 GCA_041677125.1 Desulfuromonadales bacterium | reverse complement strand
CCTGAAAGCCTTTTCCGCAATATTCTTGAATTCCCGCCTTGTGGATGATCAATGGCAAACTCTTCCGCCGACATCTCGCTGCTCAGCAAAATCGCCAACTACACCGAAATTATGGCAAAGGACCCCCATTCAACCGCATTCGTGCCGTTGAGCGACGCCTATCGGCAAATGGGGCTGCTGGAAGATGCTTTGGAGGTGGCCGAAAAAGGTGTTAAAGCGTTGCCACGATTTTGTCCCGGGTATGTTGTCCTCGGGCGGACCCATTTTGATCGCGAGGACATCGTAGGGGCCGCTGCCGCATTTGAGGCGGCTTATGCCTTGGATAACGAAAGCCTCCCAGCTATCAAGGGGTTGGCCAAGGTGCTAGTTCGGCAGAAAAATCTGGACCGCGCCCGTGGGCTGCTGAAAGACGCCGCCGAGCTGGCTCCAGATGATTCTTTCATCAAGAGAATGCTGTCATCTCTTCCTGCCGGGTCAGCGCCCAATGCGCCGGATGAAGAGGAAGACGAGGCCAAAGACAACGAACCGATCGCCACTTCGACGATTGCTGAAATTTATCTCAAACAAGGTTTGCCGCAGCGTGCGTTGAAGGTATATCTGGATTTGCAAAAGAACCATCCGGACAATGAAGAATTGCGCCGGAAAATTGCCGAGATCAAACTGCTGATGCAGCCGCAGGCGAATACAGAAGCGGTTTTGGCTGAAGCGCTTGCACCAGTTGCTCCGCCTGCGGTTTCTGCGGCGTCAGAGGGAAATGCGCATGTAGGTCGCCGGGCAGACCTGCTGAATGGCTGGCTGGCCGCGATTCGCAGGAGAAAGCAACATGTTCTTCAATAGTGTGTTGCAAGAGATGGTGGAGTCCTCCGGCGGCGGTATCGGCGCTGTTCTCATGGGATATGACGGTATTGCCATTGACCAGTTCTTTCGGCCGGTCGAGGGTGTCGATTTGGGGCAGATGGCGGTTGAATACTCCAACGTCCTGAAAGAGATCAGGCAAGCGGCTGAAATTCTCAATACCGGGGCGATGGAGGAAGTCTTCATCAAAACCGATAAATACCAGATGATCATCCGTGCCTTGAACCACGATTATTTTGTCGCCCTCACCCTCGGGCGCGAGGGTAATTTCGGAAAAGGGCGCTATCTGCTTATGCGTGATGCGCCCGCATTGCGTGAGGCTCTCGGCTGAGATTTCGATGAAAATTCTTGTCCTGCACGGTCCAAACCTGAACTTGCTCGGAAAACGTGAGCCGGAAATCTATGGCCGGGATACCCTTGAGGATATAAACCGTGGCTTGTCGGAACTCGCCGGCGCGCTTCAGGTGGAAACCCTCTTTTATCAGTCCAATCACGAAGGAGAACTGATCGACCGCATTCATCAAGCCCCCGCCGAGGGTGTCGTTGGGATGCTGATCAACCCCGGCGGCTATACCCATACCAGCAACGCCCTGCGCGATGCGATTACCGGTGTTGACATCCCCACCATAGAGGTCCATCTTTCGAATGTCCATGCCAGGGAATCCTTTCGCCACCACTCCTACATCGCACCGGTCGCCATCGGCCAAATCTGTGGATTTGGACCTTTCGGCTACCAACTGGCTCTGCGCGGTCTGGTCGCCAAGCTGAAAAGCTGAATCCTTTCCTATGTCCATCATGCGAGCCCAACAGGGTAAAAATCTTCTACAGGCGTGCGATCTCGATGCTTTTCTCTTCTCGGATCGGTCGAACATCCGTTACCTCTGTGGATTTACCGGAACCGACGGCGTTCTTCTGGTCACCGGGGATGCCGACTATTTTCTTACCGATTCACGCTACGGCACCCAGGCCAAAGAGCAAGTGCGTACCGCCGAGGTGCGCGAGTATCAGGTCAAGTTGGATGGCATCGTCTCGCTCCTGAAAGAAAAGGGTTTGCGGCGCATCGGCTTTGAGGCGGAGACGCTCTCCTATGCCACGGTGCAGCGCCTGCGCGACAAAGAACCGGCTGCCCTGGAATGGGTTGCCGTGGACAAGCCGATTCTATCCTTGCGCGGCATTAAAGATGAAGAAGAAATTGCGGCGCTTACGGAAGCTGCCGCCCTGAATGCCGCCGCATTTGGCGAAGTTTTGCCGCGGGTTCGTCCCGGAGTGAGCGAGGCTGAACTTGCCCTCGCCCTTGAAATGACCTTGCGGCGATTGGGCGGCGAGGATAAAGCCTTCGATTTTATCGTTGCTTCCGGCCCTCGTGGCGCTCTGCCGCATGGGGTCGCTTCCGCGCGGGTTCTGACGGCCGGTGAACTGGTGACATTCGATTTTGGCACCCGGGTGCGTGGCTATCATTCCGACGAAACCGTGACTATCGCTTTGGGTGAAGTCAATCCGCGCCTGCGGGAAATTTTCGACGTCGTTCTGGCCGCTCACCATGCCGCCATGGCTGCGGTGCGCCCTGGCATCCCCCTGCGGGAACTCGACGGTATTGCTCGTCAGGTGATATCCGCGCGCGGTTTCGGCGAGTTTTTCGGCCATGGCCTGGGTCATGGCGTCGGTCTCGAAATTCATGAATTCCCGACCGTATCCACACGTTCCGAAGATTTCGCCCGGGAAGGGATGGTTTTTACCATCGAACCCGGCATCTACGTCCCCGAGGTCGGCGGCGTCCGCATCGAGGATACCGTGGTTGTCACCGCCGATGGTTGTCGGCCTCTGACTAAAATTCCCAAGGAATTTCTGAGTATTTCCGTCTAGTTCGTTTCTCCTCCCACAGGGAGGGCCGCGGGCCGGTCACAGTTGGATCGGGCCCGGTATTTTCAGCAGCGCCAAGGAGGACATTTTTCGATGGATATCAAAGACCTGAAAGTCCTGATCAAAATGGTCACGGAAACCGACATCACCGAATTCGAGATGGCAAACGAGGAAGAAAAAATTCTCATAAAGCGTGGAAAAACCCAGGAAATCGTGCACATCGCCGCCCCTGCGGCACCGGTTTATCCAGTTGGCGCGCCGGCTCAACCCGCCGCCGCTCCAGCGCCGGCGGCAGCGGCAGCGGCAGCGGCGCCCGCCAAAAACGATAAATACGAAACCGTGACTTCCCCGATCGTCGGCACCTTTTACCGGGCGCCTTCTCCCGATTCCGATCCCTATGTGCAGGTTGGCTCGGTGGTCGAGACGGGGCAGATCTTCTGCATCGTCGAAGCGATGAAGTTGATGAACGAAATCGAGGCCGAATTCAAATGCAAAATTGTCGAATGCCTCAAGGAAAACGCGCAGCCGGTGGAATTCGGCGATCCGTTGTTTCTGGTGGAAAGGCTTTAAGATATCGGAAATCAGGGGGCAGTCATACCCGGCAACCTGAAATCTGGAACCTTCTTTCGGAGAAAAACGGATGTTTCATAAAATTCTGATTGCCAATCGCGGGGAAATCGCCCTGCGTATCATTCGCGCGTGCAAGGAGCTGGGGATCAAAACCGTGGCGGTTCATTCAGATGCCGACCACGAGGCCCTGCACGTCAAGCTTGCCGATGAGAGCATCTGCATCGGGCCGGCGCCGAGTGCAAAGAGCTATCTCAACATGAAGGCGATTATCAGCGCCGCCGAAGTGAGCGACGCCGACGCGATCCACCCTGGCTACGGTTTTCTTTCGGAAAACGCGGAATTTGCCGAAATCTGCGCCAATTGCGGACTGACGTTTATCGGTCCGACCCCGGAAAACATGCGCCTTATGGGGGATAAAATCAGCGCCAGGCGGACGGTAACCGCCGCTGGCGTGCCGATCCTGCCGGGAACCAAAGAAGGCGTGAACACGGCCGAGGAGGCGAAGAGAATCGCTGCGGAAATCGGCTATCCGGTCATTATCAAGGCAACCGCCGGCGGCGGCGGCCGGGGGATGAAAGTCGTGCATTCTCCCGCCTCGTTGCCGAATGCCTTGGCCGCCGCGCGCTCCGAGGCGCAGGCCGGTTTCGGCAATCCGGAAGTTTATATCGAAAAATTTTGCGATCGCCCGCGGCATGTCGAGATTCAGATCATGGCCGACAAGCACGGCAATGTCATCCACCTGGGGGAGCGCGACTGTTCGATTCAGCGTCGGCACCAGAAGCTGATCGAAGAAGCTCCCTGCCCTGTACTCACTCCCGAATTGCGGAAGAGAATGGGGGATTGCGCCGTGGCCGCCGCCAAGTCGGTCAATTATTCGAGTGTCGGTACGATGGAATTCCTTCTCGATCAGGAAGGAAATTTCTACTTCATGGAGATGAATACCCGCGTGCAGGTCGAGCATCCGGTTACCGAAATGATTACCGGCATCGATATTATCAAGGAGCAGATTCGCTCCGCCGCCGGGTTGCCGCTGCGATTCAAGCAGTCGGACATCAAATTCACCGGTCATTCCATTGAATGCCGGATCAATGCGGAACATCCCTTTAAGTTCACCCCCTCTCCCGGGAAAATCGATGGTTATCATCCCCCCGGCGGTCTCGGAGTGCGTGTCGATAGCGCGGTCTACGACCAGTACACGGTCCTGCCGCATTACGATTCCATGATTGCCAAGCTGATCGTGCACGCCGAAACGCGCGAGGAAGCAATCCAGCGCATGGCGCGGGCGCTTGATGAATATATCATCGAGGGAATCAAGACCACCATCGCCTTCCATCAACGCATCATGAGCCACAAGGAATTCATCGAAGGGGCCGTCGATACAGGCTTTCTTGAACGCACGGTTCTTTAAGGCGAAAACCCGTCGATGCCGGAGGAATGGCGACTGATCCGCACTGGACCGTTATCGGGAGCCATGAACATGGCATTGGACGAGATATTGTTCGATGCCGTTGCCGGGGGGCGCTCACGGCCTGTACTGCGTCTTTACCGCTGGTCGCCGCCAACCCTGAGCCTCGGTTACGCGCAGTCTTTGGCCGAGGTCAATCTGGACGCCTGCCGCCGGTTCGGGCTTGACGTGGTGCGACGAGCGACCGGCGGAAGAGCGGTTTTACATGATCAGGAGTGCACGTACGCGATCATCGCCCGCAGCGGCGCCCTCATCCCCGCCACGATTACCGCCAGTTGTCGGATGTTTGGCGGCGTCTTGCAAAAAACCATGGTCCGACTCGGCTTAGCGGCGGATTTGGCCGGCCGGCGCCGGTCCGGGAGTCAACCCGGCATTTGTTTTACCGCGCCCGGGCAGGACGAACTGGTCTACCTGGGCCGCAAGCTGACCGGCAGTTCGCAAAAACGCCGGGGCGGCAGCGTTCTCCAGCATGGTTCTATCCCGGTGGAACTCGATTTGGAGAAGTTGTGGCAGATTCTCGACCCCTCCGGATCCGCCCCGGCTGCCGGGGCGGCGCAACTCGCCGAGCGGGTGGGCTGGCTGAATCGATTCCTCGTGGCCCCGGTTACGATAGACGCGGTGGAGGAAGCCTTGGTCGGCGTTTTTACCCAGGAGTTGGCAGTGCATTTTTTGCCGGAGAAGCTTACCGGCGAAGAATGGGAGGCCGCAACTCGGTTGGCAGATAAAAAATACGCCAACAAGGAATGGACGCGGTACGGCGGTAAAGCGCATCCGAACGGAACCCCTAACCAGAGTCCTTGAAAATACAAATGATTTCTTTTCCCCAGATTGATCCGGTAATCGTGCGTATCGGGCCGCTGGCCGTTCGCTGGTACGGGGTCATGTACCTGCTCGGGTTTGCCGCCAGCTATTTCATCATCCGCAACCTCGCCCGCCTGCGCAATCTGCCGTTAACCAGGGACCGGCTTGCCGATCTTCTCTTCTATGCCGTCCTTGGCGTTATTCTCGGCGGGCGCCTGGGTTACGTCCTTTTTTATAATTTCTCCTTTTTTATGTCGCATCCGCTGCAGATATTTGCCGTTTGGGAAGGGGGAATGAGTTTTCACGGGGGATTGCTCGGCGTGGTCCTCGCCTCCCTGCTGTACTGCCTGCGCTTCAAGCTTCCTGTTTTGCTGACGGGCGATATTGTCGTGACCGCCGCCCCGATTGGCCTGGGACTTGGACGCCTGGGCAATTTCATCAACGGCGAGCTTTACGGTCGGGTCACCGATGTTCCTTGGGGCGTGGTCTTTCCCGGCGGCGGCCCGCTGCCGCGCCATCCGAGCCAGCTGTACGAGGCGGTGCTCGAGGGGCTCGTGCTGTTTGTTTTTCTCTGGGTCCTGCACCAGCGCAAAGTTTCGACAGGCATCCCTTTTTTCTGTTTTTTTCTGCTTTACGGCGTGTTTCGCTTCAGCGTTGAGTTTTTTCGGCAGCCCGATGCGCACCTCGGCTTTCTCTGGGGGGGGGCAACCATGGGGCAGCTCCTGAGTCTGCCGATGATCCTCTTCGGTGTTGCCGGCCTTATCGGCCGCTGGCGCAGGGAGGCGGCGTGACTGGAATACGCGGGGTGATTTTCGATTGCGACGGGGTTCTCTTCTCGAGCTTGCCGGCGAATCTGGCCTATTACAATGCGATTCTCACCGCCTTGGGGGAACCTCCGGTTCTGACCGGGGATCGGGAAAAGATCCATTTATGCCACACGGCCGCCAGTCCCCAGGTCTTTGCCGGCCTTCTCGGCGAAGGACGGGTGCAGGCGGCCTTGTCGATGGCTGCCGATCTCGACTTTCGGCGCTTCATTCCGGAGATGCGGCCGGAACCGGACATGGCCGACTCCCTGGCGCGCTTGGCGCAGCGGTTCTCTTTGGCCGTAGCCACCAATCGCGGGACCAGCATGGATGAGATTTTGCAGTACTTCAAGCTGGATACGTATTTTCGCACGGTAATCACCAGCCGCGATGTTCCCCGCCCCAAGCCATGGCCGGATATGTTGCTGCTGGCGGCCGAGCGATTGGAGCTGACCACCGGGCAGTTGCTGTTTGTGGGGGATTCGGAGCTGGATCAGGCTGCGGCGCAGGCGGCGGGGATGCGTTTTGCCGCATATAAGACCGACCTGCCAGGGGATGTGCGGGTAGGTAGTTACAAGGAATTGATGGGAATTCTCCAAACGGTTTCTGTCTCGTCGCGAGTCCTTACGAATCGTTAAGTAATTTGATCATCTCAAGAACATTGCCGTTGGTGGTCCGCTGGTAGCTGACATGATCCATGAGGGCGCGGATAATATATACGCCGCGGCCATGGTCTTCAATGTTTTGGAAGTCGGGCGGGGAGAGGGTTGAGACATCGAAGCCCTGCCCCTGATCGAATACCTTGATACAAAGGTTCCGATCCAGAATGGCAATGGTGATGTGGACTTCTTTGTCCGGATCCCCCTCATTGGCATGATGGATGGCATTGGTCATGGCTTCCGTCAGAACCAGGTTGATATGATACGCCAACTCCTCACGGTCGCCATGATATCGTTTTAAGGTGCGAGCAATATCTTCACCTATCCGGCCGATCAGACTCAGATAGCGTGTCTGATTGGGGACTTTGATGCTCACCTCGATTTTTTCTTTCATAGAGGACCCTCGATAATCACCGCCCATTTCCCCCGGGCCAATCAGAAACTGGCCAACGCCTCCTGAGCCGTAGGAAATATTTCAAAAACGCGGTGTAAACGGGTCAACTCGAACATCGATTTGACTTGCGGCTGCAGACCGCTCAATTTAAGACTGCCATTGCGGGCGCTGGAATTCTTGAAACCAGACACCAAGGCGCCCAAACCGGAAGAATCGACAAAGCGAACCTCCTGCAGATCGACAACGAGGTTGTTTTTTCCGTCCTCAAAGAGACTCAGCATCTGCGCTTTCAATTCCCCGCTATTATGCGCGTCCAGCCGCTCTTCCTTGACCTCGATGAGCACCGCCGCATCGTTTTCCTGAATTTTGACCAGCATTGAACAACTCCTTTCTCTTCGCTAGGTTAGCCATCCGTGAAGCCACTATGCATTTTTAAGATTAACATATCGATGTGGCATTTGGCCACGAGTTAAAGACCCGGGAATTTCCGCCTTCAGCTGTTCACTTTCATAACCACCAACGAAACGTCATCGAGAAAATTCTGGGTGCCGGCGAAAAGGCGCGCCTGCTCCAGCAATTGATTGATGATTTGCTGTGGCGACAAGTCCCGGTTTTCCCCCAAAAGGGTGCAGAGGCGTTCGTCGCCGAAGAAATTGCCGTCCTTATCCTCCGCCTCGGTTATCCCGTCGGTGTAAAGCAGCAGCAGATCACCAGGGTTCAGGAGCACTTCGCGTTCTTCGAAGACAAAGTTGCGCCGCACCCCCAGGATAAGACCCTCGGCGTCCAGGCGCTCGCAGCCGGCGCCCCCGGAGCGCCAGATCAGGGGATGATTGTGCCCGGCGTTGGCAAAGCTCAAACGCCGGGAGGCGGCGTTGTATTTAAGGTAAAACATGGTGATGAAAAGTTCGGTGCGGGTCAGATCGTCATAGAAAAACTCGTTCAGTTGCCGCATGACTTCGCTGGCGGTGGACAACTCCTTGGCCCGTGCCTGAATAAAGGTGCGCGTTTCGGCCATGATCAGGGCGGCGCCGACATTGTGCCCGGAAACATCGGCGATAACCAAATCCAGCGACCGCTCCCCGCGCGAAAGAAAATCGTAATAATCCCCCCCGACCTGGCGGGCCGGAACGCACATCCCGGCCAGGGAAAGACCTTCTATTTCCGGAGTGCTGATCGGCAATAGTCCCAATTGAATAGTCTTGGCGATCTGCAACTCCCGCTCCTGCTCCCGCGCCTCGATCAGCCGCTCGGTTTGCCAGGCATTGCGCAAAGCCACGCCGACCTGCCCGGCGAGGTTCTTGAACAACTCGACGAACTCGTCGGTGAAGATGCCCTTGACCGAACGGGAAAATGCGGACAAAACGCCTATCGGATCGCCTTCGATGGTAATCGGGGCATGGGCAAACGAGGTAATGCCTTCGCGATGAATGATTTGCGCGGTTTTTGGCATATCGACGTTATCGGTGTCGTTCACCACCGCTACGGAATTGGTCAGGAAAGCGGTCCCGATATAGGTGTCCGTGGAGATTTCCCGCTCCGCTTCTCCCAGATGATCGGCGGAGACACCCTTCTGCGCTTGCACGACCAGCGTATCCTTGGATGGTCCCAGGGTGCGGATAACACAGAGATCGAACTTGAACTGCTGCACCAGCAGGTCGAGAATGTCGTCGAGAATGACCTGACGTTGGGCGCCGCTGGCAACCATGCGGGCCGATTCAAAAAGGACGCCGAGTTGTTCGCGGCTGGCGGTGCGGCTGATGGTGACCGAGCCGAAGATGTCGAAAACGTCCTCCATCCGGCTGCCGCGGGTGGCAAGATAATTTTCAATGATGATACGGGCCGGGGCGGCGCCGACCGAGCCCGCCAGGGTCCTCTCGGTGAAACGTTTGAGACTGGGCAGTTCGTATTCGGAAAGACCGCCGCGTTCGTCGATCTCTCGGTCCCCCAGATATTGGGAGATGGCGGCATGCGCCTGCTTTTCGCCGATGAATTTCGTCATCAGATCGACGAATTCCATGATGGTGGGCGCCTTGCTGATCCGCTGCCGTTCGAGGGTCTCCTGGCGCGGTGCGAGCGCGTCGACGAATTTGAGGATCTGTTCCTCTTCGTTTTGCTCCGGATGTCTCAGCAGCGAAATGGTGACGAAGGCGCCGACATTGAAGAACATGGTCCAGAAAAGAGCGTGGCTCCAGATGTCGAAACCGGTCAGCCCGAAAAGTTCCAGAGGGCGCAGGAGGCTGATGCCGAACAGCCCCTGCTCGATAATTTCGCTCTCCAGCCAGCCGGAACGGACAAAGGACGGGATCAACAGGGTGTAGAACCAAACGATAAAGCCGAGAACCAGCCCGACGGAAGCTCCCAGCCGGTTGGCGCGCCGCCAGTATAATCCGCCGATAATGGCCGGAGCGAACTGGGTGGCGGCCATAAAAGAAACCAGCCCGATGCTGACCAGGGCGTAAGAATCGCCAATGACGCGGTAATAAAGATAGCCAAGGAAGACCACCGCCAGGATCCCGGCGCGTTTGATATTGATCAGCAGTCCGGAAATATCGGCGGCCACCAGGCGCAGTTTCAGGATGATCGGCATGATCAGGTGATTGAGGATCATGGTGGATAAGGTGACCGAGGAAACCATGACCATCCCCGCCGATGCGGAGAACCCGCCGATGAACACGAGCATGGCCAACCAGCGGTGACCGGCTTGCAGCGGCAGGTGCAAAACGAAGTAATCGGCCTGGGAGGTGTCCCCACCGTTGAGCAGCAGGCCGCCCAGGGCGATGGGAATGACAAACAGGTTGATGAGGAACATGTAGGCGGGAAATCGCCACATGGCGGAGCTGATGTGTTCCTCGGTGGCGTTCTCGATGACCATGATGTGAAATTGGCGGGGCAGGAACATCACCGCCATCATCGACATGAAGGTCAGAGTGAACCACATCGTGTAGGAGCTTTGCGGCGTCCCCAGGCGCAGCAGATAGTCCCGGTCGGGGAATTCGGCTGAAAACTGCTGAAAGATATCGGTGAAGCCGTCGAACAGGCCGTAGGTGACGAAAATGCCGACCGCTACAAAGGCGACGATCTTCACCAGCGATTCCAAGGCGATAGCCGCCACCAACCCCTCGTGCCGTTCCGAGGCGTCGAGGTGCCGGGCGCCGAACAGTACGCCGAAAAGGCCAAGGAACAGGGCGACGATGAAGGCTGTGTCCAGGTAGGCCGGAAGGGCCGGTATCAGTTCGGTGACGTCGTAGCCGTTTTTGTACGGCGGGACGGAAAGTATTTCGAAGGTGTGCGCCACCGCTTTCAGCTGCAGGGCGATGTACGGCATGATGCCGATCACCGCGAAAATCGTGACGACCGCGCCGAGAAACGCCGACTTGCCATAACGGCTGGAGATGAAGTCGGCAATGCTGACGATATTCTGCTCCTTGCTGATGCGCACCATTTTACGCAGCAAAAACCACCAGCTGAAGGCGATCAGGGTCGGACCGAGATAGACCGGGAGAAAATCGAGGCCGGTGGTTGCCGCTCGGCCGACACTGCCGTAAAAGGTCCAGGAAGTAAAATAGACGGCGAGGGAAAGGGAATAGATGTAAGAATTGGAGATAATGCTTTTGCCGGCCTTCCGCCGTTTGTCGGCGTAATAAGCGACGGCAAAAAGCAGAAAGAAGTAAAGAACGGATGCGAGGGCGACGATCTCTACCGGGATCATCCGGAGACTTCCTCGTCCTGATCGGAGGATTCGTCGTCGCCGTCCTTATGCATGTTTCGGGAGAAAATATAAACGACCAGAATGGAGATTGGCCAGCCCAGCATGAAATAGAGAAACAACAGAGGAAAACCGGCAACCAGCAGATTTTTATTGAAAATATGGATGAACGGATAGTTGAGCATGGTGACCCCGAGCAGGAAAAACACAATCCAGATTTCTTTTAAATGGGTGCCACGTGTGCTCATCGGTGCATTCCGGCTCGGGAGATAAATTCGCAGAGAAGTGATTGCACATTATAATCAACGCATTGCAGGGTGTCGATGACTAATGCGCTCTCTTCCTCGGCCACGGGGTCGAAAATCGCGGCCTGGGAGTCGAATAGCTGACGGCGGCCATCGGAAACGTCCTGGCCGCTGGCCTGGCGTTGGTCGAGCCGGTGCAATGCCGTCTCCCGATCGCAGGAGGTAATGGCCAGGAAACAAGGGATTCCAAGTTGGCGGGCGACCTCCCGGAAGCGTTCGCGCTGCCGATGTTGCGCAAAAGACGCATCGACGATCACCGTTTCGCCGCCGGCAGCCGCCTCGCGGGTTTTTTGCAGCAGCAGGTCATAGGTGCGATTGCTGAATTCCGGCGCATAGATGCCGGTGTGAAAAGCGGCGCTGCTCCCGCTGCTTGCCAATTCCCCGGCAATTTCCTTGCGGATGGCATCCGCACGCAGCAGGGGCGCGCCGAGGGCGGCGGCAAGGGCGGCGGCAACAGTGCTTTTGCCGGTCCCCATCAAGCCGCCAATCAGAATGAGGAGCGGCGGACAGAGATAGCCCAGAGCCAGGTTGAAATAATTGCGCGCCCGGGTGGCGGCCTCCTGGCGTGTGGACGAGGCGGCGCCGCGGTCTTCGGCGAGAAAGGATTCCACCTTCCCGCGCACGAAGGCCCGGTAGACCATGTAGAAGGGGAGCAGCAGATCCAGGGCGGAATCCTTCGGCCCGTGGGCGCTGTAGGCGTGGCGCAGCCGGCTGGCCAGATCGCGGCGGCGGCGGAAGTCCAGATCCATCAAAATGAAAGCGAGATCGGCGGCGATATCGGCGATGCGGAAGCGCCTGTTGAATTCGATACAGTCGTAGATGCGGATCGGTTCGGTAAGGCAGATATGCTCGGCATGCAAATCCCCGTGTCCGTCGCGGACGAAACCTTCTTCTTCCCGCTGCAACAGCAGCGCCGCATTGCTCGCCAGAAAACGGTCGACAAACATCCGCAGAAAATCGTGCGCCCGGGAAGACAATAGCGTATTCGCAAAGGGCAGCATCTGCTCGAAGTTTTCCCGCCAGTTGCCGCGCACCACCTCCAGATTCCGCCTCCCGCCCGTTTCCCGGCAGACGGGCGATTGCGCGTGCAGTTCGGCCAGGCGCCGTCCCAGGCGCTCCATTTCGGCCGGCAAAGCGGGATCGGATGCGGCGAGACGAGAATCGAGCATCGCCTCCTGCGGAAGTCGGCGCATGTGAACCGCGTATTCAATTGTTTCACCGTGGCCGCCAATGCGCAGCCCCGCCGAGGTGCGGCGGATCTCGGCGACATCGAGGTAGGTGTCGGGGGCGAAGCGGCGATTAAGGCGCACTTCCTCCTCACAATAGAAACGCCGTCGGCAAAGCGTGGTAAAATCGAGAAAGCCAAAATCGAAGGGTTTTTTGACCTTGTAAACGTCGCGGGCGGTAAGATAAAGACGCGAAATATGGGTCTCCCGAAATTCAATCGGTCCTTCCGCCGCCGGATAGGTTTCCGGCCTGAGCATGGCTTGATGCAGGGATTCGCTGTCCATAGGCGCCGTTGTTTTGTAAGAAGTTGTATTTATTTGATTATATCCTTTTGCCAAGGACTGTAAAGGGGCGTTGGACCCGGTTCCGACGCGGGTTCGCCGATTGACCCACATGGGCCGGTATGATAGTTTTTCTCGCTTTGCCGATAGAAGATATATGCAATCTATTCCTCCCTCATCTTTTGGACTTATGCGACGACTTCTATTCCATTTTTTACTGCTGATTCCATTGGCCGCCTGCGCCTTGCCCGGCATGGGGAATTCACCCGCCGTTGAAGACGCTGTTTACCATTCGGAGGTGGTTCAGCCGGAGGCCAAAGCCCTCTACCATTTCGGTCGTGGCCAGTTGCTGGCGGCGGATGGTGATCTGGAAGGAGCGGTCGCCGCCTTCACCCGGGCCATCCGGTTCGATCCCACCGCCGGTTTTCTGCGACTGACCCTGGCCGGAATCTACCTGGATGGCGGCATGGAAGAGGAGGGGCGGCGAACCTTGGAGGAAGCGCTCCGTCTCGACCCCGCCTCCTTCGAGGCGGAAATGATGCTTGGCAACATCTATTTTCGTCGGCAGGAAGACGAAGAGGCCATCGTTCATTTTCGCCGGGCGCTGGAGATCGATCCCGAGGAGGAGAGCGCTTATCTGCACCTGGGGGTGGCCTATGCGCGCAACGGCGATTACGAGGCAGGGGTGGAATCGCTCAAAGCCGCTCGCGAGAAGCATCCCGATTCGGTTGGCATCGCCTTGACCCTGGCGAAACTGTACCGGGAAATCGACCTTGAAAGTCTGGCCAAGGACATGTATCGGCAAATCATTGCGGCGCACCCGGAATTCCTGCCGGCATACGCCGAACTCGGCAGCCTTTTTGAAAAAGAACAACAGGTAGGGAAGGCGATAGAGACCTACCGGCAGCTATTGGCGATCAAGAATGATAGCGCCGGTGTTCGCCATCATATCGCCCGCCTGTTGATTCTGCAGAATCGTTTCGATGAGGCCATGACCGAGTTGCAAGCGATTCTCGAGCAGACGCCCGACGATCTGGATGCGCGGCGCAAAATCGGCCTGATTCATTTCGATCGCGAGAACTGGGTTGCCGCCGCCGAAACCTTTTCGCTGATTCTGCAGAACCACCCCGATCAGGATGCCATCCGCTTCTACCTCGGCATGGCTCTCGAAAGGCAGGAAAAATGGCAGGAGGCCCTCGGCGTTTTCCAGACCATCGCCCCCGAAGCCGAGGTTTACAGCGATACCCTCGTGCATCTTTCCTATCTGCTTCGCCGACTTGATCGCAGCAGTGAGGCCATCGATCTGCTGGAAGCGCAGTTCGCCAGCGGTCATACGCCGCGGCCAGAACTCTTTTCCTTCCTGGCCTCCCTCTACGAGGAAAAGAAAAATTACCTTGACGCTTTGGCCAGCATCGAGAAAGGGTTGGCGGATTATCCCGGCGACATCGACCTGCTGTATCATCGCGGGCTGCTTTTTGAACGGCTTGGTCGGCGCGAGGACGCTATGGAGCTCATGCGCCGGGTCCTGCAGGAGAATCCGGACCATGCCGAGGCCCTGAACTACATTGCCTTTGGGCATGCCGAGAGCGGCGAAAATCTCCTGGAAGCCCTGGAAATGGCGCAGCGGGCGGTTCAGCTCAAACCGGAAGGGCATATTTTCGACACCCTGGGCTGGGTCTATTTCAAACTCGACCGGCCGCATGAAGCCAGCCGGCACTTGGAAAAGGCGGTGGAAATGCTGCCCGCTGATTCCCTGGTGCGCGAACATCTCGGCGATATCTATCGCGCTCTGGGCGAGAAGACAAAAGCCCTGGACGCTTACCGCAAGGCGCTGGATCTGGATCCGCAGGCCGAAGGCGTAAAGCAGAAAGTGGAAGGGCTTTGAAAATTACCCGCCAACCTCTTTATGGGCTCAACGGCAGAGCAAGGCGAAAGCCGGCGAGGTGGGGAGCGTGTCTTCTTCTCTGGACCCTTCTTGCCGCCTGTGCCGGAATAAAGGCGCCGCCACCCCGGGTGCCGGTCGGCAGCGAGGTGCTTCTCGAGCGTTTGCAGACACTGGCGACCGCCTTCGCGTCCCTGCGGGGGCAGGCGAAGGTGCGCATCGAGACGGGGGGGGAATCGTTTACCGGCAACCAGGTTCTGCTGGCGCAAAAACCCGATCTCCTGCGGGCCGAAACCTTGAGCCCGTTCGGCACCCCGGTTCTGGTGGTTGCCGCCGGCAGCGGCGGGATCAATGTGCTTATCCCCGGCGAAGGCCGTTTCCTGAGCGGTGAGTCTTCCTTGCGCAATATCCAGCGCTTCACCCGTCTGCCTCTGCAATTGACCGACCTGGTGCATCTGCTGCTTTATCAGGCGCCGGTCATCCCTTATATCGAAACGACAGTCGTTGCCGGCGAAGACGGCGGGCATCGGCTTTTGCTCGATGGGGAGGCGGGCGTCCGGCAGGAACTGGTGTTCGATCGGGAATTGCGCCTGCTGCGCGTCGTCTATTTTCAGGGGGCGGCGCGGGTGCTCGAAATCGACTATGGCCGCTTTACTTCCGAGGCGCCCCCTTTCCCCCGCAGCATGCGCCTGGAGATGCCGGAGCGGCAGAGTACGGCGTCTCTGACATTCTCCGAAGTGGACCTGAACCGGTCGATACCCGCCGCGCTCTTTTCCCTTGCCCCGCCAGTCGGCTATTCGATTGAGCCTCTGTGAAAAACAACGCTGGATCGCTGTCTTCGCTGCCGCCGACCTTGCGTTTTCGCAGCCAATCGAGCCATAATACAAGGGTTTTAGAGCGGGAAAATTTTTAACCTCCTGGAGATATCATGCGTTTTTTTCCTCTTTTATTGCTCTTGTGTTTTCTCGTCGCCGGCTGTGACCGACGGCAGGAAGCCATTATCCCGGCCGAAGGGGAGGCCGCCAAGCCGGCCCACGGCGACACCATCATCATGGGCTCCATCGGCGATGCCACCACACTGCTGCCGGTGCTCGCTTCCGATTCGGCTTCTTCCGATATCAACGGCCTTGTTTACAACGGTCTGGTGCGCTACGACAAAAATCTGCAGATCGAGCCGGAACTCGCCCAATCGTGGGAAATCTCCCCGGACAACCTGACGATCACCTTTCACCTGCGTCGCGGGGTGAAGTGGCACGACGGCGCGCCGTTCACCGCCGAGGACGTCCTTTTCACCTATCAGACCTATATCGACCCCAAGGTGCCGACCGCCTACGCCGAAAATTTCATGCAAGTGGAAAAGGCCGAAGTTCTCGATCCCCATACCTTCCGGGTGACCTACAAACAGCCGCTGGCGCAGGCCCTGATCAGTTGGGGAACGGCCATGCTGCCGAAGCATCTGCTCGCCGGACAGGACATCACCAAGAGCCCCCTGGCACGTCGTCCGATCGGCACTGGTCCGTACAAATTCGGTGAATGGCGGCCGGGGGAGAAAATCGTCCTGGAAGCCAATGCCCACTATTTCGAGGGGGAGCCCTACATCCAGCGGGTCTTGTACCGCATCATTCCCGACCCTTCGACGATGTTTCTCGAGCTGCAGTCGGGAGGACTCGACTACATGGGGCTGACCCCGCTGCAATATGCCAAACAGACCGACACCATGGCTTTCAAACGGCGTTTTGAAAAGTATCGTTATCCGGCCTCCGCTTACACCTACCTCGGCTACAACCTGCGGCGGCAGCAGTTTCAGGACCAGCGGGTGCGCCAGGCCATCGCCTACGCCATCGACAAACAGGAGCTCATCGATGGCATCCAACTTGGCCTGGGACAGATCGCCACCGGACCTTACAAACCCGGAACCTGGGTGTACAATCCCGATGTGCCGCAGTATTCGTACAACCCGCATAAAGCGCGGGAGCTGTTGGCCGAAGCCGGCTGGACGGATAGCGATGGCGACGGCCTCCTCGACAAGAACGGCCAACCCTTCGCCTTCACCATATTGACCAATCAGGGCAACGACCAGCGGATCAAAACCGGCGAGATTCTTCAGCGCCGCCTGCGGGAAATCGGTGTGGACGTCAAACTGCGGGTGGTCGAGTGGGCCTCCTTCCTCAAGGAATTCGTTAATCCCGGCAATTTCGACGCCATCATTCTGGGCTGGACCATTCCACCGGATCCCGATTCCTACGAGGTTTGGCACTCCAGCAAGACAGGGGAGGGGGAGTTGAACTTCATCGGCTTCAAGAACGCCGAGGTGGATGCATTACTGGAGAAGGGGCGGCACACCCTCGATCAGGAAAAACGGAAAGAAATCTACGACCGTTTTCAGGAGATTCTGGCCGAGGAACAGCCCTATACTTTCCTCTATGTTCCCGATGCCCTGCCGGTGGTCGCCTCCCGTTTCCGCGGCATCGAGCCGGCCCCCGCCGGCATCATGCACAATTTCATCGAATGGTGGGTGCCGAAATCAGAGCAGAAGTTTGCAAGGTGAAAGAGAAATCCCGTGTTTTGCGTTAGAATCCAGGGAGTGCGCAGCGCCACGCGCCTTATTTTCAGCATCGCAACTGGAACCGATAATATAAAACTATGCTCCGTTATCTGACCAAACGTTTGCTGATGATGATTCCCCTGATCCTCGGAATCACGCTGATATCCTTCACCGTGATTCATCTGGCGCCGGGAGAGCCGACCGATATTCAGACGGACCTTAATCCCCAAGCCAGCTCTGAATTGAAGGAGCGGCTGCGCCAGCAGTACGATTTGGACAAGCCGCTGCTGGTGCAGTATGGAACGTGGCTCGGGCGACTGGCGCGGCTTGATTTCGGCACCTCTTTCTCCCAGGACCGGCGTCCGGTGCTGACCAAGATCACCGAACGCCTGCCGGTCACCATCACCATCAATGTCCTATCGATCGCCCTGATTCTGGCGGTTTCCATCCCCATCGGCATTCTTTCGGCCACGCGGCGCAACTCCCTTTTCGACCGGGGGACCACCCTTTTCGTTTTTCTCGGTTTCGCCACCCCTTCCTTCTGGCTGGCGCTGCTGCTGATGGATTATCTCGGTGTTCGTCTCGGACTTTTCCCCATCGCCGGGCTGCGTTCCCTCGGCTATGAGTATCTCTCCTGGCCGCGCCAGATCTGGGACATGGCCCACCATCTGGTGCTTCCCGTCTTCGTTTCCGCTTTTGGCGGTTTGGCCGGTTTTTCCCGTTATATGCGTTCCAACATGCTCGAAGTCGTTCGCCAGGATTACATCCTTACCGCGCGCGCCAAAGGCTTGCCGGAAAGAGCCGTTATTTACCGGCACGCCCTGCGCAACGCCCTGCTGCCCCTCATCACCATTCTCGGTCTTTCCGTGCCCGGTCTGATCGGCGGCAGTGTTATTTTCGAGACGATTTTCGCCATCCCCGGTATGGGAAAACTTTTTTACGATGGCGTCATGATGCGTGATTATCCGCTCATTATGGGCATTCTGGTCATTGGCGCCGTTCTCACCCTTGTCGGCAATCTCATCGCCGACCTCGGCTATGCCCTCGCCGACCCGCGCATCCGTAACGCCTAAATCAATAGCTCTTGTACATTAACTTATTGATTCTTGACGGAAATTTCTCTTTCTGCTACACAATTCCGACGGCCGCTTTTTGCGCACCGCTTTTCCACCGCTTCTTTTCACCATCTCGCATGAAGGATTTTTTCGTGAATTATATGATGATTTTCACCTCCATTTTTCTTTTCGGTGTTTCCGCCGGGCTGTTTTTGGCCTACATCATCCGCACTCACGACGGGAGCGAGAACAAACGCCTGAAGAATTGGAAAAGCAACTTCTGACCCAGGGGAATCTGCTACACTGAAGGGCATGTCCGCGGCGCGATCGACAAACGGTTTTTTTAAGAGCATTTTTGCCGATCTCAGCGAGGCCAGAGATTTCATCTGGTCGGCGGCCATTCTCTTTGGTTCAGGCGCCCTGGCCGGGTACTTCTTTCCGGCTGTCAGTCGACAGCTTCTGTTTTTCTTCGCCGAAATTGCCCATCAGTTACTCCAGTACGGCGCCGCCGAACTCGCGCTCCAGATCTTTTTTCGCAATTTTCTGGCGAGCGGAATAGCCGTGTTCGCCGGCGCCTTGTTCGGTTTGTTGCCGACCGCCGCCGCCGTGGTGAATGGCCTTATTTTCGGCGCGATAACCTCGCTGGCGCCTGGGGAAATGTGGAAAGTTGCGCCCCATGGAGTTTTCGAATTGCCGGCGATGTTCGTTTCCTGGGGGATGGGGCTTTGGTTGAGTCTTTGGGTCGTTGGTCCCGGGCGGCTGTCTCGTCTGCAAGATCGATTGAAGCGCTGTTTTCGCATCTTCATTGGTTTAATCGCCCCGGTTCTGCTGCTGGCGGCGATCATCGAGGCAGCGACCGCCTCCTATCTTTTCGGCAACGGCTGAAAGCGCACCGGCAAAAGCCGGGCGAGACGCGTGCCAGGTCACGTTACACCTTTAATGCTGTTTATAATACATTTGGTCCTTTTTCTCTTTTAATCCTTCCCCGATTGGTTAAGAATAGGGCTTTGCCGGTCGCATGGGCCGACAGACTTGATGTCGGGAGGGCATAATGCCAAAACACAAGATTTTGCTGGTGGATGATGTCGATTTTTTCCTGGAGGTGGAAAAAGGGTTTTTGCAGCAGACCCCCGCAACCATTCTCACCGCGCGCAACGGCCTGGAAGCGTTGGAAATAGCCGCCCGGGAAAAGCCTGATCTCATTTACCTCGATGTGAACATGCCGGTAATGGATGGCCTGACCTGCTGCCGAAAGCTGAAATCCGATCCGCACCTGGCGGCCATTCCGGTGGTGATGGTTTTTGCGCCCGGGCGAGAAGCGAGTGCCGACCTTTGCCGGGCTGCCGGCTGCGATGGGGTGGTGACAAAACCGATCGATCGCAACCTGTTTCTTGATCTCGGGCATGGGTTTTTGTTTCAAGTCGAACGGCGGGAACCCCGCAAACAGTGTCAGGCGCTGATTACCCTGCAGCGCCCGGGAGAGCAGGAGTTTTCCGGCACCTGTGACGACCTCAGTGAAAATGGTGTCTATGTGGCCTGTCGCGAAAAAGTGCAGGCGAACGAAATGCTCCAGATGAAGATGGTGCTTCCAGGGGTGGGAATGCAACCGGTCAGCGGGCGGGTGCGGGTCGCCTGGGTCAATCAGGGATTCCCCCGGCCCAAACTGAATCACCCACAAGGATTCGGCGCCGCCTTCCAATCTTTGAGCGCTGCTGGCAGAGAAATTATTCTGAAGGCGATTCAGCCGCCCAAGCCGCTGGCCGGCAGAGGCGACTGAGAGATCCCGATTGCCGCCAAGCACCCTTGCCGAAGCGGTTTAATTTCTCTTCAGGAAAAAAAATTGTGTTGATTTCCCGCGGGGATTCCTCTAGTTTTGGGCATCGGACGCGGCAGGCACAACTGCGGGAACGCTCCCGAACAAATCTATACTTCCATAGACTTTTCAACATCGATTTCAATGTCCCGGCCCGCGGCCAGGACGCTCCAATATAGCCATCCCTCGTGGGTGGTTTTTTTTTGTGCAAAATTCGACCAAAATCACTCAGATCCAGGACGGCCGGAAAAACACGGTCGATAAACCTGCCCGCCGATCCGGATCAGTGTTTCGAGGGGGCGATGGGTAATCGGATCGCGGCGTTCGGGACCGGTGTAAATCCGCCGGGGCGCGGGGTGCCGACGTACCGGATCACGCCCGATTTCGACCCAGCCGTCCGTGCGGCGAAACCGGCTGATGCGTCCGCTGGCGATGAGATTCGCCAGAAAATATTCCTTTACCATGTCGTAGGCGCCTTCGCGATACCTGACCCGGATGAGCATCGATGCATCCCCTTTCTTCCCAAGGTGAAGAAAATCTTAGGCGTTGATCCGGGGATGTCAACTCCTCGTCAGCCGGGAATCCGCCGCCCGAAGGTTGCCGTGCGCCAGCCGCTGCCGCCTGCTCCTGGACGGATAAACGTCCGTTGCATTATGGGAATCCACTGATATTTTTGAATGGCCCGGACACCCGCATTCATGCCGGCAAACGCCGGGCGGGAAGAGAACCGTTTGAATTCGACTCTCTCGCTAGAACTACCGGGCTCCGAAAGATCTGCCGGAATCCAGCGCTCGGCCGCGCCTGCCATCTAGCCGATTTAAGATTTTTCCGCTGTGCAAGGGGAGGGTGGATCGGATCGACTCTACGAGATTTCAAGCCATGGAAAGTTTTCTCGGTCTGATTGTTCCGCTGCCGGCCGAGGCCGGGGCCCTCCTTGGCCGTCAGGGATGGATCCGTCAGGACGGCTGGTCCTGCCGCAGTTCCGTCCTCCCCTGCGGAACGGCCGTCCTGGCCGTCTGCGCCGGTCAGGGGCGGGCGCGGGCGCAGGCGGCGGCCGGTTGGCTGGCGAGTCGCGGGGCGGTGGCTCTGGCCGTGATCGGGTTGGCCGGCGGCCTGCATCCGGCGCTGCATCCCGGCGATCTGGTGCTGTTCATGGAAAAAAGCGGAGAATTGCTGTTCGCCGGTCCGGATGGAATGCTGTTGCAAGTGCTCTCCGGCGGACTTGCCGAAATCGACCAGCCGGTGTTGACCAAGGCCGGCAAACTGGCTCTGTTCGAACGAAGCGGAGCGCTTGCCGTCGATCTCGAAAGCGTCGCCGTCGGGCGGGTGGCGCGACAGGCGGGGCTGCCTTTTTTCGCCCTGCGGGCGGTTTGCGACCCCGCCAGTCGCGAAGTGCCATCCGAGGTGCGGGCCTGTCTTGCCGAGGCCGGGCGTCTACGGGCAGCCGTCCTGCTCCGCGCCATTTTCCGCCGGCCGCAACTGCTGGGCGAGTTGCTGCGCCTGCGTTGCGATTTTGCCGCCGCATTGAAAGCGTTGCAGCAGCAATGGCAGACCGTTTCCATGACCGCCCTGGCCAGGTGTCGCCTCGCCGATATGGGCGAAGAGCCGTTCAGCAGCCTTCCCCAATCCCCGCCCGATTGACGCCTGCTATTCCCTGCTCTGCAACGCCGGGGTCGCCATGGTCGATATCCGCTCGGCCGGGGGCCGCCCTGACCTGCGAGACTGACCAGCGCGGCAAGCTCCATCCGTGGCGACCCGCCGTCCGTTGCCGGATGCAGGTGAAGTTCCGAACCTCCCGGCGGCAGATTTTCGCCAATGGCCGTCAACTGCGCTGCATCAATTGCAGCCGGCCGCGCCAGCCGACCTCGTTGCCGAAGTGACTGCGGAGCCAGATAAACAGGCAGAGCAGGTCTCGCAGCGGCAGCAGCCAGGGGACGGAAGGCGGGGGGACGCGCAAGGCGGTGCGCAATTGAAAATGCAGCCCCAGGCGCAGCCCGGCGGCCATCGTCAGCAGGAGGGCGCCGGCGGCGGAGAAACCGCTGGCGAGGAGAAACAGAAAAGCGAAGGACAGGCTGTTGTTGCCGATGCAGGAAAACGCATAGCCGAGGGGCCGACAGGCGCGTCCGGCGCGCGCCCGGCGCAACTCGCGCGACAGCAACGAACGCAGGTCCGGTTCGACCACAACGTTTTCCACCACGTAAGAGCTGATGCGAACCTGCCAGCCGGCCTGCCGCACCCGTTGCCCGAGATGGAAACCGTTGGCGGGAAAAGGGGCGAAACCTTCGAAACCGCCGATGGCGGCGAGCACCCGCCGACGCACCGCCATGGTCGCGCCGAAACAGAAATCGGGTTCGCGCCACGTGGCGGCGAGCAGCGCCGAAGGGAGAAGCCAGTCGCTGAGATAGAGCGCGCCAAGGGCGGAGGCAAGTCCCCGGCCCGGCGTGCCGCTGTACAGACAGGTTGCCGCTCCCACTTGCGGATCGGCGAAGGGGGCGGCGATCCGGTCGAGATAATCGGGGCCGACGCGCATGTCGCTGTCGGCGACGACCAGCAGGTCATGGCGGGCGGCCGGCAGCATGTTGATCAGGTTGCTCGTCTTGCGATTGGCGACGGCTAAACGATCATCGATGACCAGTGACAGATCGTGCCCCGGCAAGGCGGCGATGAGCCGGCGAATGACCGGCGTCGCCGGATCCTTCGCCTCCCGCACACCGAAGACGACCTGGAATTGCGGATAATCCTGCAGACAAAATGAAAGCAGATTCTCTTCCAGCGCCGCGTCGAAGCCGCAGACCGGTTTGAGAATGGTGATCGGCGGCCGCACCGGCGCCCGCTGCGTCCGCCGTCGGCGAAAAGCCCCGAGGCAGCCGATGGCGGCCAACAGATAGATTATGGAGGCCAGGGTGAGCAGAAAGAAAAGAGCGCTGAAGAAGGACATGCCCATGAGAATAGCACGGGATCATGAAAGAGCAATTATCTGCAGGATTCGAGTATTCTGAGTCTTTGCGGTGAGGTTATTTTTCCAGCAGCCGGGCGACCGTTTCCGCCGTCTCCTCGGTGATGAGACGGCAATTGGCCTTGTGTTCCTTGCTGTTCCAGCGAAATTTCCGGGAGAGGGCGATGCAGCAGGTGGCGCCCTGAGCCTGGCGAAATTCGTCGACCAGACGATCGGCCAGATGCCCCTTTTCGCGCAAACCCAGCGCCATCACCCCGCCGCTCACCGCGCCACACAGACACTTGCTGCCGCCGACGCCGCCGCCGAAGGCTTTGGCCATCTTCAGCATCTGTGGATCGTCAATGCCGGTGGTCGCCTGCAAAACCGCCTGGGCGCAATTCTGGCCGGCGGCAAACAGGCGTCCGGCCTCCTCCCGCGCGTTGGTATTTTCCTGGGTGTTCCGCTTCGTCTTCCGGCGAAAAAATTTCAACATGCAATCTCCAGTGGCAAATAGTCCGTTCCGGTATCCTCATCGGGAGCCGGGAAAACGAATTTAATCCAATCGGCGCCGGGTGTCAATTTCGGCAAAGGGTCTGTCGCGTTCTTGACGCCTACCACGGCGGTGGTAATCCTTTATTAAGGGAATCCAGCGAGGTCATGAAAATTTCCATCGTCGAGGATCGATTATGTCACCTCGGAAGTCGCCCCGACAACTGCGGCAGATGCTCGACGCGATTGCCGCCGAATACCGTTACGCCAGCCGTTTCACCGGCTTGCCGGCGCCGGATGCGCGGGTCATGACCGCCCTGGCCGAGGTGCCGCGTGAGGATTTCGTCGCCGCCGACCAGAGGCCCTTCGCCTACAACAACCGCCCCCTGCCGATAGAGGCCGGACAGACGATCTCCCAACCGTTCATTGTCGCCCTGATGACCGATCTGCTCGCGCCGGCGGCCGAGGACAGCGTGCTCGAAGTCGGGACCGGCTCGGGCTATCAGGCGGCGATTCTGTCCAGGCTGGTCCGGCGGGTATACACGATGGAAATCATCGACGCCCTGGCCGACGAGGCGAGACAGCGACTGGCCACCCTCGGTTATGACAATGTCCGCGTCCGCACCGGCAACGGTCGTCTGGGCTGGCCGGAACATGCGCCCTACGATGGCATTATCGTCACCGCCGCCGCCCCCGAAATTCCGCCCGCCCTGCTCGTTCAGCTCAAACCCGGGGCGCGTCTGGTCATTCCGGTCCGCCAGGGAACAATGGGGCAGGCATTGCTGCTGCTGGAAAAAGATGCAGGGGAGAAGATTCATACGCGGGAAATCCTGCCGGTGGCGTTTGTCCCTCTGACCGGCGGCCAAGACAACGGAGAGGAGGCGTAATGGAAGAAAAAGAAATTCTGACGGAAGTCAACCGGCAACGCACCCCCGACCACCGGTTCATCAAATGGTGGCGGCGCGAGCACGATTTTCTCAATTTCGAACTGCTGGCGGAATTCGACGCGCACCGGGAGGAGCGGATCAAATGGTTGGAGGGTTTCGAGCTGCTTGACACCGAACAGATGTGGCAAGAGCTGCAACACCGATTTCCCGAGCGGGTGAGCCGCGAAAAACGCACCAAAGGGGAGTTTCTCGTCTGGCAGCGGCCGGGGCGGGAGCCGCGGGAATGTCTGTTCACCCCGGAGAACATCATGACGTTGTTCAACGCCGGGACGCGCGGCAACGTCATCGATTGATTTTTGCGCAAGCAAGCAACACGGTGGATGGTCATCATTGATTGCCCGGCGCCGGGCAGCCGGCGCCGGGGTAAAGCCATTATTCCCAGATACGGCTTTGCAGCGCCTCCTCCACATAGGTCAGGTGGCGCCGTTCGTCCTGATAATTGCTTTCCAACAGCTGCTGGACATCGGCGGCGACATTCATTTTGCGCGCCTCGTCGTACTTCCGGTTGGTCAGCTTCTCGTTGGTTTTCATGGCCTTGAGGGCGCCCTCGGTGCCGGTCATGCTGCGCAGGGCGGTAAAGCCTTCGATCATCATTCCCTTCAGATCCGGTGAGGCCTTGGGCGGCGTTTCGCCAAGTTCCCGCAGCTTCTCGGAAATTTCCCGTACATGCCGCTCGTGATCCTCCCGGTACTTCGTCAACTGCTCGCGCACCGACACCAGTTCGATCCGGTCGATGGCCTGCTGATAGGCGTGCGACGCATCGACATCGAGTTGCAGCAACGATTTGAGATGTTTGACGATGTCCTTTTCGGCCATGGCGATCTCCTTTTTCCCGCTGGGCGTATGGTCGGAATTGCCGGTATCCCTCCCTCTATAGCACAGGAAATTCGGTGGGCAAGGTATGCCGTCATCGGCGCGCTGACGCAGCGCCACTACCGCTTTCTCCGTTGCTTCGCCAGAACGCAGCAAAACGATGGGGAGGGGGGGGCGGAAGAATACGAAAAAAAAGGTATATGGCGGTAATTGCGGAGGTGCGGCGGGATGGAAAAAATACCGGAGCGGTCATTTTTCCCCGTTGACAGGGCAATTGCGACGGCGGTATTGAAAATACTGCTATTGTTTTTAACCCAGGGAGGCGACGCCATGAAGAATCATGAATATCGAACACTTGTGCTCGACGATGAAGAAAATATTCGATTTTCCCTGGCCACCTATATCGAAGCGCGGGGGCATGAGGTGGTAACCGCGTCCGAGCCTCTGAGCTGCCCCCTCTACGGCGAGGACGCCTGCTCCTGCCCAAGTGATGAGCAGTGCGGTGATTTTGCCATCATCGACCAGAATATGCCGCGCATGACCGGTCTGGAATTTGTCCGGAAGAAACTGAACAGCGGATGTAAGGCAGCGCCGGAAAATCATCTCCTGATTTCCGCCCACCTCACCGATGACGAATTGGCGCAGGCCCGCAAACTGGGGATCCCCTGCATGCTGAAGCCGGTCCGTCTGGAACAGGTTTCCGCCTGGCTGGCGGCGGTCGAGAAGAAGGTGCCGACCACCCGCAGGCTTAAGATATTTCGCAACCGCTAGATCTCACAGCCTGCCCGTCGCGCCTCATCGATATAAAAAGCCGCTCGGCCGTCGAAATACGGCGGGCGGCTTGAGCGTTTCGGGGCTTCAGCTGCTTTTTTTCTCGTTTTTCCGGCTATCCGGAGCGGCCAGGGCACCCGGACCGTAAAGAAGGTTGCGGGCATTGCCGCTCACTTCTTCTTCCCGGAACCGTTTCACCAGACGGTCGTATTCCGCCTTCTCGGCCAATTCATTCAGACGATAGCCTAGGTTCCGCAATTTCCAAAGATCCTCCATCCGCACCTCCGAGCTGAAAATAAAGCTTCTCCTGTCGGCAATATAGCAGAGACGATTTGTTAAGCAAGGTAAAATTTACTATAAATGTTTTTTTACGGGGATTTTGTGCGTCGGACAGGGAGAGGTATTGACGGCGAACCGGATAGACGGGTAATCTGCGTCCGTTTCGATCGTTTTCCATTTTCATGGGAGCTTCTCTTCCATTTCTTTTCCCGCCGAGGCGGCAAATGCCAGCACCTCCATACTCCTTTCGTGATGAAATCCTCGAGATTCTCGACGGCTTGCCACTCGATCCGGCTTTCGACGAGCCGCTGGCGTCCCACTGCAGCTGGCGGATCGGCGGTCCGGCCGACCTGCTCATCGAGCCGCGCAGCGCCGAGCAGGTCGCAGCCATCATCCGTTTTGCCAGAAAACGCTCCATGCCGCTGCTGGTCATCGGCCAGGGGACCAACCTGCTTTTCGACGACGCCGGTTTTCGCGGCATCGTCCTGAAGATCGGCCGCCGTTTGTCCCGAATCGACATCGCCGGAGACAAAATCCTTGCCGAAGCAGGGGTGTGGGTGCCGCATCTGGCCAGGCAAGCGGTCCGCGCCGGGCTTTCGGGTCTGGAGCATATCATCGGCATACCGGGCACGCTGGGAGGGCTGGTGGCCATGAACGGCGGCAGTCAGCGGCGCGGCATCGGCGACAATGTGCTGCGGGTGACGGTGATCGACCGGGACGGGGAACAGGTGGTTCTCGGCCGCGAGGAATGCCATTTCGGTTACCGCAGCAGCATTTTGCAGAAAACCGGCGCGGTGGTCGTCGGCGTGGAACTCCAATGCCCCCCCGGGGAGCCCGCTCGGATGCGTCGGGAGATGCTCGCCGATCTGCGTGAACGCCGGCGCAAATTTCCCCGCAAGGGGGAGCCGAATTGCGGCTCGGTTTTTCTCAGCACGGCGCAGATGCACGCAACGGTTGGTCCGCCCGGCCGGATCATCGAGGAGGCGGGGCTGAAGGGCTGCCGGATTGGCGGCGCCGAAGTCTCCCGCCGGCATGGCAACTTCATTGTCAATCGCGGCGGCGCCTCCTGTCGGGATGTTCTGGCCCTGATCGCCCACATCCGGCGGACGGTCGCGATGAAAATCGGTTTCGACATGCATTGCGAGGTGCTTCATGTCGGTGCCGACGGGACGATTCGCGCCGCCGATCAGGTGTGAAATTTCTTCGAGGAGGCAGCGATGAAAAAAAACAAGAAGGCGATGCGACTTGCCCTGGGTCTTGCTCTGCTGGTAGCGGGCGGATTGCTGATCTGGTGGGGTTATGACGAAAGCCGGGCGGTGGTAAACCGCTTCGCCCGAGCCGTTTCCGGGGCGCAGCCGGACCGGGTGATGTGGAAGTACATCGGCGGCGCGGCGAGCGCGCTGGCCGGCCTGGTTCTCATCGCCCGCCGCTGAGAGTGCGCCGCGCCGCCCGGAAATGGGCGGCGCGGCGAGTTGTTAACTGTGGCGCGGGGGTAATGGGCGGGTGATCGGACGGCAGCACCGGCGGGTGGCCTTCCGGCAGCACCGGAGGACGCCCTGGCGGCAGCTCGGACCCATCCCGCATCTGTTGCCCGGACGCCGCGCGCCCTTCCTCCCAGTAGGGGGAGACGCCGTAGGATTGATGAATTCGCCGCTCCCGCTCCCGCTCCCGGTCGCGATCTGCGACGGCTTCCATGCCCCCCTGCGGCGCCTGAGCCGGCGATGGCCAATTTCGTTTGCGGGAAAAGGAAATTGTGGCCGATTCGCGGTTGACAAGGCGGGCATATAGGTTATTTGCAGAGGATAAGCCCATCACCAGGGACAATCCCCATGCAAACAGCCTCCGCACCGCGCGTGATTTCTGTTTCCGATCGGTTCCGCTCCATCCGCCGGGTGAAACGCCTGGTGCAGGTTCTTTGGCTTGTTCTGCTGATGTCGGTCGGACTGACCGGGGGCGCCGCCGCAAACGACAATGATCGAAATGCTTTGGCGGACGAACTGCTGCAGTTGATCAACATCCGGGAAACCACCGAAAATCTTCTCGAACAGATCCGGCAAGTGCAGATCGAGGAACTGGAGGGGTTGGAGTTCGATGCGCAGCAGATCGAAATGGCAAAAGAGCTGCAGCGAAGAACCTTCGATATTCTCTATGCCGAACTGACCTGGGAGAGTTTAAAGCCCGACTATGTCCGGCTGTACGCCTCCACGTTTTCCGAGGAGGAATTGACGGTCATGGTCCTTTTTTACGGCAGCCCGGCCGGGCGCAATCTGGTGGCAAAAATGCCCGGCCTTGTGCATAAAACGACGGAGCTGGTAGACACGCGGGTGCAGGAGGTTTTGCCGCAGATTCAGCAAATGATGCTCGAACTGATCGTCGGCAAGCCGGTCATGCGGTAAAGGCGGCGTGCGGATTTCATGACTCACCACCTGGAAAAAGCATCCCTTCGCCTGATTGGCCACTTCCGCCGCGTCCTTGGCCCGTTGCAGATGCCGTTCGACATCCTTATGGGCGGTGATATTCGAGATGGTGCCGACGAAATGTTTTTCATCCGACCCCTCGCGGATAACCTTCTTGCGCTGCATGCGCACCCATATCTTTCTTTTTTCCGGGTGCAGGAGCCGGTATTCCCATTCCGCAATGTCCGAATCGTCGTCGGCACAGAAATCGCGGACGATTCGTTCCCGATCGTCGGGATGGATGGCGCTCTGCCAGCCGTGGCCCCAGGCTTTGCTGTACGGTGAGGCCGGAAAGGCTCGCCCATTGGGGATTTGTGTACAACCAGCAGCCCTGTCCGTCGCATTCGAAGACCCCGACCGGAGCCGATTCGGCCAGCATCCGGTAACGCGCTTCACTATTTCCCAGGGCCGCCACCAGCTTTTCCCGTTCCCGGCGAAAGCGGATCTGCTCGCTGACGTCGACGAAGTCGGCGGCGGGGCCGCAAAGGCGTTTTTTTCGATCCTGCAGCGGTACGGTATTGATGGAAATAAGGCAAGCGGTCGCGGGATAAAAAAGGCACGGCCGATAAAGGCGAGCCGCCATTCATCGGCCGTGCAGGTGGAGAAGGTGAGGGGAATCAAGAAAACCGGATCAGGCCGCCATGACACGCGCCTGTAGGATCTCGCGCAATGCCTGGGCGGTTTCCGCCGAAGGAGAGGCGCCGCCAACGCCCCGCAACCAGAAGCGGTCGGCAACGCGCCCCGCCGTCGTCTCGATCCGCAGCTCCGCCGGAAAGAGGGAAAACAGAGCGAAATTTTTCAGAATGGAAGTGAGGAAGCCCAACTGGTCCGCAGCCCGCACATCGACGCGAAGGGCGCCGTCTGCCTCGACGCCGACCGCAAAACTCTCCAGACTGACGGCGGAGGCGACTGCCGCCGGCCGACCGGAAGCCAGGGCAAGGAAGTCGATTCTGTCGAGGGAAGCCGTCGATCCGCGACTCTCCACATGAAAAGAAGCCTGCCAGGTTGCCGCACTCATTTTCTGCGCCGCACCCTGCAGAATGTTCAGATGTTCTTTCGCCAAACCGGCGGTGAAGGCTCCCAGCCATCCGGGTGCAAACCGCCCCCAAATCCTGATTTCATACCGGCCCGCTCCGCTCGGGAGAAGTTCGAATCCGGCCTCTTCGGGGATAATGCTTTCTGCCAAAGCCGAGGACATGCGCATACTCTGTTTCTCCTTTCCATAAGATGTCCTGAGCCTGAGCATCTTCCGTGCCAGAGAAAAACAGTCGAAAAATCGATAACTTGTGCTTTGCCGAGGCGGGGTGGGTCGAGGCATATGCCCTTTTATTAATCAGGTGGCGGCAAGGGTAGGGCAGGTGCAAGCTATAGCTGTCAGCTATCTAACTCCTATGGTTACCCCACTTGTTTTCTAAGCTTGGTACCGAGACCGCCAAACTGTGTTGCGCGCACCGGTTAATATCGGCATTTTTTCTTGATCTAATTATAATTTCAAATTAAGTATGAACAATAATGGTCTGAAAAGAACGTCAGAGCCGATCAGCAGGCGCCTCGGTCTATTTAGATTTTCTCCATAAGCTGGCAGGACAAACCACAAGCACCTTTCAATCTTTTTTCTCTCCTTTCGCTTTTTTTCTTTCCCGATAAGTATCTTTGTCATCCTGCCGTTGCCGCTCAATGTAATGTTCTCGGCTTTTGTTCTGCAGGTGCTCCAGTTCGGGGGTTTTCCAACTTTCACGGCAGCAATTGTCATCCCGATAACCTCCTTGTGGGTAGGAGTAAGGGGAGTCGTAAGGGCGGCGGTACTCTTCCGCCCCAGCCGAAGCTGCAATAAGCAGCAGGAGTAGGATTGCTCTTTTCAGACTCCAAGAATGGGACCTGCATGTCTTTCCGATAATTAGCCTCCTATAGCCACCCAGCGTCCATATAAAGAATCAGTCGGGTAGCAAAGTGATTGATCAGGTGATGATTAGAGGGATCGAAAATATCGAGCAACGATTATTGGGCCGACCATGCGTTATGGTCTCTTTGCGACAAGGTGCAGGACTGGGCCTGGCTGCAGACCTATGACGGCACGGGGATAGGTGCTGTCCTCGAATCCGACTCCAGCGGCAATCTGTTCTTTCTCCCTCCGCTTGATTGAGGGGAACTATCTTAACGATCTCCTCGATCTTAGACGGCGTACGGTTTGAGGAAACGGCGCGAACGATCCTCAAACCGGTTAGGGTCACCTTCATCAAACCTCTTGAACCATTTGTACAGCCAGAATCTTGATTTGCAATTGAAAGAGAACTTTATCGATGTGGTGGCACTCAACAGCTATCAGCTGTCAGCTATCAGCTTGGCCCGTATCCCGTCCGGCAAGATTTCCACCTTTCCCGCCTTGTACAGTCCGCCCAGCGCTTTCTTGAACGCTTTTTTGCTCAGGCCCAAAGAATTCCGAATCTGCTCGGGGGAGCTGTTGTCGTGCAAAGGGAGAAATCCGTCATTCTGGCGTAGCGCGGCGAGCAAGGTGTCGCGCGCCTCCTCGGCCCCCTGGGCGCCGACCTTGTGCAGGGTGACATCGATTTTGCCGTCGTCGCGCAGGCGTTTCACATAGCCGGTGAGCCGGTCGCCGGGCGCCATGTCGCCGGCCAACTCCTCCCGGTAGAGCAGACCGAGGTAGCGGTGGTCGACAAAAACCTTGGCGCCGAGGTCGGTGAATTCCCAAAGCACCAGAACGACTTCATCTCCTTCGGTAAGATCGCGCCCTTCGGGCTCCAGGCAGCTCTCGAGGCGGGCGTTGGCGAAGGGGCGCTCCTGCTCGTCGAGGCAGATCTTCACCAGATGCCGCTCGCCCTCCTTCATCCGCCGCGGCTGCAAGGCGCCGGGGGCGAGCAGATCCTTCTCCATCCCCCAGTCGAGAAAAGCCCCGTGCGGGGTGACCGAGCGCACCGCCAGCAGGGCGAATTCGCCCACCTGCGCCACCGGTTGGCGGCGGGTGGCGCGCAGGCGGCCGGTGCTGTCGCGGAAGACGAAAACCGTGACCGGCTCGTCGACTCTGGCGCCGCCGGCTTCCCGCTTGGGGAGCAGCACCGGCTCCTCGCCGGCGCGCAGCCAGACGCCGCGGCTATCCACATAATCGACGACGAGAATATTCATGCGGCAAATCTGAAGCATCGGTTTCTCCAAAAGAAAAAAGTGCCGCCGGCTGGGCGGCAGAGCAAGCAAGCCCGTGATGACGCCGCAAAACGCAAAACAGTTTGCGCTGCTTATCCGATGGCCGCCGGCACGATCTTCATCCGCGCCGGTTTTCCCGGATGTAGCGTAATTTCCTGGCCTTGATGGAAAATCGTCAACTCGGAACCGGTGCGCAATCGATAGGTGGTGGTTTCCGCTTCCACCTGCACATCAAGGATTCGTCCCCGGATTTCTAGGGGGAATGTCAGGCTTTTGAAAGAGGGGGGAAGGCGCGGATCGAAGGTGATCCGACCATTGTAGTCGCGCAGTCCGGCAAAACCGTAAACCATAACCATCCAGGTTCCGCCCATGGCGGCGATATGCACACCGTCGCGGACATTGCCGCCGTTGTCGGCCAGATCCATGAGCATGGCGTAGCGGGTGTATTTCATGGCTTTTTTGCCGTCGCCGATCTCGGCGGCAACGATCGCCTGAATGCAGGCCGACAGGGAGGAGTCTCCCGTCGTCAGCGGATCGTAGTAGTCGAAATTGCGCTTTTTGCGGTCGGCGGAAAATTCGTTGCCGAGCAGAAACAGGGCCAGCACCACGTCGGCCTGCTTAATCACCTGGTGCCGATAGATGACCAGCGGGTGGAAATGCAGCAGCAGGGGGAATTTGTCTCGGGGGGTGTTTTCCAGATCCCATATCTTGCCGTCGAGAAAGTTGTCGTCCTGGGGATGGATGCCGAGTTCTTCGTCGTAGGGAATGTACATGCGGTCGGCGGCTTTTTGCCACTCCTGCGCCTCCGCCGGATCGAAGGCGGTCTTGTGCACCAGGGTGGCGTAGTGGTCGGGGTTCTCCTCGCGCATGCGGCGGACGGTGTCGGCGGCGTACCAGAGATTTTCCCGGGCCAGCAGGTTGGTGAACGTGTTGTTATCGACGACGGTGTTGTATTCGTCCGGTCCGGTCACCCCGTTAATGCAGAAGCGCCCGCCCCGGCGTTTGCTGTAGAAGCCGAGGTCGGCCCAGAGCCGGGCCGTCTCCACCAGGATTTCCGCGCCTTCCTGAAACAGCAGCGCGTTGTCGCCGGTGATTTCGACGTACTTCTTCAGGGCGTAGACGATATCGGCATTGATGTGGTACTGGGCGGTGCCGGCGGCATAATAAGCCGAGGCTTCCTCGCCGTTGATGGTGCGCCAGGGGAACATGGCGCCCTTCTGGCTCAACTCCCTGGCTCTTTGCCGCGCCCGGTCGAGCATGCTGTGCCGGAACAGCAGAAGATTGCGCGCCAGATGGGGGGCGGTATAGGTCAGAAACGGCAACAGGTAAATTTCCGTATCCCAGAAATAATGTCCTTCGTAGGTTTGCCCGGTGAGCCCCTTGGCCGGCACGCCGGATCCTTGGGCCCGCCCGACGGCTTGCAGAATCTGAAAAAGATTCCAGCGCAGCGTCTGCTGCACTTCGCCCGCCGGCCGTTTCGCCGAGGACGACTCTTCTTCGATACGCACGTCGCTGCGCGCCCAGAAATCGTCCATGTAGCTTCTTTGACTCTGCGCCAGGTTGTTGAATCCACGCTTGCGCGCGTGGTTCAGGGTCCATTCGCTGCGCTCGCACAGCTCTTCGGCCGGGGCGCTGCGCGAGGTGTGATAGGCGATGAATTTTTCCAGATAAAACGGTTTTCCCGGCTGCGCCTCGATGGAGAAGACCGTTTTGCCGAAGTCCTCGCGGCATTCGGTGGCGACCGTGTATTCGCATTCGGTTTCGAATAGGTGGTCGACGCCGCAGGCCAGGGTCATGCCGCTCTCTTTGGCCTGATGGCCGAGGACGATTCGCTCCTTCGTCGCGTAATGCTTGCACGGCAGCAATGATCGGCCGTTAAGCCCGCGGGCTTGCCGGGGATCGCCCTTGCCCCGCTGATTCGGCTGGTTTCCCGCCAGTTCGGAGGAGATCACCACCAGCGCCTTGGCGTTGAGCACGGTCACCTGGTAGGAGATGGCGGCCAGGTGCCGGTGCTCGAAGGACACCAGCCGCCGCGATTCGATGAAGACCTGCTTGCCGCCCGGCGTTTCCCAGAGGACTTTGCGGTCGAGGGTTCCGGCCTGCATATCGAGGATGCGCTCGTAAAGCATCAGGCTCGCCGTGGGCAGGTGAAACGGCTCGTCGTCGATGAAAAGGCGGATGGTTTTGCCATCGGTGACGTTGAGCATCGTCTGCCCGGTCTTGGCGAACCCGTAAGCCTCCTCGCCGTAAATGATGGGCCAGGTCTCGTGGAACCCGTTGATGAAGGTGCCGCTCTGAAATGAGGGCTTACCCTCATCGAAGTTGCCGCGCATTCCCAGGTAGCCGTTGCCGATGGAAAAGATTGTTTCGGTCTGGGCGAGAAAACGGGGGTAAAAAGAGGTTTCGATGATTTTCCATTCGTTGATGGGATAGATGTGCGGCGGGGGATTCAGCGTTTCATGGCGAATCATTCCATACTCCGGCGGATTTGAGTATTTATTCCAGCAATTCGGCAAGATCGCCGACCACCAGGTCGGCGCCGTTTTCGCGCAGTTTCTCGGGATTCCCCTCCCGATTTACTCCAATCACCAGACCGAAATCGCCGGCGCGTCCGGCCCGAACGCCGCTGACGGCGTCTTCAATAACCACGGCCCGGGACGGTTCGACCCCCAGGCGTTTGGCCGCGTGGAGAAAAGTGTCCGGAGCCGGCTTGCCGGCCAGGCCGAGGCGTCCGGCTTCGATGCCGTCCACCCGCACGGCGAAGAGATCGTCGATGCCCGCAGCTTTCAGAACTGCGGCGCAGTTCTGGCTGGCCGAGACGACGGCGGTTTGCAGGCCGGCGGCGCGTACCCGGTGCAGAAGTTTCAGCGACCCCTCGAAAACGCCGATACCCTCGGTTTCCAGAACCTGCTGCACCAGGGCGTTCTTGGCGTTGCCGAGGCCACAGACCGTTTCGGCGTCGGGCGGATCGTCCGCAGTCCCCGGCAGCAAATGAATGTTGCGCGCCGCAAGGAAACTTCTGACGCCGTCATAGCGCAACTTGCCATCCACATAGCGTTTGTAGTCGGTTTCGATATCGAAGGGCTGGTAAGCCTCATTTTGCAGCAGCGCCCGTTTTTGCAGGAAGGCGTCAAACATTCGCTTCCAGCAGATGGCATGAACGCTCGCCGTCGCGGTCAGGACGCCATCCAGATCGAACAATACCGCATCGAAACGCCGGGGCAGGCTGTCAAGGGCGAGGATTTCCTTCATTCTCCACCTCCTCCGGGGCTAAAAAGATGTCCTTTCGCTGGTTCGGTCCGAAGATCCGCGAACCATGCCTTACCATATCCCGGCCACCTGAAAAGAGCAAACAGACGCGCCGTAGCGTGGCGAACCCAACGGCCTGCGCCTCGGTCGGTAAACCGATTCCGGGAGGCGGCGCCGAAAGTCAATTTCAACAGATTTTCAGTCTTTGGCTCTCGGCTTCGACAAAGCGGCGCAGCAGTTCGGCGGCCCAGCGGTAGAACGGCCGCGCCGGTTGATCCGCTTCGATTCGGGCGCAAAACGGATCGATCCAGGGGGCGAAAAAATTGTGGAAAAAGTCGGCTTGGCTGGCCAGCCAGCGGTGCGAAGGGACTGCCACCCGCTCCTCCCGGCTCTGCTCCTCTCCTTCGGTGAGGTAATAAAGAAACTCAAGCTCGGTGGCAAGATAGTCGGGCGGTTCCGGGGATTCTTCGGTGCCTAGCCCGGCGCTGGCATAGAGGTTCGCAACGATGCGGGTCGAGTGTCCCTCGCTTCCGGATTTTTCCAGATAGACCGAACCATAGGGCGGGGCTGGTGGTTTTCCGGATGCGCCCAGAAAAAGGTGCCGGTAGTCGTCCTGCAATTCGGCAAGCGACACGATCGGCGGCGCGGCAAGACCGGGAAATACGGTAGTGAAAGTGTCTGGGCCGACGCCTTCGACGGCGGCCATCGTCTGCTCGTCGGGATGGCGGAACAGGACGGAAAGAAAGGCATAGAGCATTTTGCGTTCGCCGGGGTCAAGCACGGGTCCTCCTTTCGGAAACGACTGCATCGATAAGGTTGCGGGGCTGATGGTGCAAAAATGAAAGGCCCGCATTAAGCGGGCCTTGTCTTTGGATTCTGTGTTTTTACCCTACCTGAGGGTTTATCCGCCGATCCGTGATCGCCGGAGATTTTGGCAATATTCGAATGTAGTGTATATCATCGATCGTCAAAACCTCCTTTGCCAAGGGTGGATGGTGATTGCAGCTGCAGTTAAAATATACCGCTGTCCGGAGAAAAATACCAGTCGTTTTTTTGCGCCGACCACCTTTTTTCAGGATCCTGTTTATCGCGGGCGGCAAACGGCAATTTTTGCCGCACCTTGCAGATTCCTTGTTCTCCGTGCCGTTGGCCAACATGTCGCTCAGGTCGGCGAAAACGCCGCATGGATACTCACCGCGAGCAAGTTGTAGACATAATTCAAAATTAACCGGATAGTAGTGCTTTGCTGCTCTTGGCTGTCGATCGCCAGATCTGTTTGGCCGGCCGCCGGCCAGGAGTGCCAACTACTTTGCTCTTGCCGTTGAGAATCGCATTGTCTCACTGTAGAATTGTCGAGATTTTCTCTGTTTGCAGAATCGCTTTTTCAGATCGGAGGCCAAAATGAAGGACAGTTTCTCCGCCCGCTCGATTTTGCGCGTCGGTGACCATGAGTATGAAATCTTCCGGTTGGAGGCGCTGACGAAGGCAGGCTTCAATGTCGACCGTCTTCCCTACTCCCTACGCATTTTGCTGGAGAACCTGCTGCGCAACGAAGATGGGGTGACCGTATCGGCCGACGATATTCGGGCGCTCGCCGGCTGGCAGGCCAAGGCCGCGCCGGAGAAGGAAATAACCTTCTCCCCCGCCCGCGTGCTGCTGCAGGACTTCACCGGCGTGCCGGCGGTGGTCGATCTGGCCGCCATGCGCGACGCCATGGCGCAACTCGGCGGCGATCCGAAGCTCATTAATCCCCAACAGCCGGTCGAGTTGGTGATTGACCATTCCATTCAGGTCGACGCTTTCGCCTCGCCGCAGGCTTTTGCCACCAATGAGGAAATGGACTACCAGCGCAACCGGGAGCGCTACACTTTTCTGAAGTGGGGGCAGAAAGCCTTCGACAACTTCCAGGTCACGCCGCCGAACGCCGGCATCTGCCACCAGGTTAACCTGGAGTATCTGGCGCGGGTCGTCTTCGGGCTGGCGGAGGATGGGCCGGGACAGAAGACGGGCGGCAGGCGCCAGGCCTATCCCGACACCCTGGTCGGCACCGATTCGCACACGCCGATGGTCAACGGGCTGGGGGTGCTCGGCTGGGGCGTCGGCGGCATCGAGGCGGAAGCGGCAATGCTCGGGCAGCCGATCTCGATGCTCATTCCGCAGGTCATGGGTTTTCGCCTGAAGGGGCGGTTGCGGGAGGGCGCCACCGCCACCGACCT
>JBAYQP010000022.1:0-39381 GCA_041677125.1 Desulfuromonadales bacterium | reverse complement strand
TTCCCCACCAGCACCAGCGACAGGTAATCGAGATCCTCGACTTGGATCTGATCGAGATCGCGGATGACCGTCTCCCCCGGCAGGCCGACGCGCCGGACGTAGACCGCATTTTCCAGCCGGCCGAGTTCCCGCAGCAGGTTGCGCACCTGGTCGAAAACCCGGTGCACCTTCATCAGGACCACGGTGTCGAACTCGCGCAGGGTCTGGCGCAGCCGGTCCTGTTCGAAGGTGGCCGGCAGGATGGCGATGCGGTCGGCGCCCAGACCGAGAGGGCGGCCGGCGACGGCGGCGGCGGCGTGGATGCTGGAAATGCCGGGCACCACCTCCACCGCTGCGCCGGGAAAACGCTCGGCGAACACCTGATGAAAATAGAGAAAAGTCGAATAAAGAAAAGGATCGCCGAGGGTCGCAAAAACCACGGTCTTTCCCTGGGCGAGCAGCCCGGCGACCTCGACCGCCGCCGCCTCCCAGAAGGGCCGCATTTCGGCAAGTTCCTTCTTCATCGGAAAAACCCGGGTGAGCAATTGCTGCCGCCGCGGATCGACAAGGCCGTCGATAATCCCGTGCGCCACCGAAGCGGTGGAATTGTCCCCCACCGGGGCGATAACCACATCGGCTTCGCGGATCAGTCGCGCCCCCTTCAGGGTGATCAGCTCCGGATCGCCGGGGCCGACGCCGACGGCGATCAGCCGTCCACTCATTCTTTGACCCCGACGACGATGAAGACCGGATTGTAGGCTTCGAACATTTTGTAGTCCGTCAGGGGACGGGTGCGGGAGATGTTGACGGTGGTGACCTCCACCTGATAGCCGGTATTCTCGAAAAATTCCGTGGCGGCGGTCAGGGTGTCGAGGGTAACGGCGTTGAGCACCACCCGGCCGGCCGCCGGCAGGCGCGAATCGATCGCATCGAGGATGTCCCACAGGTTGCCGCCGGAGCCGCCGATGAACACCCGGTCGGGATCGGGCAGGGATTCGAAAGCGGCCGGCGCTTCTTCCTCCACCAGGGTGACGTTGCGGGCGTTGAAGCGTTGCAGATTCTCGCGGATGAACTCGCGGCATTGGGAATTGCGCTCGATGGCGAACACCCGGCCGTTGGGCAGCAGGTGATCGGCCTCGATCGCCACCGATCCCGAGCCGGCGCCGACATCCCACAGGACCATGTCGTGCCGCAGCTTGAGCTTGGCCAGGGTGACCACCCGGATTTCCTCCTTGGTGATCAGCTTCTTCACCGTGGCGAACTCCTCGTCGGGAATCCCCAGCACCGGCACGTACTCGCCGGGCGCCTCATACTCCTTGATCAGAATAAGGACATTGAGGGGCGAGGCGGCAATCTCCAGCAGTCCGGCCATATCGGTGTCGGTGATCCGCTCTTCGGGGGTGCCGAGATTTTCGCACAGCCAGGCGGCATAGCCGTCCCGGCCCCGGCGGATCAGTTCGGCGGCGATGGCGGCCGGTGTGTTCGTATCATCGGTGAGGACCGCCGCCTTGTCGTTGGCGACGATGCGATCGACCGCCCCCTTCAGCCCCCGGCCGTGGGCGGAAATAAAGACCGCGTCGTCCCAGGGCTCCTTGATTTTGGCGAAGGCGTACTGGACGGAACTGACGTTGGGCACGAATTCAAGCTCTTCGGCCGGAAAGTTGCGCAGCAGGTAGCGGCCGATGCCGAAGAACAACGGATCGCCGGAGGCGAGAACGACCGCCCGCTCCTCGGTTTCCTGCAGCATAGCTTCAACTTCGGCGAGGTTGCTGCCGATGGCCACCTTCTTGCCGGGAAAATCGGCGAACAGTTGCAATTGCCGTTCCCCGCCGAAGAGAATTCCGGCCCGCCCGATCAGGTCGAGAACTCGCGGGCTGAACCCTTCGTGCCCCTCGATGCCGGCGCCGATGACATGGATGCGTCTCATTTCATACTCCCCTGTTGTCCTGCTTTGGCCAATCGCCATAGGACTCGGCCGGTTGCCCGTCGTAGCCGGCCAGCAGCACCCCGATGGCCGCCCCCGGCGCCCGGCGGCGCAGCGTCGCCAGCGCTTCGGCCGCCACAATGGCGGCCAGGCGTTGCCGGTCGGCGGCCGTTTCCAGCGCCTGCCGGGCCGTGTTGGCAGACTCTATCCGTTTCGTCGCCGCTTCGTCAAGACCGGCCTGCCGCGCCCAGCCGGCCAGCCGGCCGAGGTCGAGGCGGGAATCGCGAACGTGGGTCCGGTCATGCCCGGCGGCGATTTTGACCAGTTTGGCGAACTGCGCCGCCAGCACCAGTTGCGGAATGCCGCGCCGGTGGCAGGCGTCCAGCGTGTGGCCGACGAAATCGCCCATCATAACGAAAGCTTCTTCCGGCAACGGCAGGACCCGGCGCGCCGCCGCTTCGCTGGTGCGGCCGGTGGACAGCACCACCGTGTCGAGGCCGGCGGCCTGCGCCACGTCGAGGGCCACATCCAACGTATCGGTCCAGGCCAGGTGCGACAGCGGCCGCACCACGCCGCTGGTGCCGAGGATCGACAAGCCGCCGACGATGCCCAATCGGGCATTCAGCGTCTTTTGCGCCCGCGCTTCGCCGTCGGGGATGGAAATCGACACCCGCAGGCCTTCGTCGGCCGAAAAAATCGAGTGCACCGCTGCGGCGATCATCCGTTGCGGCGCCGGATTGATCGCCCACTCCCCCACCGCGACGGCGAGACCGGGCTTGGTCACCCGGCCGATGCCGGCGCCGCCGACAATCTGCAACCCCGGCGACCGCCGCCGCGCCACCTCGGCATGCACTTCGACCCCGTGGGTCACATCCGGGTCGTCGCCGGCGTCCTTGACGACGAAACAGCGCGCCGAATCGGCATCGAACATCTGCCCATGCAGGGTGAAGGGGGCGGCAAACCCGGCCGGCAGGAAAATTTCGACTTCCTCCACCCGCCGCTGCTCGCGCAGCATTCTCGCCGCCCCCAGAGAAGCGGCGGCGGCGCAGGCGCCGGTGGTGTAACCGTGACGAAGAGGAGTGCGTACCAAGCGAATTTTCCCTGTAAGGGGGCACCCGTTGCGGGTGCCCGTCGGCGGCGTTCCGCGGCTGATCAAAAATGCTCAGATGCAAGGCGCCCGAAGTCCTGAGGAATAAGGCGTACCGAAAGGTGCGTCGTTGACGAAGGACGAGGGCAACGCCGCAGATGAGCGTTTTTCATCAGCCGAAGCCTACACCTTGGCCATTACGTCCTGGACCGACAACAGCCGCAAAATCTCCCGCCGCGCCTCGCCGACGGTCAGCGGCACGTGATGCAGGTTGACATGGTCGCGGGTCTTCAGGGCGTGCATCAGCTCGGCCACCAGGGGCAGATGCAGGCGCGCCCGCTCGATCGCCTCCGGATCGCCGAAGACCTCCTCGGGGGTGCCGAAGCGGATGACCTTGCCCTTGCTGAGGATGGCGATGCGGCTCATGAACAGCGGCACCAGATCGACCACGTGGGTGGCCATGATCATGGTGATCCCCGCTTTCTTGTTCAGATCCTCCAGCAGATGCATGAGGGAGTGCACCCCCATCGGATCGAGGCCGGCGGTCGGCTCGTCGAGGACGATCACCTGCGGCTCCATGGCCAGAACGCCGGCGACGCAGATGCGTTTTTTCTGCCCGTGCGAGAGGGCGTGCACCGACTTGCGGGCGAAGTCTTCCATGCTGACCTGATGCAGCGCCCGGTGCACCCGCTCCTTGATCTCCTCCGGCGGCAGGCCCATGTTGGTCGGACCGAAAGCGACATCCTCCTCGACCGTCGAGGCGAAGAGCTGATCGTTCGGATCCTGGAAGACGATGCCGATGCGGCTGAACACCTCCCGGTCCTCCACCCGCTCCACCGGCCGGCCGTCGAGGAACACCCGGCCGAGGGTCGGCCGCAGCAGCCCGTTGAGGTGTTTGATCAGCGTCGTCTTGCCGCTGCCGTTGGAGCCGAGGATGGCGAGAAAATCCCCCTGGGCGATTTCCAGATCGATGCCGCTCAGCGCCGGCGTGCCGTCCTCGTAGGTGTAATGCAGATCTTCGATTTTAAGCATGATCATCCAGTGCACAAGGGGCGCCTTTTATGGGCGCTCTGGTTCGCGTCCGGGCGGGGCCGCCTCGCCCCTACCGCAAAAGCAACAATCCCGTCAATATGGCCAGCCCGGTCGCCAGCGCCGCCCAGTCGTGCGACCGCAGCTTGCCGGGGGTGACGGCGGTCAGCACCCCGCGGTAGCCGCGGCAGCGCATGGCGGCGAAACTGCGTTCGGCGCGGTCATAGGTGCGCAGCACCAGCATGCCGCCGAGAATGCCGCTGGAGCGGATGCCGCAGCGGGCGTCGACGAAACCGAGGCGGGCCTTCTGCGCGTTGCGGATGCGCCCGCCTTCCTCCAGCAGCAAAAAGATGTAGCGGTACATGATCAGCGCCAGCTCCACCAGCACCGGCGGACAGCGCAGGGCGCGGGCGGCGCGCATCAGTTCGGGCAGCGGGGTGGTCAGGGAGAAGAACAGCAGCACCCCCATGCCGCCGAGAATCCGCGCGGCGATCTCCAGTCCGCGCACGACGCCGCCGGCGTAAACGATCATTTCCCAGCGCCAGACCGGTATGCTCAGCAGCGGCGATCCGGTCTGAAACCAGAACAGCTGGGTCACAAAGGCAACGCTGGCGAGAATTGCGGGCACCGCCATGCGCTTGAGAAAAGCCGCCGGCCGCACCCCGGCCGTCCAGACGAGAAAAAATGCCAGCACGGCCAGCAGCAGGGGGACGCGGATGCCGCCCGCCGTCAGGTTCACCGCCAGCGCCGCCGCCAGCAGCACCAGCTTGATCCGGCCGTCGAGGGTCGCGAGAAAACGACGGCTCTCCCCCTGGGCGTCGATGAAGTGATGCGCACCGCCCATTACTTTGGTTGTCCTTCGTCCTTGCGCCCGGCGACGAAGACCTTGTGCCAGTAATAGCCCATGACGAAACCGCCGATGGCCCCGGCCAGGGCGAAGACGAAGAGGAGCAGGTCCCCCTGATCGGTATTGATGAAGGGTTCGCGGGCTTCGCGGCCGAGCTCCTTGGCATATTTTTCCACCACCGCCTCATCGACCCCGGGCCATTTCGGCCTTTCTTCTTCCTGGGCGAAAGCCGGCAGGGCCAGGGCGAAGCAGAACAGGGGAATCAGCAAAAGCCGTCTCACGCCTTCACCTCCTGGAGAACTTTCAGCTTGCGCAGGATGTCCGGACGATGTTTGCGCACGTAGACGATAATGCCGCCGGTCACCGCCCCTTCGAGCAGGGAGAGGGGAATTTGCGTCGGCATGAACGCCAGGTAGATCGGACCGAGAACCGTCAGGAAGGGCTCGGTGCCGTGCAGGGCCAGCGCCATTTCGAAGGCGGTGCTCAGATAGGTCAGCAGGTCGGCGGCCATGCCGGCGAGAAAACCGCACCAGAACAGGGGCAGACGCAGCAGGCGGCCCAGGCGAAAGGCGCCGAAGCCGGCGAAGGAGCCGACCACGCCCATGGAAAAGGTGTTGCCGCCGAGGGTGGTCAACCCGCCGTGGGCGAGAAACAGCGCCTGCAGCAGCAGGGAAATGAAGGCGACGACGACGCTGGCGAAGGGGCCGAGAAAGATGGCGCTCATGCCGGTGCCGGCCGGGTGGGCGGTGCTGCCGGCGACCGGCACCGGAATCGGAAAACAGCTGAAGACGAAGACGGCCGCGCCGAAGATGCCGAGCAGCGGAATGTAGGAGGGGTCCGTGTCCTTTTTCCGGGTGATCTGCCGCACTCCCCAGGCGACGAAGGGCGCCGCCGCCAGAAACCAGAATACCGCCCAGCCGGCTGGCAGAATTCCTTCGGAAATATGCATGGCCAGAGCCGGTGTCGCCGCCGACAGCAGGATCGTTATCGACAGCAGGACTTTTCCGATCATGCGCCCTTCTCCTCGGCAAGAATCATCAAGGCGTTGAGAATCGTCGCGGCAATGGCCGATCCGCCCTTGCGCCCGCGACAGGCGATAAACGGCAGACCGGAGTCGAGGAGGGCTTCCTTGGCTTCCGCCGCGCCAACAAAGCCGACCGGCGTGCCGACGACCAGCGATGGGCTAACGCTCCCTGCGCGCACCAGTCGCAGCAGTTCGAACAGGGCGGTGGGCGCGTTGCCGATGAGGTAGATGCCGCAGCCGTCCGCCACCCCCTGGCGCAGGGCGAAGATGGACCGGGTCACGCCGGCGGCGGCGGCGTCGGCGGCAACCTGCGGGTCACCGATATGACAGTGAATCGCCCCGCCGAAACGACTCAGATTTTTCTTGTTGACGCCGGCGAGCAGCATCCCGGTATCGCAGTAAATGCCCTCCCCCCGACGCAGGGCCGACAGGCCGGAGGCGATGGCTGCGACGGAAAAAACGGTCGTTTGCAGAAAATCGAAATCGGCGGTGGTATGCACGATGCGTCGCACCACCGGCCACTCCATGGCACTGAAACCGTGCGCGCCCGCTTCGGCATCGATGATTTCGAAACTGCGCGCTTCGATCGCGGAAGGATTCAGGATATCACCGGCTTGCGGGTTTGTAAAAGTGGCGGGCGCATTCCAGTCGGCGGCGGCAATCGCCTCTGCGACCCGCTCGCGGACGATCTCCGCCAATTTTGCGTGCACCCCCAGCGGTTTTCCCATCGCCATCCGCACTCCGGGGTGGCGTTCGGCGGCCAACTGCATCTCCGCCGGCAAATCCTCGAGAACGTGGGCCCCGGTGTAGAGAAAATAAGGATAGAGCAGGATGCGCTGCGCTCCCCGCGCCACGCAACGATCGATGCCGGTCTGGATATTGGGGGCGTGCTGCTCGCGGAAGCAGACTTCGACGATTTCAAGTCCGGCGTCCTGCCGAACGAGAGCGGCGATGCGGTGCAGGGCGTCGTTGGCTTCGGCGACTCGGGAACCATGGCCGATGAGCAAAAGGGCGGTTTGCATATTTAACTCCATGATGCGGATTCAGGCGGGCGCCCGATCCGGCAGAATTCGACAAAATGGGCAGCCACCTGTGGATGGCTGCCGAAGTGCAGATGAATGTACGAACCGAGCACGTTGTGCAGCAGGTATCCCTCGACGCCGAGGTCCTCGCCGCCGCGACGGCTCAGGCGGTAAACCCGTGGGACCGACGCCGGGACCTCCATTGCCGAGTAGTGAAATTCGTGGCCGCGCAGCACCGTGCCGGCCGGACCGAGGGGGCAGTCGACGGCCAGGGTCACTTCCCGGTAGCCGAGGGCTCTGCGGCGGGAAAGCATGCGGGCGGCGGCAGGGAAAATTCCGACAAATTCGCCTCCTCCCTCCCGCATCCCCCGACCCAGATAGACCAGGCCGCCGCATTCGGCATAGATCGGCAGCCCGGCCAGAGCCGCCGCGTGGATTGCGGACGCCAGCGCGGCGTTGGCGGCGAGGCGCTCGGCATGCAGTTCCGGATAGCCGCCGCCGAGATACAGGCCCTGGATACCCGCCGGCAACGCACCGTCGCGCAGCGGCGAGAAGAAAACCAGCTCGGCGCCGGCTGCGACCAGCATTTCCAGATTTTCCTGATAGTAAAAGCAGAAGGCCTCGTCGCGCGCGACGCCGATGCGGACCCTAGCCCCATTTCCCCGCATCCGGCCTGCGGCCACCCTCTCCCCTCGGGGGAGCTGGGACTGGGGGTTTTCCCGGTTCAGCAACGCCGCCACCTCGGCATGCTTCTCCACCCAGTCGGCCAGCCGCGCGAAATAATCCTCTGTGTTTCCCAGATCCGCCGCCGTCACCAGCCCCAGGTGGCGTTCCGGCATCCCGAATTCCTCGGCGCGCGGCAGGCAACCGAGAACCGGGGGGAGGCCGGGAACGGAAGCGACCGCCTGCCGCAGCAACTCCGCATGGCGGGGACTGCCGACCCGGTTAAAAAGGATGCCGGCGAACCGCAGCCGTCGGTCGAAGCGGCAAAACCCCTGCACCAGGGCGGCGGCGCTGCGCGCCTGCGAGCGGGCATCGACCACCAGCACGATGCGGCCGTCGAGCCAGCGGGCGATCTCGGCGGTGCTGCCGGCATCGACGTCGCCAGCGGCGCCGTCGAACAGGCCCATCACCCCTTCGACCACCGCCAGATCGGCGTCGGCGCACCCCTTGCGATAAATCCGCCGCACCCGCTCCTCATCGCACATCCAGCCGTCCAAATTGCGCGAGACCCGGCCGGCGGCCACCGCATGGTGGCCCGGATCGATGAAATCCGGCCCCACCTTGAAGGGCGCGACACTCAGGCCCCGCCGCCGCAGGGCGGCCAGCAAGCCGAGGGTAACGGTGGTTTTGCCGCAGCCGGACGACGGCGCGGCGATAATCAGAGGGTTCAAGACAATGGCCCAGTAACGGGTAACGTGGATTGAATCTTTCGCTGACGCTGACGGCCTTAGCGGTCGCGGGTCACGGGTCGTCCGTTACCGCCCCATTCACCAGTTTCACCACACTGATTCCGTCGGCGAAGTAATCAATGATGTTCAGACAGCCGTAATTCTGTTCGACGGAAAAAAGCCGGTCGGGCGGGGCGCCGATGGCGTCGAGAAGAATCAGCCGGTTGACGCCGCCGTGGGCGACGACCACGACGTCCTCTCCCTGGTGATCGGCAACGATCCGCCGTATTTGCGGCCGCACCCGGTCAAGGACATCGAGCAGGTTTTCCCCGCCCGGCGCCCGGTAGTGCACGACATCGTCAAGACGCGCCTGCCACTGCTCGGGATAAAGGCGTTTGAGATCCCGCCAGACGGTCCCCTCCCATTGCCCCATGTTCAATTCGCGCAGCGCGGGACAAGGCACCGGCTGCAGTCGGTGCGGCGCGGCGAGCATCCGGGAGCCGATCACGCAGCGGGAAAGATCGCTGCTGTAAATCGCCCCGATCCGCTTTTCCCGCAAGCGCTCGGTCAGCGCGGCGTACTGCTGCATTCCGAGCGCCGTCAGAGCGACATCGGTCTGCCCATTGTAGCGCTTTTCCTGGTGTCCTTCGACCTGGCCGTGGCGCACCAGGTAAATACGTGTGCGGGTTACCATTGAATCCCCCCTTTTAAACGCCTGGCCGGGCAAACAAGGCCAGCACCAGCAACAGAGTGAAGACTTCCGTCCTTTCGGTGGCCGCACCGAGAACGTCGCCGGTGACGCCGCCCAAGCGCCGGCGAAAATAAACGATCGCCGCCCAGGCGGCGAGGGCGAGGAGAAGAAACAGCGCGAGGCCTTTCCCGCCGAAAAGCAGGAGCAGCGCCAGCAGCAGGGTGCTGCTGGCGAACAGCGCTTCCCGCCGGCCGACATGCTCGACGAAAGCACCACCCGTCCCCCCTTCCGGGCGGGCATAGGCGCAGGCGAAGGCGAGCACGACCTGCATCCAGCGCCCGGCGGCGGGCATGCAGATCAGCGCCGCCGTCTTCTGCCCCGCCGGCACGCTGTTCAGAGCGAGAAATTTGAGCAGCAGCAGCATGACCAGAGCGATCACCCCCATCGCCCCGACGCGGCTGTCCTTCATGATGCGCAGAATTCCCTCGCGGTCCTTGCCGCCGGCCAAGCCGTCGGCCAGGTCGGCGACGCCGTCGAGGTGCAGGCCGCCGGTGACGCCGATGAGGGAAAGAATAAGCAGGGCGTCGAGGACCGGTCGGGGAAAGATCGCCCCGAGCACCTGGTCGAGGAGGACCAACCCGAGGCCGAGCAGCAGGCCGATTGCGGTGGAAAACGCCATGCTGCGGCCAAGGCGCGGCGGATCGCACGGCACCTTGTCGGCCACCGGCAGGATGGTGAGAAAAGCGCCGGCCAGGCGCAATTCCTCCCAGGCCTTTTTCATTCTTCCGTTCCTTCGGACACCCCGGCCTCTTCGAAGGTGCGGATTTCCCGCAGGCCGCAGAGGGCGGCTTCGATCAGCCCCATCGCCAGGGCCGCCCCTGTCCCTTCGCCGAGGCGCATCTGCAGATCGAGCAGGGGGCGCATTCCGAGGCGCTCCAGCATGCAGGCATGGCCGATCTCCACCGAATGATGGGCGGCGAAAACATAGTCGCGCACATGGGGATGGAGTTCGCAGGCGATCAGCGCGCCGGCGGTGGAGATGAAGCCATCGACGACCACCGGCACGCCGGCGGCGGCGCAGCCAAGCACCAGCCCGGCGATGCCGCCGATTTCGTACCCGCCGACCTTGGCCAGCACATCGATCGGATCGTTGCGGTCGGGCGCGTTGCGCCGCAGACCTTCTTCGATGACGCGGATCTTGTGAGCGAGGACGGCATCGTCGATCCCGGTGCCGCGCGAGGTGACCTCGGCCACCGAGCGCTCGGTCAGAACGGCGGCAATGGCGGCGGACGGGGTGGTGTTGCCGATCCCCATATCGCCGGTGCCGACCAGATCGATCCCCACCTCTTTGCAGTTAAAGGCGATTTCGATGCCGATCTCCAGGCAGCGCACCGCTTCGGCCCTGGACATCGCCGGGCCTTGGGCAAAATTGCCGGTGCCGCGCCCGACCTTCTTCGCCAGCAATCGCGCGTGGGGAGGGAAATCGTGATCAACCCCCATATCGACCACAATCACCTCCGCCCCGACATGGCCGGCCAAGGCATTGATCGCCGCCCCGCCATCGAGAAAATTGAACACCATCTGCGGCGTGACCTCGCGGGAGAAGGCGCTTACCCCCTCTTCGACAATCCCGTGGTCGCCGGCAAAGGTGAAAACGACCTTTTGCCGGATGTCCTCGCGCCCGGCGATGGCGACGAAGCGCCGGGCCAGTTCTTCAAGCTGGCCGAGGGAGCCGGGTGGCTTCGCCTGCCGGTCGATGCGCGCCTGCACCTCGGCTATTTTGTCCGAATCGACCGGGCGGATGCGCTCGAGCGCGTCGGCAAGGGTCGGCTTTTCATTCGGCATCGGGTCGGCTCCAATTGTTTTTTTCATGCTCATCCCTTCATTTCAGACGCAAAGGCAATCCGGCGACCACCAGCCATGCTTCGTCCGCCGCCGCCGCAAATTTTTGATTCGCCTCCCCCGACACATCGCGGAAGAGGCGGGCGAGCCGGTTTTCCGGCACAATTCCCCCGCCGACCTCGTTGCTCACCAGGAAAAGGGGCGCATCGAGGACCGGCACGACGGCAAGCAGGTTTTCCACCTCGGCGAGAACCCGGCCCACATCCTCCCGATGCTGGAAAAGCAGATTGCTCAGCCACAGCGTCGCGCAGTCGAGCAGCATGGCGCCCTGCCCCGTCGCCGCCGGCGGCAGCTTTTCGGCCAGAGCCAGCGGCTCCTCCAGGGTGCGCCAACGCTCGCCCCGCTCCTGCCGGTGGCGGCGCACCCGGTCGGCCATTTCGCTGTCGCCGATGCCGGCGGTCGCCACGTACAACAACGGTCCGGGACAGGATTCGGCCAGCTTCTGCGCGTAGCGGCTTTTGCCGGATCGGGCGCCGCCGGTGACGAAGACCAGTTTGCCCATCAGTATTCGATTCCTCGCCGGGCGGCGATTCCCGCCTTGAGCGGATGCCGCACGTTGTCCATGCGCGTCACCAGGTCGGCCCGCGCCAGCACCTCCGGCGGCGCATGGCGGCCGGTCAGCAGCAGTTCGGTGCCGGGCGGCCGCTGGTCGAGAAACGCCAGAAACTCGCCGAGGGGAAGATATCCCCGATGCAGGGCGTTGTTGATCTCATCGAAAATCGCCAGATCGAAGCCCCCCGTCGCCACCGACCGCCGGGCGCGGTGGAAGGTCTCGCGCACGCTCGCCGCCACCGCCGCCGGATCCGGCACACCGGCAATAATGCCGATGCCGGAGGTGAGTATTTCCACCCCCGGCGTCGGCGCCAGAAAGGCAACCTCACCGCTCGCCGGTTCGGCCGGCTTGAGAAAACGCACCAGGAGCACGCGCATCCCCTGGCCGAGGGCGCGCACCGCCTGGCCGACGGCGGCGGTCGTCTTGCCCTTGCCATCGCCGGTGTAGACCTGAATCAGCCCCTGTTCCATACGTTCCGCCTTCATGGCTGAGAAAACCACACAGTTGCGGCACGGTCCGCATCCGGCCCTTTTCGCTCCCGCGAAAGGGAAAAACCCCGGATTCGCAAAGAATCCGGGGTCTGCATGCGCCGCCCCGGACCCTTCCCGCGAAGGTCCGCTTGCTTCTTTCGGGCAGGTCTCCTGGCTCGCGGGTCGTCCTACTCGACCGGGCCTTCCCGCCCGAGGGCAGTGGCTGGTACCGGTTTTTCGTCGCCGCTTACAGTTGCGGGGCAGCGAGGGATTTGCACCCTCTTCCCTATTCTCCCGCCTTCGCCCGGAGGGCTTCGGCGGGCACCCGAAAGGTTATAGTAATTTATTCTTGTAGCAAAAGGATGCGCAGGGGTCAACGAAATAGCGCGGAAACCCCGGCGCACCGTGTTTTTATTGATCCTTAGAAAAAAATAAAGTAAAAGGAGATTCTGCCATTTTCTTTCGCTTTCGATTCGCAGGAGGATTGCGATGCGCCTGTCCCGAGAGACGGTTCGCATAGGGTTTCGAAGCATCGGCTGCAAATTGTCCCTGGCCATCTTTTTGATGGTTCTGCTGCTGACCGGCGGCCTGGCGGCGCCGATCATGCGCATCATGGACTCTTTCCTCCTGCAGGAACTGATCAAGCGCGGCGCTTCCGTTTCCCAAAGCGCTGCCACGCCCGCCGCCTACAGCCTGCTCGCCAACGACCGTCTCGCCCTGGATAATCTCGCCGCCAAGATCGCCGCCTCACAGCCCGACATCGGTTATCTGGCCATCGTGTCGCCCCAAGGCAAGATCCTCGCCCACAACCGTCTCGACGCCACTGGCCTGCCCTTCGAAAGCGCGGCCGGAGAAGCGATCGCCGTTTCGGCGGGGACGCAGGTGCGCAAGATTTTGCGGGAGGCACGGGAGTTTTACGAATTCAGCACCCCCATTCTCTTCTCCGAAAAGGTCGTCGGAAACATTTATATGGGGATCGACGCCGTCACTCTGGAAACCTCCCGGCAGCAAGCCCGGCGCGCTATCGCCACCGTCGCCATTATCACGACGATTCTGGGCGTGGCCGCCATTCTTCTTCTTTCCACTCTGATCACCGCGCCGGTGAAACGCCTGGCCGCCGGTGTCGCGCGGCTCAAAGCCGGTGAGTTGCCCACGACGATTCATGCCACTTCAGGAGACGAGCTTGGTCGCTTGACCTGTGAGTTCAACGAGATGGCGCATACCATCGCCGGCCAACGGAGCCGTCTGGAACAGCATGCCCGCGAACTGGAGGAATCGTACACCTCGATGGTGCGCATCCTGGCGGCCTCCATCGAAGCGCGGGATCATTACACTCTCGGTCACTCGACGCGCGTGGCCAACCTGTCGGTGCTGGTCGGTCGCCATTTGGAATGGGACCCGGAAGTGCTCAAAGATCTGGCGCTTTCATGTTTTTTGCATGATCTGGGCAAGATCCGGGTGCCGGATGCAATTTTGAAAAAGCCCGGCCCCCTCGATCCGGAGGAACTGCGGGCGCTACGCCGCCATCCGGAACACGGCGCCGATATCCTGCGGCTCTCCGAATCTTTGCACCGGCACATTCCAACGGTTCTGCATCACCACGAATGGTACAACGGGCAAGGCTATCCGGCGGGGCTGCGCGGAGACGAGATTCCCCTGCCGGCCGCCATTGTCAGCCTGGCCGACACCTACGACGCCCTGACCTCATGCCGCCCTTACCGCGCCGGACGCAGCCGCGAGGAGGCGGTGCGGGAGATCCATCGTTTCCGGGGCATCCAGTTCGCCCCGGCGCTGACCGACCTGTTCATCGAAGTCCTCAAGGATTATTCCGCCGAAAGTTCTCCGATGGGATTGGAGGTCGCCGTATGAAAACTGGCTTCCTTCTCGCCATCCTGACGGCAGCTCTGCTGCTGGCCGCCTGCGCGACGCGCCAGCCGCTGACGGCTGCGCCGCCGCCGGCCCCTTCTCGGCAACCGCCGAAAACCACCGCCGAGCTCCGCCCCACTGCCCGGCAACAGGTGGCGGCGCAGCTGCAAGCAGGGCGCTTTGCGGCGGCCTTGGCCATCATCGGCGAGGCACGCGAAAAAAACGGTGCTCTGCTGGAAAAGGAATATTTACAGGCGCTGCAGGCGCTGGCGGCAGCCGGCGAGAAGAATTTTCAGCGGGGCGATTATCGGGAATCGGGCAGCGCCGCGCGCACCCTCCTCGATCATTTCCCAAAGACGCCCGCTTTGGCCGCCCGCCTGCCGGTCGACCGGGAAGCGGTGGGCCGCCGCCTGCGCGAATGTGCCGAACGCCTGATGGACGGCGGCCTGGCCGAATACCGGGCCGGCAACCTGCAAGGGGCCATCGTCGCCTGGAAAGAGATTCTGGTCTTCGATGCCACCCACGAAGGGGCAAAAAAAGCGATCCACACCGCCGACACCCAACTCAAAAATCTTCGTTCCCTGCCGTAAGCCGGCGCACGGCCCCAGGGGTAGCAGTCACAAGCCGGGACCGACCCCGCGGGACAGGCGCGATGCTTGACTTCCTCGCAATAAGAATTATTCTTAAATGGAGCGTCGATGCGCACCGACCGGAAGAAACCTTCAATGATCGAGGCGGTCTGCAAGCAGGCCGGTCTCAGACTCACCACCCAGCGGCTGGAAATTTTTCGCGAACTGACCGCCGCCACCGATCATCCCTCGGCGGAAGCGCTGCACCAGCGGCTGCTGGCGAAATTTCCGACCATCTCCCCGGACACGGTTTACCGAACTCTGGGCACTTTCATCCAGCATGGGCTGGCACACAAGGTCGAAACCATCGAGAGCCAAGCCCGCTTCGAGGCGTGCAAGACCCGGCACCACCATCTCATTTGCAAAAGCTGCAAAGAAATTCTCGATTTTGAATGGATGTCCTTCGATGCAGCGCTCCTGCCGGCGCAACTTGCGGCGTGGGGCCGCGTTGAGAACAGGAATGCTATCGTTTACGGAATTTGCCGCAAGTGCGAGGAAAGCAAAGAACTGAAAACCCCAATCCGAAAGGAATAAATCGATGAGCGAAAAGAAACGATTAACCACCCGCGCCGGTGCGCCGGTGCCCGATAATCAGAACGTGATGACCGCCGGCGCACGCGGGCCGATGTTGCTGCAGAATGTCTGGTTTCTGGAGAAGCTCGCCCATTTCGACCGCGAGGTGATTCCCGAGCGCCGCATGCACGCCAAAGGCTCCGGCGCTTATGGCGCCTTCACCGTCACCCACGACATCACACGCTTCACCAAGGCGAAGATCTTCGCCGAAGTGGGGAAGAAAACGGAGACCTTCACCCGCTTCTCCACCGTCGCCGGCGAGCGCGGAGCCGCCGACGCCGAGCGGGATATCCGCGGTTTCGCCACCAAGTTTTACACGGAAGAGGGGAACTGGGATCTGGTCGGGAACAACACGCCGGTCTTTTTCCTGCGCGACCCCCTCAAGTTTCCCGACCTCAACCACGCGATCAAGCGCGATCCCCGCACCAACATGCGCAGTTCGGCCAACAACTGGGACTTCTGGACCTCCCTGCCGGAGGCGCTCCACCAGGTGACCATCGTCATGTCGGACCGCGGCATTCCGGCCACCTACCGCCACATGCACGGCTTCGGCAGCCACACCTTCAGCCTCATCAACGCCGCCAACGAGCGCTACTGGGTCAAGTTCCACCTGCGCTGCCAACAGGGGATCAAGAATCTTTCCGATGCCGAGGCCGAGGCGATCGTCGGCAAGGACCGCGAAAGCCACCAGCGCGACCTGCTGGAGAGTATCGATGCGGGAGACTTCCCGCGCTGGACCCTGTTCTTCCAGATTATGCCGGAAAAAGAGGCGGCGACCTACCACGTCAATCCCTTCGATCTGACCAAGGTCTGGTCGAAGAAAGACTATCCCCTCATCGAGGTCGGCGTCCTCGAACTGAACCGCAATCCGGAAAACTACTTCGCCGAAGTCGAGCAGGCGGCCTTCAACCCGGGCAATGTGGTCCCCGGCATCAGCTTCTCCCCCGATCGGATGCTGCAGGGGCGGCTTTTTTCGTACGGCGATGCCCAGCGCTACCGGCTCGGCGTCAACCACCAGCAAATCCCGGTCAACGCGCCGCGCTGCCCGTACCACAGCTACCACCGCGACGGCACTATGCGCACGGACGGCAATTACGGCGCAACCCTCGGCTATGAGCCCAACAGCTACAGCGCCTGGCAAGAGCAGCCCGCTTTTACCGAGCCGCCCTTAAGTCTGGAAGGGGACGCCGACCACTGGAACCATCGGGAGGACGATGATTACTACTCCCAACCGGGCGCCCTTTTCCGCCTGATGAGCCAGGAGCAGCAACAGCTTCTTTTCGCCAATACCGGCCGCGCCATGGGGGACGCCCCACAGGCGATCAAGATCCGGCATATCGGCAACTGCCTGAAAGCCGACCCGGCTTACGGCGCCGGGGTCGCCGACGCGCTTGGCATCCCGCTGACCGAGGTCACCGGGATGGGCGAGACGGGTGCGGCCTCGGCAACCTGACCGAGGAGAGGCAAGCGACTGATTGCGTTCAACAGGCCACTGCCAGCCAACCGGCAGTGGCCTCAATACCCAACCCCATGCAACGGACAAGGCGTCCGACATGCACTTGCCGCACCGCCGGCCGGCGCCATCCCCAGCGGCAACACCGCAGGGCAGCATGCAGGAAAATTTAGAACCCCATGGAAACCGGTAACGTTCTTTTCGCCTTTGGGCTTACTCTGCTCGCCGGTCTTGCCACCGGCATCGGCAGCCTTCTGGCCTTTATTACCCGTTCCACGAATACCCGATTTTTATCTCTGGCCCTCGGCTTTTCGGCAGGGGTGATGATCTATGTCTCCTTTGTCGAGATCTTGGCCAAAGCCAAGGTGGTGTTGACCGCGGCCCTCGGGGAAGGGCCGGGGACGTGGGCGGTGGTAGGCGCCTTCTTCGGCGGGATCGCCCTCATTGCGCTCATCGACTGGCTGGTTCCCAACTACGAGAACCCGCATGAGCTTCATTCCATTGAGGAGATGGCGCAGGGAATCGAAAGCCTGCCCCGCGATCAGTCGCACGATTTTGCCAAGCTGCATCGCATGGGTCTGTTTACCGCCCTGGCGATCGGCATCCACAACTTTCCGGAAGGACTGGCGACCTTCACTGCCGCCCTGACCGATCCGCATCTCGGCATAGCGATCGCCGCCGCCATCGCCATCCACAACATTCCCGAGGGAATCGCCGTATCGGTCCCTATCTACTTCGCCACCGGCAGCCGCCGCAAGGCGTTCAAGCTCTCTTTCCTCTCCGGTGTCGCCGAACCCATCGGCGCCCTGGTGGGATTCCTCATCCTCCTGCCGTTCTTCACGCCTGTCCTTTTCGGCATTCTCTTCGCTGGCGTGGCGGGAATCATGGTCTTCATTTCTCTGGACGAGTTGCTTCCGGCCGCGCAGGAATTTGGCGAACACCACCTTGCCATCGCCGGCCTCATCGCCGGCATGGCGGTGATGGCCCTGAGTCTTCTGCTGTTTTTGTGACGGGATGGGGATGCAGCCAGGCAGGATTCGGGTTTTCAGGTGACCATGAGCACGGGCCGCCGCCGTCAACGGCAGCGGCCCGCGCTTTTTCAGTCGGCTGCGGCTTGCTTGCGCGCCGGCAGATAGCGCCACATGCCGCCGCCGTTCAGTGAGGCGAACAACTCCTCATAGGCGGCCAGCGCCTCGGCGCGATTGGCATCGTCGATCTTGACCGCCCTGGCGGCGAAGTCGTGGCACCATCGGCAGTCTTCGCAATCGACCCCGAGGCAGCTGGTGGCGCGGAAGCGTTCCATGAAGCCGTCGAGCGCCCGGTTGTCGATAACCACCGGCGGCGCACCGGCGACGGGCCGGGTCATGCCGCGCAGTTCGGCCAGGCGCTTGAGCGGCAGCATGCGCAACGGGTTGGCCAGGCCGGGACGGATGATAAAACGCAGCAGCCAGCCGAGACCGCGCCGGTAATAGGCGTGGTCGGCGCGAATCCCCTGAAAACCGTAGGGCTGAACCAAATCGAGCAGATTGCCGTCGTAGCGGCGTCCGGCATAGGCCTTGATCCGGGTCATCATCATTTCGGTGGGAATGTCGCGCTCGGCAATCTTGAACAGGTCGTAGCCGAGATCCTCATAAAGGCGCAGGTCCTCGGGGCGGATCCACTCCGAGCGCAGGTAGTGCACCGGATCGCGCATCTTCATCTCGGTGCATTTGAGAAAACACCAGTCGATGAAAAACCCCTTGTTGGCGTGCCACGCCTGACCGGCGTGGGCCAGGGCGTTCATATGCATCGGCGACATGGCGCAGCCGGCAAGACAGTTGTTGTTGGCCATCAGCTCCAGGTCGCAGTTGACCGCCTGGCGGATTTGTTTCAGCGTTTCGAACTCGCGGTTGACCAGGATGCTGTCGAGGACGATGCAGTCGGCGCCGAGCTCCTCCCACATCTGCGCCTTGCGCACCCGGTCGACCCCGGCGAAAACAGAGATGCGCACCTTGAGCTGCGGCTGGCGGGCCTTGATCGACTGCAGCATGAACGGCGAGGAGACGGTGACCGCCGTGACGCCGATATCGCCGATCCAGTCGAGCAGCCGATTGATCTCCCGCTGCCCCTGGCGGGTGATCTCGCGGTTGCCCATGCAGGCGGCGTTGAGCAGGTAGTTGAAGGCGAAACCGGCGTCGCGGCAGTGCCGGACATGCGCGGCCAGTTGGCGGCGCGACACCTTGGCCAACTGATAGGGCGCCCGGCCGCCGCCCACGCTGTCGGTGCGCAGCTTGCCGAACAGTTCGGTGACCGGATAATCCCGGCATTGCTCGACCAGTTCCGGATCGAAGTTGGTGGCCACGCTCAGTCGCATCGCGCAAATTCCTTAAAGTGGAAGTTTTGAATTCCCCAAATGACTTCGGGGAGTGCGAGCCGCTGCCTTGATGTTAGTGGATACCGGACAATCCGTAATCTTCAAGCCGGCTTTTTCATTCCGCCGCTGCCGCCCCGGTCGCCAGCGCCGCTTCGATGCGCTCCCAGATCTCCTCCCGCCCTTCTTTGCTGAGGGCGGAAAAAAGGGTGAACGCGTCCGCCGGCAGTCCGCTGGCTTCCACGATCGGCGCAATCTGCGCCGCGCGCCGGTTGCGGCTGATCTTGTCCGCCTTGGTGATGACCGGAATCGTCGGAATGGCCAACTCCTCCAGCCAGTCGAGCAGCTGCTGGTCCTCCTCGCGCGGCACCCGGCGCAAGTCGAAAAGCAGCACCACCGCCCGCAGATTGCGACGGGATTCCAGATAGGTGCGCACCATCGGACCCCACTGTTTTTTCACCGCCAGCGGCACGCTGGCGAAACCGTAACCGGGCAGATCGACCAGGGTGAATTCGCCATTGACGGCAAAAAAGTTCAGAAGCTGGGTGCGCCCCGGGGTGGAGGAGGTGCGCACCAATCCCCGCCGATTCACCAGCACGTTGATCAGCGAACTTTTTCCCACGTTACTGCGCCCGGCAAAGGCCACCTCCGGTGCATCCCCTTCCGGATAGCTGTGGGGGTGCACGGCGCTTTTAATGAATTCGGTCGTTTTAACAATCACGGCTGCTCTCCCGGACCCGCAGCGTTGAAAACCGCAGGCGCAGTTCAGGTCATCGGTTATAATGGACTGTGATTAAAAATATGGTAACATGAGTCAGTTCGAGCCAACCCGGCTCCATTTCAATGAGGAGGATATTCGGGCATGATCACCCCCAGACTGCAGGACGCTCTCAACGAGCAGACGAAGAATGAGTTCTTCTCCGCCTATCTTTATATGGCGATGGCTGGTTACTTCCAGTCGGAAGACCTTCCCGGCTTCGCCAACTGGATGCGCATCCAGGCGATGGAGGAGATGACCCACGGCGAGCGCTTCTTCAATTTCATCTGCGACGCCGCCGGCCGCACCGATCTGCGCGCCTTCGATGCACCGAAAAACGAATTCGTCTCGCCGTTGGAGGCTTTCGAGTACGGTCTGCAGCACGAGTATTTCGTCACCGAGCGCATCGGCAAACTGATGGACCTGGCCCAGGAAGAAAAACACCATGCGGCGCAGGTCATGCTGCAGTGGTTCATCACCGAGCAGGTGGAGGAAGAAGCCAGCTTTTCCCTCATCATCCGCAAATTGAAGCGGGTCGAAGGGGACGGCCGCGGCCTGCTCCTGCTCGATCAGGAGTTGGGGCAGCGGGTCTTCGTCCCGCCCGCCGCCTAACCTGAAACGTCAGAAAAGCAACAGGGGCGGATCGTCCGATCCGCCCTTTCCTTTTCTCTTGTCCACCCGCTCAGGCCGCTTGGCTCTCCCGTCCCGATTTTTGCAGATAATAGCCGTAATCCCCCTCGTACACCCGCATCTCGCCGTGATCGATCTCGAAGACCCGGTTGACCAGGGAGCGCAGGAAGTGGCGGTCGTGGCTGACCAGCACCACCGTGCCGGCAAAATTCTGCAACGCCTGGAGCAGGATTTCCCGTGACTGGATGTCCAGATGGTTGGTCGGCTCGTCGAGAATGAGGAAATTGATCGGCCGCGCCAGCAACGTCGCCAGCACCAGCCGGCTCTTTTCTCCGCCCGAGAGTTTGTCCACCCGCTTGTCCACGGCGTCGCCCTGGAACAGAAAAGCCGCGCAGAGGTTGCGCACCACGCCGATGGTCGCCTGCGGAATAGCCTCCTGCACCGTCGCGAAGACGCTCTTGCCCGGATCGAGCACGTCCAGGGCGTGCTGGCTGAAATAACCGGCGACGACGTTGGCGCCGATGGTCAGCGATCCTGTGCTCGGCTGGGTCTGGCCGGCCAGCATCTTGAGAAAGGTCGATTTGCCGGCGCCGTTGACGCCGACCACGGCGATCTTCTCCTGGCGGCGGATCAATCCGGAGACGCCGCCGAAAACCGATTTTTCCCCGCCCTCGGGCAGCGCCCAGCGTTTGCCGAGCCCCTCCATCTTGACCACGTCGTCGCCGCTGCGCGGCGGCTCGGCGAATTCAAAGCGGATCGTTTTCTGCTCCGGCGGAATTTCGATGCGCTCGATCTTCTCCAATTTCTTCACCCGCGACTGCACCTGCGCGGCGTGCGAAGCGCGGGCGGCGAAGCGGGCGATGAACTCCTCCTCCTTGGCGAGCATCTCCTGCTGCCGGCGGTGGCTGGCCAGCAACTGCTCGCGGCGAATCTCCCGCTCGCGCAGATAAAAGTCGTAATTGCCGGCGTACGTTGTCACGGTGCGGTTGGCCACTTCGACGATGCGACCAACGATGCGATTCATGAATTCCCGGTCGTGGCTGGTCATCAGCAGCGCGCCCTTGAATTCGGTGGCCAGCCATTGCTCCAGCCAGACGATGGACTCGACATCGAGATGGTTGGTCGGTTCGTCGAGCAGCAGGACGTCCGGATTCAGGGTGAGAATCCGGGCGAGGGCGATGCGCATCTTCCAGCCGCCGCTGAAGGTCTCCACCGGCCGGTCATAGGCGTCGGGACCGATGCCGAGTCCGGTGAGCACGGCCTGGGCGCGCGCCTCCAGATCGTAGCCACCGCAGTGCTCGTACTCCTCCTGGACATCGCCGTAGCGCTCCAGCAGGTCGGCCAGGGCGTCGTCGGCCATCGGCTCGCACATGGCCGCCTCCATCCGCCGAATGTCTTCGCCCAAAGCCACCGTTTTCGCCGAAGCGGCGATGACCTCCTCCAGGGCGGAGCGGCCGGACATTTCCCCGACATCCTGGGAGAAGTAGCCGATCACCGCCTTTTTCGCGCAGGAAATCTCGCCGGCGTCGGGCGCCTCCTCGCCGACGATCAGGCGAAAGATGGTCGTTTTGCCGGCGCCGTTCGGGCCGACCAGGCCACTGCGGGCGCCGGGCAGAAGCTGAAAACCGGCATGGTGAAACAGCACCTGCGAACCGTGCTGCCGGCTGATATTGGTCAGATGAATCATGCGGAACACTCCGAAAAAAATTTCGGGCACTGTTACCACGGGCGAATAAAGGACTGCAAGGGCAATCTTTTGCCGGTTTACCCCGGTGCGGAATGGACAACGCCATTCTTCGATCTATAATTAAACACTACCCCCACGCGCATTTACTTTCAAGGAGAGCAGCATGTTTGAGAATCTCGACATCCAGGAGGCCATCCGAAGATCCATGCAGACGGAAAAAAACGCGATGGATTTCTACCGCCGGGGCGCCGGCTGCATGCGCAATGAAGCGGCGCGCAAAACCTTCGAGCTGCTGGCCCGTGAAGAGCGCGAACATGCCGAATGGTTCCATCGCATTTACCAAGGAGGCGATATCCCCGATTTCGACGACTTCATCTCCCGCCAGCCGCACCCGGAATCGGATTGGCTGCGCGAACTGGACAAGATCGTTGCCACCGACTTTACCGAGCGCAAGGCGATGGAACTGGCCATGGAGAAGGAGTTGAATCTGGAAAAAAGCCTGCGCGAGATCGCGGCGATGATCGCCGACCCCCAGGTGCGCCAGGTTTTCGAGGCCAACGCCACCTCGACCCGGCACCATTACGAGTTGATCGAATCGGAATACGCGCGACTGATGGGGATGGTGCATGAAACGGATATGAATACCTATGTCCGGGAATAACCAGACGCCGCGTTTCCATTCCACCTGAAAAAGCCCGCCGGCCGGCGGGCTTTTTCAATTGTGCGCGGCATCGATCTCCACCGCTTCGGTCACGGTGTCGAGTTGCTCATGGTCGCGCTGGCGTTATCGCTCGAGCTTGACGCTTAAACGTCAAAACGCTAAAGTGTCTAAAAAAAGGAGATGCCATGACCGAACTCACGAAACGCGCCACCATCTATCTAGACCCCGACCTGCATAGAGCCCTCCGCCTTAAAGCCGCGGTAGCCAACCGGAGCATCTCGGATCTGGTCAATGAAGCCCTACGTCAGTCATTGCGCGACGACCAGGAAGATCTGGCCGCCTTCACCGACCGGGTGGCCGAACCCACAATGACTTACGAAGAACTGCTGACCGATCTGAAGACCCATGGCAAGCTATAGGCTGGTTTTCAAGCACTCGGTTGCCAAGGACTTGCGGGCGTTACCTAAAGCCGCTGTCCTGGCCATCCTCCAACGCATCGATGCCTTGGCCGAAGACCCCAGACCTGTAGGTTGCGAAAAACTTTCCGCCCAGGAACGCTATCGGGTGCGCCAGGGCGTTTACCGCATTTTATATGAGATCCAGGACCGGGATCTTGTCGTAACCGTGGTCAAAATTGGCCATCGCCGCGAAGTTTATCGCAACTGAGCGGAAACGCTTCTTCCCCCCTTTATTTGATCTCGGACGTGCATTGCGGACAGCGCCGGGCCTGCAGGGGGATGGCCATGGTGCAGTAAGGGCAGTCGCGGGTGACGGCGACGACTGCGGGCGGTTCTTCCAGTGCGCGTTTAAGCCGATTGACCCCCTTCATCAGGAGGAAAACGGCGATGGCGATGATGAGGAAATTGATGACCGTCTGGAAGAAGATGCCGTAGGTGAGAATAACGGCGCCGGCCGCCTTGGCGTCGGCCACGGTGAGATAAGGTCCGGCAGCAATCCCCTCCCGCAGAACGACGAATAAATTGCTGAAGTCCACACCGCCAAGGAGCAATCCGATCGGCGGCATCAGGACATCATCGACCATGGACTTGGTGATGGCGCCGAATGCGGCGCCGAGAATGATCCCGATTGCCATGTCCATGACATTACCGCGAGCGACAAACTCCTTGAACTCCTTCACCATGCCCATGCCCATGCCGTGCCTCCTCTTCAGGAAAGTTGCATCAATCGAAGCTTTTTGCTCCTGTATACTCCGGCGGAATAAGATTTTATCTCGACATGCCGCCCTTTACTTCTTTACCTGCCCCGCCTCCTGAATTTTCTTCAGAATATTGCCTTCAAAGATGAGGCTGTAATAATAACCTTGTTGTTCGATAATCCATTCTTCGACCTCCAGAACTTTAATTCTGCTGCCACTCCTCGTCTCATCAATGTAGCCGATATTATCGATGGAGATGGGCTCACCGCAGGCGAGCCTGACCTCATGCTTCAAATCGCCCTCGTTGACCATCTCAAGTCCACAACGCAAGGCAAACGCATTGGTCGCCAGCAGGAGAACAGAAAAAAGCGATACCATAAGCACACTTTTCATGACTCACCTCACTTGCAACAAGAAAATGACGGAATTACAGGGCCTTTCGCAAACAGCTTCCATCCTGTAAGGCTTTTAACTTTTTGCAGTTTATCAGGAAAATCTTCTTCATGGACGAGCGTCTCGCCAATAGGATCCCCCCCCCGCCATCTCGAACACAACCTTCACCCATTCCCCTGGAACGATAGTCGGCCCAGATGCAGCGCCTCGGTCAACCTCTGCGGGCAATCTCAACCGCAGCGCGCCGCCTCGATGGCCGCGATGTCGATCTTTTTCATCTGCAGCATCGCATCGAACGCGCGCTTGGCGACGGCGGGATCGGGATCGGTGACCGCTTGCGTCAGGACGATCGGCGTAATCTGCCAGGACAATCCCCATTTGTCCTGGCACCAGCCGCACGCGCTCTCCTGGCCGCCATTGCCGACGATCGCGTTCCAGTAGCGATCCGTTTCGGCTTGGTCGGCGGTTGCGACCTGAAACGAGAACGCTTCGCTGTGCTTGAACGCAGGTCCGCCGTTGAGGCCGAGGCAGGGAATGCCCATTACGGTAAACTCGACCGTCAGCACATCCCCTTTCTTTCCGGACGGGAAGTCTCCCGGTGCGCGATGCACCGCGCCGACGGACGAATCGGGAAAGGTCTTGGCGTAAAACCGCGCCGCTTCCTCGGCGTTGCCATCGTACCAAAGACAAATCGTGTTCTTTGCTGGATTCGGCATGTCGCTTCTCCACCGTGAGGCGCCGCGCCGCAGTTACAATGGGCCGCCATCGAAGGGCGCCGGCGCGGCCGACGCTTGCGCGTCAAAGGGCCACAGAATCCCTACCATTTTAGCCGATCCAGAAGCCCAGGCCAGTCACGTCCCATGCCGTGAGCCAGGACGGAGAAGGCATTCAGGCCAAAATGCAAAAAGGGACAATCCGGTTTATCTCCGTTTTGTCCCTTTGACTATCTGCCCCGCTCTTCAGCGGCATTTGATATAGCCCGGATTTATACTTCAGAAACTGATGGTCAGCGCCAGCACGGCCGCCAGGGCGATGCGGTACCAGCCGAAGACGGCCATGCCGTGGCGGGTGAGGTAGGCGAGAAATCCCTTGACGGCGACCCAGGCGACCACGAAGGAGACGGCCATGCCGACGGCGAGGCCGGCGATGCCGCTCCCCTCCAGAAGTGCCGGGCCGTGCTTGAGCAGATCGTAGGCGGTGGCGGCGCCGAGGGTGGGCAAAGCGAGGAGAAAACTGAATTCGGCCGCCGCTTTCGGCTTGAAGCCGAGCAGGCGGGCGGCGACGATGGTGATCATCGAGCGGCTGGTGCCGGGCCACATGGCGATGCACTGGGCGAAGCCGATGAGCAGCGCCGCGCGCCAGGTCATAGCGGCGAGGGGCTTTTCCAGGCGCGCTTCGTCCGCCGATCCGGCCTTGCGGGCGTGATGCCATTCGACGGCCAGCATCAGCGCGCCGCCGCCGGCGAGGGCGAAGATCACCGGCTGGACGCCGAACAGGTTCCCCTTGATCCAGCCGGCGAAAAGCAGACCGATGACCGCCGCCGGCAGAAAGCCGGCCAACAGTTGCAGCAGCAGAGCGCGGCCGGCGGCATCCCGGCCAAGGACGCCGTTGGCCATCGAGCGCAGGCTGGGCAGATAGATCCCGGCCACCGCCAGCAGCGCCCCGGACTGGATGACGATCTCGAAGGCGTTCACGCCGGCTTTCGCTGCCGGATCGTTATACAGGCCGAGCCACTCGGAGACCAGAATCAGGTGCCCGGTGGAGGAGACGGGGAGAAACTCGGTCAGCCCCTCGACAATCCCGAGAATAACAGCGTCGAAAATGGAAATAGCAGGTTGCATAGGTTTTTCCGCAAAAAACTGTTCGGGCCGGAGAAGTTCCGGGGCGTGCGGCGTACATCCGTACGCCGCAGCGACTCGGGATGGGGGCAACGCCGCAGCTGGGCGTTTTTCAGCAGCCTAGCGCGTCAACTGCCGGTACTTGATCCGGTGCGGATGCTCGGCAGCGGCGCCGAGGCGCTTTTTGCGGTCGGCCTCGTACTCGGAGTAGTTCCCCTCGAACCAGACGACCTGGCTCTCCCCTTCGAAGGCGAGGATGTGGGTGGCGATGCGGTCGAGAAACCAGCGGTCGTGGCTGATGACCACCGCGCAGCCACCGAAATTCTCCAGCGCCTCTTCGAGGGCGCGCATGGTGTTGACGTCGAGATCGTTGGTCGGCTCATCGAGGAGGATAACGTTGGCCCCCTCCTTGAGCATCTTGGCCAGATGCACCCGGTTGCGCTCGCCGCCGGAGAGCATCCCCACCTTTTTCTGCTGGTCGGTTCCCGAGAAGTTGAAGCGCGAGACGTAGGCGCGGGAATTGACCAGCTGCTTGCCCAGCTGAATCTGCTCCTGACCGCCGGTGACCTCCTCCCAGATGCTCTTGCTCGCATCGAGTTCGCGGCTCTGGTCGACATAGGCGAGCTTGACCGTCTCGCCGACGCGGATACTTCCGGCATCGGGCTGCTCCTGTCCGGCCACCATGCGGAACAGGGTCGTCTTGCCGGCGCCGTTGGGGCCAATGATGCCGACAATGCCGCCGGGCGGCAGGGCGAAATCCATCCCCTCGACCAGCAGGCGGTCGCCGTAGGCCTTGCTCACCCCGGCCGCTTCGATGACGACATTGCCCAGGCGCGGTCCGGGCGGGATGTACAGTTCCAGATCCTTGGCCTGCTTTTCATTCTGTTCGCCAAGCAGCTTCTCGTAGGCGCTGATGCGCGCCTGACTCTTGGCGTGACGCCCCTTGGGACTCAGGCGAATCCACTCCAGCTCCTTCTCCAGGGTCTTCTGGCGATTGGACTCCGATTTCTCCTCCCGGCGCAGGCGCTCCTGCTTCTGCTCCAGCCAGGAGGAATAATTCCCTTTCCAGGGAATCCCTTCGCCGCGATCGAGTTCGAGAATCCAGCCGGCGACGTTGTCGAGGAAGTAGCGGTCGTGGGTGACGGCGATGATGGTGCCGGGGTACTGCTGCAGATGGTGCTCCAGCCAGGCGACCGATTCGGCGTCGAGATGGTTGGTCGGCTCGTCCAGGAGGAGGATGTCGGGTTTTTTCAGCAGCAGGCGGCAGAGGGCGACGCGCCGCCGCTCGCCGCCGGAGAGGACGGCCACTTTGGCGTCGCCGGGCGGGCAGCGCAGCGCGTCCATCGCCATCTCCAGGCGCGAGTCGAGATCCCAGGCATCCAGGGCGTCCAGTTTTTCCTGCACCACCGCCTGCCGATCGCAGAGCTTTTCCATATCGGCGTCCGGATCGGCAAAGGCGGCGTTGATCTCTTCGAACTCCTTGAGCAGATCGACCGTCTCCTGCACCCCCTCCTCGACCACCTCGCGCACCGTCTTGTCCACATCGACCAGAGGCTCCTGCTCCAGAAAGCCGACGGTATGGCCGGGGGAAAGAACGGTCTGGCCGTTGAACTCCTTGTCCACTCCGGCCAGGATGCGCAGCAGCGTACTCTTGCCGGAGCCATTGAGGCCAAGCACGCCGATTTTGGCGCCGTAGAAATAGGAAAGAGAGATGTCCTTGAGGACCGGTTTTTTGTCGTGGAATTTGCTGACCTTCATCATCGTGTAGATGATCTTGTTGCCTTCGTTGCTCATGGCCGAGGCGACCTCCTGTGTCGATGAATTTTCGATATTACGGCTGTGTTGCCGGCCGCTTTCGCGCAGCGGCCGATCATAGCACAGGCTATTCCGCGATTCCACCGCTATGGCGCCCGCTCTTTCCGGTCAATTCGCGGCACTTTAAAAAAACATTAAATTATCCCATTTGGTAAAAAACCGCTTAAATCTTTAAATTTGAATACTTAGATTTCGAGATATGCAAATGGCATAGATTATGAATTCTATATATCTCAAATATATAAACGACGCGTTTTCGCGCCCATTCAGAAACGGAGGTTTCGATGAAGCACACTGCCAAACTGATCGCCTGTCTCGCTCTGGTCGCCATGGCGACCGTAGCCATCGCCGCCGAGGGGGGAAACCCGAAAAAAGGCAAGTACCTGTACAAAAAAACGTGCAAAACCTGCCATGTGGCCGGGAGCGAAGGCAAGGCGATGACGCCCCTGTCCAAAACCCAGGCCCAGTGGGACCGCTTCTTCAACAAAAACGGCCATCCGAACCAGGCCGATTCCTGGAAAGGCCTCTCCGAACAGGACATCAAGGATATCAATCAGTTTCTTTTCGATCACGCCGCCGATTCCGATCAGCCGGAAACTTGCGGGTAATACATTTTCCACCGCCGCTCCGGTCCGCCGGGCCGGCGGTTTTTTATTCTTAACCTGGTGTCCATAGGAGGCAAAACCGATGCGTAAACTGATTGCCCTCGCCCTGGCGCTCTGCCTGATCCCCGCCGCCGGCCTGGCCGCCGTCGACGACCGCGCCACCCTGGAATCGCTGCAGAAGAAAATCAACGAACTGAGTATGGAACTTGAGGAAATGTCCGGACGGGTGGACAAGAACGAGCGCCACACCGCCATGGACCGCATCAGCTGGTACGGCGACCTGCGGGTCAAGGCCGACACCCTGCATTATAAGGATGTCACCGCAAGCCAAGGTGTTTTCTTCGACTTTGCCGATTTCGGTCAGAGAGCAATGACCGGGGAATTTGGTGCTCTCGACCCAGCAACGGGGATGCCGACCGACCCCACCTCGGCGATCGCTCAATTTATGGCTGCCTACCCCGATCAGGCAATGCGTTGGGCAACGGGGGGATATGCATCGCAGGATTATTTCGTCATCGCCACCCCCAAAAAATCGGACATTAACAACGACATCCTCTATACCACTCGCCTGCGTCTCGGGATGAAAGCCGAAGTAGCGAAGAACGTCAACTTCTCCGGCCGCCTGCTGATGTACAAGAACTGGGGGGATTCGACCGGCGTCAAGGTGTTCGATTCCTGGAACAGCTTCACCATGGACGGCACCAACAGCGGCAACACCACCGGTGACTGGTTGCGGGTGGAGCGGGCCTATTTCGACTGGAAGGATATCGCCGGGAGTAATTTTTATCTTTCCATCGGCCGCCGTCCCTCCACTTATGGTCCTCCCACCCAATACCGGGAGAATGAGTTGCGCGGGGGAACCCCTTCAGGGCACCTCGTCAACTTCAATTTCGATGGCATCACAGTCGGCTATAAGCTTTCAGCACATACCGGTATCGAAGGGCAGACCGTCCGTTTCTGTTACGGGCAGGGATTCGAATCCGAGTGGGGTAACGGCGAACTCTTCAATGAGATCAACACCAAAGACGTCCACCTGGGCGGTTTCAACGTCGACGCCCTGAACGACGGGACAAATCTCCTGCAGTTTACGCTTTTCCAGGCAATGGATGTGACGGACGGTTTCAAAGGAGTCATCGCATTTCCCGGTCAATTTGCTCAACAGATGGCCCCGACCATGTGGACTGACCTGCAGAATTTCTCCAATTTTAATTTCGTCACCCGCGTCCAGCCGTCCACCAACATCGGTGACATCACTTTGGGCGGTATCGGTTTCAGCCGCGAGGAAATGAACGGCGTCAACTGGTTTGTTTCGGGTGGCTGGACACAAGCTGATCCCAATGGCAAAGCAGGTCTCTTCGGCGGTCTTCTTTCCGACCCAGTTTACCGCACGGCGCTTGTTCCTAACGGCAGCGGGGGACAGATGATTGTCCCTGCGGCAACCACGGACGCTTCCAGCAGCAAAACTCGTGATGGGTACTCTGCCTATGTCGGTATTCAGATACCGGCCCCGATGGGTAAACTTGGGTTGGAATACAACTACGGCTCCAAATACTGGACCCCCTTCACCCAGGCTCAGGACGACGCCATCGGCGGCAAACTAGCCACCCGCGGGCAGGCGGGGGAAGCCTATTATATTTTTGACGTGAACCCCAACATGTTCATCAAGATCGGTGGGATCTACTACGATTACAAGTACACCGGCAGCGGCTCGCCGGTCGGTGCTCCTGTTAAGATCGAAGACGTTCAGAGTGGGAAAGCCGCTTCCATGTTACCGGCAATCGATACCGCCTGGGACGGCTACGCCAGCCTGACCGTGAAATTCTAGGATGATGCAAAGAAGGGGAGAAAAGCGATTTTCTCCCCTTCCTGCTTTTGCGAAAGGAGGTCGAGAACGTCGAGACGACCATGGCGCTGCTGGCCGGCCCGCTGGCAATCAATTTCTGGGTCTTCGAGGTGCTGCTGGGAATGCTCATCCCCTTATCATTCTGCTCAACAGAAAAACGCGCACGGTCTTTGGCGTCGCCATGGCCGGGGTTTCAACCCTGACCGGCATCTTTTTCATGCGCTATTATACGACCTGGTCATCGCCGGCCAACTCGTGCCGATGCGGGAGGATGCCGGCGAGCACCTGGGCGGCCTGCTGCATTACGTCCCCTCGCCGGTGGAAATCACCATCGTCGTCGGCGCGATCTGCCTCTGTCTGCTGCTTTATTCTCTGGCGGAGAAGATTTTCGATCTGGAAGGAGGCCACCGGCACTGATCGCCGACCCGCCCGCTAGTGCCGCTCTCCCTTGCCCAGGCGCTCACGCCAGCGCCTGGGCAAAATCCTCCCACAAATCCTCCACGTCTTCGATCCCCGCCGAAACGCGCAGCAATGTATCCCGGATGCCGAGCCGGCGTTTGCTCTCCACCGGGATGGCCGCGTGCGACATCGACCAGCAGTGGGTGAGGATCGTTTCGACCCCGCCGAGGCTGGGGGCGATGATCGGCAACTTCACTTTCCGCAGCAGTCGCCCCACCTGCTCGTTCTCTTTCAGTTCGAAGGAGAGGACGGCGCCGGGTCCGCTCGCCTGCGCATGATGCAGCTGCCGACCGGGGAAATCGGGCAGCCCCGGATAGAGGACGCGCCCCACCGCCGGATGCGCCAGCAGATGCTCGGCCAGAATCGCGGCATTGTTCTGCGCCGCCTCCAGACGCACCTTGAGGGTCTTGATCCCCCGGGCGAGGAGGAAGGAGTCGAAGGGGGAGAGGACGGCGCCGAAGGCGTTCTGGAAATGTTTCAGCCGTTTGCCGAGCTCGGCATCGGCCACCGTTGTCAGCCCGGCCATCAGATCCGAGTGGCCGCCGAGAAACTTGGTGGCGCTGTGGATGACCACGTCGATGCCGAGCGCCAGCGGCTTCTGCAGCAGCGGCGTCATGAACGTATTGTCGAGAAAGGTGAGCACGCCCCGGCGGCGGGCGATCTCCGCCACCCGGCGCACATCGGTGATTTTGAACAGGGGATTGGAGGGGGTTTCGAGAAAAATCCCCCGGGTCGCCGGGCGGATCGCCGCCTCCACCGCCGCCGGATCGGTGGTGTCGACGAAAGTGGTGTCGATCCCCTGCTGGGGAAGAACCGTGTTCAGGTAGCGCCAGGAGCCGCCGTAAAGATCCTCCGGAGCGATCAGGTGATCCCCCGATTTGAGCAGGGCCAGGGCGCTGCCGATTGCCGCCATCCCCGTCGGATAGGCGAAGCCCCGCACGCCCCCCTCCAGCAGGGCGATGGCCTCTTCCACCTGATCGCGGCTCGGATTGCCGCTGCGGCAGTAATCGTACTCCCCGGCTTGCCCCTCCGGATGGTGATAGGTCGAAGCGTTGTAGATCGGAATCGCCGCGGCCCCGGTGTACGGATCGCGGTCCCGCCCCTGGTGGACGAGAAGGGTGGCGGAACGCAGATTTTTGTCGGTCATATAGTGTCCTCCGTAGGGGCGCCCCTGGTGGGCGCCCGCCTGCAAACGTCTCATGGGGGCGATCTCGCCCATCAAGCCAGCGCCTGCTGCAAATCCGCGATAATATCCTCCACCGCCTCGATCCCCACCGACAGCCGCAACAGGCTGCCGCAGATCCCCAGGCGCAGGCGCTCCGGCTCCGGGATGTCGCCGTGCGTCTGCACCGCCGGCAGCGTCATCAGCGACTCCACTCCCCCCAGGCTCTCGGCGAAGGAGATCAGGCGCAGCCGCTTCAGCAGCGCGCAGGCGAGTTCCGGCGAGCGCACCCGAAAGGAGAGCATGCCGCCGAACCCCTTCGCCTGCCGCCGGGAGAGCGCGTATCCGGGATGATTCTCCAGCCCCGGATAGTAGACGGCGGTGACCTGCGGATGCCCCTGCAGCCAGCTGGCGACCTGCAGGGCGTTGGCGCAGTGGCGCTCCATGCGCAGGGAGAGGGTTTTCAGACTGCGCACCAGCAGCCAGCTGTCTTGCGGCGGGAGGATGGCGCCGGTGGAGTTTTGCAGGAAATAGAGACGCTCGCCCAGCTCCGGGTCCCTGGTCACCAGCGCCCCGGAACACAGATCGTTGTGGCCGCCCAGGTACTTGGTGGCCGAATGTATCACGACATCCGCCCCCAGCTCCAGCGGCCGCTGCAACACCGGGGTGAGAAAGGTGTTGTCGACGACGAACAGCAGCTGCCGCTCCCGGCACAGACGGCCGAGGGCTTCCAGGTCCGCCACCCCCAGGAGGGGATTGCCCGGCGTCTCCACCAGCAGCGCCTTGGTCCGCGGCGTTATGGCGGCGGCGACCGCCGCCACCTGGGTGGTGTCGACGTAGCTGGTGGCGAGCCCCAACTTGCCGAACACCTGCGCCAGCACCCGGTAGGTGCCGCCGTAGAGATCTTCGGAGACGATCAGGTGATCCCCGGCGGAGAAGTGGAGAAAGAGGGTGGTCAGGGCGGCCATTCCCGAGGAGAAGGCAAGCCCGCGGGCGCCCCCCTCCAGCACGGCGAGGGCCTCCTCCAGGAGCTGTCGCGTCGGGTTGCCCGAACGGGTGTAGTCAAAACCGGTGCTCTCCCCCACCCCCGGATGGCGGTACGTCGCGCTCGGGTAAATGGGGAAGCTGATGGCGCCGGTTTTCTCGTCCCGGCCGACGCCGAGCTGAACCAGGCGGGTCTCCAGGCATGATTGAAAATCCGCATCCATAAAGTGCCTCCTTTTAAAACTCGGCAAGCGGTGCAAAACGCTGCGGATGGCGCTGGCGACCAGCCGCTTTAAATGAACAAAGCCCCTTCCCGGATCAAATGGGAAGGGGCTTCGATGATGTCGAACACAGTGGATGGCGTTCGCCCGTCGAAGCGCCATCCTCATCTTTTCCCGCCTTCGCCCAAGGAGGCGAGACGAGCTGGAATTAGCACCTGCCATCCGCCTTCGCCTGACGGCGACGGTGGATCGGTTGCTGTGGCTTCGCAGGGCCAGTCCCTCTGCCACTCTTGATAAAGACGGTGCTTGGTCGGCCATGAAAGGCCGAATGTTGACGTAAAAGATAGGGAATGCTTTGCACCTTGTCAATAGAAAAGATGTCAAGAAACAGCGAGGGTCCAACCATAAGCAGAACCGGTTTTTTTATCCTGCGTTCTGCCGCTGGCGACTTCCGCAGCAGCCGACTACCCTCATTCGGCCAGCAGGGCGTCCACCTTGGCCGCGCAGATGAAATCATTTTCGGAAAGGCCACCGATAGCGTGGGTGGTCCAGGAAACCCGGCAGGTGGTGAAACCGACCTGGAGCTCCGGGTGGTGATTCTCCCGTCGGGCAATCCAGGCGACGGCATTGACAAAGGCAATGGTCTGGCCGTAGTTTCTGAAGCCGAAGAGTTTGGCGATCACGCCGTCCTCCCGCGTCCAGCCGGGCAATTCGGCCATTAGGCGGTCGGCTTCGCCGGCGGCCAGGGGCGGCGTTCCCCCGGCGCAGGGTGTGCAGCGGCGCGCCGCCAGATCGATGTCCTCTCCCGTCGCCTTCGCCATAATCAGTCTCCCGGAAAAAGTCTTACTGACATTTTCGCCACATTCACCGGCTCTTCGGCTATTTTAACAGGTCAGCGGCCGGTTGCCCGGCGCCGAACCCCCATCGCAGAGGGAAAGAACGAAATTGGTCGCCAACAAAACAAAAGGAACCGCGCTGGCCCTGGCCCTGTTCGCCATCTTTGTCTGGGGCGCCTCCTTCGCCGTGACCCGGGCGGCGGTGCGGGAGATTCCGCCGCTGGCGCTGGCGTTTCTGCGCTTCGCGCTGGCGGCGGCGGTCCTCTGGCCGGCGGCTCGGCGCTTCCCGCTGCGGGTGGCACGGGCGGATCGCCTGGCGGTGTTCAGCCTGGGTTTCGTCGGCGTCACCCTTTATTTCGCCTTCGAGAATGCCGGCCTGGCGCGCACCACCGCCTCACACGGCGCCCTGCTGGTCGCCATCATCCCCCTGATCACCGAATTGTTGGCCGCCCGTCGGCGGCGGCGGCCCCCGTCTCGCCGGATCATCTTCTGCCTGCTGACAGCGCTGGCCGGCATGGCGGTAATCTTCGGCCAGGACGAAGGCGCGGGAGCGAGCGCCGCCGGCGACCTGCTGATGCTCGGCGCCGTCGCCGCCTGGATCGGCTACACCCTGCTGGCCGAGGACCTGACCCGCCGCTATCCGGGTCTTCCCCTCACCATGCGGATCATGGCCGTCGGCGCCGCCACCCTCCTTCCGCTGGCCCTCATCGAGGCTGCCTTTCTCCCCTTCGGCCGCCCTTCCGTCGCCTCCTGGAGCGGCGTCGCCTTTCTCGGCGTCTTCTGTTCGGCCCTCGCCTACCTGGCCTGGAATCGTGCCATCCCCGCCCTCGGCGTCACCCGCACCAACGCCCTGATCAACCTGATCCCCCTCTTCGGCGTCCTCGCCGGCGTCCTGGGCCTCGGCGAACCGCTGAGCCTGCGCATCGTTTTCGGCGGCGGGCTGATCCTCGCCGGCGTCGCCGGGACGATCAGCACCCGGGACAATTACGGCAAAACTTGACCCGCCGGCAACCTGCGGTACGTTTGCTTGGCTGGAGACCAGCGGGCCATTGCAAACCCCATCGCGGAGAAGCGCATGAAAGAAAATGTCGGACAAACGGACCAGACGCTGCGGGCGGCCATCGGGCCGCTGCTGCTGACCACCGGATATCTCTTTGGCGGCAGGAAAGGAAGGGGAAAAGGGCTGATGACGATGCTGGCCGGCGCCATGATCACCGAAACCGCCATCACCAAAACCTGCCCGCTGAACCGGCTGTTCGGCATCGATACGACGCAGTCGGACCGGCAACCGGCGGCAAGACCGACCTCGGCCGGCGGCGGCCGGGGCGCGAGCCGGCGGCCGGGCCGGGAATCGGTGGAGCGAAGCCGTCGCAGCGGCCTCGGTCTCGATTTTAGCCAGTTCGTCAACGCCGCATCCGGCCTGAGCTTCATTCAGGACAAAGAACTCGCCGAGGCCGCCGTCAAAGCGGTGATTGGCATCCTCGCCAGCCGCCTGGAAGAACCGGAGGCGCAGCGTCTGGTCGCCACCCTCCCCGATCCGCTGAGTCTGGAAAACCTGCGCGGCCATCAGGCCAAAGTGACCGATCTCTCGGTGGACAATTACTACGGCAGTCTCGCCAGCCAGTTCGACATCACCGCCGAGCAGGCGCAGGTGCTGGCGGTGACGATATTGCGGCTGGTCAAGGAAGCCCTGGATACGGACGGAATGCGCCAGATCGAAAGATCGCTGCCCGAGGACTGGACCGCGCTGATCGAGCGGGTCTAGGGGCGGAAAGAATCGGCAACCGCGCCTACGACGGTTCCAGCCCCAGCATGCGGCAGGCGGCGGTGAAGGCCTCCTCCAGCCGCTGCCGGTCCGCGGGCGCCTCGGTCTCGCTCATGGCGACGATCTTGGCGATCGCCTGCCGCACTACCTGATCGCCGACTCCGAGTGCAAGGGCGAGGAGTGCGTGTTCAACGAATAACGGTGCAGCTCGGCCGCCATAGTGCAACGGAGGGCCGGCTCCGCAATGGGCCGGCCTTTTTTCGTATCGGCCGGATCGACTTTCGGCCGGGCAGCGGAAAGGCGATTACGGCTTCTCCGGCGGCACGAACAGATCGGAGGCGGTCTGCAGCCCCGTGGCGACCTCGGGAAGAATGCCCATCCGCACGTAGATCGGATGGACGAGCTGGCGCAGGGCGGGAAGATGGGTGGCGAAGACGACGGCGGCGAGGAGGCAGGCGAGGCCGCCGGCGGCGATGGTGACGGTGGGGCCGACGGATTCGGCGAGCACGCCGGCGGCGAGGCTGCCGAGGGGAGTCATGCCCAAAAAAGACATGGCGAACAGGCTCATCACCCGGCCACGCATTTCGTCCTCGACGATGGTCTGCACGATGGTGTTGCTGGAGGCGATCATCGCCATGGCGCCGAAGCCGCCCAGGGCGACGAACATCAGGGACAAAGGCAGGGCGCGGGAGATGGCGAAGCCGACCAGGGCGAGGCCGAAGAGGGCGGTGGCGGCGATGATCACCCGGCCGAGGCCGAGGACGCTTTTGCGCGAGGCGAGAAAGAGGGTGCTGGCCAGGGCGCCGAGGCCGGCGGCGGTCATCAGGAAGCCGAAGGTGTCGGCGCCCCCATGCAGCACCTCGCGGGCGAAGACCGGCAGGAGGACCGAATAGGGCATCCCAACCAGGCCAACCACGGCGATCAGCAGCAAAATGGCGCGGATCGGCGCGAAACCGAAGCCGTAGCCGATCCCCTCGCGCAGTTCGTGCAGGACGTGCTTGCGGTTGGCGCGTCTTTGGACCGGCGCCAGGCGCATGGCGCCGACGGCCAGAAGCACCGCCAGATAGCTGGCAGCGTTGATAAGGAAGCAGAGCTGCTCGCCGACGGCGGCGATCAGCAGGCCGGCCAGAGAGGGGCCGATCAGGCGGCCGCCGTTGACCAGGGAGGAGTTGAGGGCGATGGCGTTGGGCAGGTCCTCCTTGCGGTCGACCATCGCCACCACCAGGCTCTGGCGCACCGGGATATCGAAGGCGTTGACCATCCCGAGCAGGGCGTTGAAGGCGACCAGGTGCCAGACCTGAACGATCCCGCTGAAGACGAAGGCGGTGAGGACTCCGGCCTGGAGCATGGACAGCCCCTGCGTCCAAAGCAGCAACCGGCGGCGGTCCCAGCGATCGGCGAAGACCCCGGCCAGGGGCGACAGGAAGAAGGCGGGGATCTGTCCGGCGAAGCTGACCACGCCGAGCAGGACCGCCGAGCCGGTGAGCCGGTAGACGAGCCAGCTGATGGCCACCTGCTGCATCCAGGTGCCGACCAGGGAGATGCTCTGCCCGGCAAAGAACAGGCGAAAATTGCGGGACCTGAGGGCCCGGAGAAGTTGCAGGCGCACGACCTTTTCGTTCCTCTTCCCCGCCGTGGCGGGCGGAGCCTTTGGGAGTAATCGCAAATCCCGTCGCCCGCGATGAGCGCCGAAAAACAGAGACTAATCCTTCGGCCAAAGCAGGTCAACATCGCCGCGCGCGGATCAAGCGATCCTCGCAGATAAACTTCGCCGCGGCCGGCTAAGAACCGAAAAACGGATATTTGTCCGCCCGGCGCGGATTCGACCTGCGGGAAGCGGTTGAAAAATGCTATGGTGGCGCCTTCTTCCAAGAAGGTATTTGGCCGCCATGACCAGCAATCCTCCCCCTGCGCATCCCATCCCGCCCGCCCGCCGGCCGCTGTGGCGGCTGCTGGCCGGTTCGGTCTGCATCAGCTTTTCGCCAATCTTCATCAAACTGGCCGACGTCTCTCCAGACAGCGCCGGCTTTTACCGCATGCTTTTTTCCGGATTGGCGCTGCTGCTGTGGCTTATTCTGGCGCGCCTTCCTTGGCGCATGCCCCGCCGACCATGGTTGCTGCTGGCGGCCGCCGGGCTCTTTCTCGGCGTCGACTTTATGTGCTGGCATCGCAGCATCCACCTGGTCGGCCCCGGGCTGTCGACCCTGCTCGGCAATTTCCAGATCTTTTTCACCGCCTTGTTTTCCTGGCTGTTTCTCCGGCAAAAAATAACCGGATGGTTCATGGCGGCGGTGGTCCTGGCCCTGGCCGGATTGCTGCTGATCACTGGAGTCGACGGACCGGGTCTCGACGCCGGCTACCGGCTCGGCATCCTGCTCGGGCTCGGCACCGCCGTTTTTTATTCGGGCTACATCTTGTTCCTCCAGCAGGGGATGGAGCATTCGGAGACCAGCGGCACTGCCGCCATGCTCGTCGTCTCCGTCGTCTGTATGAGCTTCATGGGGACGATAACCGCCGCCACCGGCGCCTCCTTCCACATCCCGGATGCCGGTTCGCTCTTCGCCCTCATCGGCGTCGGCGTGGTGAGCACCACCCTCGGCTGGTCGCTGATCTCCTCGGCCATACGCCACATCCGGGCGACCGTCGCCGGTCTGGTTCTGCTGCTGCAGCCGGCCCTCTCCATGCTCTGGGATGTCCTCATCTTCGCGCGGCCGACCGCCGGCCACGAGGTCTTCGGGATCATCCTGATCCTCTTCGGGATTTTTCTCGGCTCCTGGCGCCGGTGAATATGGAATATGGAAAACACCTCCTTCAACGACGCTCCCGCCGCCAGTCCGCCGGCGAACTGGCGGGTCTATATCATTCTCTGTTCGGACAACTCTCTGTACACGGGGATCACCACCGACATGGAAAGACGTTTTCAACAGCATCTGACGGGACGCGGCGCCCGGTATTTTCGCGGACGGCAACCTGTGCGGGTCGTCTATTTTGAAGAAGGCCACAGCCGTTCCTCGGCGGCCCGAAGAGAAGTCCGGATCAAGTCGATGAAACGGGCGGAAAAAGATCTCCTCATATCCCGGACCAGGCCGTAAACGGCGGCCCTGGACGCTTCCCCTATCACAATGCCGACCAAAACCAGCGAAATCTCCAGCGCTGCGCAAGACGCAACCGCCACCTGGCAAGTGGCGGTCCGCGCCCTGTGCGAGTTCACCGCCAAAACCGGCGATCTCGACCTGCGCTTCACCCCCTCCCCTTCCGCCCAGGAGGGCATCGCCGGACACGCGGTGGTCGCCGCGCGCCGTGGCGAGGGATATCGGGCCGAGGTTCCGCTCAGCGGCGAGTACCAAGGGCTGCAGGTGCGCGGGCGGGCCGACGGCTACGATCCGGCGCGCCATCGGCTGGAGGAGGTGAAAACTTATCGCGGGGATCTGGCCCTGATGCCGGACAACCACCGCCGGCTGCACTGGGCGCAGGCGAAGATCTACGGGCATCTGCTTTGCCGGACCGAAGGCTTGTCCGAAGTGCGTCTGGCGCTGGTCTATTTCGATATCGTCGGCCAACGGGAGACGGTGCTTGAACAACTGTTTCCGGCGGCGGAGCTGCGCCTCTTTTTCGAGGCGCAGTGCGCGCTGTACCTCGCCTGGGCGGAACGGGAGCGCGCGCACCGCGCGGCGCGCGACCGGGAATTGAGCGTGCTGCGCTTCCCCTGGCCAGCTTTCCGCGCCGGCCAGCGGCCCCTCGCCGAAGCGGTCTACCGGACGGTGGGCGCCGGCCGCTGT
>JBAYQP010000021.1:0-39427 GCA_041677125.1 Desulfuromonadales bacterium | reverse complement strand
GCCGGACCGAGCGCGCCGAGGCTATGGATTCGCTGGCTTTTGTCTGGGGCGAGGTTAGGGAGGGGATAGCCATCTATGAAAAAGTCGAGAAGGAGCCGGCCGAAATCATTTTGTGGGAGCGGATTCAGCAAGCCCTCCCGCCCTGGAAGGCGCAGCACGAGCGCTTGATGACTGAAATCGCCCGGGCGCTGGATAGTCGGACCAAGGAAACGGCCGGACTTGAATATCCCTTCGCCCAGGCGGCGGGCATCGCTTTTGGTGACGAGCGGCGTGCTTATGAGGCTTTGATGGGGCCCCTCGACGAGGCTTTCGAGTTGGCCGACCAGCTGTCCGATAAACAGAGCGCCGCCGCCATGGTTACGGCCAAAAATGCCAAACTGACCGCTTTGGTCGCCGTCTTGCTGGGCATACTGGTTTCGGTGGCTTTCGGTTACTTCATCTCCCGCAGCATCGCCGCGCCGCTGAATCTCGGGGTGGCAATGGCCGGACAGATCGCCTCCGGGGATTTCCGGCAAAGATTGAACCTGAAGCGGCGCGACGAAGTGGGTCAGCTCTCCGGCTCACTGGATGAGATGGCGGAAAAACTCACCGAAATCATCCGCCAGGTCATCGCCGCTTCGTCCAATGTCGGTTCCGGGAGCCAGGCGCTCTCGTCGGCGGCGGAGCAACTGAGCCAGGGGGCGACGGAGCAGGCCGCGAGCGCCGAAGAAGCGAGTTCGAGCATTGAGCAGATGACCGCCAATATTCGCCAGAACGCCGACAATGCCCTGCAGACGGAGAAAATCGCCGTCCAGGCGGCGCGGGACGCGCAGAAAGCGGGCACGGCGGCGGGCGAGAGCATGGCGGCGATGAAGACGATCGCCGGCAAGGTGAAGATCATCGATGAGATCGCCCGGCAGACCAATCTTTTGGCCCTCAACGCCGCCATCGAGGCGGCGCGCGCCGGCGAGCAGGGGTGGGGTTTTGCCGTGGTGGCGGCCGAGGTGCGCAAACTGGCCGAGCGCAGCCAGGCCGAAGCGGCGGAGATCAGCCGGCTTTCGGCCGCCAGCATGGAGGTCGCCGAGAACACGACGCATCTGCTCGAAGAGATGGTGCCGAACATCCAGAAAACCGCCGATCTGGTGCAGGAGGTCTCGGCGGCCAGTCGGGAGCAGGATATCGGCGCCGGGCAGATCGGCGACGCCATCCAGCAGCTTGACCAGGTTATTCAGCAAAACGCCGCCGCTTCCGAGGAAATGGCCTCGACCGCCGAGGAACTCTCCGCGCAGGCGGAGCAGTTACAGGCTCTGATGGCATTTTTCAACCTGGCCGACGGCGTCTCGATCCTCGACTCGCCGCCACCACCGCCGCCCACGCACGAGGCGCCGCGGGAAGAGCAGAAACAACCGCGGGAAGACCCCCGCAAGAAGTCTTACGAAAAAATTCTGTTTGCGGCCGCCAAGCAGGGCGGACAAGAAACGCAGGAAAGAAAAGAATCGCCGAAGGAGGCGCACGGTTTTCGCGCGGATCTTCTCGACGACGACTTCGAACGTTTCTGAATTTTTCGGAGAATCAGAATGCTTGAGCGGACAACGAAAAACGCCCAGTTTCTTACCTTTCGTCTTGGCACGGAAACCTTTGCCATTGAAGTTAAAAAGACCCGGGAAATTCTCGATTACAGCGAACCGGTCGAAGTGCCGCGCATGCCGGCTGAACTTCTCGGGGTGATCAATCTGCGGGGCAAGGTGGTGCCGGTGGTCGATTTGCGGCGTAAGTTCGGCATGCCGGCGGCTGAGATTACCGAGGACAACTGCATCATCATTCTCGAGGTGACGATCGCCGGAGAAACGGCGGTGGTTGGGGCGCTGGCCGATTCGGTGCGCGAAGTCCTGAGCCTGCCGCCCGAGCAGATCGAGCCGCCGCCGAAAATGGGAACGCGGTTGAAAACCGAGTTCATCCGCGGCATGGGAAAGCAGGAGGACGAATTCATGATCATTCTCGATGTCGATCGCGTTTTCTCCACCGACGAATTGGATTTGTTGCAGCAGACGCTGGAATCAGCGCAATCTCCGGCGGAAAACGCCTGAGCCCCTATTCGCTTCACAGGAGACCCCATGTCCTTCGCCAACCTGCTGATCTGGAAGAAGATGTTTCTCGGCATCGGCCTCATTCTCTGCCTGTCCATCGGCACGAGCGTATTCGTTTACCTCGGCTTGCAGGACCTGGTGGCGGACGCGCGGGAGGTGATTCTCGGCAACACCTTGAAGTCGGAACTTCTCGAACGCGAGATCGATCATCAAGGCTGGGTCAATGAACTGAGTCGTTTTCTGCTCGATGGTTCGAACACCGAATTGAACCTGCAATTGGACCACACCCAATGCAAATTCGGCAAATGGCTGGACAGCGAGGCAAGACATCACATCGAGGATCAATTGCCCGGATTGCGCGACATCCTGGGTGAAGTCGAGGTGCCGCATATCAATCTGCACGCCTCGGCGGTGGCGATACGGGAGGTGTATCGCAAGGATTCCGCCAATGGCGGCGCCGGCAAGGATCAAGCGGAGACGATCTTTTCATCCCATACGCTGCCGGCTCTGGCGGAAATTCAGGCGGTGCTCGGCCAGGCCAAGAATCTTGCCGGTCGGGCGCTGAGCGATGACCGCAAGCTGATGGCCGGGGTCGTCAAGCTGCGGATGGGTAATCTGCTCATTACCATTGTCGCCGTCCTCATGGGAGGCCTGGTCGGTTTATTGATCACCCGCAGTATTGTGCGGCCGTTGGCGGCGGCGATCGGTACCGCCACCGCCTTGGCCGACGGCGATCTGACCAAAGATATCGAGGTGCGCGGCAAGGACGAAACGGGGCAGCTGCTTACCGCCATGCAGATCATGCTGGAAAAGCTCAGAGGGGTTTTTCTGGAGGTGCATGCGACAGTCGGCAATGTGGCCGCCGGCAGCGGGGCGATGGCCATGGCGGCGCAGGAACTGAGCGAAGGGGCGACGGAGCAGGCGGCCAGCGCCGAAGAGACAAGCTCGAATATCGAGGAGATGACCGCCAACATCCGGCAGAACGCCGACAACGCCCTGCAGACGGAGAAAATCGCCATACGGGCCGCGCAGGATGCGAAAACGGCCGGGGTGGCGGCGAACGAGAGCATGGCGGCGATGAAGAAGATCGCCGGCAAGGTGAAGATCATCGACGAGATCGCCCGCCAGACCAACCTTTTGGCCCTCAACGCCGCCATCGAGGCGGCGCGCGCCGGCGAGCAGGGGTGGGGGTTTGCCGTGGTGGCGGCCGAGGTGCGCAAGCTGGCCGAACGCAGCCAGGCCGAAGCGGCGGAAATCAGCCAACTTTCCGTCGCCAGCATGGAGGTGGCGGAAAGTGCGACCCAACTGCTGGACGCGATGGCGCCCAGCATTCAGAAGACGGCCGATCTGGTGCAGGAAGTCTCGGCGGCCAGCCGGGAGCAGGATGCCGGCGCCGGCCAAATCAGCAAGGCGATCCAGCAGCTCGACCTGGTGATTCAGCAAAATGCCGCTTCCGCCGAAGAGATGGCTTCCACCGCCGAAGAACTCTCATCGCAGGCGGAGCAGCTGCGGGAGTTGGTGGCATTTTTCAAACTGAAGGGCAATCGATAAGGGCGTCAGCGCAGCACATTGCGCCGAATTTGCATTTTCTGTATTTCAATGATTGTTATTTATGTTCAACAAGGCCCTTGGAAAAGTTTTCGCCGCATTGTTCGCTCTGATACCGCCGCCGGGGAGCCTGCGGCGGCGCATCCTGCTTATCTACGGTGGTTTTTCCATTCTCACCCTGGCCGGATTGGTGTTTTGGAGCTACCGCTATTTTCAGGCGCTGACCGTTGAGCAGGTTACCCTGCGGCAGCAGCAGGTTTTGGCCGAAGTCGTCGTCCAAGCCGACGGCAGGATCGCTGTGGCGCAGCGTATTATCATCAATCTGGCGAAGGAATGGGCCGCGCGGGAAAAGGAAATTGCCGGTGGTGGCGCACAAGCTTTTATTGCTTCCCACGCCGGGTTCACCGAATTTTTCAACAACGGCCTGATTCTTTATTCTCCAAGCGGCGAGTTTTTGGCGGCAACTCCCGCCGTCACCGACCGGGCAGCGGCAGATTCCGCTGTCCGCGCCTGTATTCTGCGCACCATCGAAGCAAACCGGACGATTATTTCCGCGCCTTACCGGGTGGATGGTTCACCGGGCGCCGCCATCATGCTGACGGCCCCGGTCCTGGCCGCGGACGGGCGGCTGCTGGCGGTTCTTGGCGGCAGCATCGATCTGCACGCGGGGGGCTATTTCTCGGGACGCAAGGGGCTGTGCAAGGGGGCCACCGGATGCTATTTTTCCGTTATCGCCCCCGACAGGACGGTTATCCACCATCCCGACCCGGCGCTGATTTTGCGGCCGGCGCCCCCGGACGGAACCGATCCCCTCCTCGACAGGCTTGTCGGCGAGGTGTATGCGGATTGCTGCGAAACGGTAAACGTCCGCGGTGCTTGGGAGCTCGTCACCCTCGGCCGGATGCCAACCACTGGCTGGGTCGTCGCCGTGGCCGGACCCGTCGACACCATTTTCGCTCCGATGCGGCATCTGCGCGAAATGTTCATCCTTCTCGTTGCCGGCGTGCTCCTGGCCGGTGGGGTTATCGCCCATCTGCTGGCCCGCCGGCTTACCGGCAATCTCGAGCTTTTTTCCACCCATCTGCAACGGCTGCCGCAGCTGCCCGTCGATAAGCGAGCCTTTCACAGCAAGGCCAACGACGAGACGCAACTCGTGTCCCGGGCCTTCAATCGCCTGTTGCTCGAACTCGAAGCGGAGAGGGATGAGCTTTTTCGCGCCAAAAATCGCGCAGAAGCGGCGAACGAGACGAAAAGCCGGTTTCTGTCAAATGTCAGTCATGAATTGAGAACCCCACTGCATGGCATTATCGGATTGACCCAACTTTGCCAGGAAACCGAGGCGGAGGGCGAGCAGCAGGAACGGCTGGCCGGCATCCTCGGTTCGGCCAAATGTCTGCTGCGGCTCATCAACGATCTGCTTGCCATCCAAGGCATCGAGGCGGGCCGGTTGTCCCTGGAGAACACCGCTTTCAGCCTGCGCCATCTGTTCGACAACACCATTAAGGAATTCGCGCCGCAAGCGCAGGCCAAGGGACTGGATATAGGCCTCGATATTCCCGCGGAAATTCCCGACATGCTGACCGGCGATCCTGCGCGGCTCCAGCAAATTCTGGCGCCTCTCCTTGATAACGCGGTTAAATTCAGCGACAGCGGGCGCATAATTCTGGGGGTCGGCTCCCTGTCCGAGGCCGCCGACGAGGTGCGATTGCGCTTCTGGGTGCGCGATGAAGGGGGGGGGATCCAGACCGAACGGCTTGAATTAATTTTTCAACCTTTCGAGCAGGGGGAGCAGACCAACACCCGCCGTTTCGGCGGCGTCGGCATCGGTCTGGCTCTTTGCCGGCAAATGCTGGCGCTGCTGGGTTCTTCACTCGAGGTGGCAAGCGTCCCCGGCGCCGGCAGCACTTTCTCTTTTGTCCTGCCGTTTGCCGTGCAGAAAACGCCCGTTTTTCTCGCCCCGGTCCCCGCCGTCGACCTGCAGGGACGCACCGTTCTGATCGTCGGACGCTCCGCGGCTATCGGCCGGCAGTTGACAACCTATCTGGAGCGCCTGCAGATGGTTCCGGTGGTGGTCGACGATCCCGATCACCCCTGGATTTCTCTCGATGGCGGCAAGACGGATATTATTTTCTTCGACGCCTCGGATGGGGTTGAAGACCCGCGCGAGCCCATCCGGCGGCTTCGTCGATATCTTGGCGCCGACCCTCTTCTGGTGCTGATTTCGCCCGTCGGCATGAGCGAGGATGTGGATTTTAGCCAAGCCGGCCGGATTGACGGCTTTTTGCAGAAGCCGTTGCAGGAGGCGGCCGTTGCCGAATTTATTGCCTGTCTGCTGGCCCGCGACGGCAGCGAAGGCGATCCTCCGCACCCGCCGCTGACCCAGTACCAAGTGGAGGAGAACCGCTATCGGCTGACCGTCCTGGTGGCCGAGGACATCGAGATCAACCGCCGGATCATGTCGACCATTCTGCTGCGCCACGGGCATCGGGTGCTGCAAGCGGAGAACGGGCGCAAAGCCGTCGCCTTGTGGCGCGACAACGCCATCGATCTGGTTTTCATGGATGTTCAGATGCCGGAGATGGACGGACTCGAGGCGACCCGGCTGATCCGCGCCGTGGAATCCGCCGCAAAAAAAGCGCGCACGCCGATTATCGCCGTAACCGCCGGAGTTCTGCCGGAAGAGAAAGCGGCTTGTCTCGACGCCGGCATGGACGGCTATCTGCTCAAACCCTTCGATCTGATCGAACTGCGCGTACTGTTGGTGCACGCCATCCAGAACAAATGTGCCGGGAGAGAAGACCCTGTGGAGAAGTGCCGGTGAACAGTCCGACCGCTCAACGCATCATGGTTGTCGATGATGTCAAAATCAATCTGTTGATGATCCGTCGTATTCTGCAGGACTACGGCGGCCAGGTGGAGACCTATACCAACGGCCCGGAAGCCATGGACGCCGCCATGCGGCAGGCGCCTGATCTGATTCTGCTCGATATCGGCATGCCCGGGATGAATGGCTACCAGGTTTGCGCCCTGCTCAAGGAAAACCCGCAGCTTCGGCAGATACCGGTCATTTTTCTGACCGCCCACGACACCGAGGAGGACAAGATCCGCGGTTTCGCCACCGGGGGCGTCGATTACATCACCAAACCATTTTCCCCCGAGGAGGTCAGGGCGCGGGTCAGCGTCCATCTGAAGTTGCGGGCCTTGCAGGCGCGGCTGGAATTGCAGAACCATGATCTCGAAGAGCGGGTGCGGCAGCAGGTGCAGCAGATTGCCGATTCGCAGATGGCGACCATCTTCGCTTTGGCGAAACTGGCCGAGTTTCGCGACCCGGAGGCCGGCGGTCACATCGAAAGGGTCAAGTCCTACTGCCGACTGCTGGCGACATCGCTGCAATCGGCCGAATTCGATGAAATCGATGCCGACTACATCAACAACGTGGCGATGGCCAGCGTCTTGCACGACATCGGCAAGGTGGCGATACCGGATAGCGTTCTGCTCAAGCCGGAACGGCTGAACGCCGAGGAGCGCCGCATCATGGAACGGCATTCGCTCGTTGGCGCCGAAACGCTGGAGGGCGTCTACCGTCTGCACCCGGAAAATAAATTTATCCGCCTGGGTATCGAAATCGCCCGTTCGCATCATGAAAAATGGAATGGGGAGGGCTACCCGCAGGGACTTGCCGGAAAAAATATTCCTCTGGGGGCGCGGATCATGACGGTGGCCGATGTCTATGACGCCCTGCGGACGCAACGTCGCTATAAAAAAGCATGGACTCACGAGGAGGCAAGCCGGGAGATCGAACGATTGTCCGGCATCGAATTCGATCCGCTTGTCGTAACAGCCTTTCTGCGAGAAGAAGCCGCCTTTCGGCGGATTCACGACCAGTTCGATCGACAGGAGAGCGAAAAGTGAAGACCGACGAGCCGGCGGAACCGGCGACCATTCTGGACCAGGCCGACGCGCTCCGGCGGGTTGGCGACGACCGGGAGCTTTTCAAAGCATTGCTGGACGATTTCCTCGATTCCTACGGCGCGGCCGGGGAGGCGCTGGCGGTCATGTGTGCCCGTGGGGAGTGGGAAAATGCTCGTTTTCTGGTGCATGCGGTCCGAGGCGCCGCCGCCAATCTGGGCATGGTGCGGATTTACGCGGTTGCCCGCACGCTGGAGGACGCATTGAAAAGGGGGGACGGAGAGGTTTCTCGCACCCTGCAATTCTTCAACGAAAGACTGCGCGAATTAAGGGAATATCTACTGACCAATCCCCTGTAACGACAGGAATTGCCGGACCATGAGTGAGGACTCCATGAAGATTCTTATTGCCGAAGATGATCTTATCAGTCGCAACCTGCTGCAAAAAATGCTGGTCCGGTTCGGTGAGTGCGACGTTGCCGTCAATGGCCGCGAGGCCTTGGCCGCATTCTCTCTCGCTTTGCAGGAGGGTGAACCGTATTCGCTGGCCTGTCTCGACATCATGATGCCCGAGATGGACGGCATCGAGTGCCTCAAGGAGATGCGCCGGTTGGAAAAGGAGAATGCGGTTCTGGATGGAAATGAAGTAAAAATCGTCATGACCACGGCGCTCGACAACATGAAAAGTGTAATGGAAGCCTATTATCGCGGCGGATGCAATGCCTATCTGGTCAAGCCGATCGAACGCGAAACCCTGTATGCGACCCTGCGCGACTGCAAAATCATTATCTAAGTCTTATCGGATGTAGGGGGAATGTCATGCCATCGGCGATCGAAAGGACGGCAACTCTGCTCCCTGTAGTCGGAATAAGCTGGTTCTGGATCGGGCTTGGCGGTCTGCTGGTCCTTTCGCTGCTAAGCGTCTTCTATCTATGGTGGCTGCGCCAGCAGGAAGGTTTTCTCCTGCACCAGCGCGAGACGGAGTTGCGGTTCGAGGCCGCCCAGTCCCGGGCGGCCGAGGACCTGAAGGAACGCGAGGATCTGTTCAGAACCATTACCTCGGCGGCCGCGGACGCCATCATTATGCTCGACGATCACGGCCTGGTGTCCTTCTGGAATGAGGCGGCCGAGAGGATCTTCGGCTATGGCGCCGAGGAGATTATCGGCCGCGACTTTCACCAAATCCTCACCCCGGCGCGGTTCCGGGAAAAATTTCACACCGCTTTTCCCGCTTTCCAAAAGACCGGGGACGGGCCGCCGGGCGGCAGGATGGTCGAATTGTCGGCCATGCGCAAGGATGGCAGCGAGTTTCCCATCGAGTTGTCTCTGGCCGGGGTCAAGATTCGCGGCGGATGGCATTCGGTCGGCATCGTACGCGACATTGCCGCGCGCCAACAGGTGCAGGAAGAGCTTTTGCGCAACCAGCAGAAACTGCTGGAAGCGAACCAACTGCTGGAGCAGCGGGTTGCCGAACGCACCGCCGACCTGCAGCAGCAGCTTGAATTTATCCAAACCCTCCTCGATGCCATTCCCAATCCGGTTTTCTTTAAGGATTTCAGTGGCCACTATCTCGGCTGCAACAAAGCTTTCGAACAATTCCGCGGCGTCGCCCGCGAGAATATCTGCGGCAAGGATGTATTCGCCCGTCTCCCCAACGATTTGGCTGCTGAAATTCATGCCCTGGACCTGGAGGCAATGCGCAGCGGGCGCACCCATCAGATGGAATCGTTGGTGCAAGCGGCGGACGGCTCGCAACGACATGTCATCTATCATAAGGCGCGCTTCACCGACAACCGGGGGGAAGCGGTCGGATTGATCGGCGTCATTCAGGATATCACCCCCCTGCGCGAGGCGGAACGAACCATCCGGCGACACAACGAGGAGCTGGAGGAGAAGATTGCCGAGCGAACCCTGTCCCTGGAGATCGCCAACGCGGAGTTGGACGCCATAAACCATGAGCTGGAAGAAAGGCGCCGGGAAGCGGAAAACGCTCTGGCCACCCTGCACCGGAGCGAAGTCCAACTGCGGGCGCTTTTCGACCAGGCGGCGGTGGGAGTTGCCCAGGTAGACAGTCACAGCGGCCGTTTTCTCAAGGTCAACCAGCGCCATGCCGGCATCTTCGGCTATACGCCGCAGGAGATGCGGGCCTTTACCTTCGAAGACCTTCTCCATCCGGATGATCTGCCATCGTTTCAGTTGCACATGGAAGCGTTCATATCGGGCGAGATACGGGAATATTCCCTGGAAAAACGGTGCCTGCACAAAGAGGGCAAGGTCATCTGGGCGGCCCTGACCGTTTCGCCCATGTGGTTGCCCGGGGAAGCGGCCAAAACCCATATCGCCGTCGTGCATGAGATCACCGAGCGGGTTCGCGCCGAGGAGAAACTGCTCAAGCTGTCCCGGGCGGTGGAGAACAGCCCGGCAACCGTTGTCATTACCGACCGCCGCGGGATCATCGAATATGTCAATCCGAAATTCACCGAAACCAGCGGTTTTCTGCCCGAGGAGGCGATCGGTCAAAGCCCGCGGATTTTAAAGGCGGGGGAGCTGCCGGCCGAATTTTATCGCGACCTGTGGACGACGATCTGCAGCGGCAACGAATGGCGTGGAGTATTCTGCAACCGGAAAAAAACCGGCGAAATTCACTGGGAGCAGGCCTCCATTTCTCCCATTCGCGACGAAAGAGGTGAAATTACCCATTTTGTCGCGGTCAAGGAGGACATCACTGAGGCGAAACGGATTGCCGAGGAGTTGCAGAAAGCCAAGGAGGCGGCCGACGCCGCCAGCCGCTTCAAGAGCGAATTTCTCGCCAATATGAGTCACGAGATTCGGACCCCCCTGAATGCCATCATTGGCTTTTCCGCTCTCGCGCTGAAAGGTGATCTCCCCGGTCCGCAGCGCAATTATCTGGAAAAAATCGGCAATGCCGGCGATTCCCTCCTGAATATCATCAACGATATTCTTGATTTTTCCAAAGTCGAGGCGGGAAAGCTGGGGATGGAGAAAATCGCCTTCGATCTCGGTCCGGTGGTTTCGAACGCGATTGCGGTCGTGCAGCAGAAAGCGGACGAGAAAGGGCTGCGACTGCTCCATTGCGTCGCGCCGGATGTTCCCCTTCGCCTCATGGGCGATCCCCATCGCCTGGGACAGATCATGGCCAATCTGCTGAGCAATGCGGTGAAGTTCACCAGTGCCGGCGAAATCGAATTTTCCGCCCGCTTGCTGCGCCACGGCGGAGCATCGGTGCAGATCGAATTTTCCGTCCGCGATACCGGTATCGGCCTGGCGTCCGAACAGATAAAAAACCTGTTTAAGCCCTTCACCCAAGCCGACGGCTCGATCAGCCGCAAATTCGGCGGAACCGGCCTGGGATTGGCGATATGCCGGCAACTGGTGGAAATGATGGGCGGGACCATCTGGTGTGAAAATGCACCGGGGCCGGGGAGCATCTTCCATTTTACCGCCGAATTCGGGCTGGCCGATGAAGCCACTGCCGACGCGGGTGTGGACGCCGGCCCGCAAGCGCTGTGCGGAGAAACGCCCGATCTGGCCGGGACGCGCATCCTTCTGGTCGAGGACAACGAAATCAACCAGCAACTCGCTATCGAACTGCTTAAGGAAACCGGCGCGACGATCACCGTCGCCAATCACGGCGGCGAAGCCGTGGAACTTCTTGTTGGCCGGCGCGCATCCTTCGATCTGGTGCTGATGGATATCCAGATGCCGGTAATGGACGGCTACGAAGCCACCCGGCGAATTCGGGCGGACGGGCGCTGTGCGGCGCTGCCCATCATCGCCATGACGGCGCACGTACTGGCGGAACAACAGAAGCGGATACTGGAAGCGGGGATGGACAACTGCATCGGCAAGCCCATCGCCGCGCAAAATCTGTTGCAAACGATCGCCCGCTATGTAGGACGCTCGACCGTATTGCCCCCGGCTACCGTAACGGCAGAGCCGGTTGTCGACCCTCTCGACCTGCTGCAAATCTCCGGCATCGATACCCAGGGCGCTCTGTGTCGCATGGACGGCGATATGGATCTGTACCTCTGGGTGTTGCAGGCGTTTATCGACACCCATTCCGATTCGGCGGATGCGATAGGCAAAGCGCTCGACGCCGGCGATCGGGCGACTGCGGAGCGTTTGCTGCATACGGTAAAGGGGAATGCCGGTTCGGTCGGCGCACAGGAACTCCAGGATTCGGCCCAGTTTCTGGAGAGCGCCCTGCGGCGCGATGCAACCCCGGAGGAAATGCAAAATCTTCTGGCCCGCTTTGGCAAAATACTCGAAAGACTGCTGCACAACCTGGCGCAGGCAATGCCGCCGGATCAGGGCGACAAATCCGCGGACGCCGTCGGTTATGGCAAGCCGTTACGAATCCGAAGGGAATAGAACCATGCCACAAACAGCACAATCATCGCAGCAAGCCGAATCGACGATAAAGCCCTCGTACATCGTCGGCATCGGTGCCTCTGCCGGCGGATTGGCCGCCCTGGAGCAGCTTTTTGCCCACATGCCCTTGGATTCCGGCATGGCCTTCGTCGTCATTCAACATCTTTCGCCGGACTTCAAGAGCCTGATGGACGACCTGCTGTCGCGCCATACCAAAATGGCCATTCATCGGGTAACCAACGGCATCGCCCTGAGCGCCAACAGCATTTATCTGATCCCGCCGAAAACGCACATGACGGTCAAAGATGACCGGCTTTATCTGACGGAAAAGCCTGTCAGCCCTCATGTCGAACTGCCCATCGATGTTTTTTTCAACTCGCTGGCCGAGGATGCCGGCGATCGGGCGATCGGCATCGTTTTGTCCGGAACCGGCTCCGACGGCTCCCGCGGCCTTTCGGCTATCGACAAAAACGATGGACTGGTGATTGTCCAATCCCCCGAATCGGCTCAATTTGACGGCATGCCGCGAAATGCCATCGCCACCGGGGTCTGCAAATTCATTTTGGCGCCGGAGCGCATCCCGCGCATTTTGAAGGAATACGCCATCAGTCCACTGACGGTGCGCAGCAGGATGCAGCACGAGTTGGAGGTTTTCGAGCAGGAGGGTGAATATGCGGAAATCTTCGCTCTGCTGCGTCGCAGCTACCACCTTGATTTTTCCAAATACAAGGCATCCACCGTCGGCCGGCGCATTCGCCGACGCATGGAGTTCCGGCAGATTCCCGATGTCGCCGATTATGCCGCCATCCTCTCCGGCGATCATGGCGAACTCGAACTCTTGTACAAGGACCTCCTCATCGGCGTCACCGAATTCTTTCGCGACAAAAAAACTTTTCAGTTTGTCGAAAAAGAGGTGATTCCCCACCTCTTCAATCAAGTCGAACCGGGCGGGGATTTGCGGATTTGGTCGGCCGGATGCGCTACTGGCGAGGAAGCCTATTCGCTGGCGATCCTTCTTGCCGAAAAGGCGTCGGAGTTGGATTTTTCCGGCAAAATAACCGTTTTTGCCACCGATGTGCACCAGGCTTCCCTGGATGTGGCCTCCCAGGGGGTTTACGATCGGGCGCGTCTGGCCAATGTCAGCCCGGAGCGGATGAAACGATTTTTTAAGAAAGAGGGGGAGGATCTCTTTCGGGTTGCTTCCGAATTGCGCAAGCTGGTTGTCTTTGCTCCGCATAATCTGCTCAGCGATCCGCCTTTTACCCGCCTCGATCTCGTCTGTTGTCGCAATATGCTCATCTATTTTCAGACCGATGTGCAGGAAAAAGTCATCTCACTCTTTCACTTTGCCCTGAAAAAGGGCGGCATTCTGTTTCTCGGCGGCAGCGAGGGGTTGGGCGCTTTTTCCGGTGAGTTCGATGCATTCGCCAACCAGCACAAACTCTTCCGCAAGATCCGCGATTTGAAACTGGCCCTCAATCTCGATTTAGACCATTTCGAAGGGGGGCAGGTGAATATCCCGGTAGCCGCCTTTCAGTCGGGGCAAAACCGCATGGTCAGTCTCGACCGGCAAATTCTTGCCGATTACGACACCTTGCTGCGCCGACATGTGCCGCCCGGTGTGCTGATCGATGAAAAACGGCATATCCTGCACTATTTTGGCAATGTTTCGGAATACCTCAGGATGCCGGAAGGACGGGCGGATACAAATCTGCTGAAAATGACGGCGGACAACCTGCACGTTGCCCTGAGCACCGCCCTGCAGCGGGCCGATTCGACCCGGCAGGATGTCATAACGCGCAATGTGCGCCTCCGTCAAGGCGAGAGGGAGCTGCTGATCGATTTGACGGTGGCGCCGCTGCCCGACAGCAGAAACAGCACCACCCATTACCACGTCTATTTCGAACGGGTTCGGCCGGTTGAGAAGACTATGCCGACGGAACCGACCGAGATCAACGGTATTCAATTCGATAGGGAAGGTCACTTCGGCCAGCATATCGCCGATCTTGAAATGGAGCTGCAATCGACCCGCGAGAATCTGCAGACCACCGTCGAGGAATTACAGACCAGCAATGAAGAGCTGCAGGCGACCAATGAGGAACTGCTCGCCTCCAATGAAGAGCTGCAAAGCACCAATGAAGAGCTGCATTCGGTCAACGAGGAGCTCTATTCGGTCAATTCGGAGTTCGAGCGCAAGAATCTCGAGCTGAAGCAGCTCAATTCCGATCACGACAACCTGCTGACGAGCACGGACATCGGCACGGTCTTTCTCGACCGCCAATTGCGCATTCGCAAATTCAATCCGGCCATTGCCGCCTTTTTCAAATTAATGCCGCAGGATCTCGGCCGCCCCATCGACCATATCGCCTATCACATTTCACAACAGGAAGAAATGCTGGCCGATATCCACCGGGTGCTGGATAGTGGGGAACCCATCGAAAAGGAGGAACAAACCCGGGACAATCGGTGGCACCTGAACAAGATCATGCCGTTTCGCACCGAGACCGGCCAGGTCGAGGGGGTGGTCGTTACCTTTACCGACATCACCCGAATCAAAGCGGCCGAGCTCAAAGTATTGCGCCTGAACGAAGAGCTGGAGCAGAAGGTCGCCGAGCGCACCCGCGAGCTGACCCAGGAAATCCAGGAACGCAAGCAGGCGGAGCGCCTGGTGGCCGAGGCGCGCGATTTTTATCTCAAAGTGCTGGGTAGTGCGCCGGCGCTGATCTGGCGGGCGAATACCGAGGCCAAATGCGACTGGTTCAACAGCACCTGGCTCGCTTTCACCGGCCGCACATTGGAAGAGGAGTACGGCGACGGCTGGGTGCAGGGGGTCCACCCGGAGAATCTGGAAAAATGCGTCGAAATCTGGCAGGCGGCGTTCAAAGAACGCGAGCCCTTTGAAATGGAGTATCGCCTGCGGCGGCACGATGGGGAGTACCGCTGGATTGTCGACATCGGTCGCCCTTTAAACAACCTGGATGGGAGTTTTTCCGGTTATATCGGCTTTTGTTTCGACATCACCGAGCGGATCCGGGGGGAGGAGGAACTGCGCCAGGCCAAGCGGGCCGCCGACGCGGCGAACCAGGCGAAGAGCGACTTTCTTGCCTCTATGAGTCACGAAATCCGCACTCCCATGAATGGCGTGTTGGGAATGGCCAGCATCCTGCTCGAAAGCGAGCTGCCCCCTGCTCAGCTCGATTGCGTCAGAACCATCAATGATTCCTCCATTCTCCTGCTGAACATTATCAACGATATCCTTGATTTTTCCGAAATTGAAGCGGGCCATATGTCAATCCAGCCAGTGGATTTTTCTCTGAAAAAGTCAATGGCCGATATTGTCAAACTGTTTACAGCCCAAGCCGCCGAGAAGCGTCTGGAACTGCGCCTGGATTATCCCGATGAGCTCCCCCACTGCTTTCATGCCGATATCGGCCGGATTCGCCAAGTGGTGATAAATCTGGTCAGCAATGCTCTTAAAAACACCGAAAAGGGGGAGATCCGGCTCGATATCGCCTGTCTTTCGCAAGGCGATGCGGCTGCGGAGATGAAGATCAGCGTTACGGACACCGGTGTCGGGATCCCGACCAATCAGGTGCATTTGCTTTTCCAGAAATTTTCGCGGCTGTCCGGGCCCTCCTCCCGGCTCCGACACGGCACCGGACTCGGGCTTGCCATTTGCCAGCGGTTGGCGGAATTGATGGGCGGGCACTGTGGAGTGGAAAGCGCCGAAGGTAAGGGCTCTGTTTTCTGGTTGACCTTGCCGCTGAAATTTTCCCAGAAGCAGCTTGACGAGGCGGGCGCAAAGGGTTCCGCGGCTGTCCCGGCAGCCGACAGGAAAAATCCCCTGCGCGTCCTGGTGGTCGACGACGACATGATCAACCGCAAGGTGGCGGAAAAAATTCTCAGCCGCATGGGGTGCCTCACCATGTCCGCCGAGAGCGGCCGGGAGGCCCTGGTTCTCTACGGTCGCCACTTTTTCGATGCCATTCTTATGGACTGTTTCATGCCGGGTTTGGACGGCTATCAAACGACGGCGGAGATCCGGCGGTTGGAGGAGAAGAGTGGCAAGCATTCGCTGATTATCGCCTTAACCGCCAATGCCCTGCCGGAGGATCGGGCGAAATGCCTCGACGCCGGCATGGACGATTATCTGGCCAAGCCGATCCAGTATCAGGATCTGCAGCAGATGCTTTTACGTTTAACCAGTCAATGAGGGGGGGCGCTAGAAATGGATCGCGAAATCAGACAATCGATTCTGATCATTGACGATGAAGCGATTAATCTCAGGATTCAGGGGAAGGCCCTGGAGGCCGAATATCGTGTTCTCACGGCAAATTCAGTGGAGATGGGGCTTGAGATAGCTCAGGCGGAGGAGCCGGATCTGATCCTGCTGGATATCATGATGCCGGGCATTGACGGCTACGAAGTCTGTGCGCGGCTCAAGGCGGCAGCCAAAACAAAAGATATTCCGGTGATTTTTGTCACCTCGCGCAGCGAAGTTTTAGAGGAGGCGAAAGGTATTGAACTTGGCGCAATCGATTATTTGACCAAACCGGTTCGGTTGCCGGTGTTGAAGCTGAAAGTCAAAAACCACCTGGAAATACGGCGGCAGCGGAGCCTGCTCGAAAATCTCATGGCGGAGCTTGCGGTGAAGAATCGACAGTTGGAGATTCTGTCCCGCCGGGACGATCTGACCGGCGTTGCCAACCGGCGCAATTTCAACGATACCCTGGATCTGGAACTGCGGCGTGCCGCCCGCAGCAATGCGTCGCTTTCTCTGCTGTTATGCGATATCGATTATTTTAAAGCGTACAACGACCACTTCGGGCATTTGGCCGGCGATGATTGTCTGCGCAGAATCGGTTTTTTGATGCAGCGCCTTTTTCGCCGGGCCGGCGACCTCGCGGCCCGTTACGGGGGGGATGAGTTTGCCGTCATTCTGGCCGACACGGCCGCCGAGGAGGCCTTTGAACTGGGGGAAGATCTGCGTTCCGCCATGCTTGCCGAGAAAATCGAACAGGTGCCGAATGTCGGATCCGAGTTGGTGACGCTCAGTATCGGAATCATCACGGTCGAAGACTTTAATGACCAAACGGCGGAGTGGCTTACCGCCCAGGCGGATGAGGCGCTTTACCTTTCCAAGAAAAAGGGGCGCAACTGTGTAAGCTTGGTGCGCTGGCCCCTCTCCCCTGCCAGAACCATATCCAATTGTTAATAGAAGGCCCAATCGCCTGCCGTCGCTGGCAAAAGGTGGGATTTTGCTCCAGGAAGTCGGGGGTGGGTGGCGAGAAACGAAAATGGCTCCGCGCTGGTATAGTCGCGGAGCCATTTTCTTACATTGATCTTCGGAGAAAAAAAGAGGACCCCGTGCACGGAGGGGGGTGTGCGCGGGGTCCTGTCCATCAAGGCCTTGCGGCCGATGAACGAATCAGATATTAGCGGAGGTCGGAAAGAAATGCAAGGGAAAAATCGTTACATGGATAGTCACGGTCATCAGCGCCGATCATTGACCACGCTACGGTTCTCTTCCTCGACTTTTTCCTTGGCATTGCGGTAAGTATAGGTCTCGCCAAGGTAATTCTTCACCACAACATCGACGCCGACGGATTGCAGATAGTCGGGGAGCAAGGGGATTTTGCCGCCGCCGCCGGGTGCGTCGATGACATAGGCGGGAACACCCATCCCCGAGGTATGCCCGCGCAGGGCGCGGACGATCTCGATCCCCTCTTCGACCGTAGTGCGAAAATGATCGGTGCCCTGCACCATGTCGGCTTGGTAAATGTAATACGGCTTCACCCGGATCGTCAGCAGCTTCTGCATCAGCCGTTTCATGACCTGCGGGTCGTCGTTGACACCCCGCAGCAGGACCGTCTGATTGCCCAAAGGGATGCCGGCATCGGCCAGGCGGGCGCAGGCCCGGGCCGCAGTGTCGGTGATCTCGTCCGGATGATTGAAGTGGGTGTTGAGAAAAAGGGGATGATAACGCCGCAGCACGCGCACCAGGGCAGGGGTGATGCGCTGCGGCAATACCACCGGCGCCCGGGTGCCGATGCGGATGATTTCCACCGTCGGTATTTTTCGCAGCTCCCCGAGAATCCAGCCCAGTCGCTCGTCGGTCAACAGCAGCGGGTCGCCGCCGGAAAGAATGACATCGCGGATCTCCGGACGGCTGCGAATATAATCGAGTCCCTGCGCGATGGTTTGTTTGTTGATCACCATGTTTTCCCCGCCGACTTTGCGTTTGCGGGTGCAGAATCGACAATACATGGCGCACTCGGAGTTGATCAGAAAAAGAACCCGATCGGGATAGCGGTGCACGATGTTCGGCACCGGGCTCTGGTTCTCCTCTTCCAGCGGATCGGCGGGGCAGACGCTGTCCCGCACCTCTTCGGAGGAGGGGACCGCCTGCCGCCAGATCGGATCGTCCACCGACCGAATCAGACCGAGATAATAGGGGTTGACGCGCATCGGATAGCGCGCGGCGACTTCTTCCAGCGGGCGAGGATCGACCCCGAAACGACGTGTCAGGTCGCCGGGACGGGTAATGCTACCTTGCAGAATCTTTTGCCAGGCTTCCATCCTCTTGGGCACTCCTTCTCAAGCGAAGCGTTTGACGTAGGTGATGCGATCATCACCGGGACGGTAAAAATCGCGGATGCGGGATTCTTCCACATAGCCGGCGCTGTCATAAAATCGGCGGGTGCGGGCGTAACTTCCCTGCGAAGACGTTTCCAGGCAGATCATGCGTCCGCCGCGGCTGCGGGCGTCGGCCTCGGCCTCGGCCATCAGCTGCTGGCCGAACCCTTTCCCCTGCACCTCGGGGTCGGTGGCGATCCAGTAGATATCGTAATTCCCCTCGGTGAGGGGCACCGGTCCGTAGAGGATATAGCCGGCCACCCGGCCGTCGTCCTCGGCGACGCCAACCAGGTAATCCCGCTGCCGGGGGTCGTTGAGGACCGTTTCCAGCAATTCAAGAGCGCAGGCCACCTCGTCTTCGGTGAAGGCGCCGGTGGCGCGCAGAATACGTTCCAGGGCGGAAAGATCGGCGGCTTCAAGCTTTCGCATGTAAAAGTTCCTTGCGTTTCAGGGCCATGTTCAGAATGCGTTCGATGAATTTAGGGTAGGCAATGCCGCCGACCCGGGCCGCCCGGGCCAGGCCGGCGTCGGCGGAAATGTCCGGGTTGGCGTTGATTTCCAGGATGTACGGGACGCCGTTGCGCAGGCGGATATCGACCCGGGCGTAATCGCGACACTCGAGAATCTTGTAGGCGCGCAGAGCGACATCGCGCAGAAGGAATTCCTCCTTTGCTTTCAGCGGCGCCGGGCAGACCGGCTCGGTTTTGACGAATTCCGACGAATCTTCCCGCCATTTTCCGTCATAGCTAACGATGCGGCGGCCCAAATCCGCATGAAAACGGATTTCGGCCAAGGGGAGAGCCTCGAAAGGGGCATTGCCGATGATGGCGGCGTTGATCTCGCGCCCTTCGATGTACTCCTCCACCAGCGCTCCCTGGCGATAGGTGGCGTGGATGTACTGGATGCGCCGTTTCAAATCCCGTTCGGTTTCGACGATGCTTTCGGTGCTGATCCCCAGGGAGGCATCCTCAAATCTCGGCTTTATAAACAGCGGATAGGTAAGATCGCGAGTCTTCGGATATTGCTCACCCATCTTCACCAGGATGTAATTGGGGGTCGGCAGATGGTGGAGCACCAGAATGTCCTTGGTGCGCACCTTGTCCTGGGTGAGACCAAGGGCGAGGGGCGGCGCGCCCGTATAGGAATAACCGAGCAGGTCGAGCAGGGCGGCCACATGCATTTCTTTACGGCTGTCCCCCCAAAAGCCTTCGCAGAGATTGAAAACGATTGCCGGCCTGACTTGACGCAGATCCGCAACAAACTCTTCGATATCGGCGCCGAGAGGGACCAGCACGGCCTGGTGACCAAGCTCCTTGAGAGCTTGGCCCACGCCGCGCGCCTCGCTTTCCGCCCCTTCCTCCGAAATGCGGTCACTCGCTTCCCCCTTGAACAGCTTGGGCGGAACCCGGTTAAAACATACGGCGACGTTCATCCAGATCCCCCTGGTGCAGATTCAGACGTTGGGCGGCGGCATCGACCACACCGAGGATCAGCTCCTCATAGGATAACCCGGCCGCCCGCGCCGCTTTGGGGAAGCAGCTGTTTTGTTCCGGCCGCGGCAGAATGCCGGGGAGGGGGTTGAGCTCGATCACATGCGGCCGCCCGACGGCATCGAGGCGCACGTCGATGCGGCACCAGTCGCGGCAGCCGAGAACCCGGAAGGTGCGCTTGCACAACTCCTCTATTTGTCGCAGCAGCAGCGGCTCCAAAGGCGCCGGGCAGGCGAAGATCGACAGCGGGTTCTCCTCGGTGTCCCAGATCCACTTGGCTTCGTACGAATAGATGGGATTGACCCCCGCCGGCAGAGTGTCCAGATTGATCTCGACGATGGGCAGCACCTGCAGACCGACCCCGTTCCCCAGCAGGGCGACGGTGAATTCCCGCCCGGGAAGGAACTCTTCGATCAGGGCGGGTTGCCGATAGGTGTCGAGCACCCATTCGAGCTGACGGACCAGGGCGCGCCGGTCGCGGACCAGGGCGTTGTCGGTAACCCCCTTGCTGGAGCCTTCGAGTATCGGCTTGACCATCAGCGGATAACGCAGGCGGCTCGGGATTTCCGTCAGGGCCGCAACCGAGGTGAAACGTGGAGTGGGGATGCCGTGATAGGCGAGGATTTCTTTGGTGCGGCGTTTGTCCAGACAAATGCCCAGGGTCACCGGATCGCTGCCGGTGTAGGCAATCCCGAGCATATCGAGCATGGCGGGAATCTGTGCTTCGCGGCTGTTGCCCAGCAGCCCCTCGGCCATGTTGAACACCAGGTCGGGCCGCGCGTGCTGAAATGCGGCAAATGCGTTCAGGTCGGCCTCGATTAAGGTGACCCGGTGCCGGCTGGACAATGCGGATTCGACCGCCCGAATGGTATGGATATCGTCCCATTCAGCATAGATATCGTCGACGGTTGCGGGAGGAGGTTCCGCGGGAGGTTCGGCGGGCGGTTGATCCCGGTCGGACACAACTTCGCGCCGCAGATTGAAGGCGAGTGAAACGTGCATAATTAACCCCTTTTGTCAGCCTGCCGGTTGAGACTCCCCGTGTGGGGGTGGTCATGTTCTGAAGATCCGGGTAGCCGGGAGGCTGGCGGCTATAAAAAGGGGTCGCTTTTTATGCTACTCATCTTGCGCACGCCCGGATCGAAACTCGACCACAAATGCTCGTATACGCTCCTTTGAAAGCCTTGTCAACGGGCAAAAAGAATCGGGTAAATTCCCTTTCAAATTCAGGGAATTGCAATCGATATGCGGTAGGCCTCAAGTGGTTGGAAAAAGAAAAAAGCGGTTTCGGCGATCCGGCTGGCAATCCAGCGTCCGCGGCTGATCCCCGAAGGACAATCCGGGACGGCGCCGGGGTGGGATCATGGCTTTTTAAAGTTTACTTGGCGACTGACGGTCTGCTAGACTTCGGCCCGTCGGAGGGCGCATGAACTCGGAATATCAAGCAACCGTTTGTCTCGACGGGGCGGCTGTCCGCCGTATCCGCGAGGAAAAAAAACTGACCCAGCTGTACATTGCCAAGGTTGTCGGCGTCACCACCGATACCGTGTCCCGGTGGGAGAACAACCGCTATCCGACCATTAAGCGGGAGAACGCTCTTCGCCTGACGGAAGCGCTCGAGGTGTCTCTTGCGGCTATCGTTCAGCAGCCCGACCCGGAAACTTGCGAGGTGAGTGCGGTGCGTCGATGGCCTCGCCGACTGCTCTTCGCGTTTTGCCTGCTCTTGCCCATCATTGCCGTCGCCGGCCACTTCCATTTTAAATCGGCGCCCAAGGCGCCCAAGGCGCCCCTTGCACCGCTTGCCGAGCGCCGCCTCCCGCCGCATGCGGCGCCGGGAACGGTGTTGCCGGTTCGGGTCTGGCTGGAGGCCGAGACGACAAAGGGGTGCATCCTGCGCGAACATTTCCCGCCCGGTTGGAAGCTCATCGAAGCAAACCCGCCAGCTTCCAGCCTCGACAATGAAGAAGGGACGGCCCGCTGGATCATCAAAGGGGGCGGCCCCCGACAGCTGGTTGCGTATTTGCTGCGCCTCGATCCGCAGGCGCTGCCGGGAGAAGAGGGGCGTTTCCGGGGCGATATCGTCGCCAGTCCCAATGGTTCCCTGCCGGCTTCCGTGGTTGGCGGTGACGAAGTGGTTCGCGTGTCGCCACATCTGTGGGCCGACTTGAACGCCGACGACCGTATCGACGATGGCGAAATGCTGCTGGCTTCCGATGCTTTCGAGGAAATGCAGGGTGTTCACCTCGATTGGGAAATGCTCGAAGCCATCTGGGATGCCGGTGGTTATGGCTGGCAAGAGGGGGGGGAGCACTTTGTTCCCCGCCGCCCGCAGCCCTGATCGGCTCTCCTGCGGAGGATTTTCCTTATGCGTCCTGCCGTGACGATTGAATTGAAAAGCTGAATTAATGTTATCCTTCACATCTGTTTCGGGGACTCGGTAATTGTATGCTGTATACAAAAAAAGGGTTGAAAAAGTGGGCTTCTCCTGCTATCCTCAGGCCCGGTTAAATTACTCTTAGAAGGGATGATGGCTATGCAATGGTACAAGTCTTCTCTCGGTAAGAAGTACATCATGGCGGTGACCGGTCTGTTCATGGTGCTCTTCGTCATTGCCCACATGTTCGGCAACTTCACGATTTTTGCCGGAGCTGAGGGCATTAATGCCTACGCGGTTCACTTGCGGGCGGTTCCGCCGCTCCTGTGGCTGTTTCGGGCGGTGATGGCGCTGGTTTTTCTGGTGCACATCTGGATAGGGGTTAACCTCTATCTGGAGAACAAATCGGCGCGGCCGGTGGAATACGCCATGAAGAAGAACGAGCGCACCTCTTTCTCCGCCCGGACGATGGTCTGGACCGGGATGCTGCTCGGCGTTTTCATCGTCTATCATCTGCTGCACTTTACGACGCATGTCGCCATCAGTCCCGATTTGGCCGCCGGCGTCGGCGCCAATTTCGACCCCCTGCAGCGCCCCGACGTCTTCAAGATGGTCGTCCTCAGCTTTCAGACTTTTCTGATCGCCCTCGTTTATCTGGCAGCCATGGTCATTCTGCTGCTGCATCTGGCCCATGGCATCCAGAGCTTCGTTCAGTCCTTGGGGGCCAACAACGACCGGACCTTGCCCCTCTTCGAGAAAGTGGGTCGCGGCCTCGCGTTTGTTCTCATGCTGGGCTTCGCGCTGGTTCCGATCACCATCTTCTTTGGCATGATCAAACTTTAAGCAGGGAGAGACGACAGTGATACTCGACGGCAAATGTCCGACAGGACCTATTCAAACTTCGTGGGACCGGCATCGTTTCGACATGAAGCTGGTCAATCCCGCCAATAAGCGCAAATACAGAATCCTTGTTGTCGGCACCGGGCTTGCCGGTGGGGCGGCGGCGGCTACTCTGGGCGAGCTCGGCTACAATGTCGAAGCCTTCTGCTATCAGGACAGCGCCCGGCGCGCCCACTCCATCGCCGCTCAGGGGGGCATCAACGCCGCCAAAGCGTACCCCAACGACGGGGACAGCATCTATCGCCTTTTCTATGACACGGTCAAGGGGGGCGATTTCCGCGCCCGTGAGGCGGATGTCTGGCGTCTGGCCCAGGTAAGCAACAATATCATCGACCAATGCGTTGCCCAGGGCGTTCCCTTCGCCCGCGATTACGCCGGTTATCTCGATAACCGCTCCTTCGGCGGCGCGCAGGTCTCCCGTACTTTCTACGCCCGCGGGCAGACGGGGCAGCAGCTTCTTCTTGGCGCCTATCAGGCCCTTTCGCGCCAGGTGAAGGCAGGTTCGGTGAAACTGCACACCCGCCGTGAAATGCTCGACCTGGTTGTCGTCGACGGCGAAGCCAAAGGCATCACCTGCCGCAATCTGGTTACCGGCGAAATCGAGTCTTTCTGGGGCGACGCCGTCGTGCTGGCCACCGGTGGCTATGTCAACGTTTTCTATCTTTCGACCAACGCCATGGGATGCAGCGTGACCGCCAACTGGCGCGCACACAAGAAGGGCGCCTACTTCGCCAATCCCTGCTATACGCAGATTCACCCGACCTGCATTCCGCAGTCGGGCGATCACCAGTCGAAACTGACCCTGATGTCCGAATCGCTGCGCAACGACGGTCGTTGCTGGGTGCCGAAGAAAAAAGCGGATCTCGGCAAAACCCCCGGGCAGGTCGAAGAAGACAGCCGGGATTACTATCTCGAGCGTAAATACCCGTCTTTCGGCAACCTGGCCCCCCGTGACATCGCCTCCCGCGCCGCCAAGGAGCAGTGCGACGACGAGCGCGGCGTCGGTCCCGGCGGTCGCGGCGTTTATCTCGATTTCGCCGACTCCATCAAGCGTCTCGGCGAAGACAAGATTCGCGAGCGTTACGGCAACCTCTTCCAGATGTACGAAAAAATTACCGCCGAGAACGCCTACAAAGTGCCGATGCGCATCTATCCGGCCCCGCACTATGCCATGGGCGGAATGTGGGTCGATTACAACTGCATGAGCAATGTCCCCGGTCTTTTCGTGCTTGGCGAAGGCAACTTCTCCGTGCATGGGGCCAACCGCCTCGGCGCCTCGGCACTGATGCAGGGGCTGGCGGACGGTTACTTCGTCATCCCCTACACCATTGCCGACTACCTGGCGAGGATCACGCCAGGCAAGGTCTCCCTGGATAATCCCGAGTTCAAGCAGTCGCGGGACAATGTCGAGGGCGAGCTGAAAAAACTTCTGTCCATCAACGGCAAAAAGACGGTGGCCGAATTCCATCGCGAGCTGGGCAAGATCATGTGGGAGAACGTCGGCATGGCCCGCAGCGATGCCAGCCTGAAAAAAGCCCTCAAAGAGATCCCTGCCTTGCGCGACGAGTTCTGGCAGAATCTCAAGGTCACCGGCTCCGGTGGTGAAGTCAATCAGCAGCTTGAAAACGCCTGGCGGGTTGCCGATTTCCTTGAATTCGCCGAACTTCTCGCCAAGGATGCGCTGCACCGCAAAGAATCCTGCGGCGGCCACTTCCGGGTCGAGTATCAGACCGAGGATGGCGAGGCGATGCGCGACGACCAGGACTTCTGTTACGCTGCCGCCTGGGAATTCAAGGGACTGGACAAAGAACCTGAGTTGCACAAGGAACCCCTCAAGTTCGAAAATGTCCATCTTGCCGTGAGGAGTTATAAATAATGGATCTGACACTTTACGTTTGGCGACAGAAATCCCAGAAAGACAAAGGGAAGCTGGAGCGGTACGAGGCGAAGCAGGTCAGCCCTGACATGTCTTTCCTTGAAATGCTGGACGTGGTCAACGAAGACCTGATCAAAAGCGGCATCGAGCCGATCGTCTTCGACCATGACTGCCGGGAAGGCATTTGCGGCATGTGCTCGCAGATGATCAACGGCGTCGCCCACGGTCCCGAAGAGGAAATCACTGTTTGCCAGCTGCACATGCGCCGCTTCAAGGATGGCGACACCATCTATATCGAGCCCTGGCGGGCCAAGGCATTCCCCCTGCTCAAGGACCTGATGGTCGATCGTAGCGCCATGGAGCGTATCATTCAGTCCTACGGCTATACATCCGCGCATACCGGCGGCGTTCCCGACGGCAATGCCATCCCCATCGGCAAGCCCGCCGCCGACCTGTCAATGGATGCCGCCGCCTGTATCGGCTGTGGCGCCTGTATTGCGGCCTGTCCCAACGCTTCCGCCATGTTGTTCGTTTCGGCCAAGGTGTCCCACCTGGGCGTCCTGCCCCAGGGCGAAGTCGAGGCGGCGCGTCGGGTGCGTGCCATGGTCGCACAGATGGACAACGAAGGCTTCGGCAATTGCACCAATCATTACGAGTGCGAGGCCGCCTGTCCCAAGGGAATCAAGGTTACCTTCATTGCCCGGATGAATCGTGAGTTGTTGAAGGCCATTCCCGGCGGCGAAGAAAACGCTGCGGCCGGCGGCGTCTGATCGCCTCCGGCATAACACACATGACGGGCGCTCCGATGGGGCGCCCGTTTTCTTTTGTTCGGGTTACGGCTGCAAGCGTTCTGTAGAAGAGAAAGTCTTTGACAACTACGGCTCTGTTTCTATAGGATAGGCGGAATTTTATTCTTTTAAATGCGGAAGTTTCCATGGAAAAAGCTCTGGAATTGTTGAAGGAAGATCTGGTCAGGGTCGAGGCCCAGTTCAGGAAGGATCTGGCCTCCGATGTCGCCCTGATCGGGAAAGTCGGCGAATATGTTCTCGCCAGCGGCGGCAAGCGTTTGCGGCCGATGCTTGTTCTTCTTTGTGCCCGCTTGGCCGGGTATGCGGGCAATCAGCATATAGGCTTGGCCAGCGTCGTTGAATTCATTCATACGGCGACCCTGCTGCACGATGATGTTGTCGATAGCGCCATCCTGCGCCGGGGCAATGCCTCCGCCAATGCCGTCTGGGGGAACGAGGCGTCGGTTCTGGTCGGTGATTTTCTTTTCGCCAAGTCCTTTTCCCTCATGGTCGAAGGGGGAAATCTCAAGGTCCTCAAGGTGCTTTCCGATGCCACCACCCGCATGGCCGAGGGGGAGGTGCAGCAGTTAATCAATACCTGTGATCTCGAACTCGATGAAGAATCCTATATATCGGTGGTTCGCAGTAAAACAGCGGTGTTGATAGCTGCCGCTTGCGCAAGCGGCGGAATTCTCGGGCAGATTTCCCCGCAGCAGGAAATGGCGCTTAATGAATTCGGAATGGAACTGGGGATTGCTTTCCAGTTCATGGATGACACCCTCGATTATGTCGCGGAGGAGTCCGAGTTTGGCAAAGCCAAGGGGCATGACCTTGCCGAGGGGAAGGTCACTCTGCCGCTGATCCATGCACTGCGAGGCTGCACCGAGGAAGAAAAGACGAAGGTCGGCACCATTGTTGAGCAAGATCAGATGGAAGAAGGTGATTTGGCCTACGTTATAGCGCTCATCGGCCGTTACGACGGCATCGGATACACTCGCCGCCGGGCGCGTGAGTTCACAGAAAAAGCCACCACCCGCCTGGCTTTGTTTCCGGATGGACCGATCAAAGATGCTTTGGCCGAACTCGCCGCTTATGTGGTGACCCGGCGGAAATAGACGGCATGGCATCCGCTATTTAGCCAGTCCCAGCGCTTTTTCCCTTCGCCCCTCCCCGAGTAGTTCGAGCCAGCCGCGATCATCCCGGCACAGACGACCTTGGGAAATCTCTTTTATTCGCCGGCTATTCGACCCATGCCGGCAGTCACCCCGCTGCTTTCCCAGCAAAACCTGCAGGCATCAACCGTGCGTCCATGGCGGCGCGGATATTGCACTTGGTTGAAAATACAGGATGTTTAGGGGGCTTGCCCGCTGCTGCGGATTTGGGGTGGCAATATGCAAAACGGAACGTTGGTTCACACGGATTTTTGCCGAATTTCCGGCAAGGATTATGAGATTTCTGTTTACCGCCGAGATGGCCGGCATTACGCCCGCACGATTTTCGCACCTGAAGATGTGATCATCAGCGACGGCCTGACCAAGGAGGAAGCGCTTGCCAAACACCAACACCTTCTTCCTTTGGCAATCAACTCCCGTCAAATCCTGCGTGACATGCACAGGTAAAATCCTTACCCATTGAAGCTCGCCCGGCCCCGCCAGCTGAAAAGCAGTGATCGGGTTTCGCCCCGATTTTCCTGGAATCTGCAGCAAAAAGTCCTTTTTGCCTTCTGGGCGTTGTCCCTCCTCCCCCTGGTGCTGCTTGCCGTTATTTCCAGTCGGAGTCTCCAGTCCACGGAAGCCCTGTTGCGCCAAGACGCGACAGCTGCGCTTGACTCGCAGGCGGCCAAAGCTCTTCAGTTGCGCGTTATTATGGTTGCTGGCGAGGTCAGCCAGTTTCTACATGCGGTTGAAGGGGACCTGCATGACCTTTCCTTGCTTGCGCCCATAACCGACAACTACCTGCGCTTCAGCCGGCAACATCGGCGACCGATCTGGATTCGAACCGGCAGCAACCGGCAGCCTGAGGAAAAAAGGTCGGAAATTCCGCTATATCGAGAACTCGCTTATGTCGGGGCCGATGGCTGGGAGCGGCTGCGTGTTGTCGATGAACAGGCGAGCAGCGATCTCCGCGACGTATCTCAACCCGCCAATACCACCTATCTTTCCGAAACCTACTTCCTGGAGGCGCGAAATCTCGCCCCGGGAGAAATTTATGTCTCCCATGTTACCGGCTGGCATGTCCGCCGCGACGAACAGTTGGGCGAAGCCGCTTCGCCGGATGAGGCGGTGGAAGGGAGGCAGTACGAGGGGGTTATCCGCTTCGCCAAACCGGTTCACGATGCGGCCGGCGCACTGCTGGGAGTGGTTGTTCTCTCGCTCGACCATCGCCACCTGATGGAATTCACCCAGCATATCAGCCCAACCGAGGAAAACTTCGTCGTTTTTCCCTCCTATGGCAGCGGCAGTTACGCCTTTATGTTCGACGACGAGGGTTGGATCATTACTCACCCCAAGTACTGGGATATCCGCGGCTTGGACCGGCAAGGCCAGCTGGTTCCTCCCTACACGATCAAATCGTCGCCGGAAGCGGTGGAAAAGGGAATCATTCCTTACAATCTGTTGCATGCCGCGTTCATTCATCCCAACTATCCCATCGTGGCTCAGGCCGTTATCGCCGCTCGCTCAGGCGTTCTGGATGTTACCAACATCGGTGGCTCACAAAAAATAATGGCTTTCGCCCCGATTTTCTATAACAGTGGCCCCTACAAGAGGCTGGGCCTTTTCGGCGGCATCACCATAGGCGCCGAACTGGCGAATTTTCACCGACCCGGACAAGTAGCTTCCAGCCACATCCAGGACCAGTTCACCCGCTTCGCCACCAACTCCTGGCTGCTCATCGCCCTGACCGGAATTCTGGTTTTTTTCACCGCTTATCGTCTGGCCCACGGTATCTCCCGCCCGTTAAACCAGTTGATCGACGGCACCAAGGAAATGGCCAGAGGCAACCTGGGCACGGAACTGGCGGTCACTTCCCATGACGAGGTGGGAGAACTGACAATTTCCTTCAACAGGATGGCTCGGGAACTGGGAGATCAACGCCGCCGGTTGCTCAGCAGCTTCGAAGCGCTTCGCCGGTCGCGCCGGGAAATCCTGCGGGAACGCAATTTCAAGGAGACGGTATTCGAAAATATCGAAACTGGCATTCTCACTCTCGATGAAAACGATCAGGTAACTTCGGTCAACAGTCCGATCCGCAACATTCTTCAACTCTCCATTCTGCCCAATGAAAAAGGGCCCCTCGGACGGATTCTTGCCGATTGGCCGGAAATCGTCCAGGCGCTGGCGGAGGTGCCGACGCCGTTGGCGGAGGATAAATGGAGCCGCTATGTCAATGCCGACCGGGCGGGGAAGCTCCTCACTTTTCGTCTGGCGTTGCTGCCTCTTGCCGCCGGTGAGACCAAGCGGCGTATATTGGCCATCGAGGACCTCACCGAGCGCGTCAGCCTGCGCCAGCAGATGGCCCGCATGGAGCGTCTGGCATCCCTCGGCCGGTTGTCGGCGGGAATCGCCCACGAGGTTCGCAATCCGTTGACCGGGGTCAGCCTTCTGCTCGACGATCTGCACGACCGGTTGTTGGCCAAGCCCGCCGATCAGGAGCTGATTCGAAAAGCATTGGCGGAAATCGAAAGACTGGAATCTCTGGTCAACGGGCTGCTGGATTTCGCCGCCCTGCCGCGCACCCCGCTGCAGTCGGGCGACCTCGGAGCGGTGCTCGACAGCTCCCTGCTGCTGGTGCAAAAGCAGGCTGAGCGCGCCGGTGTTGAGGTCAAGGTGGCCCTGCCGCCAGTTTTTCCACCGTTGTTGCTGGATGCCGACCGCCTGAAACAGGCCATTCTCAATCTGCTTGCCAATGCGCTCGAAGCGATGCCGCAGGGGGGGGAACTGAGCATCGGGGCGGAAGTCGGAGCGGGCGAGGTGCGCCTGGCTTTCGCCGATACCGGCGAGGGGATCCGTCCGGAACGGCTCTCCTTGATTTTCGAGCCCTTCTATACCAACAAGGCGCGAGGAACCGGACTCGGGCTGTCGATCACCCACAATATCCTTTCCGAGCACGGTGGCCGTATCGCGGTGGAAAGTCGTCCCGGCGGCGGCACGAAATTCACTCTCCACTTCCCCTGCTGATCACTCTGGATTCCGTCTGCACTTTCGCGAAGTGGCGAAAATTCACCACACTGTCTTGTGTTATCCGCCCTTACCAGCCTATACTGCCGGTTTAATCGGAACACCGCCCGGAGGCGGCATGGAAAAAATTCTCATAGTCGACGACGAAATATTTATCCGCGAAAACCTCGAGCGCATTCTGACCGGGGACGCCTACCAGTTGATTTCGACGGACAGCGGCGAGGAAGCGGTTCGCCTGCTCGGTGAAGAGGAGATCGATCTCGTTCTTCTCGATCTGAACCTCGGCGGTCGCAATGGACTGGATGTCCTGCGGGAATTAAAGGAGCTCGACCCCGACCTGCTGGTAATTATCATCACCGGGTACGGAACCGTGGAAAGCGCTGTCGAGGCGCTCAAAATGGGCGCCTACGACTATATCAAAAAGCCGTTTAAGGCCGATGCCATCCATCTCATCGTCCGTTTGGCCCTGGAGACCCAGAGTTTGCGCCGTGAATTGCGCCAACTGCGGCGGGAGGAGAAAGACGGACTGAACACCGCCGACATGGTTGGTTCGAGTCCCCAAATGCTCGATGTGTATCGTCAAATCCGCGAAGTCGCCAAGCACGAGACCGCCACGGTGCTGATCACCGGCGAGAGCGGCACCGGCAAGGAACTGGTTGCCCGCGGCATCCATAATCTTTCACCCCGCCAGGGTCGTCCCTTTATCGAAATAAACTGCGGCTCTCTCCCCTACAATCTGCTGGAGACGGAACTCCTCGGTCATGAACGCGGCTCTTTCACCGATGCCAAAACGCGCAAAATAGGTTTGTTCGAGGAAGCGAATGGCGGAACCATTTTTCTTGACGAAGTCGGAGAAATGGACATGAATCTTCAGGTCAAACTGTTGCGGGTTCTTGAAGATCGCAAGATTCGTCGCCTGGGCGGCACCCGCAACATCGATATCGATGTACGGGTCATTGCCGCCACCAATCGCAATATCAAAGAAGCTCTTGAAGCCAAGGAGTTTCGCGAAGATCTTTATTACCGGCTGAATGTTTTCCCCATCCACATCTCGCCGCTGCACGAAAGAAGGGAGGACATTCCGCTCCTTCTCGAACTGTTTCTCAAGCGCTTCAATCGCGAATTCAACAAAAATATTCGGGAGATTTCCCGCGAGGCTCTTAATCTGCTGATGCGCTATCACTGGCCAGGCAATGTGCGAGAACTGCGCAACGTCATGGAACGCATCTGCATCATGCAACATGCCGAAATCATTCAGCCTGAGCATTTGCCCCGGGAAATTCGGGGCGAAGCGCCGCAGCCGGAGAGACCTTTTTCTTTCGATATCCCGCCAGAAGGGATCTTCCTCGAAAAGATGATCGAAAAAGTGGAAAAAGAACTCATCGTGCAAGCCGTCGGCATTACCGGCGGCAACGTGGCGAAAACCGCCCGCCTGCTCAAGACCCCCCGCGGCACCTTGCGTTATAAAATGGATAAGTACGGCATCGATGTCGATTCCTAGAAAGACCGCATTCGGCGGAGGATTGTTGCTCCCGGGATCGGAAGTCGATGCCGCCGCCGTGCGAATCGCCCCCCATATTGAGGAGTCCGCTCGTGCCTTTGCGTGCCAGCATTAGTGCCATTCCCGCCTCCCTGCCCCGCAGCGCCCTGCTCCGCATGGTGCGGGTGGTGCGGCTTCTGCATCGACTCAGTCACGATGCCGTCTACCGGCAAGCGGTCCTGCCAGGGTTGCCGGCGGCCGCGCAGAGCGATCCCGGGCACGATGCGGTGATGATGGGCTACGATTTTCATCTCGATGCCGACGGGAATCCGCAGATCATCGAGGTAAACACCAATGCCGGCGGTGCATTGCTGGCATGGCTGGCCCATTATCCAGCCGCCGCTACGGCGCGGGAGTGCTTGCCGGAGCGGTTGCGGTGGAAATTCCTGCAGGCCTTCGCCGAGGAAATGCAGCGTTTCAGTCGGGGGGAATTGACACGGCCCCGCTCCATCGTCATCCTCGATGAAAAACCGCAGGAGCAATTTCTCTATCGGGAGATGCAGGCCTTTGCCGAGCTGTTTCGGGAATGGGGAGTGGACACCTGGATCGCCGATCCGGGCGAACTGTCGGCAGGAGATGAGGGAGTTTATATCGCCGGTCGGCGCGCCGACATGGTCTACAACCGGCACTGTGATTTTTACCTGGAGTCGGCCCCCTTGGCCGGACTGCGGGCGGCCTATCGGGCGCGAACGGTCTGCCTGACCCCCAACCCGTTCATCTACGGCTTGTTGGCGGATAAACAGCGGCTCATCCGCTGGGCCGACTCGGCCTGGCTGTCGGAACTGGGCCTGACGCCGCAAGAGGTCCGATTGCTGACCTCGGCCGTGCCGGAGAGCCGGATGCTGGCCGATTGCGAACGGGAATCGCTCTGGCGCGACCGAAACCGGTGGGTGTTTAAACCGGTGGATCGTTTCGGCAGTCGCGGCGTGCTGCTCGGCCGCAAGATATCCCGCGCCCGCTTCGCGACCCTGCCGCCGGCCGCCACTCTGGTGCAGCGCGAAGTGCCCCCCTCCGAAACACTTCAGGGCGACGGATCGTCGATGAAAACCGATTTTCGCTTGTATGCCTATCGCAACCGCGTTCTCGGCCTGACCGCCCGTTTGTATCAGGGGCAGGTCACCAATCTGCGCACCCCCGGCGGCGGTTTTGCGCCGGTGCGGGTGCGGTAGCCCCCCTCCTGGAAAAACCGGAGTCGCCGACCGGGCGCTAATTGGCGGCGGTCGGCAACGCCTCCAGTTTGCCGCTGATATTATTGCGCAGCCACTTGGCGTCCCACCACTCCAGCGGCATGACTTCGATTCCGTGCACCAGCACGCCGAAATGCAGATGGTCCCCGCCCGCCATTCCCGTAGCTCCGCTGCGGCCGATTTCCTGCTCTTTTTCCACCGTTTCCCCGACCTGCGCGGTCATGGTGCTCAGGTGGGCATAGAGGCTTTGCAGCCCTAAGCCATGGTCGATGACGACGCAGTTGCCGTAGATCCCGTGGTAATCGGCGAAGACGACCGTGCCGCGATTGGCGGCGACAATCGGCATCTGCGCCAGGCCGGCAATATCGATGCCGAGGTGGGTGGCGCGGTCGATCTCCTTGCCCTGGTGAAGGTAGGTGCGGCTCTGGGCGAACATGCCGCGGGCCGCGCCGGGCTGGCGCACGAACGCCCCTTGCCAAAGAGGCTCGGACGCGGTCTGCCGGCCGATGTCCAGCAGCGCTTGTACGTTCTGTTCCCGCATTTCGCCGTTCACCTGCAAAAACAGCTCAAGCAGGTCGCCGGCGGCCGGATAGGCATGCTCGAACTCCGGCATTTTCGCATCGAGAAACCCCTGGCTGACATTGATCCGGTCGCGGGGAAACTTGCGGGCGTTGAGATGATGGTTGAATCCGGTCAATCGCTCATTACCCGCATGGTCGACGGCGATCAGGCGCGGCTTGAACTGATCGGGGCTCATGTCCCAGGGAAAAGGGAAAAGGCAGGCATAAGCGTCCTCCTGCAGGCGAAAACCGGGGAAGAAAAGATCGCCGACAACGATCCCGGATTTTGCCGGCTCTTCGGAAACCGTGTAAACGATCAGCCCGGCGCCTCCCTGGTTGATGTTGTTGGCCTTGCTCAGCGGCGAGATGGTCGGCGGCTTGCTGTCATGGCTGAAGGCAAAGGTTTGCTCGGCTCGATTGCCGCGGCCGAAGGGAAAGATCGAATTATCCGTGGCGCTCACCCGGACTTCAATCGCTCCGTCCTGCAAATCGGCGCGTTCAAGAAAGAGACGCTCTTCCCGGGACACCGTGCCGTTTTCGTAGGTTTTGCTCAGCAGTTCCTGTTCTTTGCCGTCCTGCAGCACCAGTACCCGTACTTTGGCCAGGCCGGAACCGGGATCTTGAAGGTCGAGAAGGAGGGGGCGCTTGGGAGACACCGGGCCTGCGCCCGGACGTAATGCGATTTGCGGGGCGCTGGTGTCCCGCAGGTAGAAAAAAGCACCTCCTGCAAGAAGCAGAAGAAGAAAGACGACAATGACCGGAAGTTTCACATGCACTCCTTTTCTGAACCGAGGTTGACCATTTACAGACGGCGCGACCGACTGCCGGCATCCGGAAAAACATCGATGGCCTGCTGGTATGAACTTGAATAAGGATTAATTTAGTGGGATGACTTTTCGCAGGTTTGAAATGATCCTGGGCGAAAAAACAACCAACTATACACGCCTTAGGCCAAGGGGGGCAAGAACTCTCCGGAGAAGTAATGGTTAAAATATCAACATCCCGGCCCGCTCCGAAGGCGTTATCTGCCCGGCGCCGGGCAAGGGACGGAAGAACTGGTCCGCCGCTGGTCGCCCGCTGGCGGTGGTGTGAACAGCTGAGGAAGTGAAGCGGGGGGGGGAGGTCGTCTAGCTGAAAATGCGTCGAAACAAGCCTTTGTTTTCCTGCTCGCGCTTCTCCTGAATCTGGCGCAGGCCGGAGCGGGCTAGGGAAAGGCGGGCATTGAGGCGCAGGGCCTTGTTGAACTCGATCTCCGCCAGACCATCCTGCCCGCCGGAAAGAAGAATCTGCCCCTTGAAGGCGAAGGCTTCGGCCGAGCGGTCCATGGTCAGCGAGCGGTTCAGCATCTGCCGGGCCTTGTCAAGGACGGCGCGGCTGTTGGCGTTGGCCGGATTGCGGTAGATCGACCAGGCCAGATGCGCCAGGTAAACGCCATTTCGTGGTTCGATGTTGCAGGCGTCCTGCAGCGCCTTTTCGGCGCTGTCCCACTCTTCCATTTCCAAAAACACCTTGCCGGACTGAAACTGCACCTGCGCCTGAAAGATGTCGTCTCCCTGCCGGCCAAGCCCGATTTTTTCCGAGCCGAGAAGCTCGTCATAGCGTTCCTTCTTCACCACCTCGGAGAGGGTGTTGTAGGCGGCGGTGACCGTATCGAGGATTTTCTCCACCATGGTGGCCTCTTCGCCGCCGATTTGCATCAGGACGTCGGGTCCGAACTCGCGGGTCATGGCGAAATAACGCTCCTTGAGTCGGTCGAAGGAAAATTTCTGCTGGGTCAGGCCAAAAATCTCGTAGTAATTTTTCCCCTCCAGTTCAGCAAGGGTGTCGCGTATGCGTTTTTCCAGGGAAAGATGCGCCGCCGGGGCAGGGGAGGTCCGCGCCTCGGGGGCCTCGGGCAACATGTTGAGATCGGCTTCATCGACCAGGTCGGTAAAGTTCTCCAGCGCCTCTTCGGCGAAGGGGGCGGACTCTTCCTCGTCGATGCGGTTAAAGAGCGTGCGTTGGGGAAAATCAGCGGCTTCCGGAGGGAAAGGGGCCTCGGCCACGCGCAGCATCGATAAGAGATGCAGGGTCCGCAGCAGGCCCAGCAGTCCGGGATCTTCCGCCAGGCAGGCGCGAACCGTCTGTTTTCCATCCAGGTGCGCCAGCAGCCGTTTCTCTTCTTCATCCAGGTGCAGATAATTGGCTTGGCGAAAGAACCCGCTGCTGACGCCGACATAGTGGTCGCCGAAGGCGGCGAGAAACTGCCGGTCGGCCACCTTGTCGGGATGGCGGCGCAAGCCCTTGCAAAGGATGTCGGGAAGACTGACCGCCATCAGCTGCAACTCCGGGGCGATGCTCAAAGGCTGCGCCTCCAGAGTCATGGGCGGCTGGGCAAAGGCGCTGATCAACTCCTGGTGCAAAAAGGCGAGTTTTTCTTGCAACAACCGGGGGTGATCGAGGCAGCCCATCTGCACGATAAGTTCGTCGCGACCGCCGGCCTGTTGAAAATAGGCATATTCGTCGGCCGTGAGCAGCTTTTGCTGCAGCAGATAGTCCCCGAAATCGCGATGGATAAATCCCGGACGCAGGGCCACCGGGGTGCCGTGCAGGAGGAGCAGCTCCCATTCGCCAACGGCGTTGCGCAAACGGCAGCAGCCGGAGAAGCGCCGGGCGTATGCCTGCAACAGGTGACGGGCGACCGGTAGCCCGGAAGGCGCTCCCGGCGCCGGCGGGAGAAGGTCGCGCAGGGCGGCGAGCAGCGCCTCGGTGCGAAACGGTTTCTCCAGATAATGCCGCACGCCCAGCGCCTGGGCGGCATGGGCATAGCGCTCGCCGGGATAGACGCCGGTCATCATGATCACCGGCAAATCCCGGGAACGCGGCGACTGGCGCAACTTTTTCAGCAGTTCGACGCCGTTGAGTTTGGGCAGATGCAGATCGAGAAGAAGGACGGCGGGGGGCGAAGCGGCGATCCGGCACAAGGCATCATGGCCGTCGCCGGCCCGTTCCACCGTCAGCCCGCGCCGGGTCAACAGCTTCTCCAGGACGGTGGCAAAGGAATCGTTGTCTTCGACGATGAGGATCTTCGGCGCCATGAGCGTTACCGCCGGCGCAGCTGAAAGCGCTGCACGGCCTGATTGTGTTCCTTGAGGGTGACGGAAAACTGGTGGGTTCCGTCGCCGCGGGCGACGAAATAAAGAAAGTCGACCTCGTCCGGAAAGGCGGCCGCCCGCAGCGCCGCCAGCCCCGGGTTGGCGATCGGACCCGGGGGCAGCCCGGCGATCCGGTAGGTGTTGTAAGGCGTGGTGGTGCGCAGATGTTTGCGGGTGAGATTGCCGTCGAAATCTTCGATGCCGTAAATCACCGTCGGATCGGCCTGCAAGGGGATGCCGCGGCGCAGCCGGTTGTGAAAAACCGCCGAGATGACGGGCATTTCCATCTCGTTTCCGGCTTCCTTCTGAATGATCGAGGCCAGCGTCACCAGCTCATGCAGGGTGAGCCCGCGTTCTTTGGCCGCACCGACAATGTCGGCGGAGATGCGATCGCGGAATTGCCGCACCATGGCGCTCAGCAGCTTTTGCGGCCCTGTGCCGGTGGCGAACTGATAGGTCTCGGGAAAAAGATACCCCTCCGGGGAAGAGGCCTCAATCGCCATCGCCGCGAGAAAATCAGCCGATTGGGCCAGCCGCACAATTTCCGCCGCCGGGCCGATTCCTTCGGTTTCCAGGCGATCGGCGATTTCCCGCAAGGTCAGTCCCTCGGGAATGGTGAGGCGGCGCTGTTGGACGTCGCCGGCGATAAGTCGATCGAGAACGGCGCACGGGGTGGCCGGCTCGGTAAATTCGTATTCTCCCGCCTGTGCCCGGCGTGTATCGCCGCGCAATCGCGCCAGAAACTGGAATTTGCCGGCATCGGCAATCACCCCGGCATCTTCCAATTGCCGCGCCACTCGCGGCAGCGGCGCACCGCTTGGCACCGTCAGCAGAACGGGTGCGGCGGGCGCTATCGGACGATAGTTGAAAAGGCCGAAGGAGACAGCAAACAGCGCAAAGACAAGAAGCGGCAAAAGGAGCAGAAAGGATAGGGCGAAACGCCTGGTCATCGGCAGATCCCGAAAGGCCGGAAGAGAGCGAAAAAAGATGCGCCATCTTAGGCAAAGGATGAGAACAAGTCAAGAACTGGTCGGGCAGGGCTCAGGCGCGAAAGCGGCTTTCGGTGCCGTTGCGCAAGCGAGCGATATTGCTGTGATGACGCACGATCACCAGCACGGCAATAATTAAACTGACGCTGAACGTGGGCAGGGAACGCGTGGCGAGCAAGACGAGAAAGGGGATCGCGAAGGCTGCCGAAATCGAGGCGAGAGAGATATAACGCCACTTCCAGAGCACGCCGGCGAATACCAGCAGTGCGCCAAGGACGGCCAGGGGAGACAGAACGATGAAGATGCCGAGGGCGGTGGCCACGCCCTTGCCCCCCTTGAACAGCAGGTAGACGGGGAAGCAGTGGCCGAGAAAAAGCGCCAGCGCCGCCGTCCCCACTTGCGCGGGGGAAAACTCCGGAACCGAAACAATGTACAGCATCGGCAGCAGACCTTTGAGGGTGTCGCCGATCAGAGTGAGGATGCCCAGACGGCGGCCGCCCACGCGGTAGACGTTGGTGGCGCCGATGTTGCCGCTGCCGGCCTTGCGGATATCGCCGTGCCCGGCCAGGCGGGTGAGGATGACGCCGGTGGGAATGGCCCCGACGAGATAGAAAAACAACAGCAGCAATGGATAGCTCAAGGTTTACTCCGGCCGGATGCGCGGCCCATCCCATGAAAGTCGAGTACCGTCCTTCGCCGCGAAAAGCTTTTTAACATGCAAAAACGACGATGGCAAGGAGATCTGCGGCATTTTCATCCCCATCACTCCAGCGCTTTTGCCGTCAGCGGCAGGGTGCGGGTCATTTCTTCCAACTGACGAAAGAAAATGGTTTTGAAGGTCGGAATGTCATGCTCGCCCGGGATCACCAGGACCCGCTCGGCGGGCAGAACGGTGGCCAGCAGCCGGGGGCCGCCGTCGACCGTATCGTCCTCGGCGCCGTAGCCGAGGAAAACCGGGGGGTAGGCGTCAGGATCCGCGGCGTACGCCTTGATCCACGTCCAGAGAAGGCGCTGCCAATCGTCGGTATCGTTGCCGGTTTTGCGCCACTGGCCGACGCCCCCCGCCGCCTCGATTTCGTCGATGATTCGGTCCCAGCCGATGAAGGGGCTGATCAACAGCGCCCCGTCGACATCCTCTGGATAGCTGCGCAGGTAAAAGAGGCTGCCGAGGCCGCCCATGGAAAAGCCCGCCAGCCAAATGTGCTCGTATCCCTGTCGCCGGTAGGGGTCGATAATGTCGGCCTTCAGGCGTTCCTCCAGATTCTGCGCCCGATAGTAACCGAAATGCAGATCGGGGGCGACGATATCGAAGGGGAGTTGCCGCCGGCGGATTTCATCGATGATGCCTTCCCGGGCGAAAATCTCGTGATTGGAGCCCATTCCCCGCAGCAGGACCAGCAGGTTTTTATGCTGATGCGCCTGCATGTCGCCGTAGGTCAGCGCCGCGAGCGGCGCCGTCGCCGGGCGCAGGCAGCCGGCGAGAAACAGGGTCGCCAGGCAGAGGCCGACCAATCTCCATCCTTTGTGCCATATACGCATGCGTCCTCGCTTTCTGCGGAAAATGATGACGAAACTATAGGGCAAAGGATGGCGCTCTTCAATGGCGACCGATGGCCGAGGGACGATATTGAAAATGGTTTTCTTTTTCCCTTGACAGCCGGCAGCGCTTTTCTATATTTTGACAACGGTTTTCAATTTCATTGAACGTTTCCGCGAAAAGATCCCCAAAACAAACCTTGTCAATGCGCAAAAGGAGACACCGACCGATGATGCCCCTTGGATTACTGGGCCCTGGCGAACAGGGCGAAATCGTCTCGATCCGGGCGATGCACGCTTGGGAAAAAAACCATCAGTGCTGTGG
>JBAYQP010000020.1:0-44191 GCA_041677125.1 Desulfuromonadales bacterium | reverse complement strand
TGGCGCCGGTGGCGGCGATCAACTGGCCGTTTTTGTCCACCAGAAAAATGACTTTGGCATTGGCCTCCCGCAACAGCTTTTCGATCACGCTGCTGATTCTCTTGAACTCTTCATCGTACATGACGAGAGATGATTGTGAACCGAACATCCACTGCACTCCTTTTAGGTTTCCGCAACCAGCCGTCTTTATAGCATCAACGCCATAGGGCTATCAAGAAATTTTCATTGTTCCGGCGGCACGGGCGGCACAGAAAAAAAAACTCCCGACGCCAGGGCGTCGGGAGTTTTTGCCGCGAATGTTTTCAGCGTCTACTTCTTGACGCCGCAATCGACCTGCATCTCTGCTAGTTTTTTATACAGATCATAGCGCGTGGCGGTTACTTTGTTCCCTTCCAGCATGAGTTTGGCCGCCATTTCCGGATTAGCCTTCTTCAGCACCCGGTAACGGTTTTGTTTTTGGGCGTAATCTTCGAAGGAGATGGACGGATCCTTGCTGTCGAGCTGAAGCGGGTTTTTACCCTGATCGGCCAGGCGCGGATCGTAGCGGAACAGGGGCCAGTGGCCGCTGTTGACCGCTTCCTTGCAGCCGTCGACCGCCGACGCCATATTGATGCCGTGGGCGATACAGTGCGTGTAGGCGAGGATCAGCGAAGGGCCGTCGTAGGCGTCGGCCTCAAGCATTGCCTTGACCACCTGGGCCGGGTTGGACATGGCTACCTTGGCCACATAGATGTTGCCGTAAGTCATGGCGATCATGCCGAGATCCTTCTTCGGCATGCGCTTGCCGCCGGCGGCAAACTGGGCCACGGCGCCGAGCGGGGTGGCCTTGGAGGCCTGGCCGCCGGTGTTGGAGTAGACCTCGGTATCGAGCACCAGCACGTTGACGTTCTCGCCGGAGGCGAGGACATGGTCGAGACCGCCGTAGCCGATATCGTAAGCCCAGCCGTCGCCACCGTGGATCCAGACCGACTTCTTGACCAGGTAATCGACGACATTGAGCAGTTGTTTCGCTTCGCCGGCAGGGCAGCCCTTCAGGCCATCCTTCAACTTGGCGACACGCCCGCGCTGGGCCTGGATCCCCTCAGGAGTCGACTGGTCGGCGGCCTTGATCTCGGCCACCAGTTCCGTCAGGCCGGCTACCTTGCCCAGGTGGTCGGCAGGAATGAGGTCGAGCAACTCCCGGGCATACTCGGCCGACTTGTCGACCGCCAGACGCATGCCGAAGCCGAACTCGGCGTTGTCTTCGAACAACGAGTTGCTCCATGCCGGGCCCAGGCCATCCTTGCGGGTGGTCCAGGGGGTGGTGGGCAGGTTGCCGCCGTAGATGGAGGAGCAGCCGGTGGCATTGGCGACCAGCATGCGGTCGCCGAAGAGCTGGGAGCACAGCTTGACGAAGGGGGTTTCGCCGCAGCCGGCGCAGGCGCCGGAGAACTCGAACATCGGCGGCAGCAGCTGGCTTCCCTTGAGGCTGGCGCGATTGACCAAGGCCGGGTCCGTGTCGGGCAGGGCCAGGAAGAAGTCCCAGTTCTTCGCCTCCTGCTCGCGCAGCGGGGCCTGGAAGGTCATGTTGATCGCTTTGTGGCTGGGATCGTCCTTGCTCTTGGCCGGGCAATTGTGGACGCAGGCGCCGCAGCCGGTGCAGTCCTCCGGAGCGACTTGGAGGGTGAATTTCTTGCCGGCCATCTCCTTGCCCTTGGCCTCGACGGACTTGAAGGTCGCGGGGGCGCCATTGAGTTCGGCGCCGTCGTAGATCTTCATCCGGATGGTGGCGTGCGGACAGACGAAGGAGCAGATGCCGCACTGGATGCAGAGTTCTTCGTCCCACACCGGGATATCCACGGCAATGTTGCGCTTCTCGTACTTGGCGGTGCCGGTGGGGAAGGTGCCGTCGGCGGGCAAGGCGGAAACGGGAACGCTGTCGCCCAGGCCGTCGATGATGGGGCCGAGGGTGTTGCGCACGAACGCGGGAACCTCGGCGCCGAGACCGGCCTTCATCCGCAGGGCGCTGTCGGCGGCGGTGGGGACGGCGACCTCCTGGATGTTCTCCAGGCCGGCATCCACTGCCTTGTTGTTCATGGCCAGCACCTTCTCGCCGGCCTTGCCGTAGCTCTTGACGATGGCGTCTTTAATCTCGCGGACCGCCTGGTCGAGGGGAATGATGTTGGAGATCTTGAAGAAGGCGGTCTGCATGATGACGTTGATGCGGGGACCGAGACCGATCTCGTTGCCCAGGCGCACGCCGTCGATGACGAAGAACTTGAGCTTCTTGTCAATGATCTGCTGCTGCACCTCTTTGGGCAGGTGTGCCCAGATCTCGTCCTTGCCAAAGGGGCTGTTGAGCAGGAAAGTCGCCCCCGGCTTGGCGCTCTTCAGCATGTCGTACTTCTCGAGGAAGGAGAAGTTATGACAGGCGACGAAGTCGGAGCTGTCGATCAGGTAGGGGGAGCGGATCTCCTCCTTGCCGAAACGCAGGTGGCTGGTGGTCATGCTGCCGGCCTTCTTGGAGTCGTAGACGAAGTAGGCCTGAACGTTGTTGTCGGTGGTCTCGCCGATGATCTTGATGGAGTTCTTGTTGGCGCCGACGGTGCCGTCGGAGCCAAGACCATAGAACATGGCGGCGTAGACGTTGCTGGGAATCTTGAAGTTCTCGTCGTAGTCAAGACTGCAGCCGGTGACGTCTTCCTTGATGCCGACCACGAAGTGGTTCTTCGGTTTGTCGAGGGAAAGGTTGTCGAGAACCGCCTTGGCCATGGCCGGGGAGAACTCCTTGGAGCCGAGGCCGTAGCGGCCGCCGACGATGACCGGGTAGCGCGGCAGGTCGGTGAGGTTCTGCTCCATCGCCTCACCGAGGGCGGTACGCACGTCGTGGTAAAGGGGCTCGCCAATGGAGCCTGGCTCCTTGGTGCGATCGAGCACGGCGATTTTCTTCACCGTCTTGGGCAGGGCCTTCGCGAACTGCTCAATGGGGAAGGGGAGGAAGAGACGGACCTTGAGCAGACCGACCTTTTCCCCTTTGGAGACGAGGTAGTTGACGGTTTCCTCGATGCAGTCGGCGCCGGAGCCCATGATGACGGCGACGCGCTCGGCGTCCGGGGCGCCGACGTAGTCGACCAGCTTGTACTGGCGTCCCACGCGGGCGGCGAGCTTGTCCATCGCCGCCTGTACGGTGCCGGCGATCTTGGGATAGTAGGGATTGACCGTCTCACGCCCCTGGAAGTAAACATCGGGGTTCTGGGCAGAGCCACGCAGCACCGGATGATCGGGGGAGAGGGCGCGATCGCGGTGGGCGCGCACCAGCTCATCGTCAATCATATGGCGCATATCGTCTTTGGTGAGCTCCTCGACCTTCTGCACTTCGTGGGAGGTGCGGAAGCCGTCGAAGAAGTGCAGGAACGGTATCCGCGACTCGAGGGTTGCGGCCTGGGCGATCAGGGCGAAGTCCATGACCTCCTGCACGTTGTTGGAACAGAGCATGGCCCAGCCGGTCTGCCGGCAGGCCATGACGTCGGAGTGGTCGCCGAAGATGTTCAGTGCAGCCGCCGAGATGGCCCGGGCGCTGACATGAAAGACCGTCGAAGTCAACTCGCCGGCGATCTTGAACATGTTGGGAATCATCAGCAGCAGGCCCTGGGAGGCGGTGAAGGTGGTGGTCAGGGCGCCGGCCTGCAGCGCCCCGTGCACGGCGCCGGCAGCGCCCCCTTCGGACTGCATCTCCACCACCTTGGGAATGGTCCCCCAGATGTTCTTCTGCCCGACCGCGCTCTTGGCGTCGGAGATCTCCCCCATCACTGAACTCGGGGTGATCGGGTAAATCGCAATGACCTCGTTGGTGGCATGCGCCACGTGGGCCGCAGCGGTGTTGCCGTCAATCGTTACCATCTTTCGCGACATGGAACTTCTCCTTTGCCTGGCTTATTTGAATTGGCTGGGTGGCGCCCGACAGACGTGCTGCTCAAGCGCCATTTACGAAATTTCTGCATTTTGCGCTGAACCGGGTACTCCACGGGGAAGCGGTGCGCAGGAAAAATTAACGGGCGACAAGCAACTTGCCGCGATCAGATTTCCCGCCGTCCTTCCACGGCTCGATTTACGGTAGCTTCGTCGACGAATTCAAGGTCGCTCCCCATCGGAATGCCATGCGCCGGTCGGGTAACCCGGATGGCGAGGGGGTGGATGAGCCGGGCCAGATACAAGGCGGTGGCTTCCCCCTCGACGGAGAAATTGGTGGCGATCAGCACTTCCCTGATTTTCCCCTGCCGCAGACGGGTCATCAGCTCACCGATGCGTAAATCGTCGGGACCGATGCCGTCGAGGGGGGAAAGGGCGCCGTGTAAAACATGGTAACCGCCCCGGAAAGATCGACTGCGCTCGATGGCGATCAGGTCCTGCGGTTCTTCGACTACGCACAGCAGGTGTTCATCCCGGGAAACATCGGTGCAAAGCGGGCAGGGATCGCTCTCCGTAATATGAAAGCAGACGGAGCAAAATCCGATACGCCCTTTCATTTCGCGAATCGCGGCGGCGAGAGCTTCTGCTTCCGCAGCGGGACGCCGGAGGAGAAAAAATGCCAACCGGGTGGCGGTTTTTTGTCCTATTCCGGGAAACTTGGCCAATTCTGCGACCAGTCGGGCGAAAGACGGGATAGAGTCTAACATGAAAAAGAATAGAAATCCAAATTTAAAACGGCTTTATAGGACATTTAGCGACGAAAATTGGCCTGACCAATGCAGTAGCTTGTCATGTTTTGCCCGCAGAAAGCAAGACCGCGAAGAAGAGGTCAGAACAGCCCCGGGATATTCATCCCGCCGGTGATACGTCCCATCTCTTCCTGGGCAAGGTCCTGGCTTTTTTTCACCGCCTCGTTGACAGCGGCGACCACAAGGTCCTGCAGCATCTCGACATCCTGTGGATCGACGACGCTTTGCTCGATTTTCAACGACAGCAACTTCTGCTTGCCGTTCACAACCGCCGTCACCATGCCGCCGCCGGCGGTCGCTTCCACCTGCCGGTTTTCGAGTTCCTCCTGCATGCGCGCCATTTTCTGCTGCATCAGCTGCGCCTGTTTCATGATATTGCCGAGACCTTTGGACATATCTAACTCTCCTTGATGAGGGCTGAGGACGAGAGGGGCGCAAGCGGGCGCCAAGGTGTTCAGCCTCAAGCTTTTCGCTTGTCGCGCCCTGTCATACGAATCCTTTGTCGATGGGTCGAACCTCGATTATTTCGCCGCCGAAGATTTCCTGCACCGCTTTGACCATCGGGTGGGCAAGGGCATCGTCGCGCAGGCGTCGTTTGCGGTCACTCTCTCGCGCTTGGCGTTCTTCGAGCAGGGAGGGAGGGACCGGGGCGCTGGCCTCCGCCGCGACGATTTTGATGGCGACGGGATGGGCGAAATACCCCTCGGCCAATGACTGCAAGGCCGACAGGGTCTCCGCATCCTTCACCTGTTCGAGATGAAAGGAGCGGAGGGGGAAGGCGATCTCAAGCTGCGGCAGCTCAAGAGTGAGAAGGCGGCCGTGTTCGAGCAGGGACGCGAGCATCGGGCGAAGGGCGCGGACATGCTCGACCAGCCCCTGCCAACTCCCCCCATGTGCGGCGGGAGCGACCGGGGCTTCAGCCTTTTTTGGCGGCGTCCCTCCCTCGCGCTCCGCGCCCCCCGGTTTCGGCGGCGGCAGTTCGGGAGCCGAAATCGTTGACGCACCGGCCAGGCGATGCTCCAGCTCTTCGAGCTTGCGCACCAGGACGGCGATATCGCGCGCCGGCGGCAAACAGGTCAGGCGCAACAAAGCCATTTCCATATTCAGGCGAGGCGAGGAAGATCCGGGAAGTTCCCCTTCCGTGCGCATGAGAAGCGTCAGCATGCGTTGCAAATCTTCGAGTCCGGCATGGGCGGCCATCGTTTGCAGATCGTGCGCCTCATCGGCAGTCGTGTCCAGCAGCTCGCCCGGATCGGTGAGGACTTTGACCAAAACCAGCGAGCGAAAAATATCGACCATTTCCAGAGCGAACTGGCGGAAGGAATATCCCAGCTCATCCACCCGCCGCACCACTTCCAGTGAGCGGCGGCTGTCCCGTTGCAAAATCGCGTCGGCGGCATCGAGCAGCAGGCGCCGGTCCACCATGCCGAGCAGTCCCTGCACGTCGGCATCGGCGACCGACTCGGCGCAGAAGGCGAGCACCTGGTCGAGGGTGGAAAGGGCGTCGCGCATGCTGCCCTCGCCCCGACGCGCAATCAGGCCAAGAGCACGGTCGGAAATAGCGATCCCCTCGGCGTCGACGATTTGCCGCAGGCGTGCGGTTATTTTCGGCAAAGGAATCTTGCGAAAGTCAAAGCGCTGGCAGCGCGACAAAATAGTGATGGGGATTTTGTGTGGTTCGGTGGTGGCGAGAATGAATTTGGCGTGCGCCGGTGGTTCTTCGAGCGTCTTCAGCAAGGCGTTGAAGGCGTTGATCGAGAGCATGTGGACTTCGTCGATGATGAAAACTTTGTAGCGGGAGCGGGAAGGCAGATAACGGGTGTTCTCCCGCAGCTCGCGCACATCGTCGACGCCGGTGTTCGAGGCGCCGTCGATTTCAAAAACGTCGATTCCCTGGCTGGCGATGATTTCTTTGCAAGAGGGGCATTCGTCGCAGGGGACAGGGCTCATCCCCTGTTGGCAATTGATGGCTTTGGCGAGGATGCGGGCGGCGGAGGTTTTTCCTACCCCGCGGGCGCCGGTGAAAAGGAAGGCATGATGCACACGTCCGCTGGTAATGGCGTTGGCCAAGGTCCGGCTGACATGCTCCTGGCCGATCAGGTCGGCGAGGTTCTGGGGTCGCCATTTGCGGGCGAGTACCAGATAGGACATATGGCGTCAGGTTCTCCGCTGCAGGATGCGAAAAAAGCGATTTCCGGAAAGAATTGCCGGCACAAGTGACAGCCAGGCACCCCCGCGGCACACGGCTGAGGCCGCTGCCGCTGCTCCCTTCCGGGCCTGACGGGGTTCGCGACCGTCCGTTGCGCGGGACCCGGCTGTCACTTCTGACGGCAATTGCCACCGACCAGCGGCGAAGAAACAAATATGGCGGAGAGGGGGGGATTTGAACCCCCGGTACCTTTCGGTACACACGATTTCCAGTCGTGCACCTTCGGCCGCTCGGTCACCTCTCCGCAGGGTGGCCAAGATACACGACGGCAAGGTGCGTGTAAAGCATTTTTCGCCGGCCGCGTCGGCCATTCCGGCCGAGCGCCGGCGATGCTTCTGCTAATGGGGGATTATACCACCGTCAGCAACATGTAGCAGATTGAAAAGCGGCCGCTTTCGGGGACGTAGCACAAAATTTTCTGTCCCGGTCGCAGATCGGGGTGGCGAAGCAGCTCCTCCAGAATGATGAAGATCGAGGCGCTGCCGGTGTTGCCTTTTTCCGGAAGGTTGGTGAACCACTTCTCCAGGGGGATATGAAAGCCGACCTCGCGCAGTCCCTCATAGATCGGCAGGCGAAAATAATCCGAAGAATAATGGGGGACGAATATATCGACCTCTTCGGGCCGAATGCCGCGTTTGGCGATCAGGCGGGGAATGGCGCGGTCGGCGGTGGTCGGCACGATCTCCTTGTCGAGCAATTTCACATCCTGTTTGACCAACATCGTGTGCTGCGCCATCATCTCCTCGGTTGAAGCGAATTCGCGCCAGCCAGTCAGGGTGCCGTCCGGGTTCTTGACTGCGCCAGCGTACATGCAGGCATCGAGTTCGTTGGCAAAGGAGAAAATATCGATCCACTCGATCTTGAAGCCGCGCTTATAGGCGATCGGCATCGGCGAAAGGAAGGCGGCGCCGGCCCCGTCCGAGAGCATCCAGCGCAACAGGTCGGCGGAAAAAGCGAGAGCCGGCTGATTCTCCAACTCTTCAGCGGCCTTTTGTCCGATCGGGCCGGCCATGCGCGCACGCATGAAGGAGGAGGATTGTTCAGATCCGGTGGCAACGGCATTTTTGCTTTGCCCGAGGGCGACGTTCATCGCCGCATACTTGAGGGCGGTCATTCCCGAAATACAGATGCCGGCGGTGCTGACGGTTTCGCAGGGGGTGCTCCCCAACTCGCCATGGACCATCGAGGCGTGGCCGGGCATCAATTGATCGGCTTGGGTGGTGCCGCAGCACAGGCATTCGATGTCGTCGATGTTGAAACCGGAATAGGGGGCCAGGCGCCGAACCGCCTCCGCGGCCAGTTGCGCGTTTGTATGGGTTGTGCGGCCGGTTTCCGGGTCGATGGCGTAGTACCGGGTGCGGATCTTATTATTGCGCAAGATCAGTTTGCGCGTTCGCGACGGCAGCTGATTAATCATGCCGAGGATCTTCTCCATCTGCTCATTGGATACCGGAGCATTCGGGAGAAAGGCTGCCAGATCGGTGATGAAAACGTCCATGCTCTTTTTACCTCATCTCAGATTTTCGCCTTCGGGTGGGTCAGATGGAACAGTTCGGCATAGCGCCGGTAAAACTCCCCCTCTTCCATCCGGGTCGGGACAACGGCATTCGCCAGGGTGTAAAAGTCGAGATCGTGGTTGATAATGCGCTCGTGCATCTGCCGGTGCAGGGCTGTTCCGGGAAGAGGGGTCAGCACAGTGAAAATCGGCAAATCGATGGGGTGGTCCTGCAGGTGGCGCAAAAGGCGGTCGAAATCCGCATGCTCGTAATCCGGCGAGACGATGAAATCGCCGACGATGGTGATTCCCAGATCGCGCAGGATATCCACCGCCTCAAGATTGGCGGCCACGCTGTTCGCTTTGTTAAGCTCCGCCAGACCGCTATCGCAGATTTCCTCAAAACCGATGACCACCGAGCGCAAGCCCGCCTCTTTCCATTCGCGCATCAGATCGGGATGACGCACCACGGTGTCGGAACGGACGTCGGCGAGGAATTTCTTGTCGATCCCGGCGGCGCGGATTGCCCGGCACAACTGGCGGGCATGCACCGGATGGCCGAAAGTATTGGCGTCGACCAGGCGAACGAAGGAAATTCCCTCAAGCAGGCCGATATCGCGAACGACCGAATCGATGGAGCAGGGCAGATAAGATCCCCCCGACTGGCCGGCGATGCAACAGAAGCTGCAATCGAAGGGACAACCGAAAGCGGAAGTGACGAATCCGAGAGGCTGACCAAGCAGGGTGTAGGCGCCACGATAAGGTGCGACGAGATCGTAGCGCGGCGGTTTGCTTTCAATCAGGTCGGCCGGCCCGAAGTTGCGGGAGATCCAGGCTAACGGATGGCCGGCTCTGGTTCGCGCGATGCCGGGAATGTTGTCGGTGCGATTCTCCGTCTCCAGGGCATCGATCAGTTCCCGAAAACTGCCCTTTCCCAGGCCGATGGCGATATAATCGACGTCGGGACGATTGAAGAAATCCGGATCGTTGCTGGCATGTATGCCGCCGACCACGACGACCGCGCCGATTTGCCGGGCTTGGGCGGCGATGCGGCAGGCGGTATTGGCTTCGCAGGAAACAGCAGTGATTCCGACAACTTCGGGCCGAAATGAGGAAAGGGCGGTATCCAGGCCCTCCGGTTCCGCTTTCAAGTCGAGGATGCGGACTTCATGGCCGTCCAGGTTGCCGGCCAGCACCTCCAGGGCTAGCGGCTCGCCGCGGAAAATCTGTTTGATCGAATCGATGCCGTAACGTTCCTCGGGAATAGAACGGCCGCAATTCGGAGGATTAATCAGCAGGATCTTCATGCGCCGGCATGCTATACCGTTTTCCACAATTTGTAAATTTTTGATTGCTCGGTCAGGGCGATAAATCGATGAGAGGCCGAATTTCGGTGATGCGGAAGAAAACGGCGGCCCGAATCCTCCTGGCTGCCCGCACGCCGGCCGCCTGGCGAATTCTGGCGGTGAGTTGGGCGAATTCCACCCCTTCGTGCTCGATCCCGGAAACCTCGAGATAAAGGCGGGCGCCTTGCCATGCCAAAGGATTATTGCCGGGCTCGAACAGGGTAAGAACGGCACGATTATGCCGGCGAAGATTGCGCAGGGAGCGGTTTTCGCCGAGACCGAGGAGGAGCAGACCCTCGTCGGTGAGCCGCGCCGAGCCGAAGATGGCGCCGTTGACTCCCCCCTGCCCGTCGCTGGTACTCAAAACGCCTGGCATCCCTTCCGGCCGATTGATGAATAGACGAAGCGTTTCAATATTCATGCTGGTTCCTCCCCGTACCAAGGATGCGCAGTATAGCAAAAAATGCACTGCGGTGGTGGCGAGAAGTCCGGCGAAAAATCGGCTTAAGGCGGCGGCGTTGCCCGAGCAGGCAAGGCGCGGGAAAGAACGGCCCATTGGGATGTTGCGGCAAATTTCAGCCAGGTTTGACGGTAAGCGGCGCCCCCGGCAAGAAAACAGTCGCTGTGGCCGGCCCCGTCAACCAGAAGCAGAGACTTGGGTTCGGGCGCCCGGACGAAGAGGTGATGCGACATGTCTGGCGGAACGACTTCATCCTGCTGGCCATGAATAACGAGTAGGGGAATGTTGAGCCGGTCGATCTTGGCCAGGGTGTCGAATCCGTTGCCGATGCTCCACCAGCCGAATAGATGGTAGGCGATGGGCATCGCATGGCGGGCAATACCCGCCAGGGAAGTAAACGTGGCCTCGAGGATCAAACCGGCAGGGGGCTCTTCCAGGGCCATCTGCACCGCAACGGCGCCGCCGAGGGAACGGCCAAAGTAGATCAGCCGGGCTTGCGTCCAGCCGCGTTGTTGCAAAAAGGACAATGCGCCGCGCCCGTCGCGGTGCAAATCGCTCTCATGAAGGGGGGTCCCTTCACTTTGGCCGAAGCCGCGGTAATCGAAAATAAACACCGGAAAGCCGAGGGCATGCAGGAATTGAAGGTTCTCAACCCGGTGCGAAATATTGGCGGCGTTGCCGTGAAAAAAGAGGACAAGAGGTTTGTCGGCAGCGCCCGGGATCAGCCATCCATGCAGGCGCACCCCGTCCTCGGCGGGAAACCATACATCCTCGTAAGGCAACCCGACCTCCTCCGGCGTGGTTATGACATCGCTGCTGGGAGAGAAGACGAAACGCGTACCCAGACCGCAGCCGGCAAGCAGAAGACATAAAAGAAGGGATGCCGTCCGGAAGACAAAACGGAGACGAACAGGAGGTGCGCTGGATTTGCACGGAGGCCGAGAGAACATATACTCATTGTAACAAACTTATTTAAAGAATTTTCGGGATTTCCGGTGGCCGCAGCGCGCGGTTGAAAAAGCCTGTGGATTCTTGTACTTTCTAGGTTCGCAACTCTGCTTTCGGGAAGGATAAAAAATGAAGAACACGAGCATATGGGGTTTTTTGGTCGTCCTGGTGGTGGGCTTGCTGGGTGTTGCCTACTGGAAATACGACCAGGAACAGGCGCAGCAACAGGCAACGGCCACGGAGATCAAGGGGGTGGCGCCGGCGGCTTTGCCTGAAGAGTCGTCGATTAAATATCCGATAGCGCCGCCGGCGGAGCCGCCGCAAGCGCCTCCCTCAGCAGAACCGGCGACGGGCGGGAAAACGCTGCCGGAAGCCAAGGGCAGCGACAACGCCATGCGGGACCTGCTCATCGGGCTGTTCGGCGAAAAAAATGGGGACATCTGGATTCTCGACCATTTTGCCGAGCGATTCGTCTTGCTGGTCGATAGCCTGCCGCGACGCGGTCTGGCCATCCATCGTTTGCCGATCCAGCCGGCGGCTGGAACCTTCATCATCGATGGCGATGAAAAGGATGCCGTGCTCAGCGAGGAAAATTATCGCCGCTACGCTGTCTATGTGGCCTTGCTGCAAGGGGCCGACGCGGGGCGCCTGGCAACGGTTTATCGGCGCCATTACCCACGGTTCCAGGAGGCCTACCAGAATCTGGGATATCCCGACGGCTATTTCAACGATCGGCTGATGGAAGTTATCGACCATATGCTGGCGGCGCCGGAGGCGACAGCGCCGGTGCGCCTGGAGCGTTTTGCCGCGCGCTACCGGTTTGTCGATCCGGAACTGGAGGCTCTCTCGGCCGGGGAAAAAGTCCTGCTGCGCATGGGCCCGGAAAACGCTTTGCGGATTAAAGAAAAACTGCGGGAAATAAGACGGGAGTTGGTCAGGCAGTCACAGAGGGAGGGGTAATTCATTCACCACGCGCCGCCGAGGGCCTTCCACCAGGCGCTCGCCAGTATTGCGCCGCCGGCCAGCGCCAGCAGGAAATTAAGTCCTTCGCCGGGGCGGCCATAAATGCGCAGCCAATGGGCAACGGCCCGACCGAGAAACAGGCCGGCGGCAAAACCAAAGAGATGAGCGCCGATATCGGTGCGTTCGCCGCCGGCGCCGAGCAGGGCGAGCAGGGCGAGGGCGGCCGCGACGGGAAGAGGCCAGCGCCGCCACAGGCGCCGCCGGTAGCGGACCAGATTGAAGGAGGCGAATATGCCGACGGCGCCGAAGACGGCGGTGGAGGCGCCGACCGCCCGATGATCGGGGGCTTGCAGCAGCGCATTGAGGAGATTGCCCAAGGCGCCGGCCGACAGCAGCAGACTCCAGGCGAGACCGGAGCCGATTTCGCGGCTCAGGCGGATAATGAAAATCCCGCCGATCGCCAGGTTGCCGAGCAGGTGCAACCAGTCGGCATGCAGTGTGAGAGCGGTGAGCAAGCGCCACCATTCACCCGCGCGGATTTTGCCGGCGTCGGCATTGCCGAGGGCGATCCAATCGACGGGGGAGTGGCCGAAAAGATCAAGATTCAGATAGGTCAGGTTGTGAAAGATGGCCAAAAGCAGGAGGGCGGAAAGGTTGGCCAGCGTGTTTCCCGTCTCCGGCTCGGCGGCCGGCAGCGGCGGCGGCCAGTTGCGGTTTTCCTGCTCGAACAGTTTTAGCTCGCCGATCGCCGCCGCGTGGTTTTCCTCCGCCACCCGCAACTGAACACCGAGGCCGCATCGTTCGAGTTGATAAGGAATGCCGCGCGCCTCCAGCACCAACGCCCAGTCGTGCGCCCGCCGCCGGGCAAGAGAATTGGTCGCGTCCCCATTCTGCAGGTCGCGCGGTATGGACAGCCAGGCTGTCGCGGCCGGCGGTTGTTCGGTCTCGCGCGTCATTGTCCCTATCGTTTCTTCGCACTGCCTGCCGGAATATCGAAGAGTAGCGTTTTTTTCTTCAGGATTCTCGCTCAGACTAGGACATCCTGATCGAAGGCGAAAGGATTTTTCATCGGCCGCCCCGCCCTGGTGGACGCCGGCGGCCAGGTTTCCCTCGCCGCTGATAGTGCCGGGAAGCGATCGCCCAGGGGGGCGGAGGGCGCAGATTGAACGGGGAGGATTCTATTTAGTGCAAAGTTATTCCAGCAATAGAATGGCCTCGGCCACTTCCTTCAGACTTCTGCGCCTATCCATGGCGGTCTTCTGCATCTTCCGGTATGCCTCCGGCTCGCTCAGACCTTTTTTGATCAGGGCCGCCTTTGCTTTCTCGATCAGCTGGCGCATCGCCAACGTTTCGCGCAGTTTGGCCATTTCCTCGCGCAGGGTGGAGACCTCAACAAAGTGGTGGATGGCCAGATCGACGGCCGGATAGAGCTGTTCGTCGCGAAAGGGTTTCACCACATAGCTCATCACCCCGGCGAGGCGGGCGCGCTCCACCGTTTTCGGATCGGTGATGCCGGTCAGCAGCACGATAGGGGTGGGCGCCTGTTCGCCTATTTTTTCGGCAGCGCTGATGCCGTCCAGAACAGACATGCTGACGTCCATGATCACCAGCAGGGGGCGGCGGGTCAGCGCCAGGTCGACCGCCTGCTGGCCGTTTTCCGCCTCGAGAATTTCTTCGAAGCCGTAGCGGAGCAGCGTTTCCGCCACCTGACGGCGAATCAGGGGCGCATCGTCGACTACCAGTGCAGTTCTCATCGGCGACATCTCCGGGCCGGGGGTTTGACAAATTGGCGTCTTGTTCCCCACCGATAATGCATAAGGGATGCCGCACAGGGGTGCGCCGTCGTATTGAAGCTTTCCGGGGTGCGCGACGATGCACCGGAAAGCGTTTAGCAGCGCCTTGATTTTTCCGCCGCGAACTTTGTATAGTGCTAAACTTCTTTTATTTGTAAAAAAGGGTTTTATGCACGAGGTCGGCATCACGCAAAGCATCATCGAAATCGCCGAGCGCCACGCTCGCGCCCAGGGCGCGTCGCGGGTGCTTTCCGTTACCGTCGCTATCGGCGAACTCTCCGGTGTGGTCGCCGATTCGGTGGATTTTTGCTTCGAAGCGTGCGCGCGCGGCACCTTCCTCGAGGGGGCGCGGCTGATTATCGATGCGATTGCCGGGCGTGGCCGCTGTGGCGATTGCCGCGCCGAGGTCGCTCTCGATCCCTATACCTTCGCCTGCCCCGCCTGCGGCGGCTTTGCCTTGGAGCGGTTGCAGGGAGAGGAATTGCGTATCACCGAACTGGAGGTCGAATAATGTGCATCGACTGCGGCTGCGGGCCGCACCCGCACCAGCATCCGGCAGGACACCATCACCACGAACACCGCACCCTGCGCGTCGAGGAGGATCTTCTCGCCAAGAACGATCGGCTGGCCGCGGCGAATCGCCAACTTTTCCGCCAGCAGGGGGTGTTCGTGCTCAATCTGGTCAGTTCCCCCGGTTCCGGAAAGACATCGATTCTAGAGCGCACCCTGACCGACCTGCGTGGCCGGTTCCGTTTTGCCGTCCTCGAAGGGGACCAGCAAACGAGCAATGACGCCGAGCGCATCGCCGCCACCGGCGTGCCGGTCAGGCAGATCAACACCGGGGCCGGCTGTCATCTCGATGCCCACATGGTGGGGCACGGGGCGGAGGCTTTTGATCTGGCCGCTTCCGATGCGCTGCTCATTGAGAATGTTGGTAACCTGGTTTGTCCCGCCGCCTTCGATCTCGGCGAAGATCATAAAGTCGCCGTGCTGTCGGTGACCGAGGGGGAGGACAAACCATTGAAGTATCCGGCCATGTTCCGCGCCGCCGAACTGGTGCTGATCAACAAGAGCGACCTCCTGCCCTACTTGCGCTTCGACCTGGAAAAGTGCAAGGCGTTCGCCCGGCAGGTCAATCCCCGACTGCGCATCATCGAGCTGTCCTGCATGTCGGGCGCCGGGATGGAAGAGTGGTACGACTGGCTGGCGGCGGGAATCGACAACAAGCGCATGCGCAAGGGGTAAAATTATGTGTCTGGGCGTTCCGATGCAGGTCAAAAGTATCGATGGCGAGGTGGCCGTCTGCGAAATCGACGGGGTGCGCCGGGAGGCGAGCCTGATGATGGTGGACGGGGTGAGGGTGGGGGATTTCATTCTTATCCATGCCGGATTCGCCATCGAAAGACTGGATGCAGAGGATGCCCAAGCAACCCTGCTCATTTTCCGTGAAATGCTTGATCGCGGCTTGGGGCCGGAATGAACTTCTCGCGCGAATTTCGCGATCCCCGGGTGGCGCGGTGCCTGCTTGCCGAGATCAGGCAGGCGGTGGACGGGCAAACCGGCGTCCTGACTTTCATGGAGGTGTGCGGCACCCACACCATGGCCATTTCCCAGCAGGGGATCCGCTCCCTGCTTCCCCCCGCGATTCGACTGATTTCCGGTCCCGGCTGCCCGGTCTGCGTCACCCCCGTCGATTATGTCGATCACGCCATCGCGCTGGCCCGCCGACCCGGAACCATTATCGCCACCTTCGGCGATATGGTGCGGGTGCCCGGCTCCAGCAGCAGTCTGCTGCGGGAGAAGGCCCAGGGCGCGGATGTGCGCATCGTCTATTCTCCCCTCGACGCGGTGGCCCTGGCGCGGCGGAATCCGGAGCAGGCGGTGGTGTTTCTCGGCGTCGGCTTCGAAACCACCGCGCCGACCGTCGCCGGGTCCATACTTCAGGCGCAGAAACAGGGGATTAGCAATTATTTTGTCCTCGCCGCGCACAAGACGATGCCGGCGCCGATGGCGGCGCTTAGCGCCGACCCCGAACTGCAAGTGGACGGCTATCTGTGCCCGGCGCACGTCTCGGCGATTATCGGCGCGGCGGCGTACCAACCTTTGGCGCGCGAGGGGGGGGTGCCTTGCGTGGTGACCGGTTTCGAGCCCCTCGATATTCTGCAGGGGGTGCTGCTTCTCGCTCGGCAGGCGACCGCCGGCGTGGCCAAGGTGGAAATCCAGTACTCGCGGGTGGTCAAACCGGACGGCAACCGCAAGGCGCAGCAGCTGCTTGCGGAAGTTTTCGCGCCGGCCGACGCCCACTGGCGCGGCATCGGCGTCATCCCCGGCAGCGGCTTGGAGATCCGCTCGGCCTATGCCCCCTTCGATGCCGCACGGCAATTGCCGGTGGCCGTTGAAGCGCCCCGCGAGGCGGCGGGATGCCTGTGCGGCGAGATTCTCAAAGGCAAAGTCACCCCGCACCAGTGTCCGCTTTTTCGCACCGGCTGCACCCCGGAAAACCCAGTGGGCGCCTGCATGGTCTCCAGCGAGGGAACCTGCGCGGCGGAATACAAGTACGGGATCTGACGGCGAACTTCGGGCGCAGCGGTTTTATTCCCCTTCCATTCCCTGTTTCCGTACGAGGTCTGTTGTGACATCCGATATCATTCTTCTCGGCCACGGCAGCGGCGGCACTCTCAGTCACCAGCTTTTGGATGAACTGATTGTGCCGCTTCTTTCCGGCTACGGCCCCCACCAGCAGAACGACGCCGCAGTTGTGCCTTTTGCCGGACAACGCCTGGCTTTTACGACCGACTCCTACGTCGTCGATCCGATTTTCTTTCCCGGTGGCAACATCGGCGACCTGGCGATCAATGGCACGGTCAATGACCTGGCGATGAGCGGCGCGCGGCCGGTGGTGATTTCGGTCGGGCTGATTTTGGAAGAGGGTCTGCCGGTGGAGGATCTGCGACGCATTCTCATTGCGATGCGCCAGGCGGCGGACGCGGCGGCGGTGGCTATCGTTACCGGCGACACCAAGGTCGTGCCGCGCGGCAAGGCGGACCGGGTCTTCATCAACACTTCGGGCATCGGCGTGTTCGACCATGAACTGGATATTCGCGGCAGCGGCGCGCGGCCGGGGGATGTGATCTTGCTCAACGGCCCCATTGGCGACCACGGAATGGCGGTTCTCGTCGCCCGCGAGGGGCTCGCCATCGAAAGCGACATCCGCAGCGACAGCGCCCCGCTGAACGGACTGGTGGCGGAACTGTTGCGGGTGGGCGGCGCGGCGGTGCACGCCCTGCGCGATCCGACCCGGGGCGGGGTTGCGACCACCTTGAAGGAGTTGGCAAATCAATCACAGGTGGAAATCACGCTGGATGAAACCGCGCTGCCGGTGCGTCCGGCAGTCAGTGGCGCCTGTGCCATCCTCGGTCTCGATCCGCTTTTTGTCGCCAACGAAGGCAAGTTGCTGGCGGTAGTGGCGGCGGAAGCGGCGGAGAGGGTGCTGGCGGCCATGCGCGAACATCCCGCTGGCGTGGAAGGCGCCATCATCGGCGAAGTGACCGGCGGCGCGGCGGGGAAGGTTCTACTGAAAACGGCCATTGGCGGCCGTCGGGCCATCGAAATGCTTGCCGGCGAACAGCTGCCGCGCATCTGCTGAAAAAAGATAAATGCGGTTGAAAACAAAGAAACCCCGCCTGCGCGGGGTTTCTTTGTTTTCGGTGGCTTTGTCTGAATCAGATTCTGCGAACGTTGGCCGACTGGGGACCTTTTTGTCCCTGCACCACGTCAAAGCTCACCCGGTCACCTTCGGCCAGGGATTTGAAACCTTCCCCCTGAATCACCGAAAAGTGTACGAATACATCGGGTCCGTCGTCCTGCTGAATAAACCCGAAACCCTTGGCGTCGTTGAACCATTTCACGGTACCTTGTGCCATTGCCTTGTTACTCCTCTTTTTCTGTGGGAAATTCGTGCGGACCCGGGAAACGAAGAACCGCACACTTGAATGGAAGCTTGTGCGGTTTTCCGCTCTGGATTGATCTAATCGCTCGGCCAACCAGGGACTGCACAAACAATTTGAAAAAACTTAGCATGGGTTTCATAGAAAAGCAAGGGAGGAGACAAAAAAATTTTCATCCGTCGTTGTCGGCCCCCTTGGTGCAATTTGACAGAGGCGGGGGAGATGGTAGCCTGCAAAGAAAAGCGAAAGGAGGAGAACCCATGCAGAATGAACCTTTACAGAACAAGGATTATGATCTGATCAGCGTCATCTACCATGCCTCGCAAGGCTATGAGACTTGTGAGCGGTACGAGCAAGACGCGGAAAAAGAAGGCGACCAGGACGCCGCGCGATTTTTCCACGAGGTGTGCGAACAAAATCAGAGGATGGTCGAAAAGGGTAAGGACCTTCTGAAAACACGGCTCTGAGCCAAGGCGAACAGGCGTGCAAGACGCTGCTGTCGATCCGTCCTGCACGCCTGTTTTTTTATGTTCTTCTCTTCGCCCGGCCCCATGCGTGGAGGGAAAAACCCCGACCTTTTGGGGTCGGGGTGGGGACAACTCTCACAGTTTCTTGAACGACCTGCGGGCCGCTTCGATCGTCTTGTCGAGATCGTCGGTGGAATGAGCGGCGCTCATGAACCCGGCTTCGAACTGGGACGGGGCGAGATTGACCCCTTCGTCGAGCATGGCGCGGAAAAATTTGCCGAACAGGGCGGTGTCGCTTTTGGCGGCGTCGGCGAAGGAATACACCGGGCCCTCGGTGAAGAAGGTGCAGAACATGCCGCCGACCCGCTGCCAGCAGGTGGGGATCGGCGCGTCCTTGGCCGCGTCCAGCAGTCCCTTCTCGAGATAGGCGCTTTTCTCCTCGATAATTTGATAGAAGCCGTCCTGGCAAAGCAGCTGCAGGGTGGCAATGCCGGCGCTCATTGCCAGCGGGTTGCCGGAGAGGGTGCCTGCCTGGTAAATGCCGCCGTCGGGAGAGAGCTTTTCCATGATCTCGCGTTTGCCGCCGAAAGCGCCGACCGGCAGGCCGCCGCCGACGATTTTTCCGAGACAGACCAGATCGCCGCGGACGCCGAAGCGCTCCTGGGCGCCGCCATAGGCGACGCGAAAGCCGGTCATCACCTCATCGATAATGAGAACAATCCCTTCCTCATCGCAGAGCTGGCGCAGCCCTTCGAGAAAACCGGGGCGGGGCGCGACGCATCCCATATTGCCGGCGATCGGCTCAAGAATGATGCAGGCGATCTCCCCTTTGTTGCGCGCGGCCAATTCTCTGACCTCGGCCAAGTCGTTGTAACTGGCGGTCAGCGTGTATTTGGCGAAGTCGGCCGGCACCCCCGGGGATGTGGGGACGCCGAAGGTGGCGGCGCCGCTGCCGGCCTTCACCAGCAGGGAATCGGCATGACCGTGGTAACAGCCGTCGAATTTAAGGATTTTGTCGCGGCCGGTGTAGCCGCGGGCTAAGCGAATGGCGCTCATGGTCGCCTCGGTTCCGGAGGAGACCATGCGCACCATTTCAATGTTCGGGTAGGCGGTCGTAATCATCTGCGCCAGTTCGATCTCCCGCTCGGTGGGCGCGCCGTAGGAGGCGCCGTCGCCCGCCGCCCGCCGGATCGCTTCGACGACCTTGGGATGACAATGGCCGAGAATCATCGGCCCCCAGGAGCCGACATAATCAATATAGCCATTGCCATCGACATCGAAAATATGCGAGCCCTCGGCGCGGGCAATGAAGATCGGGTCGCAGCCGACGGACTTAAATGCCCTGACTGGACTGTTGACGCCACCAGGTATGATGCGCTTGGCTTTGGCGAAAAGCGCCGCTGATTTTTGATGGTCCATTGGGGCCCCCTTAGTGCGGAAGTGAGGAGAAAAATCGACCCTTCGGGTCAAGAGCGACAATATAGTACATGTCCCGGCCCGCATCCAGAAAAAATCGCCCCCGAGGGGCTCGAGTCCTCTGGGCGTGGCATCCACATAATGAAAAAAATTTCAATGTGAGTAAGAAAATCCTTTAAGAATAAATGATTTGACAAGAAGATACGGCATACCCTATAAACCCTGGTCAGACCAATTTTACAAGGGATTATCTAATGAGCGAACTGCTGCTGATCCTGGTCAGCGCCGTCTTCGTCAACAATTTCGTTCTGGCGCGTTTTCTCGGCATCTGCCCGTTTCTCGGGGTGTCGAAGAAGGTCGAAACGGCGCTGGGGATGGGGATGGCGGTCATTTTCGTCATGACCGTCGCTTCGGTGGTGACCTGGTTCATCCAGTATTTCGTGCTCATCCCCTTCGGCATCGAATATCTGCAGACCATCGCCTTCATTCTGGTGATCGCCTCCCTGGTGCAGATGGTGGAGATGATCATCCAGAAGGCCAGCCCCGTCCTCTACCAGTCGCTGGGCATCTTTTTGCCGCTGATCACCACCAACTGCGCCGTTCTCGGGGTGGCGGTGCTCAACGTGCAAAAGGGCTACTCCTTTCTGGAAACGGTGGTGTTCGCCCTCGGCGCGGCGGCCGGCTTCACCCTGGCCATGGTGCTGTTCGCCGGATTGCGCGAGCGCATCGATCTGAGTCCGGTGCCAAAAAGTTTTCACGGCACCGCCATCGCCCTGGTCACCGCGGGGCTGCTGTCGCTGGCCTTCATGGGTTTCGCCGGGCTGGTCAAGGGGTAGGGCAAAGGGACGAGTGGGGAGCGACGAGTGACGGATCACCGATCACGTTCATTTTAGGGGTTTTATGCTCGCAGCCGTATTGAGCCTGGGGGGCATCGGCCTGACCGCCGCCGTCGCCCTCGGATTTGCCGCCAAAAAATTCGCCGTCGAAGTCGATCCGCGGGAACTGGCGCTGTTGGAGGTGCTCTCCGGCGCCAACTGCGGCGCCTGCGGCTACCCCGGCTGCGCCGCCTACGCCAAGGCGGTGGCCAAGGGGGAAGCCGCGGCCAGTCTGTGCCCCACCGGTGGCCAGGCGACCATCGAGCAGATCGCCCACATCATGGGGGTGGCGGCGGTTGCGGCCGAGCCGCAGGTGGCCGTCGTGCTGTGCCAGGGCGACAGCGCCAGGGCCAAAGCCAAATACCACTATCTGGGGCTGCACGACTGCAACGCCGCGCAGAAGATCGCCGACGGTCCCAAAGAGTGCCCCGGCGGCTGCCTCGGTCTGGGCACTTGCGCCCGCGTCTGCCCCTTCGGCGCCATCGAGATGACCGCCCAGGGACTGGCGGTGATCAGCCGGGAAAAATGCACCGGCTGCCGCAAGTGCGTCGCCGCCTGCCCGCGCCAAGTCATCGCCATGACCCCGCTGGGCGCCACCGTGCACGTGTTGTGCAACAGCCACGACAAGGGGGCGGTGGCGCGCAAATACTGCCAGCTCGCCTGCATCGCCTGCCACATTTGCGTCAAGACCGCGCCCGGCGCCTACGTGGTGGAAAACAACCTGGCGCGCGCCCTCTATCCCAACCCGAAAGAAGCAGTCGCCGCCGTTGGCAAATGCCCGACCAAGTGCATTCGCGATTTTAGCGATGGCTATCCCGAAGGCAGCACCTTCGCTCCGCCGGTGGTCAAAGCCGCCGACGCCTGACACCAACAGCGTTAGCTCTTAGCTTTTGGCTGACCGCCGACAGCTGATAACGATTGATGCGATGAAACTCAAAACCTTCCCCGGCGGCCTGCATCCGCCCGACAACAAGCAATGGTCGGCGCACAAACCGATCGAGACCTGCGCGCTGCCCGAGGAGCTGACGATCCAGCTCGCGCAGCACATCGGCGCGCCGGCCGAGGCCTGCGTGCAAAAGGGCGAGCGGGTCAAGCGCGGCCAAGTGGTCGGTCAGGCCAAGGGATTCGTCTCGGTGCCGGTGCACGCCTCCAGCTCCGGCGAGGTGGTGGCGGTGGAGCCGCGGCCGCACCCCAGCGGCCGCCGGCTGCCGGCGGTGGTCATTCGTCCCGACGGCGAGGATGCCTGGATCGAGGATCTGACGGCGGCCGATCCGCACAGCCTTGCTCCGGATGCGCTCCGCGAGCGCATCCGCGCCGCCGGCGTCGTCGGCCTCGGCGGGGCGACTTTCCCCACCCACGTCAAGCTCAGTCCGCCCGAAGGCAAAAAGATCGACACCCTGATCGTCAACGGCGTCGAGTGCGAGCCCTACCTCAGCGCCGATCACCGGCTGATGCTCGAGGAGCCCGAGCGCGTCCTCGACGGCATCGCCATCCTGCAGCGCGCCTTGGGGGTAGCGCGCGCGCTGATCGGCATCGAGGCGAACAAGCCCGACGCTATAGCCCTCATGCGGAAGATCTGCGCGGGCTCCGCCATCGAGGTCGTCCCCCTGCAGGTCAAATATCCGCAAGGGGCGGAAAAACAGCTCATCCTCGCCCTGACCGGGCGCGAGGTTCCCTCCGGCGGCCTGCCGATGGATGTGGGCGTGGTGGTGCAGAACGTCGGCACCGCCGCCGCTGTCGCCGACGCGGTGCGCCGGGGACAGCCGCTGATCGAGCGCATCGCCACCGTCGCCGGCCCCGGGATCAAAGAGCCGAAGAACCTGCGGGTGCGCGTCGGCACGCCGCTGGCGCACCTGGTGACCTGCTGCGGCGGGCTGAGCGGGGAGCCGGCCAAGATCATCATGGGCGGACCGATGATGGGCGCCGCCCAACTCGGCCTCGACGTGCCGGTCACCCGCGGAACCTCCGGCCTGCTGCTTTTTCGCGAACAGGATCTGCCCCTGCGCCTTGAAAGCCCCTGCATCCGCTGCGGTCGCTGCGTGCGCGTGTGCCCGGCGCGCATTGTGCCGACCGCCATCGCCGCCTGCGGCCGCCGCGATCTCATCGAGGAGGCGGCCGACCTGGGCGCCATGGACTGCATCGAATGCGGCTGCTGCACCTACACCTGCCCCGCCGCCATTCCCCTGGTGCAGGCGATCCGCCAGGCGAAGGGGGCGATTCTGGCCCAGCGAAGGAAAATCTGACCGTGGCAACCAGCAGTCTCTATCTCTCATCCTCGCCCCACATCCGGGCCGAACAGGACAGCGCCCAAATCATGCGGGCGGTGATCTACGCCCTGCTGCCGGCCTGCGCGGTGTCGGTCTACTTCTTCGGTCCGCCGGCGCTGATGGTGCTCATCGTCGCCACGGCCGGCTGCGTGTCGTGCGAATGGCTGTGCCAGAGGGCGATGGGCCGGCCATCAACCGTTGCCGACGGCAGCGCCGCCCTTACCGGCATCCTGCTCGCCCTGAACCTGCCGCCGCACAGCCCCTGGTGGCTGGCGCTGATCGGCGCCGCGGTGGCCATCGGCATCGGCAAGCAGGTCTACGGCGGCCTCGGCGGCAATCCCTTCAACCCCGCCCTGGTGGCGCGGGTGGTGCTGCTGATCTCCTTTCCGGTGCAGATGACCACCTGGCACGGCCCCGCCCCGCTGCTGTCCGGCGTCGATGCGGTGACCACCGCCACGCCCCTGGGAGAAATGAAGACGGCGGTGATGCTCACCGGACAACTGCCGCCTGATCTTCAGGGGCGCTTCGGCGATTACTTTCTCGGCCACATGGCCGGCTCCCTGGGGGAGGTGTCTGCGGCGGCGCTGCTGCTCGGAGCGCTCTACCTGTTCTGGAAAAATATTCTGACCTGGCACATTCCGGTCTCCTACCTGGGCACGGTGATTTTGGTCGCCGGCCTGTTCTGGTGGATCGACCCGACGCGCTACCCCAATCCCCTGTTTCACCTGCTCACCGGCGGCCTGATGCTCGGCGCCCTGTACATGGCCACCGACATGGTCACCTCCCCGGTCACCGGCCGGGGGATGCTGATTTTCGGTGTCGGCTGCGGCCTGCTCACGGTGCTGATCCGCCTGTTCGGCGGTTATCCGGAAGGAGTCTCCTTCGCCATTTTGCTGATGAATGCCGCCACGCCGCTCATCGATCGCTTCAGCAAGCCGAAAAAGTTCGGCTACGTCGCGCCGGGGTAGCATGACTGCGCGGCATAAATCGTCTTGCTTCTCGACGGAACCGTTATGAAAGACATCCTTCGTCTGGTCCTGGTGCTCACCATCATTGCCGCCGGCGCCGGCCTCGTCCTGTCAATGGTGGAGGCGGTGACCCGCGAGCCGATCGCCGAGCAGCGCCGCCTCGAAACCCTCAAGGCGCTCAAGGCAGTGTTGCCGCCGGTGGACAACGAGCCGGACGCCGACACCGCCACCCTGGTCGTCGGCCAGGACAAGAAGGGACGCGATATCGCGCGCACCTTCTACCGCGGGCGCAAGGACGGACAGCTAGCCGGCGTCGCTTTTCGCGTCGTCGCCCCCGACGGCTACAGCGGCAACATCGCGGTGATGGTCGGGGTGCGTCCGAACGGCGCCGTCGCCGGCATCGAAATCCTGCAGCACGCCGAAACCCCCGGCCTCGGCGACAAGATCGCCCAACCGTGGTTCAAGGCGCTGTTCGCCGGCAAAACCCTCGACAACGCCGACTGGCGGGTGAAAAAAGACGGCGGCGATTTCGAGCAGATCACCGGCGCCACCATCTCGCCGCGGGCGGTGGTTTCGGCGGTGCGCCAGGGGCTGGAATTCTACCGTCAAAACCGCCAGCACATCGTGGCCGAGGGAGGCAACCCATGAATTTGGCGCGTGAATTTGGCAAGGGGTTCTGGAAAGAGAACGCCGTCTTCAAACTGCTGCTCGGCATGTGCCCGGCGCTGGCAGTGACCACCAGCGCCATCAACGGCCTCGGCATGGGCCTGGCCACCACCTTCGTGCTGGTGTGCTCCAACAGCGTCGTCGCCCTGCTGCGCCGGGTCATTCCCGCCAGGGTGCGCATCCCCGCCTACATCGTCATCATCGCCTCCTTCGTCACCGTCGTGCAGCTGGTGATGGAGGCCTACACCTACGAGCTGTACAAGGCCCTTGGCATCTTCATCCCGCTGATCGTCGTCAACTGCCTGATTCTGGCCCGCGCCGAGGCCTTCGCTTCGAAAAACGCGCCAATCCCCGCCATCGTCGACGGCGCCGGAATGGGCCTGGGCTTCACCCTGGGCCTGTTCGTGCTGGGTGCGGTGCGCGAATTCTTCGGCGCAGGCGCCCTGCTCGGCGTCTCCCTGCTCGGCGAGAGCTACGTCCCCTTTCTGTTGCTGATCCTGCCCCCGGGCGCTTTCATCGCCCTCGGTCTGCTGCTGGCAGGCATGAACCGCTGGGAGGCAAAAAAGGGATAAGATAACCGATCTGGTGCGCAAAGCCCCCTGTCCCCTGAAGCTTCATCTCCCGGTTTTAATCTGAGAAATAATATGCCTGGCGCGCCCTAAATGCCTGTTAAACCATCGTTCTGTTGTTTAAAACTGCATACAGTATACTGTATTTTTTCCCTTGACAAAGGGTATAAACTGTCCTAACTTGCTCGGCGGAAATTGGTATCCCTGGTTGTGTTGATGGCGAAGTTTGCCGAATAGTTTTGTTGCCGCTATAAACCCCCGATGGGAGGAGCTGTTTCATGCTGGATAGTTATCTGCCGATACTTGTCCTCATCGCCGTTGCCCTCGCCTTTGCTCTCGGCTCCGTGGTTTTTTCCCGGCTGGTGGGGCAAAAAAAGCCGAGCGCAGTCAAGCTGGCCCCCTACGAGTGCGGCATGCCGCTTATCGGCACCGCGCGCGAGCGGGTTTCGGTAAAATTCTATATCATCGCCATGTTGTTTATCGTCTTCGATATCGAGGCGGTGTTTCTGTACCCCTGGGCGGTGGTATTTAAGAAGCTGGGTCTGTTTGGTTTTATCGAAATGGGCGTTTTCATTGCCATTCTGCTTGTCGGCTACGTCTACGTCTGGAAAAAAGGAGCTCTGGAATGGGAGTAGAGCAAACGCTGGGGAATAATATTATCGTCACCAGTTTGGATAAGGTTGTTAACTGGTCCCGTTCCCGGTCGATGTGGCCGATGACCTTCGGCTTGGCCTGTTGCGCCATCGAGATGATGGCTGCCGGCGCCGCCCGCTTCGACCTCGACCGCGTTGGCGTTTTGTTTCGCGCGTCTCCCCGCCAGGCCGACCTGATTATTATTGCCGGAACGGTCACCAAGAAGATGCTGCCGGTCATCAAGACAGTTTATGAGCAGATGCCTGAGCCGCGTTATGTCATTGCCATGGGCGCCTGTGCCTGCTCGGGCGGCGTATTCGATACCTACAGTGTTGTCCAGGGGATCGACGAAGCGCTGCCGGTCGACGTCTATGTGCCGGGGTGCCCACCGCGTCCCGAAGGTCTTCTTTACGGTCTGCAGAAGCTGCAGGAGAAGATCATGAAGGAGCGCAACTCTTTTGGCGCCACCATCGGCTTCGGCGAGCGGATCAGCGCGGAATAATGCCGGTCGCGCGGCCGGAGCAACCAACAGGATGACGAATATGACTGAGCATGTTGCCGTTACCAAACTCAAAGGTAAATTCTCCGGCTCCGTTGTCGATGTGAAGGAGTTCCGGGGTGAAATCACCGTTACGGTTAAGAAGGAAGATATTGTTGCCATCGCCTCGTTTTTGAAAAACGAGCTTGGCTACAATTTCCTGACCGACCTTTGCGGTGTTGATTACCTGGGCCAGGCTCCTCGCTTCATGGTGGTCTACCACCTGCACAATCTGACGACCAAAGAGCGGTTGCGGTTGAAGGTGCCGGTGGAGGAAAAGGACCCGAAAGTCGAGACGGTCAGCGGCGTCTGGGCGACCGCCAACTGGCATGAGCGCGAGTGTTGGGATTTGATGGGTATTTCCTTCGATAAGCATCCCGACCTGCGTCGCATTCTCATGCCGGCCGATTGGGAAGGGCACCCGCTACGCAAGGATTATCCGCTGCAAGGACCCGGCCGGTCCCCCTATCAGGGGCGACTGTCCTAGGCGCTACCGGAATTTCTTTACCTTTCGATAAACGAGGAAGCGATGGCGACGACCGAATTCATGACCGTAAACATGGGGCCCCAGCATCCCTCCACGCACGGAGTTTTGCAGCTGGTCCTGGAACTCGATGGCGAAGTGGTGAAAAAAGCCACGCCGCACATCGGTTTCCTGCACCGCGGGGTGGAAAAGCTCAGCGAGCACCGGACCTACCATCAAACCCTGCCCCTGACCGACCGGCTCGATTATCTGGCGCCGATGCACAATAACCTTGGTTATTCGCTGGCGGTCGAGAAGCTGCTCGGTATAACCGACCAGATTCCCGAGCGGGCGCAGGTCATCCGGGTGATCTTGGCCGAGCTGACGCGGCTCAAAAGTCATCTGGTGTGGCTGGCGACGCACGCCCTCGACATCGGCGCCATGACCGTGTTCATTTACTGCTTCCGCGAGCGGGAGCGAATCATGGACATCTACGAGAAAGTCTCCGGCGCGCGCATGACTTCCAACTACATTCGCGTCGGTGGCCTGATGGCCGACCTGCCGGCCGGGGTGGAAAAGGAAATTCGTGATTTCGCCGATGAAATGCCGACCCACCTGGCAACCTACGAGGGGCTTCTGAGCGGCAACAAGATTTGGCAGAAGCGTATCATGGGGATTGGGGTGATCAATGCGAAAGAGGCGATCGACATCGGCCTCAGCGGGCCTTCGTTGCGCGGCTCCGGCGTTGATTGGGACTTGCGACGCGACAATCCCTACTGCGGTTACGAAACTTACGACTTTCAGGTGCCTTTGGGCACCGGCGAGGGCGACACCTGGAGTCGTTACAAGGCGCGCCTCGACGAAATGCGCGAGGCCTGCAAAATCATTCGCCAAGGCCTCGACCGGCTCAAACCCGGCCCGGTGGTTGCCGACCTGCCCAAGATCTGCCTGCCGCCCAAAAAGGACGTGGTCAATACCATCGAAGGATTGATTCACCATTTCAAGATCATCAGTGAAGGGTTTAGCGCTCCGGCCGGCGAAATTTATCAGGGAGTCGAAAACCCCAAGGGCGAGCTTGGCTACTATATTGTTTCCGATGGCACCTCCCATCCGTATCGGATGAAGATCCGGCCCCCATCTTTCGTCAATCTTCAGGCGCTGCCGCAGATGGTGGAAGGGCGCATGATCGCCGACGTGGTGGCCATCATCGGCACCCTGGATATCGTGCTGGGCGAAATCGACCGGTAATAACGTTGAAAGAGGCGACTTCCATGAGCAATGCTGCGGAAAATGTGCAGGAGCAGGAAATCGATCTGAGTGCCGCCAACCAGGTGATCGACAAGTACCTGGATATGAAAGGGGCGCTGATGCCGGTGTTGCAGGGAATCCAGGATGCCTACGGGTATATACCTGAACCTTGCGTGCATCTGGTGGCCGAACGGCTTAACGTTTACAGCAGCCAGATTTTCGGCGTATTGACCTTTTATGCCCAATTCCATCTCGAGCCGCGCGGAAAATACATCATTCGCGTCTGCATGGGGACCGCCTGTCACGTCAAGGGCGCCGGGCGCATCGCCGACACCATCGAGGAACGCTTGGGAATCGGCAACGGGGAAACCTCTCCCGATCTCAAATTCACCATCGAGCACGTCGCCTGCATCGGCGCATGCGGTATGGCGCCGGTCATCATGGTCAACGACGGCACCTACGGCAGTTTGACGGTGCAGAAACTCGACGATGTCATCAAGAAATATAAGTCTGCGGAATAAAGCGCAATCGATCAAACCTTCTCAACAGGGATGATGCCATATGGCCGCGAATGCTGATCAAATAAAAGTTCTCATCTGCCAGGGCACCGGCGGTCTCGCCTCGGGCGCCGCCGCTGTCGCCGAGGCTTTTACCGCAGAGTTTGCCAAGCAGGGTATCGAAGGTAAAGTCGGCAAGCGTTGCGAGGTTGTCGGCACCGGGTGCCGTGGCCTGTGCGCCAACGACGTTCTGGTCGATATCGAAATGCCTGGGCAGGCTGCGGTGACTTACGACTTTGTCACGGCGGAAATGGTGCCGCAGATCGTCGAGGAGCACGTCCTCGGCGCGGTGCCGGTGGCCAAGAAAGTGGCCGGTCCGTACTACGGCAAATTCCTCGAAAAACAGAAGCGTATCATCTTCTCCCGCTGCGGCACCATCAACGCCGACAGCATCGAGGATTTCATCGCCCACAAGGGATTCACCGGCGTCCGCAAGGCCGTGACGATGACGCCGCAGGAAGTCGTCGAGGAGGTCAAGCGCTCGGGACTGCGCGGCCGTGGGGGCGGGGGTTTTCCCACCGGGGTCAAATGGTCCTTCTGCGCCGCGTCGCCCGGTACCGATAAATATCTGATTTGCAACGCCGACGAAGGCGATCCGGGGGCCTTTATGGACCGATCGGTTCTCGAAGGCGACCCCTACGGCCTGATCGAGGGGATGATGATCGGCGCCTACGCCATCGGTGCCAAAAACGGCTACGTCTATGTGCGCGCCGAATATCCGCTGGCGATCAAGCGTTTGCAGAAAGCCATCGACACCTGCACTGAGCGCGGCATCCTCGGCAAGGACTGCATGGGACTCGGGTTCGAGTTCAACATGCGGATCAAGGCCGGCGCCGGCGCCTTCGTCTGCGGCGAAGAAACCGCTCTGATGGCTTCCATCGAGGGGCACCGCGGCATGTCCCGGCCCCGTCCCCCCTTTCCGGCGGTGCGCGGTCTGTGGGGCAAGCCGACCAACATCAACAACGTCGAGACCTTCGCCAACGTATCCTACATTTTCTACAATGGCGCCGATTGGTATGCGTCCATCGGCACCGAAGGCACCAAGGGTACAAAAATCTTCGCTCTTACCGGCAAGGTCAAGCATACCGGTCTGGTCGAGGTCCCCGCCGGCACCACAATGCGCGAAGTTATCTACGACGTTTGCGGCGGCATCCTCAACAACCGAAAATTCAAAGCGGTGCAGGCCGGTGGCCCCTCCGGCGGCTGTTTGCCGGCCGAGGCGCTCGATGCCCAGGTTGATTACGATTCGCTGATCAAGGCCGGCGCCATGATGGGTTCCGGCGGTCTGGTGGTCATGGACGAGACCACCTGCATGGTCGACATCGCCCGCTTCTTCCTTAACTTCACCCGCGTCGAATCGTGTGGCAAGTGTGTTCCCTGCCGCATCGGCCTGAAAATCATGCTTGAGATTCTCGAGCGGATCACCTCCGGGCAAGGCCGGGAGGGCGACATCGAGACGCTCGAAGATATGAGCAAGGACATCAAGCGCAGCTCCCTTTGCGGCCTGGGGCAGACGGCTCCCAACCCTGTGCTTTCGACCCTGCGTTACTTCCGGCATGAGTACGAGGCGCACATCAAGGAAAAACGCTGCCCTTCCAACTCCTGCAAATCGCTCCTCAAATTCGAGGTGGTGGACACTGCCTGCAAGAAATGCGGCCTGTGTTTCAAGATTTGCCCGGTGGATGCGATCAAGTGGGAGAAGGGGCAACTCGCGGTCATCGACAGGGACAAATGCACCCAATGCACCTCCTGTTACGACGCCTGCCGCTTCATGGCCATCGAATAAAAGTTCAGTAAGGCGTGAACGCGGGGCGTGCGGTGGATGACTGTCGCACTCCCCTCCCCTTGCTTCTACACCAATAAGAGGTTCCAGATGGTAACTCTTACGATTGACGGCAAACAGGTATCGGTCGAGAACTCGGCGACCATTTACGAGGCCGCCCAAAAAGCCGATATCCGCATTCCTGTCCTCTGTTATGCCAAGAAACTTCTTCCTTATGGCGCCTGCCGAGTCTGCCTGGTCGAGGTCGAGCAGATGAAAGGACGTCTGATTCCCGCCTGCACAACGCCGGTGACCGAGGGGATGGTGGTTACCACCACTACCGAGGAGATCATGAAGGTCCGCAAGACGGTCCTCGAATTCCTCCTGGTCAATCACGTCGTGGAATGCCCGGTTTGCGACAAGGGAGGGGAATGCGACCTTCAGGATCTCACTTTCGAGTATGAGGTTTATCCCAACCGCTTCACTGGGGAGAAGTTCGACCTGCCCAAGGATGAGGTGAACCCCCTCATCGAGCGCAACATGAACCGCTGTGTCCTGTGCGGCAAGTGCGCCCGGGTGTGCGACGAGATCGTTGGCTACGGTTCCTATTCCTTTATCAACCGTGGTTTCGAGTCGAAGATCGCCACGGCTTTTGATCGCGGGCTCAATTGCGAATTCTGCGGCCAGTGCGTCTCCATGTGTCCGGTCGGCGCCATTCTGCCGCGACCGTTCAAATTCAAGGCCCGCCCCTGGCAGCTGAAGGAAGTCGACAGCGTCTGCGGTTATTGCGGCAATGGTTGCACCGTCACCTTCGGCGTGCTCAAGGATAAAGTTGAAACGATCCGCTTCAACGACAAAACCGGAGTCAACGACGGCAATCTGTGCATCCGCGGCCGCTTCGGCTACTCCTATGTCAACAGCGAGCAACGTCTGACCCGCCCGCTGGTGCGCAAAAACGGCAAACTGGTTGAGACCGATTGGAAAGAGGCACTCGACACGGTGGTCAGCGGTTTTGCCAAAGCCAAAGCCGAGCAGGGAGTCGGGGTTCTTGCCGGCGCCCGCCTGACCAATGAGGAATTCTTTCTGCTGAAAAATCTGGCCGGCGCCATCGGCACCACCAACCTCGATCATTCCGGCGGCGAATGCTACAAGGGAATTACCGAAGGATTGGCCGAGACCCTTGGCGTCACCGCTTCCACCGGCACCTTCCCGCAGGTGGAGGATTGCGACACCATTCTCGCCATCCGCTCCGATTTCTACGAAACGCACCCTGTTTTCGGCATGGTCGTCAACCAGGCGGTTAAACGTCACGACGCGCAGTTGATCGTCCTTTCCGATAAAAAAGGGAAGTTCACCAAGCTGCCCCATGCGCAAACCCTGCTGACCAAGCCCGGGCTCGAGGTCAATCTTCTCAACGCCATGGCGCAGTATCTGCTGGCCGAAGGGCTTGCGGTTACGGAAGGGGTGACCGGGATCGAGGAACTCAAGGCCGCCCTCGCCGAGTACACCCCGGAGAAAGTGGCTGCGCAAACCGGAATGGCGGCGGACGCTATCAAGACGGCGGCTAAGCAGATGGCCGGCGCCAAAAAGAGCGCCATTTTACTTGCCTATGGCCTGCCCTACACGGCGCACAGCACGGAACTCGGCCTGGCAGCGGCTAATCTTGCCATCCTTACCGGAATCCCGGGGCGCGAAGGCAGCGGCATTTACCTCTGTGGCGAAAAGGCGAACAGCCAAGGCGCCATCGACCTCGGCATTTTGCCGGGTCCCGACGGCCTCGGCGCCCAGGCGATGCTCGGCGCGGCGGGAGCCGGTACGCTTTCGGCCCTGTATATCGTTGCCGAGGATCCGCTGAGCTCCTATCCCGATCGACAAAAAGTCGCAGCGGCGCTGGAGAAGGTTCCCTTCCTGGTGGTGCAGGACATCTTCCTCTCCGCGACCGCCCGCGAAGCCGACGTCGTGCTTCCGGCGGCATCTTTCGCCGAAAAGGAAGGCACCTTCACCAATGCGGAACGCCGCATCCAGCGGGTACGACAAGGAATCCCCCTGCCGGGCGAAGCCAAAACCGACTACGCCATTTTTGAACAACTCAGCGGGCGATTTGGCAAGATGGTCAGTTATACCGGGGCCGCCGCCGTATTCGCCCAGATCGCCGCCACCGTTCCGGCCTATGCAGGGGTCGAATTCTCGGCCATCGGCGTCGAAGGGGTTGTTTGGGGCGGGACGACCTTAAAGGTAGCGAAGAAGAAAGTCGTTGCCGTCAGCGGCGGCAAGGCCATCGACGCACCCTTCCAACTGATCACCGGCAGCACCCTGTATCACAGCGGCACCGTTTCCACTCGGGCCAAAGGCCCACTGGCTGTGGTCCCGGCGCCTTTTGTCGAGTTGGGTCGCGAGGATGCTCGGGCGCTCGGTATCAAGGAAGGCGATGTGGTCACCCTTAAAGCCGGCGGCACCGAAGTCAAACTGGCTGCCAAGATCGACGTACGCATGCCGAAAGGGATTCTGTTTGCCCCGTACCACTTCGGCGAAGCGGGATTGAATCGGATATTCACCGGCCAGACGGCCGTTCCCGTCGAAATCCGCAAGTAAAGCGAGCGACGCGACCATGGACTGTCCCAAATGCAAAGCCGCCATCTCCAGCCGCGCCAAGTTCTGCGAACAGTGCGGGATTGACCTGGGGAAGAATCTGGAGTTTCTGCACCAGAAGGCAATCGATCATTACCACCGCGGTCTTGTCGATGAGGCGATCAAGATTTGGGACGCCGCAATTGCCGAGGCGCCAGATTTTGCCAAGGGCTTTTACTACAAGGGCCTGGCGTTATACGACCGTGGCGACCTGCAGGCAGCGATCGAATCATTCAACAAAGCGCTGGAAAAAGAAGACAAACCATTTCGCGTTTATTTCAAATTGGGAATGGCGCAATACGGTCTCGGCGAACTGACGGACAGTATTGCCAGTTTTCGCCGGGCACTGGAGATCAATCCACAAAGCGCCGAGACACATTATCGACTCGGTTTGTCCTGCCTGCGGCACTCCGATCTGGAAAACGCGCGGATTTCACTTGAGCTTGCCATCAAGCTGAATCCGCAGTACACGCGGGCGCTTTTCATCCTCGGCATGGTCTTCGTCCAACTGGGGGACAACAGCCAAGCGGCCGAGAAATTCAAGCAGGTGACTGAAATCAGCCCGGGATATACGGGCGCCCGTTTCGAGTTGGGAATGGCCCTGTTTCGCCAGGGCGCTTTGGCGCAGGCGAGCGAACAATTCCAGCGGGCCATTGCAGACAATGATCGATTCACCCCCGCTTACTACATGCTCGGCGAAACATACCGAAAACTGGGGGAGCCAAGCCAGGCCATAAGCGCCTATACCGAGGCGTTGAAGCTCAGTCCGAAGGATGCGGACGCCTATGTTCATCTGGCCGAGTGTTACATGCAATTGGATTTGCTCGATGCCGCCCGAGAAGCGGTCGGCAACGCGCTGGCCATCAACCCGGAAAATCGTGACGCACAGTATCTGAAAAAACATCTGGGTCAACTGCAAACTCCGCATAAACCCGGATTCTAGATACGTGGACCGCAATTTACACCATCGACAAGGAAAAAGAGGATTGCCATCATGCCTATGTTGAGCCTCTCGAATGCCCCATGGTTGTTTCTGGGAATCATGCTGGCCAAGATCGTCGCCGTTTTCATCGTGCTGCTGCTGATTGTCGCCTACGCCACCTGGGTGGAGCGCAAGGTCATTGGTCACATGCAGACCCGACTCGGCCCCATGGAAACCGGCTGGCACGGACTGCTGCAGCCCATCGCCGACGGCCTGAAACTCTTCTTTAAGGAAGATATCATCCCGAGTCAGGCGAGCAAGGTGTCGTTCATCCTGGCGCCGATGATGATCCTGGTGCCGGCTTTTATCACCGTGGCCGTCATTCCCTTCGGCCCGGACATCACCATCGCCGATTACACCGTGCCGCAGCAGATAGCCGACCTGAATATCGGCATCCTCTACATTCTGGCCATGGCCGGTCTGGGCGTATATGGAATTGTTCTCGCCGGCTGGTCGTCGAACAGCAAATACTCCCTGCTCGGCGGGATTCGGGCATCGGCACAGATGATCTCCTACGAGCTGGCCGCGGCCCTGTCGATCATTGCCGTCTTCATGCTCTCCGAGACCCTGAGCCTGCGTGGGATCGTTGCCATCCAGAGCACCGCGCATCCACTCTTTTCCTTTCTGCCCAACTGGTATATTCTCTCCCAGCCGCTGGCCTTCGCGCTCTTCGTCGTCTGCGGCCTGGCCGAGATCAACCGCACCCCTTTTGACCTTCCGGAGGCGGAAACCGAGCTGGTATCGGGATTCTGCACCGAATACTCCTCCATGAAGTACGCCCTGTTCTTCATGGCCGAGTATGCCAACATGGTGGTGATATCCGCCATCGCCGCCACCCTCTTCCTCGGCGGCTGGCATGGACCGTTTCCCGGCGTCATCAACATTCTACTGAAAATTTTCATCTTCATGTTCTTCTTCATCTGGTTGCGCGCCACCTTCCCGCGTGTCCGCTACGACCAGCTGATGCGGATGGGGTGGAAAGTCTTTCTTCCCCTGGCCCTGGCGAATATCGTGATTACCGGCATCGTTGTCGTCCTGTGGCAGTAATCATCAAGACGAGAGGATAGGTCCATGTTCAAAGAGTTCATCAAGGGGCTGAGCATTACCTTCAAACACATGCTCCCGGGGCATTCAAGCACGGTCCAGTATCCGCACGCGAAGCTCAAACCTTCCGACCGGTTTCGCGGGTTGCATCGGCTTGTTCCGGCACATGACCGGGAGAAGTGCGTCGCTTGCTATCTGTGCCCAACCGTCTGCCCGGCCAAGTGCATCACCGTCGAGTCGGCCGAGAACGCCAAAGGGGAAAAATATCCTGCGGTTTATCAGATCGATCTGCTGCGCTGCATCTTCTGCGGCTACTGCGTCGAGGCTTGTCCGGTGGAGGCGCTAGAAATGACCGGACAGTACGAATTGGCCAACTACCGGCGGGAAGATTTCACCTTCAGCAAAGAGCGACTTCTCAAGTAGCCGAACAGGAGCGTCGAACCCATGGAACTTCTTTTTTTCTATCTGGTTGCTTTGGTCGCCGTCATCTCCGGATTTTTCGTCATCAAAAGCCGGAACCCGGTCAACAGCGCCATTTCGCTGGTAATGACCTTCGTCTGCCTGGCCGTTTTCTACGTCATGCTGAATGCACCTTTCATGGCGGCGATTCAGATCATGGTTTACGCCGGGGCGATCATGGTGTTGATTCTATTCGTCATCATGTTGCTCAACCTTGGGGAGGAGGCCAATCGGCGGTATGCCCACAGCGTGGTCGGCGGCGCTCTGGCCGGAATCGTTGTGCTCTTCATGGCCATCACCTTCATCAAGCAGGGGTCGGCCGACGGCGTCAAAGGCGCCATAACGGATCAGATCGTCAACACGGTTGGCCACACCGAGTTGATCGGGCGGGCTCTGTTCACCGAGTTCCTGCTTCCTTTCGAAATCACCTCGATATTGTTGCTGGTGGCGATCATTGGCGCCGTTGTTCTGGCCAAACGCGAAGTCTGAGTTACGGACAGGAGTACCGATCATGACCCCAACCGTTTATCACTATCTTGTTCTTAGCGCGATTCTGTTTTCGATGGGAACCATCGGCGTCCTGACTCGGAGAAACGCGATCGTCATCTTCATGTGCATCGAGCTTATGCTTAATGCCGTCAACCTGTCGTTCATCTCCCTGTCCTCGCACCTTGGCAATCTCGATGGACAAATTTTCGTCTTTTTCGTCATGGCCGTTGCCGCCGCCGAAGCTGCGGTGGGGCTGGCGCTGATGATCACCTTCTTCCGCAACAGAGAGTCCATAGAGGTCGACGATATTAACCTGCTCAAGTGGTAACCGACCAAACCTTTAGGTTCAATCGATAAGAGGAGAGATAGATGTACAGTTACGACTATCTGTGGCTCATCCCGTTTTTCCCCCTGATCGGGGCCATTATCAACGGGCTTCTGGGCAAGAAGATCAAGAACGAGAAGGTGATCGGGGGGCTTGGAACCCTGGCTATCGCTAGCTCCTTCGCGGTCTCCTGCACCTATTTCTTTCAGCTGCTGAAAGATACTGAAAAAGTACACCAGCAGGTGATCGCTTCCTGGATGTCCGTTGGGCAACTGCAGGTTGACTGGGGCTTTCTCCTCGATCCTCTGTCCGCCTTAATGATCATGGTGGTAACCGGGGTCGGCTCCCTGATTCACCTCTACTCCATCGGTTACATGCATGGCGAGGAAGGATTTTACCGCTTTTTCTCCTACTTGAACCTCTTCTGCTTTTCGATGCTGATGCTGGTGCTGGGGAACAACGCTCTCGTCATGTTTATCGGCTGGGAGGGTGTCGGTCTCTGTTCCTATCTGCTCATCGGCTATTATTTCCACAAAAAGAGCGCCGGCGACGCCGCCAAGAAGGCCTTCGTGGTCAACCGCGTTGGCGACTTCGGCTTCCTGGTCGGTTTGTTCATCCTCTTCTGGTCGCTCGGCAGCCACGGCGTCTGGACCTTGAACTTCGTCGAGATCGGCGAGAATGCGCATCTGCTCGGCCCCGGCAGCCTGGTGGTGACTCTGATCACTCTCTGCTTCTTCCTCGGCGCCACTGGTAAATCGGCGCAGATTCCTCTCTATACCTGGTTGCCCGACGCCATGGAAGGTCCTACTCCGGTTTCGGCTCTGATTCACGCCGCGACCATGGTCACCGCCGGCGTTTACATGATCGGTCGGATGAACGTGCTCTTTTCCATGGCGCCCAGCACCATGATGGTGATTGCCATCATCGGCGCCGCCACCGCAGTCTTCGCTGCGACGATCGGATTCGCGCAGAACGATATCAAGCGGGTACTCGCCTATTCGACGGTTTCCCAGCTCGGCTACATGTTCCTGGCCATGGGTGTCGGCGCCTTCACCGCCGGTATTTTCCACCTGATGACCCACGCCTTCTTCAAGGCCTGCCTCTTCCTCGGGTCCGGCTCGGTTATTCATGCCATGCACCACGGGTTGCATCATGCCCATTCCCATGATGATCCGCAGGATATGCGCAACATGGGGGGCCTTGCGAAAAAGATGAAGGTCACCTACTGGACCTTCCTCTTCTCCACCCTGGCGATTTCCGGATTCCCACTGCTCTCCGGTTTCTTCTCCAAGGATGAAATTCTGTGGTGGTCCTTCGGCTCCACCCGCGGCAGCTGGGTCCTCTGGTTGTGTGCCGCCCTCGCCGCTGGCATGACCGCCTTCTACATGTTCCGGTGTGTCTCGCTGACTTTCTGGGGCGAGCAGCGCACCACCGCCAAGGCCAGAGACCATATCCACGAATCGCCCTGGGTCATCACCGTGCCGCTGGTGGTCCTGGCCTTTCTCGCCGTATTCGGCGGCTTCGTCGGAGTGCCGGCCATCATGGGCGGCGCCAATCACATCCACCACTACTTCGAGCCGGTTTTCGGACACGCACAGGAAACCTACGGCATCGCCATCAAGGCCGCCCTGCACAGTTCGCACGGGCTCGAAATCGGTTTGCTGGTCGGCTCGGTGCTCATCGGTTTCACCGGCATCGGTCTTGCCATCTTTATGTATCTCAAGCGGCCCGATCTGCCGGGCAAATTCGTCGCCGCCTTTGGCGGCCTGCACCGTACCGTGTTCAACAAGTGGTATGTGGATGAAATCTACGACGCACTTTTCATCAACCCGACGAAGCGTCTGGGGACCTTCCTCTGGAAAGGATTCGATGTGAAGGTGGTCGACGGGATCGTCAACGGCGTCGGCAAGATTGTTTTCGCCTGTTCCCGGGGAATGCGCATCACCCAGAGCGGGCTCGTTCACAACTATGCCATGACGATGGTCGTGGGGATGGTCGTGATCGTCGCTTTCTTCGTCTTCAAGTAACAAGCGCCCATCGGAATAAGAGAGATATAAGGAGCGATATCCATGACCGACCATCTTCTCAGCGTGATTACCTTCCTGCCGATTTTCGGGGTGCTCGTGCTGCTCTTCCTGCCCAAGGAAAACGGCGGTTTGCTCAAGGGCTTCACCCTGTTGGTGACGCTTGTCACCTTCTTCCTCAGCCTGCCATTGGCCTTCGACGGGCGGTTTAAAACGACCGCCGGCATGCTCTATACTGAAAATGAGCCGTGGATTAAAATCGGCGACTTTTTCCAGATGAACTATTTCATCGGGGTCGACGGCATCAGTCTCTGGCTTGTCCTGTTGACCACCTTCATCATGCCGATTGCGGTTCTCTCGACCTGGCAGGCGGTGGACAAAAACATCAAGGGCTTCATGGCCCTGGCACTGCTGCTCGAAACCGCCATGCTCGGCGCCTTCGTCTCCCTCGATCTCTTCCTTTTCTACATCTTCTGGGAGCTGATGCTGATTCCGATGTACTTCATGATCGGCATCTGGGGAGGCAAAAACCGTATTTATGCGGCGGTTAAATTCTTTGTCTACACAGCAGTCGGCTCTTTGCTCATGCTGGTGGCGGTTATTTATGTCTACTACTTTGCCATACAATCCGGCGTCGATATGGACGGTTTCAATATCACCCAATTCTATAAACTGGGGATACCCGCTCATCTGCAGACCTGGCTGTTCCTTGCCTTCGCCTTCAGTTTCGCCATCAAGGTGCCGATGTTTCCCCTGCACACCTGGTTGCCCGACGCCCATACCGAGGCGCCCACCGCCGGCTCCGTTATTCTGGCGGCCATTCTCCTGAAGATGGGCACCTACGGTTATGTCCGCTTCGCCATGCCGCTTTTCCCGCAAGCCACCTACGACTTTATCCCCTTTCTTGCGCTGCTTGCGGTTATCGGCATTATCTACGGTTCTTTGGTGGCGATGATGCAGACGGATGTGAAAAAGCTGGTCGCCTATTCCTCTGTCGCACATCTTGGTTTCGTCATGCTGGGCGTTTTTGCCCTCAATCTGACCGGTCTTTCCGGCGGCATGTTGCAGATGATCAATCACGGCATTTCAACCGGCGCGCTCTTCCTTATCGTCGGCTTCATCTACGAGCGCCGGCACACCCGTGAGATCTCCGAATTCGGCGGGCTCGCCAAGCAGATGCCGATATTCGCCACGATTTTCATGATTATCACTTTTTCCTCCATCGGCCTGCCTGGAACCAACGGTTTCGTCGGCGAGTTTCTTGCGCTCATGGGGGCTTTTGAAAGCGAACTGCGCTGGTACGCCGTCTTCGCCACCACCGGCGTCATCTTTGCCGCCGTGTACATGCTCTGGATGTTTCAGCGGGTCATGTTCGGCGAGCTGAAAAACCCGAAAAACCAGAACCTGAAAGATCTGTCCGCACGGGAAATCGTGCTGATGGCGCCGTTGCTGCTTTTCGTGTTCTGGATCGGGGTTTATCCGAATGTCTTTCTCGACAAGATGACTCCCGCTCTTGAGCAGTTGATTGTTCAAGTCAAAGGGCAGCAGTCGGTTGCGATGGTCGCTCCTCAGGCCATGCATGTTGATCTCCGCAGCCCCGGCCAAATGCACGGACAAGGCGGTGAGACTTCGCCGCACGGTGCCGGGCACTGACAAAGTAGAATTCTGCAAACGATTACACGGTTAAAACCGCTTCCGGAGGAGCATTTCCATGGAAAATCTGGCGCAGCTTGCCATGCTGAACGTTAATTTCGCAGCGATCATGCCTTCGCTGGTCCTGTGCTGTTTCGGCATGATCCTACTGCTGGTCACTGTCTTCTCCCCCCGGGGGAAAACATCCCATGTCGCCTGGCTCAGCATCATTGCTCTGCTCATCACGGCGGTCGTGTCCGTCACCACCTGGACGCCGGCCGGCACCCTGCCGGGGGCTGAGAACCTGCAGGTCGGGTTCAACGACACCGTGCGGCTCGATAATTTCGCCACCTTCTTCAATCTGGTGTTCCTGATCGCTGCCGGATTGACCATCCTCATGTCCGACGACTACCTGCGGCGCGAGGGTTATCCGGTGGGCGAGTATTATCCGCTGATTCTCTTCACCACCGCCGGCGCCATGTGGATGGCTTCCGGCACCGATCTCATGACCATCTTTCTCGGCCTCGAGGTCCTGTCCGTTTCACTGTACATACTCGCCGGTTGGTTCCGCAATCAGGAGCGTTCCAACGAAGCGGGACTGAAATACTTTCTGCTCGGCGCCTTCTCCACCGGTTTCCTCCTTTATGGCATCGCGCTTCTTTACGGAGTGACCGGCACCACCAACGTCGCGTCGATCGGCCAGTTCTTCACCGAGAATCCCGATCACCTGACCAATGCGATGACTTTGGCCGGCATGGGCCTGTTGAGCATCGGCTTCCTGTTCAAGATTGCCGCCGCGCCCTTTCACATGTGGACGCCCGATGTCTACCATGGCGCCCCGACTCCCATCACCGCTTTTATGAGTGCCGGGCCAAAAGCCGCCGCTTTCGCCGCCTTGCTGCGGGTCTTCGTCATTGCCCTGGCCGACCTGCAGAGCGAGTGGACCACCATGCTCTGGGTGCTGGCGGTATTGACCATGGTGGTCGGCAACGTTATCGCCATCTACCAGACCAACCTGAAGCGCATGCTGGCCTACTCCTCCATCGCGCACGCCGGTTATGCCATGGTCGGCCTGGTGGCGGCCAATGAAATCGGACTTTCGGGCATTCTCTTCTACATGCTCGCCTACACTTTTATGAACCTTGGCGCCTTCGCCATCCTGGTGCTCGCCGGCAAAAAAGGGGAAGAGAATCTGACGCTGGAAGGCTTCTCCGGCTTCGGCTACAAACGACCGTTCCTCGGTGTGGCGATGACCATCTTTCTGCTCTCCCTGATGGGCATCCCGCCGACCGCCGGTTTCGTCGGCAAGTTCTACATCTTTGCCGGCGCCGTCGAGGCGGGCTACGTCTGGCTGGCCATCATCGGGGTGCTTAATTCCGCCATGTCCCTCTATTATTATCTGCGCATTATGGTCTATATGTATTTCCGCGATCCGGCCGAGGACTACGGCTGGGTGAAAATGCATGCCGGTGCGGTAATTTCCATAGTCGCCGCCATCATTGGGGTCTTCTATCTCGGCATCATTCCGGGCGCAGTGATGGAAATGGCAAAACTGGCAATTTTCTAGCCACCGATTCCCTTTTTAGAACCAAAAAACCCTTGGGCGCCTACCCAGGGGTTTTTTGCGTTCCAGGTTTCCGGCGGAGCCAGGCGGCTTGACAGGCGCTGGGTTTTTATCAACAATAAGCGCTAATTTCAATCAATGCTTTGGCAATGGGAGGCAGGGGTATGGCAGTGGAATGGACCGAACAATTGGCCGTCGGCAACGAGACCATCGACAACCAGCATAAGGAGCTTTTTCTACGGTTTAACCAGTTGTTGGAAGCTTGCCGAATGCGCATGGGGCGGGAAAATGTGGTGGAAATGCTGAGCTATCTCGACGAATATGTTGAGTTTCATTTTGGCGAAGAGGAACGGTTGATGACCCGACACTCCTACCCGGAAAGGGAGTCCCACTTTGCCCAGCATCGGCATTTCGTAGCCCAGCTCAACGAATTGCGCCAGTCGATGGAGAGCCGCGGCCCTTCCCTGGATTTGGTCGTCACCACCAACCAGGCCCTCATCCATTGGATCGTCGTGCATATCAAGAATGTCGACGTGCGCCTGGGCACTTTTCTGAAAACTCAATCCGCTGCCTGATCCGGGAAAACCGACCGCGTACCTCGGGGCAAACCGCCCGCCGGAATGCCCCGTGCTTGAATATGGTTGCCGACCATTATGGTCGGCAGCGTCCTTTCTGCCAGCGCTGCCTCAGCAATCGCTGAACTCTGGTTTACGCTTATCCAGAAAAGCGAGCATACCCTCCTTCTGATCGTGGGTGGCGAAACAGAGGGCGAACAGGTCCGCCTCGTGGGCCGCGCCCCGCGCCAGGTCAACCTCCAACCCGTGGCGCACCGCGTCACGGGCCAAGCGCACCGCCACCTGCCCCTTGCCGGCTATTTTCTGCGCCAGGCTCCGCGCTGCCGGCAGCAGTTCCGACGCCGGCAGCACCTTGTTCACCAGGCCAATGCGGTAGGCTTCGGCGGCGTCGATCATCTCGCCGGTAAGGATCATTTCCAGCGCCCGCCCTTTGCCGATCAGGCGGGGAAGACGCTGGCTGCCGGCGAACCCGGGAATGACCCCTATATTGATTTCCGGCTGGCCGAAGCGGGCGGTTTCGCTGGCCAGTCGCAGGTCGCAGGCCATGGCCAGTTCGCAGCCGCCGCCGAGGGCGTAGCCGTTGACAGCGGCGATTAGCGTTTTGCTCCCCGCCTCCAGGCGGTGGTAAATCGCCTGCGCCATCAGCGCCAGCTGGCGCGCCTCCACCGCGCCCATCGGCTGCATGGCGGCGATATCCGCGCCAGCGATAAACGCCTTTTCCCCGGCGCCGGTGAGGACGATCGCCTTGACGTTGACGTCGCCTTCCAGAAAAGCAATGGCCTGCTCAAGCTCGGTCAAGGTTTCCAGGTTGATGGCGTTGAGCACCTGGGGCCGGTTGACCGTCAGGATCGCCACTGCGTCGTCGATCTGCAAAAGAAGATTCTTGAATTCCATGCGCCGCCTCCTTTCAAGCGTCCGCCAGGTTAACGACCGTCCGCCCCCGAAGCTCTCCCTTGAGCATCGCCTGAATGCGCGATTCGAGATCGGCGAGGCTGCATTCGTCGACGGCTTGCGCAAGGCGCGCCGGTTTCCAGTCGCCGGCGAGAAGATTCCAGACCTGCCGCCGGGTGTCCATCGGACACTGCACCGAGTCGATGCCGAGCAGGCTGACGCCGCGCAGGATAAAGGGGAAGACATTGACATTGAGATCCGCCGAACCGACCAGGCCGCAACAGGTGACGGCGCCGCCATAGCGGGTGGCCTTGAGGGCGGCCGCCAGCATGTCGCCGCCGACGCAATCCACGGCCCCGGCCCAGCGCTCCTTGGCCAACGGCCTATCGCCGCCGGCCAGCGCCTCTTCGCGGCCGATCACCGCCGCCGCTCCCAACTGGCGCAGGAATTCGGCGGCGTCCGTCTTGCCGGTGGCGGCGACGACTCGGTAGCCGGCCCGGGCGAGGATAGCCACGGCCAGACTGCCGACGCCGCCGGTGGCGCCGGTAACCAGAACCTCCCCGTCTTCGGGTCGGACTCCGGCCCGCTGTAACTTCAAAACCGACAAGGCGGCGGTAAAACCGGCGGTGCCCAGCGCCATGCTCTCCTTCAGGCTCAAGCCGGCGGGCAGTGGCAGCGCCCAGGCGGCGGGGACGCGGATAAACCGGCCGAAGCCGCCGGCGGTGTTCATCCCCAAATCCCAGCCGGTGACGACGACATGGTCGCCAGTCTTGAAGTGGTCGCCGGCGTCTTCGACCACCTCGCCGGCGGCGTCGATGCCCGGAGTATGCGGAAAATTGCGGGTCACCCCCTTGTTGCCGGTGGCGGACAAGGCGTCCTTGTAATTGAGGGAGGAATAATGCACCTTGATCAGCAGGTCGCCGGCCGGCAGATCCGCCACTTGCCGGCGGACCAGCCGGCGGCTGAACTGTTTTGCGGCGGTCTCCTCGACCAGCAGGGCGGTAAACGCTTCGCTCATAGCAATCTCCTTGACGGTTGGGAAAAAACAGCAGGAACCAAAGGACGCCGGCTTGCTCTGGCCGGCCAATCCGTAATATAAATGCAGCATCCGGCAGAAACAAGTACCCACTTTTTTCTCAGGTAGTACCTTTTTGGATACCATGGAAAGGATATCGATGAGCGCGGAAGAAACACCCTACCGCTGCACGGTGGAAATCACCCTGAACGTCATCGGCGGCAAATGGAAGGCGCTGATCCTCTGGCATCTGGCGCACCGCACCCTGCGCTTCAG
>JBAYQP010000019.1:0-44748 GCA_041677125.1 Desulfuromonadales bacterium | reverse complement strand
CAGGGGGGCTGTGGTCAGGGCCGCCCAGGCCGCCTGCCCCTTGCCGTCGCCTGATATGGATAGCCGGTAAAACAGGACGACGACCAGGCAGGTCAACGGATAAAACAGGCCATCCGGATTAATGCTCGACGACATGAACGCCAACATCGGATTGAGAACGAGAAACAGAAAAATCGAAATCCGATGCGGAAGTTTGGCCGGCAGGCTGTAAAAGACCAGCAACCACGCGAAACTGGCGAGAAAAGCGGAGGCGAATCGATACAGGTACAGGCTGTCATAGGGCGTGGCGTCGGTTAACAGCGACAGCCCCTGGCCAAAGGCAAAAACAGCCTGGTAATAGGCATAGGGATAATTGTAGGCGCTGGTAAAGGTCTGCGTTGCTCCCTCCCCCACCGGCCATTGAAGACCCTTGAGGAAGGCGATATCGTTGTCGGAAAGGCTGCGGGCATTGTGGAAAGGGATGGCGTGGAGAACCTCGGCCGACAGCAGGGGATTGTGCAGCCGCGACGGGATGCTGACGTGCGGCTTCGGCGTCAGCCATGGATTGTCGGCAACGGAGTACGCCTTGACCGCGTGGCTGAATTCGTCCGGCGCCTGAAAGGGCGGCTTGATCACCGCCCAGGCGGCAAACCAGAGAAAAAGCAGAAGGAAAATCGCAATGCAATGGGCCAAGCCGGCCGCATGACCCGCACCGAGGGAGGTCTTCCAGCGGAAAAAGCGGCGCTTTTCCTGCCGAGGGGCGCCCACCGGCGACCGGGCATCAGAGAACATCGGCAAACCCCCGCCGCAGCTTGTGAAAACTCCACAAACCGAAAAGCCCGCCCAACAGACTCATCGCCCCGTATCCGGCCAATGCCGTCCAGGCCGGCCCGACGCCGAAGACGAGCACCGCCCGCGCCTGTTCAATAATCAAAGCCAGGGGATTGAGTTGCAGAAAAGGCCTTATTTCCTCGGGCAATGCCGACAGGGGAAAAAAGATCGGGCTGACGAACATCAGGGCGGTGGTGGCAATCCCGACCGTCTGCGCGACATCCCGAATGTAGACGCCGAGGGAGGCCAGCAGCCATGAAAGCCCCAGGGTCAGAGTGAGAAATGGGAGAAGAATCAGCGGCAGGTATAAAGCTGTCGCCGGCAGGGAGTGGCGCACCGCCAACTCGAACAGGAGCAGTACGATCAGGCTGACGCCGGCATGAAACAACGCCGAACCGGCCGCCACCACGGGCAGGATCTCCAGGGGAAAAACCACCTTTTTAACCAGATTCGGATGCTCGAGAATCAGGTTGGGAGATCGATTTACTATCTCGGCAAAGAGATTGAAAATGATCAGACCGGCGAAGAGAACGATGGCGAATTCGGCACGATTCACGCCATCGCCATCGCCCCAGCGGGCCTGGAATACAACGCTGAAAACAAAGGTGTAAACGGCCAGCATCAATACCGGATGAAAAAATAACCATAGCAAACCGAGCCAGGAGCCACGATACCGCCCGACGACTTCGCGGCGCGTCATTTGCCAGATCAGGTGACGGTGACGCCAGAAACTTGCTGGGACGATGTCGAAAAAAGGACTGGACACCCGAACTCCATAGAAGAAAAACCGGTCGGTCGATCCAAGCGGAATCCAATGTAAAATTAATTTATTTAAATTGCAAATTTTAAATTTAGCAAGGGAACCCGAATAACAATCATGCTCGCATCGAAGTTCAGGCGGGAGACGAACCGTTGAGGTAATCGACAAGCGAAATGTCCCGATTGCGCGTGCTGGACCAGCCGTCGAAATTCCGCACCGACGGGAACAAGGGATGTCCGATTTTTGGCTGGGTGACGAACTGAATCAGGGGCTCAGCTACCGCCAGCGGCGATGTCGGCACTTGCAATTCACGGCGCAGACGGTGGTAATCGCGCGCAAAGAGCAGCGATCCATGCAGAATCTCCGCATTCACCTGCGCAAGGTGGCCATTGTCTCCCCGCCCCGGGTCTTCCACCGCGACGACGCCGCCGTCCGCCGACAGGGCATAGCCGGAGATGGAGGCATGCGGTGCGGAAAATAGCAATTCCACCGCCACCCGGTTTGCAAATATTTTGGCCACCACTTCGGGGGCTGTCGAAGGGGAGGAAACCAGCGCGGCCATGCGCCGGGTTTGCTGACGCTGCAGCCGCTCGGGCGTGTTCGCCAGACAAAAATAATAACCAAAAACCTGGAGATCAAAAAAGTTTTCGATGGCGTTCTCGAAAGCGTTCTGGGTGGTTCCGTTCCAGCCGATATCGACCAGAGCGATCCTGCTCCCCGGCTGGATGCCGAGCTCCCGGAGATACGCCAGCAGGGCGCGGCGATTACGCCGGCAGACCTTGAGGATTTCCCAGCGCCAGGCGTGGAGGAAATCGGCCATCTGTTGCATCCGCGCCTGCGTCGCCACGACTCCCGCGCCGAGCCCGATGTCTTCGAGGACGCGATCGGCCGGCGCCGGCACGTTGATTCTCTCCAGCAATTCATGGGCGGATAAACCTTCCGCGCCCGAGAGAAGAAAAGGCAGAGCATCAGCAAAGTTTTTCTCGGTGATCGCGGCCAGGGTGAACGCCGTGCGCGAACCGCGAAAATAGGTGAACTTCGGCAGGCATTGATCGGGCCGGCTGCGGGCAATACCGTCGAGCACATACCCATCGCGGGCGAGAAAAAGAAGGTGGTCGATCTCATCGCGTCGCGCCCTTTCGGCGATCCAGTCGAGAAAACCCACGGCGGCGGGACCGCCGTAAAGAAATCCCATTTCCTGAAAAGAATCGGGTTGAATCTGCCCGCGATGCCGGCGCAGCAGCCCCCCCGCCAGCGCGGCTTCCGGGACATACTGGCGCAAAGGGGGCGGCAGTCGCCGGTTCTCCCGATAATGATAGGCGGCGACACCCCGGGCTTCGGCCTGCGCCACGTCCGAGCGCGCATTGTCGCCGATATGCAGCAGACGGTCGGGAGCAACCCCGAGATCGGCGACGACGAGAGCGAACAGCTCGCCGGCATCGCGTTTGGTGGCGTTTCGTTCACAGGAGATGTACAGCGGCGTCTCGGCCAGGCCATGCCGCTGCAAAGCTTCCCGAAAAAATCGCGCGGGCAGGTACATGTCCGAAGTCACGACGACCGGTTTTCCTGAAGCCGCCGTTTCGGAAAAGAGGGCGACCAGTTCTAAATTGGGCTGCGCCAGGGACAATTCCATCGCGTATTCGGCCCGCATGATTTCCGCAGCCGGAACGGCAAGGGGCGCAAGGCAGGCGTAAATTCCTTCGAGGGTGATCTCCCGCTTTTTCGCCTGACGCATGCGGCGAAAGGCCTCCGCCTGGGCGGACTGACGCAAGCGGCGAAAGTTGTCGATGCCGTAACGGCGGCCGATAAGGTCGAAAAGGTCTTCCGGATCGAGCAACGGCCGCACAAACAGGGTGTCGAAAAAATCGAAGGAGACCGCCGCCGCAGCGGCGATCTTCTGCCGCAGCTCGCCAGCATCGAATTCCGGGTTGCCCGGCGCGGCTGGGCGCGCTGCTGCGCATGCCGGATGCCGTTGGCTGCTCACGAAACGGTTTCGAAGTGAAAGCCGTTCGGATGCAGATTGGGGCTGTGGAAGGGGTCGTGCTGCAGGTATTGCGGGTGAGTCGCGAAAAGGCATTTTTTATCCCTTTCCAGTCGGGCGAGTTTCACGGGAGACGCATGGTCGTTGCCGCGACTGGCCGATTCATGATGGATCAGGCGCACCGCCTGGCCGACCACGTTGTAATAGCCGCTCGCGCGCAAACGCAGGCAGAAATCGACGTCGTTGTAGGCGACGGGAAACCGTTCGTCGAAACCACCGACGGCGACAAATTTTGTTTTCTCGACCATCAGGCAAGCGCCGGTGACGGCGAGCCAATCGTATTCCAGCAGGTTGCGCATGAAATATCCCGGGACATCGGCGTCAAGGCCGAAAAAAGCGTGCCCCGGCCCGTCGGCAAAATTGACGATGCCGGCGTGCTGAATCCGCTTCCCGCCCGGATACAGCAGCTTGGCGCCAACGGCGCCGACATGGGCGAGCCGGGCATAGCCGCCCAACCGTTCCAGCCAGTCGGCGGTCAGCACCTCGGTATCGTCGTTGAGGAAAAGGAGAATATCCCCTCGCGCCGCTTCGGCGCCGACATTGTTGAGCTGCGAAAAGTTAAAAGGCTGATCGTGGCGAAGGACCGTCGCTTGCCCCCGCCTTTGCATCGCGTCCAGATAGTCCCGGGCATCCGGCGCAACAGAACCGTTGTCGACGATTATTATTTCGAAATTCCTGTAGCTGGAGCGCTCCTGAATCGAGGCGACACACCGGCGCAGGATGGCCGCATTGTCCCGACTGGGGATAATGACGGAAATCAGGGGATTGCCCGAAAGGCGATAGTTCACGCGAAAGTAGCCCTTGACCTGTTCGACCGCCTCGATCGTGCCGCTCAGGCCGCGGCGGGCCAGCGCCTCTTCGCGCACCTGCCTGGATCTTTCCAGGATATACGGTTTGGCGGCGATATCGGCGGCCGTAGATGCCGGAATGATGCGCCAGTGATAAAGGACTTTCGGCAGATGGTGGATGCGCTGCGTCCTCTCGGTCAGGCGCAGAATCAGATCCCAGTCCTGACAGCCGTCGAATTCGGAGCGGAAACCGTCGATTTCGTTCAGCAGTTCTCTGCGGATACAGGAAACATGACACACATACATCGTGCTCATCAGGGTGTCGGGCGACCAGTCGGGTTTGAAATGCGGCTCGGTAAAACCTCCGTCCGCACCGATTTTGTCCTCGTCGCTGTAAATGTAGTCCGGATTCTCCCCCTCGATGCAGAGAGCCAGTTCGAACAGGCAGTCTTCGGTCAATTCATCATCGTGATCGAGCAGAACGACGTAATCGCCCCGCGCCCGCGCCAGCGCCGCGTTGCTGGCCCCGGAAATGCCGCGGTTCTCCGGCAGATGCAGAACGGTGATGGCTGGGTGAGCCAATTGCGCCAGACATTGCCGTGTCGCCGGATCGGTGCTGGCATCGTCGGCCAGAATAAGTTCCCAATCTGGATACCATTGGGCCAGCACGGAATCGATGGTTTTGCGCAGAATTTCCGGGGGGGTGTCGTAAACCGGCACGAGGATCGAGAACTGCGGCCGCCGCACCATGTTCTGGCAGATGTGCGCCAGGTTGTCCGGCCGGCGCGGCGGAACGTAGGCATAACCGGCGGGACCTTGCCGCAACGCATAGCCCGCCTGCGGATCGAAGGCGAAAGCCGTCGTCGGCGCGGCAAAAGCGCTTATCTCCGGCAGAGCAATTTCTTGCGCCTCCCGGCTTGCCCACCGCCTGCGGATGCCGGGCAGCCCTTCGTTGCGATAGATCGCCAGGGCTTTTTCGGCCGCCGGCCGGAGACCACCGGTGGCGCGTACGCGTTCCGGCACCACCCGCAACAGACGATGGACCCGCTTGCCATATCCGCCGGCCAAACGCAGCGGAGCGGTCAGGCGCCAGCTTTCCGAGGACAAAATACTTTGCAAGAGGCCGTCGCGTTCAGCGAGCGTTTCATCCAGTTCGGCGATCCGCCGATCGCGCGCAGCGAGAGTCGGTTCATGCGCGGCAAGGCAAACCTCCCGCTCCGCCACTTGGGACTTCAGCTCCGCATTCTGCGCTTCCCGCTGCGCAAGCCTTCGGCGCAGCCGGACCATCTCCTCGTCTTGCCCGTCGATGATCCGCCGTTGATCGGCAATTCTTTGCGCCCCCTCCGCAACAGCCTGCTGCAAAAGGCCATTTTGCCTGTCGCGTTGCGCCAGGGTCGCTGAAAGCCTCTCCTCTTTGCAGGCCGCACCGTCCGCCCAGGCATTTTCCCTTTGGTCCGGAACCAGACACGGCATGCCGTGCAGAGAGTGATGGCCAGGCACGATATCTTCCGCCGCGCCGGCAATCATCCGTGGTCCGAGACTGTTCGTCTGCGCAGCCCCCTTTCTAATCACGCAAATCGAATTGATGAATTCGACCGAGTGAACGCCCGTCGGCGCTGGATGGTCGAACGCGGCGCCATGGAACCGGGAAAAGTCCTCCAGCAGGGATTCGGGCTTCACGTCGACGCCCCAGAACTCCCGGTTGACCAGATCGACCAGGCGCTTGAAATAGGCGATGGCCGAAAAAGGATGAAAAAGACCGCCCTCGAAATCATGCCAATAGCTGCAATGCAAATCCTCGACGATATACAATCCGCCTGGACGCAGGCAGGGGAAATAACGGTGAAAGGCGCCGATGATTTCCCCGGATCGGTGGGAACCGTCATCGATGATGCAATCGTATTGGGGCGAAATGGCTTTTATCCGCTGCTCGCTTGCCTCGGTGTCGGCGTTGCCGATGACGACGGCAATACGCGGATCGGCGTACTCCAGCCGCGCGCAATCCGGATTGATGTCGCAGCCGACCAGCTTTTCCGCCTGGGGGAAATAGCGGCTCCAGATTTCCAGCGAACCGCCATTCTGGATGCCGATTTCCAGCAACCGCACCGGGTTTTGCCGCCATGGTGCGAGGAGCCGGTCGTACTCGGTGAGATAACTCGACCATTTATCGGACACTCTTCCGGCATGCTCCCGGTAGATGGCGCGCAGATTGTTCATACCGCCGACCTCAGGCTAACCCGCTCGAAGGGCACGCCGACCAGCCCCCAGCGCACCCGGCTGGAGGATATGTTGATAATCATCGCATCGTGCAGCCAATGATGCTGGATGTGATGGTGGAGGTCGCCATCGGCGACCGAAGCCATCACGGCGTATTGACCGTTGGGCAACATCGGCAGGCGGAAGACGAATTCGCCTTCGAAATCCTGGCCGGCGGCAATTTCCGTCGGGTGCAGGTCGGTAAAGGGCAGGGTGTTCTCGCCAAAGAGGTCCTGCCCCAATCGATCGCGAACGAGAAAACCGAGAATCGGTCGGCGCAGGGGTTGCCGGGCGCGGGCGCGGATCAGCATGCGCACTTTCTCGCCGCCCAGAAAAACACCGCCCTGGCCTCCGGCCAAAGGCTCCATCCGTACACCGAGAATCTGTGCGCCGCCGGTTTGCCAGCCGCTGGCCGCGTGCATATTGTCGGCGGCGACGCCTTCGACGTGATAATCGAGCACTTCGTTGTCCTTGGGGACAGCTGGCGGGTGTTCATCCGCACCGGCATTTGTCGCCTCCAGACTGGCCGCATCGCCATAGAGTTCCTGCAAAGTGTGCCGGAGATATTCGTCCGCCACCTTCTTTGCCGGCCCGACGTCGCGTATTCTCCCCTCCTCCAGCCAAATGGCGCTGCGGCAGAGGTTGATGACGGAGCTCATGTCGTGGCTGACGAAAAGCAGGGTGCCGCGCTTCTGGAATTGGCGGATAAAACGCATGCATTTTTGCGTGAACAGCGCATCCCCGACGGACAAGGCTTCGTCGATCACCAGAATATCGGCATCGACATGGGCTATGACGGCGAAAGCAAGACGAACGTACATACCGCTGGAATACATCTTTACCGGCTGCTCGATGAAGTCCCCGATGTCGGCGAAAGCGGCGATAGCGGCGAAACGGGCATTGATCTCCGGCCGCGACAATCCATAGAGGGAGGCGGCCATGTACACATTCTCGCGCCCGGTGAACTCCGGGTTGAACCCGGCACCGAGTTCCAGCAGGGCGGCAACCCGGCCCCGCGTCTCGATGGCGCCGGCGGACGCGGCGAGGGTTCCGCAGATCAATTGCAACAAGGTCGATTTCCCTGAGCCGTTGCGGCCGACGATGCCGAGCGTTTCGCCCCGGGCGACGGTAAACGCGACCTCCCGCAGAGCCCAGAACTCCCGGTAGAAACACATCGGCTTCCGGCCGAAAGCGCGGCGGAGCCTCGGCAGAACGAATTGCTTGAGGCGATCCCGGGGCGTATCGTAAATCTGATAGTATTTGCTCAGATTTACGACACGGATTGCCGGATCGGCGTGTTCGGTTGGCTGGTCCATACAGTGTGTTTCTACGGGTCGAATGCGGTCATGCGGCTCTTTGCAGCGATCACATATTCCAGTACAGTAAACCGGCCGCCTCGACCTGCTCGCGCCGGTGTACCGATTTGACATCCATGAGCACCCCCTTGCCGTTGCCGTTGCAGCACAGTTCGCGCAACCGCGTTGGGGTGTAGGAACTGAAAGCATCGTGCGGCACCGCCCAGATGGTGGCGTCAAAATGGCCGGCCTCTTCCGGGGAGATCAGATCAAGGCCGTATTCGTGCAGCGCTTCTTCCGGGTCGGCGAGGGGGTCGTGAACCAGGACCTCAACTTCGTATTCACGCAATTCCCGGACGATATCGATGACCTTGCTGTTGCGAATATCCGGTACGTTTTCCTTGAAGGTCAAACCGAAGATCAGCGCCCGCGACCCCTTGACCGCCTTGTTCGCCTGAATCAGCTTCTTGACCGTCATTTCCGCCACATATTTCCCCATGCCGTCGTTGATCCGCCGGCCGGCGAGAATGACCTGCGGATGATAGCCGATCTCCTCGGCCTTGTAGGTCAGGTAATAGGGATCGACGCCGATGCAGTGACCGCCGACCAGGCCGGGGGTGAATTTGAGAAAATTCCATTTGGTGCCGGCGGCGGCGAGCACCTCGCCGGTATCGATTCCGAGCCGGCCGAAGATAATGGCCAATTCGTTCATCAGCGCAATGTTCAGGTCGCGCTGGGTGTTTTCGATGACTTTGGCGGCTTCGGCAACTTTGATGGAAGAGGCGCGAAAGACTCCGGCATCGACCACCATCTCGTACACCCCCGCCACTGTTTCCAGCGTCGCCGCATCCTGACCGGAGACCACTTTGACGATCTTGTCGACGGTATGCACCTTGTCGCCGGGGTTGATCCGCTCCGGCGAATAGCCGACGCCGAAATCCCGCCCGCATTTCAGCCCCGATTCCTCTTCCAGAATGGGGACGCAAATGTCCTCGGTCACACCGGGGTAGACGGTGGATTCGTAGACGACGATAGCGCCAGAGGCCAGGTGGCGACCGATGGTCCGACTGGCGGCGATAATCGGCCCGAGATCAGGGGCTCGATGTCCGTCAATGGGAGTGGGAACGGTGACGATGACAAACTCGGCCTGCTTCAGCCGGCTGGCGTCCCGGGTGAAGGCGATGCGCGCCTCGGCCAGCTGCTCCGTTGACAGTTCCCCGGTAGCGTCGAAACCGCGCTCCAGCTCCCTGATTTTTTTTTCGCTGATATCGAACCCGATGACCTCCGCCCGGCGGCTGAAGGCCGCCGCCAGCGGCAGCCCGACATAGCCGAGACCGACCACGGCAATTTTCGCCCTCCCCCCCCTTATCGCTTCGACCGAAACCATTTTTATCCTCCGCCAAAGGTCCAGAAAACCGGATGCCGTGAAATGTCGGCCCCTCTGATTTTGTTTATTAGAACAAATTCAGGCTGGAGATTACCACAGGATTGCCGTTGGTCAAAATTAATATTTTTGCAACCGGCATCGTCGGAGCCTCAGGGAGATTGAACAATGCAAGCTTCGATGCGAAAGGTCGTTCTTCGTCGGTCAAAAGAACAGGAAAAAAAGGCGGGTTCGTTGCTGGTCAAAGCAGGCGTCGTGACCAAGATGCAGCGCGAGCTGAACGTGGAGAATGAAACTTTCCCACCCGCCAGCGTGCCAAAAAGAAGGTTGCCTGGCTGAATGGCTATTGGGGCGGATCGGTGCGGGGGAGCTGGTCGGCAGAATGCCGGAGAATGTAATCGGCGGCGGCAGCAAGATCGGCGCAGCGTGCAATTTGCGGGTCGATCTTGCCGTTTTCCTCTTCCCCGTAGCCGGTCAATACCAGCAGGGGGGTGCAGCCGGCCCGGCGGCCGGCCTCGATATCGGCCGCCTTGTCGCCGACCATCCAGGAGGCGCCGAGATCGATATGGTGTTCGGCCGCCGCCTGCAACAGCATACCGGGCGACCCTTTGCGACAGGCGCATTCGATGCGGTAATCGCCGATGCCTGCGTGGGGGTGATGCGGACACAGATAAAAGGCGTCGATGCCGGCGCCGACCCGGCCAAGCTCCCGCTGCAGGTGCCGATGGAGTTCTTCGACGGCGGTTTCGGGAAAATAGCCGCGCGCCACGCCCGATTGGTTGGTGACGACGACGACCAAAAAGCCGGCGTCCTTCAACCGCCGGATGGCTTGCGGCGCGCCCGGAATGAAGGTGAAATCCTCGATCCGGTGCAGGTAGTCCCTTTCCACGTTGATGGTGCCGTCGCGATCGAGAAAGACCGCCGGCCGGCGTTCAGGAGTCGCCATAGACCTGCATGACCCTGTCGATGATGTTGGTCGTCGATTTGCCATCGACGAACTGGATCAGCTCCACCTTCCCCCCCCAGCTTTCGACCAACTCTTTGCCGACCACCCCTTCCGGCGCATAATCGCCGCCTTTGACCAGGACATCGGGGCGCAGATCGCGAATCAGTTCGCGGGGCGTATCCTCGTCAAAGAGGACGACGTGATCGATGCAGTGCAGGGCGGCGAGGATGTGCGCCCGCTCCTCTTCGCCGATCAGCGGCCGCTTGGCCCCTTTCAGCCGGCGCACGGAAGCATCGGAGTTGAGCCCGAGCACCAGGAGGTCTCCGAGTTGCCGGGCCTTCTGCAGATATTTTACATGCCCGACATGCAGCAGATCGAAGCAGCCATTGGTGAAAACGATCTTTTTCCCCCGCTGCCGCTCGCTCTCCAGCAACCGGGCGAGGGCCGGTCGGGTGCGAATTTTGAGATCTCCATCCGGATGCAGGCGAGTGGCCGCCTCCAGCAACTCGTCGGGCGAGACGGTGCTGGTCCCCACCTTCGCCACCACCACGCCGGCCGCCAGATTGGCCAGGCGCGCCGCTTCCGGCAGAGTCAAGCCGCAGGCCAGTCCGACGCCGAAAAAGGACAGAACGGTGTCGCCGGCGCCAGTGACGTCGAACACCTCGCGGGCCACCGTCGGCAGATGATCCTCGCGGCCATCGCGAAAGAACAGGGTCATCCCCTCCTCGCTGCGGGTGAGGACCAGCGCTTCCAGATCGTTTTCCGCCAGCAGTTTACGCCCGGCCAGTCGCAGCGAATCTTCGTCGGCAATGGCGATCTCCGAGGCGGCCTGCGCTTCCTTGCGGTTGGGGGTGAGCAGGGTCGCGCCCCGGTACTTGCGGTAATCGCTTCCCTTCGGATCGACCACCACCGGGATGCTGTTCTCCCGACCGATGGCGATGATTTCCCGCAACAACGCCGGGGTCAGAACCCCTTTCATGTAGTCGGAAACGAGCACGACCCGTACCTGCGGAACAATCCGCCGCAGGTCGGCGACGAGGCGAGCCTCGATGTCCGGGCCGATCGGATCGCGACTTTCCCGGTCGAAGCGCAGCATTTGCTGATTGCTGGCGAGTATCCGCGTTTTGCGGCTGGTGATTCGCGACGGGTCCAGCAGCAGGGAAGCGGTGTCGACCCCTTGCGTTTCCAGCATCCGCCGCAGACGTTGGCTGTCGTCGTCTTCTCCGAGAACGCTGGCCACCCGGATTTGACAGCCGAGAGCCACGAGATTGTTGATTACATTGCCGGCGCCGCCCAGACGCAAATCCTCGCGGGTGACCTCGACGACCTGCACCGGCGCCTCCGGTGAAATACGCTCGGTTTTTCCCCAGAGGTATTCATCGAGCATCAGGTCGCCAATCACCAGCGCCTGAACCTCCGGCAGACGGGCGAGAAATTTCTCCACCTCAAGCCGCTCCATGTTCCTCCTTGTCAGCGCGCATCGCCTCCAGAACCGCCATGGCGAACAGGGGGATATTGATTTCGTGGTGCCCGGTGATCGAATAGCCGCGACCACTGCCGGAGGTCGGCCGTTTGACGACATTGGTCAGGGGACGATAATGCTGGATCATATCGAAGTTGGCGGTGGTGAAGTCATCGACATGGTGTCCGAGATTCTGGGCGATGGACAGCGCCTTGAGAAACACCTCCGGCAGCAGCACCGCCGAGCCGACGTTAAGCCAGACGCCGCCGTTCCCCAGATCGGCAACCACCGAGGTCAGCAGGCGAAAATCGCGGAAGGTCATCTCGCCGATCACCGCGCCGTCCGCCTCCGGATGCTGATGCACGATATCGGTGCCGACCGCCACATGCACGGTGGCCGGAATCCCCTTTTTGGCGCACGCCGCCAGCAGGCTGTAGTCGCGGTGCGGCAACTCTTGCTCGAGAATGCGCCGGCCGAGGGCCTCGCCGTACCCGGCTTCGGTCCTCACGGCGTCCTTCAGGATGCGATTGATGCCGCCGCCGGTCTCCTCGGCAAAACCGAAATCGCCCGTATGGAGCACCGCGCCGACCTCCTCCGAGGTCGCGCCGCCCAGCGCAATCTCGAAATCGTGGATGGCGGCCGAGCCGTTCATCGCCACTGCGGTGACGATATCCGCTTCGATCAGCCCTTGCAGAATCGGCTGCAGCCCGCATTTGATCACATGGCCGCCGATGGCCAGCACCACCGGCCGATCCTTCGCCCGCGCTCGCGCAACGGCCTCGGCGACGTTGCGCAAGCTGTCGGCGGCCAGCAGACGCGGCATGGCGGAAAAAAGCTCTGCGCACGACATGCCGGCCCGCAACGGCCGGGCGAAGTGGTCGCGGATGTTGACCTTGTTGTCGCGGCTGGCCAGCGAATAGGTTTTGACCGGCGTCAGATCGATGGGATGGTATTTTTTCATACGTTTTTCGCCGATTCGGCCATGGCGTTCTCCGCCAGCAAGCACAGGATGTGAATGATCGTCACGTGCGCTTCCTGAATAAAGGGGGTTTCCTGGGATGGCACGGTCAGGTTCAGATCGACGATGCCGCCGATATTGCCGCCGTCGCGTCCGAGCAGTCCGACCGTTTTGCAACCGAGCTGGTTGGCGGCGGTCAGGGCATAGAAAACATTGTTGGAATGACCGCTGGTGGAGATGCCGATGACCACGTCGCCGGGGCGGGCCAGGGCTTCGACCTGGCGCTTGAAAATCTCATCGTAACCGAAATCGTTGCCCACCGCCGTCAATATGGAGGTATCGGTGGTCAACGCCACCGCCGGCAGCGCCTGCCGGTTGCGCAGAAAGCGCCCCACCAGCTCGGCGGCAAAGTGCTGGGCATCGGCCGCCGACCCGCCGTTGCCCATGATCAGGATTTTGTTGCCCTGGCGCAGAGCCTCGATAAGAAGCGCGGCGCAATCGCCGATGGCAACCGTCAACTCCCGGCGGACCAGGGTCAGGGCATCGATGTGACCGGACAGATGTTCCTCGATTTTCATCCGCATCCGCAACCTCCGTCTGTAAAGCCAGAATGGCCTTTTTTCAGCCAGATGAGAAATTCCCGGTTCCCCTTCGGGCCGAGAATTGGACTTTCGGTGACGGCGATAACGGCACAGCCGAGCTCGACCGCCATGGCCCGTACTTTCTCCACCACCCGCGCCTGTTTTTCCGCGTCCCGCACCACCCCGCCCTTCCCCACTTCACCGCGGCCCACTTCGAACTGCGGCTTGATCAAGGCGACCACCTCCGCCGCCCCGGCCAGCAGCGGCAGCGTAGCGGGAAGAACCTTGTCGAGAGAAATGAAGGAGGCGTCGATGACCGCCAGATCCGGCCGCGCGGGTAGCCGTTCCGGGGTGAGCTCGCGAATATTGGTGCGTTCGAGATTCAGCACCCGAGCATCCTCCCGCAGTTTCCACGCCAGTTGTCCGTAGCCGACATCGACGGCGATGACCCGCGCCGCTCCCCGTTGCAGCAGGCAATCGGTGAAGCCGCCGGTCGAGGCGCCGACATCGATGGCGAGCCGGCCGGCAACCGCAATGTTGAAAGTATCGAGGGCATGCGCCAGTTTCAAGCCGCCGCGCGACACGTAGGGGATATCCTCCCCCTTCAAGCGCAGCGGCGAATCAAGCGCGACCTGGGTGCCCGCCTTGTCCACCACGTGCTCGCCGACAATCACCTTGCCGGCCAGAATCAGCGCCCGCGCCCGTTCCCGGGAGGGGACCAGGCCGCGTTCCACCAGCAGTTTATCCAAACGTTCTTTTGGCGTCATTAGTCGGGAGATTTCAGGCTGGAAATAAGCGGTGCAAGACAGCGAAGACTAGCACAGGAGCAGGACACGGGGCAATCGCTTTTCGGCATCGCAGCAGAGCCCCGGGACCTGCCGGGCGATTGCCGGGGGCGGGCAAAACTCCGTTCCCGGACGCCACCGGAGGTGAAAATTTTCTTCGCGTTTGCAAATGGCGGCAATTCAATTATAAATTATGTTTAATTTAAACTTGGATTTGCGGGCATGCAGACCTTCTGTTTTTCCACCATCGCCATCCTGTTCACCGTCGTTTTCGGCGCCTACCTGCTGGTTGCCGGCAGACTCAAAAATGTGTCCGATGGGGTGTTGCTGGCCGGATTGGCCGCCGCCACCATGCTGGAGCTGTTCGATTTGCAGGCCTGGCTGCGGCCGGCCGAATGGTCTTTCTGGCGCCGGGGAGCGCTGTTCGCCGAGGCCCTCTTGCCCGCCATCTGGCTGCTGTTCGGCCTGACCTTCGCCCGCACCGGCGGACTGCGCCAGATTCCGCAGCTTCCCCGTCTGCTCCTTCTCGGCGCCTTGGCTTTTCCCCTCCTCGCCCTGCTGTCGCCTTTTGAAGGTTTTTATTATTCTCCCGATTTTGCCGACGAACGCCTGCTGTTTCTCGGCCGACCCGGCTTCTTCTTCTGTCTCGGCCTCGTCCTCTATCTGCTTTACGCCCTGATGCAACTGGAGCGCACCCTGGCCGCCCTCCCCAGGCATGCCCGATGGCAGGGGAAATTCGAAATGATCGGCGTCGGCGCCTTGTTGGCCATCTATCTCGTATTCTTCAGTCAGGGGCTGCTCTATCGCGCCCTGGATATGAACCTGCTCCCCGCCCGCTCTCTCGCCCTGAGCGCCGCCGTGACGCTGATGGCCTTTTCCCGCCTGCAACGCGGGGAAGCGCCCCGTATCCATATTTCGCACGAGATGGCTTTTCGTTCGGTGGTCGTTCTGGTGGTCGGCGGCTACTTATTCACCCTCGGGCTGCTCGGCGAAGGGATGCGCCACCTCGCGCCGCCGACGCAACGGGCGCTGCTGACCATGGCCGCCCTGGCCGGGGGGATCGGCGTGATCGCCGTCCTTCTATCCGAAACAATGCGCCGAAAGATCAAGGTCGTCCTGCACAAGAATTTTTATCAGAACAAATACGACTACCGGGACCATTGGCTGCGTTTTACCCATCGGGTCGGCGCCACCCGCGACGGACGGGACCTGCAGCAGGCGATTCTGACCGTTTTCGGCGAATCCTTCGCCGTGGAGGAAACGATTCTTTACCTGCGCGACCCCGATGGCGGCAATTACCGGGCGGCGGCCGCGCACGGCCGGGCGCCGCCCGTCGAGTCCTTCGCCGGCGACAACTCCCTGGTGTTCTATTTTGCCGCCACGAAATGGATATTTTCCAGCCGTGACGATAACCGGGAAATCTGGCGGGAAAACCGCTCCTTCCTGGAAGACTGCGCGGTTTCTTTCATCGTGCCGCTCTATTTCGACCAGGGGCTGGAAGGCTTCATCACCCTGGGCCGACCGATCGACCGATGGGAAGACTACACCTATGAGGATTTCGATCTGATGAAACTGTTGGCCGCCCAGGCCGCCTCCGCCCTCTCCGGCAGCCGCCTCACCGATCAACTTGCCGAAGCACGGGAACTGGCCGCCATTGGCAAGGTTTCCGCCTTTGTCCTCCACGATCTGAAGAACATGGTTTCGAGCCTCGCCCTGACCGTGGAGAATGCCCGCCATTGCCTGAATAATGCGGAATTTCGCGCCGATATGTTTTCGACCCTGGATGACAATGTCCTTCGCATGAAAAATCTCATTGCCCGGCTGCAGGGTCTGGAAGAAAAACCGACCCTCGATCGCCAGCCCTGCGATCTTGCCGCCGTGGTGCGCGAAGGCGCGCGCCTGGCCGGCGACCACGGAATCCAGCTGAGCGGCGGCCCGACGCCGGCCTGCCTCGATGTCGATGAAATACGCAAGGTCGCTCTCAACCTGCTGCTCAACGCCCGCGAATCCGGCAACGCTTCGCCGGTTCAGGTCGAGGTGGGAGGAAATGGGATGGTCTGGTTCCGGGTGCGCGATGCGGGGTGCGGCATGAGCGAGGAATTTATTCGGCAACGGCTTTTTCGCCCTTTCGCGACAACGAAACGGCGAGGCATCGGCATCGGCCTTTATCAATGCAAGCACATCGTCGAGGCGCATGGCGGTGGTATCGAGGTGCGGAGCACTCCCGGCCACGGCTCGGAATTCACCGTCCGACTGCCGTCCGGCCTGGAAGAACCCTGCCAACCGACGAAGTCCGTCCCGGTGGGCATTGCCTCCCTTGACACCATAACGGCCCCTGCTAAAGTCCATTACTGATCACTCATGACAAGAGGATTTTCATGATCGAAGCCATCAAATTCTGGAACGAACCGAACAATCTCTCCCACTGGGACTTCCAGATGGATCAGGAGTGGCGGGAGTTCAGCCAAATGGCCGAAATGGCGGCTCGGGTGGTGCGGGGGCTTTCTCCGGAAACCTGCCTGGTCCTCGGCGGCATCTCCCCCATCGATGAGCGATTCATACGCATGCTCGGCAGTTACGGTCTGCTTGATCGCCTCGACGCCGTGGCGGTGCATGGCTTTCCCCTCGACTGGAACCACTGGCGCATCGACGAATGGCCGGCCAAGATCGCCGAAATCGAGGCGGTCACCCAGCTTCCGGTCTGGGTCACCGAAGTCGGGGTCTCCACCTTCGGCGCCGACGAGGTGCAGGTGTTCGGCCTGCAACGCACCGCGGAGTTGCTTCTCGGACGAATCAGGCACGTTTTCTGGTACAGCCTGTTCGACCTCCCCCCCGCCTGGGGCGCCACCACCCGGCACAAGGAAAGCGAGGGGAGCGCCTATTACCGACACTTCCATATGGGGCTGGTGCGCGCCGACGGCACGCCGAAGCCGGCCCTGCAATACTTCGATCCGGAGATGGGGATCTGTCAATGGTTCCATTTCGAGGACCATCGACTGGAGTCGGCCGTCGATTGGCTGCGCCGCCTCGGGGTGAAAAAATTGCGCACCGGCATAAGCTGGGCCGACTGGCACCGGCCCAACGCCACGGTCTGGTTCGATCGGCAGATGGCGGCGCTGGCCGAGTTCGAGATCACCCTCACCCTCTGCTTCACCCCGCCCTCCCGCGGCCGGCGCTATTGCCACACCAGCCCGCCCGTCGATCCCGGCGAATTCGCCTGGTTCGCCAGCGAGGTCGTTCGGCGCTATGTTCTGCCGGCCAAAACCGCCGCCACCGGCAAGACGGCGGGAACAACCATCGAGGAGAGATTATGGCCGTCTTCCTGCTGATTCGGCACGGCCACAACGATTCGATCGGCAAGGCGATCGTCGGCCGTTCGGCGGGCATTTGTCTGAACCGGCAGGGGAGCGACCAGGCGCAGGGGCTCATCGAACGCTTCTCCGGCCTCCCCATCGACGCCATTTTCAGCAGCCCTCTCGAACGCTGCCGGGAAACCGCCGCCCCCTTGGCCCGGGAACGCAAGTTGGAGGTGCAGGTGCGTCCGGGACTGCACGAAATCGAATTCGGCGAATGGACCGGGGAAACCTTTGGCCACCTGGCGCAAGTTCCACGCTGGCGGCTGTTCAACACCTTTCGCAGCGGCACCCGCATTCCCGGCGGAGAACTGATGGCCGAGGTGCAGGCGCGAATGGTGGCGGAGATCGAGGGATTGCGGCAGGAGTTTCCCGAAGGCACTCTGGCGCTGTTCAGTCACGGCGATCCGATCAAAGCGGCCATCGCCCATTACGCCGGGTTTCCCCTGGACATGATGCTGCGCTACGAAATCAGTCTGGCATCGGTGAGCATTCTCGCCATTCACGACACCGGGCCGCGCATTCTCTGTATCAACCACACCGGCAGCCGACTGCCGATGTCTTATTGAGGAACGCCATGCAGTCTTCTTCAGCGACGACCAGCGCCAAGGGCATGCAGCAGATCATCACCGACTTTCGTCCCTGGTTTCACAATCTGCATCTTCCCGACGGCAGCCAGACCGCCCCCGAACATGTTTTGGGCGATTTTCCCGCCTATAAATGGCGGGAAATCGGCGCGCATTTGCCGGAGGATCTGAGTGGCTGGGATGCCCTCGATATCGGCTGCAACGCCGGATTCTACAGCTTCGAACTGGCGCGCCGCGGCGCCCAGGTTACCGCCATCGATCTCAATCCACACTACCTCGCCCAGGCGCGCTGGGCGGCCGGCCAGTTCGGCCTGGAAAACAGCATCGATTTTCGCCTGATGCAGATCTATGACTTGGCCGGCAATCGGGAGCGCTTCGATCTGGTCCTGTTTCTCGGCGTTTTCTACCACCTGCGCTATCCGCTGCTTGGCCTCGATATCGTCTCCAGTCTGGCGCGCCGGTTGCTCGTCTTCCAAACGCTCACCATGCCCGGAGAGGAGGTGATCGAACCGACGGATCAGGGTATTTTCGAGCGCTCCGCCATGGAGGAAGCCGGTTGGCCGAAAATGGCCTTTATCGAAAAACGCCTGGCCGACGACCCCACCAACTGGTGGGCGGCCAATCATGCCGGGGTGGAGGCGATGCTGCGGTCAAGCGGACTGCGGGTGACCGCCCGGCCGGGGCGCGAGGTTTACCTCTGCGAACCGGACCCTGAAAATCCTTCCTGCATCGCCTCCTGGAACCGGGCCGAATTCGATGCCGCCACCGGAGTCACCCGCCGCCGGTGACCCGTCGATGAGTACGCGGATCCTCGATCTCGATCTGGCCGAGCCCCTACCCGCCGACATCGATACGGAAAAATGTGATCGCCTGCTGATCATCCTGTGGAGTCGGGGAATCCCCATCGGCGTCCGGTCGATCCGGACGGATGCCGACCGGATTGACCGCCTGCAACTGGCCGCCGCCCTTGGCCGCGCCCTCGGCGAAAAGGCGAGCGAAGGAGCGGCGAAGCGACCCCGGCGCCGGAGACCAAAAATTTCGATTTCACGACCGCCGTGGTCTGCACCTGCCGCCGCCCGGCCGCCCTGACCCGTTGCCTCGCAGCGCTGTCCGCCCAAGATCATCCGAATTACGACATCCTGGTGGTGGACAACGATCCCGACGGGTCGGCCGCCGCCATGGTGCGGCAATCTTTCCCCGCCGTCCGTTACGTCGCCGAAGGGAAACCGGGGGTGCGCTTTGCCCGCAATCGCGGCATCGCCGAAAGCGCCGGCAAAATCATCGCCTTTATCGATGACGACTGCGTGCCGGTGCCGGGATGGCTGCGTTCCCTGGCCGGCAATTTTCGCCAGCGGCCGCAAGCTTGCGCTACATGCCAAGGTCAACAAGGCAGCACTTTCCAACCCCTTTTTCCCGAACATGAAGTCGAGCCTCCCATGGGCGGTTAAGGCAAGAAAGAGACATCGGGCATACGCCGCCCCAGTTGGGCCGGGACCTGCCGCACCTGCAGAAAAGGCCGACTCCAGACGGAGCCGGCCTTTTCTGCAGGCGATTCTCGGGGAGCGGCCTCGCGCTAATCCTGCCGTTAAATATCGGAGGAACCAGTAAATACAGTAATTTGATACAATGACTATCGTTAAGCAGTGAAGGGAGCCAACAATGACCGATCCCGTTTGCGGTATGCAGGTGTTGCCGGAGACAGCCGCCGACAGCCGGCAACATGAGGGTAAAACCTATTATTTCTGCTCAACCAAGTGCGCGGAAAAATTTGCGGGCGATCCCGAGCGTTGGCTGCATCCGGCCGAACACGGCGCCGCCGATGCGGAAGCCGGAGACAAGGAGGCCACCTACACCTGCCCCATGCACCCGGAAGTTATCCAGCAGGGTCCCGGCGCCTGCCCCTTCTGCGGCATGGGGCTGGAGCCCCTCGTCCCCACCGCCGAAGAGGAGGAGAGCGAAGAATACCGCGACATGCGGCGGCGCTTCATCGTCAGCGTCGTTCTTACCGCACCCGTCTTCGTCGTCGCCATGGGACATCTTGTCCCCGGTTTTGCCCACCTGATCCCGGTGCGGGTTGCCGCCTGGATTCAACTGCTCCTCGCCACCCCGGTCGTACTGTGGGGCGGCTGGGTCTTTTTCGTTCGCGGCTGGCAATCCCTGGTCAACCGCAATCTCAACATGTTCACCCTGATCGCCCTGGGCACCGGCGTCGCCTGGGTGTACAGCGTCGTCGCCGTCTTCGCCCCCGGCGTTTTCCCCCCCTCTTTCCGCGACGAGGCGGGCGAGGTGGCCGTCTACTTCGAAGCGGCGGCGGTGATCGTTACCCTGGTCCTACTCGGGCAGGTTCTGGAACTGCGCGCCCGCAGCCGCACCGGCGCCGCCATCCGCGCGCTGCTCGGGCTGGCGCCCAAAACCGCTCGCCGTTTGCGGGAAGACGGCGGCGAGGAGGATGTGCCGCTGGAAGACGTCCGCAAGGGGGACCGCCTGCGTATCCGGCCGGGAGAAAAGGTGCCGGTGGACGGCACGGTGGACGAGGGATCGAGCGCCGTCGATGAGTCGATGATCACCGGCGAGCCGATGCCGGTGGCGAAGGGTGCGGGGGACCGGCTGATCGGCGCCACCGTCAACGGCAATGGCTCCCTGGTGATGCGGGCCGAGCGCGTCGGAGCGCAGACCGTTCTCGCCCAGATCGTGCAAATGGTGGCGGCGGCCCAGCGCAGCCGCGCGCCGATTCAGAAGCTGGCCGACAAGGTCGCCGGCTGGTTCGTACCGGCGGTGATGGCGGTTTCCATCCTGACCTTCATCATTTGGGCCATCTGGGGGCCGAAGCCACAAATGGCGCACGCCATTGTCAATGCGGTGGCGGTGCTGATCATCGCCTGCCCCTGCGCCCTCGGGCTGGCGACGCCGATGTCGATCATGGTCGCCACCGGCCGCGGCGCCCAGATGGGGGTGCTGTTCCGGAACGCCGAGGCGATCGAGGTCATGCGCCGGGTCGATACGCTGGTGGTGGATAAAACCGGCACCCTGACCGAAGGCAAGCCGCGCCTGGTCGCGGTGCGCACCACGGAAGGACGGAGCGAAGACGAATTGCTGCGCCTGGCGGCGGGGCTGGAACAGGGGAGCGAACACCCGCTGGCGGCGGCGATCGTTGATGGCGCGCGGGAAAGAGGCGTGGAACCGGGTCGGGCGGAGGATTTTCAGGCCGTCACCGGCAAGGGTGTCACCGGCCGCATCGCGGAACAGCGGGTGGCGCTCGGCAATCTGGCGCTATTGCGCGAATTGGGAATCCAGGCGGGAGCTTTGGCCGATGCGGCCGAAGCCTTGCGTCGCGAGGGGCAGACGGTGGTGTTCGTCGCCGTCGACGGCCGGGCGGCCGGGCTGCTCGGGGTGACCGACCCGATCAAGGAGACCTCCCTGGAGGCGATCCGCACCTTGCAGGCCGAGGGTCTGCGCATTGTCATGCTCACCGGCGACAGCCGCACCACCGCTTGGGCGGTCGCCGGCAAGCTGGGGCTCGACGAGGTGGAGGCGGAGGTTCTTCCCGAGCGCAAGGCCGAGGTGGTGAAAAAATTCCAGCAGGAGGGGCGCAAAGTCGCCATGGCCGGCGACGGCATCAACGATGCGCCGGCATTGGCGCAGGCCGAGGTGGGCATTGCCATGGGGACCGGCACCGACGTCGCCATGGAAAGCGCCGGCGTCACCTTGATGCGGGGCGACTTGCGCGGCATCGTGCAGGCGCGGAAGATGAGCGAGGCGACGATGCGCAACATCAAACAGAATCTCTTCTTCGCTTTTGTCTACAACGCGCTGGGAGTGCCGATTGCCGCCGGCGCGCTGTACCCCTTCTTCGGCCTGCTGCTCAGCCCGATGATTGCCGCCGCTGCCATGAGTTTCAGCTCGGTATCGGTGGTGGCCAACGCGCTGCGCCTGCGCAATGGCCGAATTTAACCAAAACGGAATGGTTCATATAAGGGGCTGCTTACCAGTAAACTACGATGCTTTATTCTGACCATGCCCGCCGGGCTGGAGGGGGATCATTGAACAACGACAGGAGATGACACGATGCGTATGCGAGGAGTGGCAAAGGGTGATGGACCGATTTGGCTGCGGATTCTTTTTCGCGTCATGGGCCGACAGGCGAACGGCGTTCCGGCCCCCCTGCGGATTTACGGGTGGAAACCGCGTATCCTGCGTTCGTTTCTCGGGCTCGGCAAATCCGTGCGCCAGCCGGGCAGCCTGCCCGAGCGGTTGAAACGACTGGCCATGTACTGGACGGCGCGTCAGGTGGAATGCGCCTTCTGAGTCGACCTGACCGATCGTCTCGCCCGTGAGGCGGGCATCACCCCCGACGAAATTGCCGCCCTGGCCGATTACCGCAGCAGCGCCGCCTTCACCGATCTGGAAAAGGACGTGCTGGCCTACGCCGAGGCGATAAGCGCCACCCCGGCCCACGTCGCCGACGCCCTCTTTCAACGGTTGGCGGCGAGCCTATCCCCGGAGCAGATGGTGGAACTGACCGCCGCCATCGCCTTGGAAAACTTCAGCGCCCGCTTCAATCGCGCCTTCGGCATCGAGCCGGGCAGCTGAATTTTTCGCGATTTCTCCTGATGTTTTTTTCAGTCCGCACCGGACCAATCGACGGGGGCCCCTCACTCGGGGCACTGCACCCCGATAAAGGCGAGATCCTCGGCGATCTCCTCGGCAGAGGGGAGATGATGGTCTTCGCCGGCACGGTAAATGGCGAAAATCTCGCCGAAGCGATCGCAGACAAGAAGCGCCGCATCGGGGCTGAAGAGGGCGGCGGAGTCGATAAGGATCGGCAGCGAAAGAGCCGGCGCCCGGGCTTCCTCTGGCGGTCCGGGCATGATCGCCAGCACTTCGGCTTCCTCTTCCCGCAGCCCCGCCAGGGCGCTTTCCAACTCCCGCAGTTTCCGTTCGCAGGGCACACATCCCGCCGCATGGGCAAAAAACAGGACGAGGTTCCGCCGGCCGCGGAAATCGCCAAGATCCCTGACTCTTCCCGATGCCTCCGGAAGCTGAAAAACCGGTAGGATAGTCCCTTTTTTCCACGCTGCCGTATCGATCATCACCACCTCCAGTGAAGAAGCGCGCCGTCCGCCTGGGGGCCTTCGATCCCCTGGGAAAAACGCCGAACCCCGGGTTGTCGGCAAGCAAATATATCATCTTATTCGCTTGTTTTCACCGGCCGCGCCCCTCATGCGGCACGCAAACCCGCCAACAAAATCCTTGTCCAGCGCCGCCGCGCTAATTTCCCGCCGAGGACGTTTGACAGCGCCCCGCCGTAATATCTAATTGTAATTAGATAATCACGATTTTTAGGCACAGGTAAAAACCACCAACCACAAGGAGAGCATCCATGACCGTCTCGGAGACGGGTGTACTGCCATCTTCGTCGCCTGCCGCGCCCCGGCCGGCTGGTGGAATCGAAGTTCCTGCCAACGAGAGAAAACGTGATTTTCCGCGCCTCTCCCCAGCCGCCGGCGAACAGAGAAAAAGGATCCGGCTCCAATGGCTCACCGGCATCGAAGGGCTGAAAAGTCAAATCGACGGTTGGGACGACCTTGCATTGCAGTCGCCTCAGCGCCTGCCGATGCTCTCCGGCAGTTGGGCGCTGCCCCATCTTGAGGCGATGCTTGCCCCCGGCGACACCTGGGAATGCGCCCTGGCTTTCGATGCAAAAGAGCTTGTCGGGGCTCTGCCATTGATCACCCGCGGCAAGAGGCTGTTCGGCTGCAATCTCCCTCTCCTCCGCACCCCCTTCGATCCGCATACGCGCTCCGGCGATGTCGTGGTGAAGGCTGGATACGAAGAAAGCGCCCTTCCCGCCATGCTGCAAGCCGCCGTTCTGCGCCATCCCGATCTGCTCTCGCTGCAGCTGCGCGGGGTGGTGGAAGATTCCCCCACTTTAACGGTGCTAAACGATAACCATGGCGAAACCCGCCTGGTCAGGCAGTCGGCCGGTTACGGCTGCTATCTGCCAATTACCGGCAATCCCGAAGACTTGCAGCGCCGGTTAAGCGCAAAATTTCGCAGCGATCTGCGCAATGCCCGACGAAAACTGGAGAAGATGGGACGTGTCGAACATGTATGCTTCGCCGGAGGCGCTGCGGCTGCCGATCATCTGCAAAACTTTCTCGTTCTGGAGGCGTCGGGCTGGAAAGGGCGGATGGGAACGGCCATTGTGCAAGACCCGATCCTGGTGCGGTTCTACGCCGACCTTGCCCGCCGGATGGCGGATCGCGGTTGGCTGCAATGGCACTTTCTCCGGTTGGACGGGCGCGCCATCGCCGCCGAGATGACGCTGCACATGGGGCGCGCCCTCTTCCTGCTGAAGATGGCGTACGATGAAAACCTGTCCCGCTGCGCCCCGGGCAATGTGCTGTTTCTGGCCGTGGCCGACTACGTCCATCGACAGGGGGGCGTCGAGCGGATCGACTGTCTGACCGATATGCCATGGCACGGCCAATGGAAAATGGCGCGGCGAGAGTATTTCGACCTGTTCCTCTACCCCCGCCGGTTTCTTCCCACCCTGGCCGGATACACGCCGCATCGAAATTACCTGCGGTTGAAAACCATTCCCCTGCTGATGCGCATACGGCGTCGGATAGGAGATGTGCGGGCCAGGCGGGCAAAACGGGCAGGGACTCCTTGAGGGCCATGCCATAACGCAGCCGGACGGAGCAAAACTATTGCCAAAGGGCCATGCCGATCGCCGGATCGGATGGCCCTTTGGCTTGCGCGGTGCGCAAAAATTCAAAGATCACCGCTGCGGCGAAAACCGGGTCGGCGCTCGTATTTTCTAATCCTTGAATTAACTGGCGATTTTTCGATAAATCAGGCATTGTAAAGCGAATTTTTCGGCGGCAAATGCTGCGGAGGGCAAAGACCTCTGGTCTAGGGAGGCGAAGAATTTTCATGCTGACGATCTCCATCGATTTGATGCTCAACCTTTCCCTGCTGGTGGCCATCAGCATCGTTTCCGGCTTTATCGAAAAGCGCGCGCGCCGGAAGGTCCGCCTGAAAGTCCTGTTGCAGGGGGCGCTCTTTGGCGGCGCGGCCGTCATCGGCATGTTGGAGCCGTTGCATTTCGAACAGGGTCTGATTTTCGATGGCCGTTCGGTCATGGTCAGCCTGTGCGCTTTGTTCTTCGGCCCCTGGGCCGCCGCTGTAGCGGCCGCCATGACCATCGCCTGCCGCGTTTGGTTGGGCGGCGTCGGCTTGTTCATGGGGATTTCGGTAATTCTTGCCTCGGCGGGCATCGGCTTGCTGGCGCATTTTCGTTTTCGCGGCCAACCCACGCGGCGTCCGCCGTCCACGCGCTTTCTCTATTTCTTCGGTCTGATCGTCCACGGGGCCATGCTTGCCCTGATGTTCACCCTCCCCGATGCAACGGACGTCCTGTCGCACATCGGCTTGCCGGTCATCCTCCTTTACCCGTTGGCCACCATCCTGGTCGGCAAGATCCTGTCGGATCAGGTTACGGCGCAGCAGGTCATGGCCGATCTCGAAAAAACGAAACAACGCCTGGCCATCACCCTGGAATCCATCGGCGACGCCGTCATCTCAACCAATCTGAACGGCGATATCGTCTTTATGAATTCCGTGGCCGAAAAACTTACCGGCTGGTCGCAAGCCGAAGCGGCGAACATGCCGCGACAAGAGGTTTTTCGCCTGATCAACGAAAAGTCCCGGCAACCGGCCGAAGATCTCGTCGCCAGGGTTTTCCGTGAAGGATTGGTCATCGGTCTGGCCAACCACACCCTGCTTGTCGCCAAGGATGGCGTCGAACGCCCCATTGCCGATTCGGCCGCCCCCATCCGCGACGGCCAGGGAGAAATTTCGGGCGTCGTGGTGGTTTTTCGCGATCAGAGCGAAGAACGTCGGCAGCAACGGCTCAGAGAGGTGCGTATCGACCTTCTCGATGCGGCGGCGCATCTGGCCACCGAGGCGCTGCTGACCAAGGTATTGGATGAGACCTGCGCTTTGGTCGGCAGTCCCATCGGTTTTTATCATTTCGTCGAAACCGACCAGGAGACCTTGACTCTTCAGCAATGGTCCACGCGCACCACGCGGGAATTCTGCCGGGGCGCAAGCCGGGGGATGCATTATGGCGTCCATCAGGCCGGGATCTGGGCGGATTGTGTGCGCCAGGCAAAACCGGTAGTGTACAACGATTACGCTTCATTGCCGCACAAAAAGGGTCTCCCCGCGGGACATGCGGAAATAATCCGCGAACTGATCGTCCCGATCCTGCAAGAAGGCAAGGTGGTCGCCATTATGGGCGTGGGCAACAAGCCGACCCCTTACACGCAAGAGGATGTCGAGACGGTCAACTACCTGGCCAACGTCATCTGGCACGTCATCGCCGCCAAGATCAAGGAGGATCGGATTCAGGAAAACGAGAAACTGTTTCGAAGCCTTTTCGAAAACCACGCCGCCGTCAAGTTGATCATCGATCCCGCATCCGGCAACATCGTCAATGCCAATCAGGCGGCGGCCGACTACTATGGATGGTCGCGTGAACGCCTCAAGACAATGAACATTCAGGATATCAACACACTTTCTTTTGAAGAAATTCAGAAGGAGATGGAAAAAGCCCGCACCCTGCAACGGATCTATTTTGAGTTCAGTCAGCGACGGGCCGATGGCTCCATGCGGGATGTGGCGGTGTTCAGCAGTCGCTTCGAGGTGAACGGCAAGCATCTGCTGCACTCGATCATCCACGATATCAGCCAACGCAAGACCGCCGAGCAGGCGTTGAAGACAAGCCTCGAGCACTTTCGTCTGCTGGTCGAAAACGCCCCCGACGCCATTTTCGTCCAGACGCGGGGGTGTTTCACCTATCTGAACCGGGCTGCGGAGGAGCTTTTCGGCGCCGCCTCGGCCCTGGAATTGATCGGGACGCCGGTGCTCGATCGGCTGCATCCTGATTATCGCGCGCGTGCTGCCGAGCTGATTTTCAATTTGCACGAAAAGAAAATGTCTGTTGCCGTCACGCATGTCGTTTCTCGGCGCCTGGACGGCGCCGAAGTGGATGCCGAGGTGTCGGCGGTGCCGATGAACTTCGAGGGCGAAGATGGCGCTCTCGTATTTGCACGCAACATTTCCGCCCGAATCCGGACGGAAAAGACACAGCAGAAACTGGAGGAGCAGTTGCACCAGGCGCAGAAAATCGAATCCCTGGGGCAACTGGCCGGTGGCGTGGCCCACGACTACAACAACATGCTTGCCGTCATTCTCGGCTACACGGACATGGCGATGGGCAGAATCGATCCCACCGATCCCCTGTACCAGGATTTGGAACAAGTCCTCAATGCCGCGAAGCGTTCCCGCGATATCACCCAGCAACTTCTGGCCTTTGCCCGGCGAGAAACCATCGTCCCTCAGGTGGTGGACCTGAACACCAATCTCGAAAGCATGCTGCGCATGCTCCGGCGGCTCATCGGGGAAAATATTGCTTTGCGCTGGTTGCCCGGCGCCGGACTGGGACAGATAAAAATCGATCCGTCGCAGCTCAATCAGATACTGATCAATTTATGCGTCAACGCCCGCGACGCCATTGCCAACACCGGGACGATTGCCATCGAAACCAAATCGGTGGTTCTCGATGAATCATATTGCGCCAACCATGCGGGGTCTCTGCCCGGCAGTTATGTTCTGCTCATGATCAGCGACAGCGGTCGGGGCATGGACAAAGCGACGCAGCGAAAAATTTTCGAGCCTTTCTTCACCACGAAAAAGGTCGGCGCCGGCACGGGACTTGGATTGTCGACGGTCTACGGCATTGTCAAACAGAATAATGGCTGCATCGATGTATACAGCGAACCGGGGGAAGGCTCTTCCTTCAAAATCTACCTGCCGCGGCATGGCGGGGAAGCCAGCGTCGATGCCGCGGCGGCGCCTCCGGAAACGCCCCGTGGCGGCGGCGAAACCATCCTGGTGGTTGAGGATGAGAATTCCATTTTGCGCTTGACGAAAAGATTTCTGGATGGACTTGGGTACACTGTTCTTACGGCCAATTGCCCCGATGAAGCTTTGTGCCTGGCAGGCGCACACCCGGAAATTCACCTGTTGATCACCGATGTCATCATGCCGGGGATGAATGGGCGTGAGTTGGCCGGCAGGCTGCGGACCTCGCACCCAAATATCGAGATTATGTACATGTCGGGCTATACGGCGGACGTCATTGCCCATCGGGGCGTACTGGAACAAGGCACCCATTTTCTGCAAAAGCCCTTTTCGCTGACCGATCTGGCCGCCGCGGTGAGAACGATTCTTGAATAAGGTCCCAGGAGCTTGACAGTCGCCTGGAGGAATTTAAGCTGGGGTTCAGTAAAACGCCCGGAGCGGCAAAAAACCAGCGGGGTCTCTCTGGTGGAAATTCTCGTGAATATCGATGTGCCGGACCTCGCGCCGGCCATTGAGTTCTACAGTTCTGCTCTCGGCTTGAGACTCAAGCGCCGACTGGACGCTGATGTCGCGGAACTCACCGGCGCGTCTGCAACCATTTACCTTCTGCTGCACAGAGAGGGATCGCATCCCCGGCGCCATCTTCCGGCGACCCGCCACTATTCCGCCCACTGGACCCCCGTACACCTCGATTTTGTGGTCGATGACATTGAGAAGGCGGCGGCGCATGCCGAGCAAGCGGGCGCCATTCGGGAAAGCGACTGCGTGAAGTGGAGAGGGTCCAGGTGCATGACATTCTCGGATCCGTTCGGCCATGGATTTTGTCTGATCGAATTTGCCGACCAAACATACGGCGATAGCGAAACCTGACCGAGTTCCCTCCATCCGCCCCGAGAATGCTCGCTGTTTCTTTCCCGGCCTCCTCCCCTGCTTGCCTCACTCATCCGGCGCAAACCCCCGCCGCATCGTATTTTCCGTCACCACCCGCGGGTCCATGAAGTGCGGCAGGTAATCGGGTCCGCCCGCCTTGACGCCCACCCCCGACAGGCGCGCACCGCCGAAGGGCTGGCGCTCGACCAGGGCGCCGACGCAGTTGCGATTGAGGTAGAGATTGCCGACGCGGAATTCGCGCCGCGCCTGCTCCAGATGCGCCGGGCTGCGGCTGAAGACGCCGCCGGTGAGGGCGAAACGGGTGGCGTTGGCCCACCCGATGGCCTGGGCAAAATCCCTGGCGCGCATCACCGCCAGAAGAGGACCGAAGATCTCCTCGCCGGCAATCCGGTGCTCGGGGCGGATGCCACCGACGATGGTCAGGGGCGCATAGCAACCGCCCAGCGGCACCCGGCTCATGTACAGAATCTCCCCTTCGCGCCGGGCCAGTTCGATGTATTCGGCGATCTTTTTCTGCTGGTTGGCATCGGCGACGGGACCCATGAAATTCCCCGGATCTTCGGCCGGGCCGATCTTCAGCGAACGCGCCGCCGCCAGCAGCCGCTCGACGAAGGCGTCGTAAACGGCGTCGAGGACGATCACCCGCGAGCAGGCGGAGCATTTTTGTCCCTGGAAACCGAAGGCGGAATAAAGCACCTGCGGCACCGCCTCGTCGAGATCGGCGTCATCGTCGATGACGATGGCGTTCTTCCCGCCCATTTCCGCAATGACCTTCTTCACGCTTTCCTGCCCCGGCCGCACCCGCGCCGCCTTCTCGACGATGCGCCGACCCACCTCCATCGACCCGGTAAAGGCGATGGCGGCGATATCCGGGTGTTCCACCAGGAAATCGCCCATAACGCCGCTGCGCCCGGCGGTGTAGTTGAACACCCCCTGCGGCAGGCCGGCCGTCTCGAACAGCTCCACCAGGTGCCGACCGACGATCGGCGTCAGCGCCGAGGGTTTATAGACAACGCAATTGCCGGCGACGACGGCCGCGGCGGCCATGCCGCAGCTGATCGCCAGCGGAAAATTCCAGGGAGCGATGACCGCCGCCACGCCTTTTGCCGCGTAGAAATAGCGGTTGTCTTCCCCCGGGACGCCGCCGAGCCGGCGCGGCGCGCCGAGGCGGATCGCCTCGCGGGCGTAATATTCGAGAAAGTCGATCGCTTCGGCGACATCGGCGTACGCCTGATCCCATTGCTTGCCGATTTCCAGGACCTGCCAGGCGGACAGTTCGAAGATGCGCTCCCTGGCCGCCTGCGCCGCCCGCAGCAGGTAATCGGCTCGCTCTTGCGCCGAGGTGTCGCGCCAAGCGGGGAAGGCGGATTTGGCGGCCCGGATGGCCTGCGCCACCTCCGCCGTGCCGGCCTGGCAGACGTACCCGATAATCTCTTCCGGATCAGCGGGATTGACCGAGGGGAGCCGCTCGGCGGTAGTCACCGCCTCGCCGGCGATGAACAGCGGGTAGGTCCCGCCGAGGCGCCGGCGCACCTGCGCAATGGCGGCCGGAAACGCCTGGCGCTGATCGGCGCGGGTGAAATCGACGGCCGGCGCGTTGCGAAAGGGGGGAAGACCGCCGGTCGTGGTCGGCGCCGGCGGCGTGGAAGCCATCGGCGCCGCACCCAATCGGGTTGCCGGATCTTCCAGCAGTCGTTCCATTCCCACGCCCTCGGCGAAACTCTGGCGCAGGAACGACTCGTTGGCGGTGTTCTCCAGCAGGCGGCGCACCAGATAGGCCATGCCGGGGACCATCTCCCCGTAGGGACAGTAAAGACGCACCCGCCCGGCGAGGCGCAGCAGGGCCTCGCGCACCGGTTCCGCCATGCCGTAGAGGACCTGGAATTCGTAGCGGTCCGCCGGCGCCCGCAGACTCTCCGCCGTCGCCAACACCGCCGCGATGGAGCGGATATTGTGCGAGCCGCAGGCCAGGTGACAGATAACGTGATTCTCCAGAATGCACCGCGCCTGGCGCTCGAAAGCGGCGTCGGTCGCCGCCTTGCGGGTATGGACCGGGGTCGGCCAGCCGTTCTGCTCCGCCCGCACCGTTTCGTAATCCCAGTAGGCGCCCTTGACCAGGCGCACCGAAATCGGCAATCCCGCATTCCGCGCCCAGGCGATGAGATCGGCCAGGTCGGCGTCGGTGTCGGTCAGATACGACTGCAGGACCACTCCGAGGTGCGGGTAGTGGGGATATTCCCGCCGCAGGCGTTTGAACACCTCCAGGGTGATATCCTTGGCATCCCTGGTTTCCATGTCGATGCAGAGAAAGCCGCCCGCTGCGATGACCTTTTCGTACACCCGCCGCAGCCGCTCGAGAATGCCGACCACCGAGCCTTCGAAATCCCGGGCCGCGACCTGCGAGTAAAAGGCCGTCGGCTTAACCGAGACGTTGATCTTCGGCGCCGTTCCCCAATCGAGGTTCGCCTCGCCGCCAAGAGCCGGCCACCGTCGCCCCTGCAAATCGTCCAGCAACTGCAGATAGGCCTCGACGTACTGCTCCGCTTCGCTTTCGGCGACGGTCGCCTCCCCGAGGACGTCGACGACGAAGGCATACCCCTGCTCGCGCAGTCGGCTCAGGTTGCGCAACGCCTCCCCGGCGCTCTCGCCGATGATGAATTGACGGGCCATCCGGCGGATATTGCGGTCGATGATTCGCCCCAGAACCGCCCCGCCGATGCCGCCTCCCGAGCGCGAGGCCTTCGCCCCCCATTTGAGAATGCCCGGAATCTCCCCTTCTTCACCGCCGAAATATTCCCGCAGATGGCGGGTCAGCGCCTCGCCGCCGGTCAGGGCGGGGAAAACATCGACGAAACGGAACATGCGCACGCGAAAATCCTCGTTGCGCATGGTGAAATCGAGAACGCGACCGACCCACCGATCCTTGTCGAACAGGGAGGGGGATCCGCTGTGGATACCGCGAAAAATTTCGCGGCCGCGCTCGACGATCCGCCGGTTCAGGTCATTTGCTTCCATGTTCGCTCCTTTGCCCGCAAGGCTTCTTTTAGCATACCCGAGAAGCCGATGCGGAACCTTCGGGAAATGCCTTGTTATACTTGCCTGGGCGCCCCGACCACACCGGCACGGCCCCGGAGGAATCCGCGGCATGAATCGAAAAACCATCAAGTGGATTTCGCCCCTTTTCGCCCTGGCGATTTTTCTGCTCGCTCTCTGGACCCTGAACCGCGCCCTGGGCGCCTACCGTTTTGCCGACATTCTGCGTCAACTTGCGCTGATGTCACCGGCGATGATTGCCGGCGCCGTGGCGCTGACCGTCGCCAGCTACCTGCTGGAAACCGGCTACGATCATCTCGCCCTGCACTACCTGGGGCGAAAACTGCCGCCGGCCCGGATCACTTTCGCTTCCTTCATCAGTTACGCCTTCAGCCACAACATCGGCTTTTCGTTGCTGACCGGCGGCTCGGTCCGCTACCGCATGTATTCCTCCTGGGGGCTGTCGGCCGACCAGATCGCCCGCGTCACGGCCTTTGCCGCCTTCTCCTTCATTCTTGGCCTGTTGAGCATCGGCGGTCTGATTCTGCTGTTCACCCCGACGGATTTGCCCGACCTGCCCTATTTTTCCCTGGACTCCCTCTGGCCCATCGGGGCGCTGGCCCTGGCCGCCGTAGCCGGTTATCTCCTGCTGGTTCTTTGCCGCCGTCGTGCACTGCGCCTGCGCGGCTGGCAACTGGCCCTCCCCGCTCCCCGCCAGGCTTTGCTGCAGATTCTGCTCGGCTCGACGGAGTGGACGGTGACCGCCAGCGTACTTTATCCCCTGTTGCCCGAAGGCGCCGATCTTTCCCTGCTCCTGTATTTGCAGGTCTATCTGCTGGCGCAGCTCGTCGCCATGTTCAGTCACGTCCCCGGCGGCCTCGGCGTTTTCGAATCGGTCTTTCTGCTTCTGGTGCCCGGAGTAAGCGCTCCGGCCCTTTTCGGCTCGCTCCTCATTTACCGCGCCATCTATTACCTGCTGCCCTTGGTTCTCGGCATTATGCTCCTGACCATTTTCGAAACCCTGCAGCACGGCAAACGGTTTCGCCGGGCGGGCGCCGCTCTCGGCGATTGGCTGATCGGCTCCGGCCCGGTGCTGCCGGACGCCGGGGCGTTGGCGCTGGCGCAACGGATAATCGACCGCTATCCCACCTCCTTCGGTCATCTGTTTCTACTGGCGGACAAACGGCTGCTGTTCAGCCCGGAGCTCAACGCGTGTCTGGCTTTCGCCTGTGGCGAACACAGCCTGATAGTGCTCGGGGATATGCCGGGGCCGGCGGCGCAACGGCGGGAGCTTGCCTGGCGTTTCCGGGAAATTTGCGATCGCGAGGGGAAATGGCCGGTTTTTTTTGCCATCGGCCGGGACGACCGCGCCCACTGCCTGGAACTGGGGCTTAGTCCGCTGCCGATCGGCGACGACGCCTCCCTCCCCCTGAGCGGATTTTCCGTCGAATCGCTGGATGCACATATTTCGCAGGCGTACCAGGACTTGCGACAAACAGGCTGCGACCTGGAGGTTCTGCCGGCGGCGAAAACCACGGACTTGGCGCCGATACGCCATCTTCTCGGCGAAGGGCATCGGCAGGCGGCCGGCAACCGTTTCGTTCAGGGCTGGCCGAAGGCGGACTTCGTCCGTCGCTTTCCGGTGGCGATCCTGCGGCAAAACAACCGCATCGTTGCTTGCGCCCTACTGCCGGCGATCAGCGGTCAGGAACGGATCGTCGATTTCGTGCACTGTGCGCCGGATGCCCCCAAGGAGACCCTGCCCTTTCTCTTTTGCGCCATCTGCCTGTGGGGAAGCCGCACCGGAATTACCCGTCTCCACCTGGGCATGATGCCGCGGGCCGAAGCGGCCGACGATCCGCTGTCCCCGGCCTGGCGGCAGTTTGGCGCGCATCTGTTTCCCCATGCGGAGCACTTCGCCTCGCTGGCGGAATTGCGCGACTTTAAAGAGAAATTTTCCCAGGACCGGAGCCCGCGCTATCTCGCCTGCCCTGATGTGCTGGCTCTGCCGGAAATCCTCGCCGATATCGCCCGGGTGGGAGGAAAAAACGGTTCGGGTTGCCGGGCGGGCATCCACACCGGTGAGGGTTGATCTTTTCGTCGGCGGGTCAGGGAAAAAAGATGATCGCGATGACAAAGGCGCACAGGCCGGCAACCATCCCGCAAAGGATGGCGATAAAAACGGCAAGAATGGCGACGGTTTTATCCTCGACCTTGCCTATTTGCCGATGGTTGAAGCCGCTGGCAATGATAAAAAAGGCGACGAAACCGATCAGAAGCGCGAAGAACTGCGTATTGTTCTCAATATAAGATAGCATGGGCGCCCCGTTGTCGGTCCGATGGCCCGAAATGGCCGGCTGTAACCCATTAACCAAAATATACTGCATTCTTAAACTTCTTCAATTCCGCCCTCCTTTTCGCCGGTTCCGCCTCTTGCCAGAGGCCCACCTTGTGATAATTATATAATCATAGCCCTTCAGAAAAATACCAGACATCAGTTCACCGCCGGGACTTCCCACCACTGGTCCCGGTAGCACTCCGGGGGTTCCCACCTACAGCCCTTCAGGAGTTTTGCCCGGATTCCGCCAAGAATCCGGGTCTTTTTTTCGGGCCCGCGGAATGAATTTACTGCTGGTTCAATGCGGGATCTCTCCAGCAGCGGCGCAGCTTTTCGACGCTGAAGCGCAGCAACTCCGCATCGGGAGCAAAGACTTCCAGGGTGATGGTGCCGTCGTAGCCGACCTCTTTCAGCGCGGCCAACGACCACGGCAGGGGCCGGATTCCATATCGCCGGGAGAGGGGAAACTCGTTCATATGCACCGACTCGTTCATGGCATCCCGGTCAGAAGATGATGACGCCGATCAAGCCGAGCACGGCGACGCCGAGCGCCAGCACGGCGAGGATAATGGCGCCGATGCTCATCGGACCGCCGCCGACCCGGGGCGAGGCGGACATGACCAGACCGACCACCCCCAGCGGAATCGCCGCCAGCGCCGCAACCAAACCCCATACCGGGCGCCCGGTAAAGGTGATGAAAAAGCTGGCTACGGCAAGAAAAATGGCTAAAGTCGCACTGATTCCGGATTTCTGTTCCACGAAAATCCTCCCTTGCATGCAAAAGGTGGAATGATTCGCGATTCTCTTTGCAGTTTACCATGCGTTGGGGAAGGACAAAGGGACAGGGGAAAGTCCATGGGCAACGGTGCACGCCAATGCGCTTTGCGCATTCTCGCGTTGGCTGAGCAACCGAAAGATTTGCGGCGGGAGCAAAGCGGCAGAAGAAAAAAAGGGTCGGCAGACGCCAGACCCTTTTCGCAATTCAGAGGTGGGAGAACTCAGGCAACCTTGTAAAAAGCGGTTTTGGCAGCCCGGCAGATTTCGCAGGGGCCTTCCGGCTCCCCTTCGATGGTGTGGCCACAAACCTGGCAAACGTAATAGTCCACTTGCTGGTTTTTCCCCAGGTTGTCCAGGGCCTTCTGGTACAGACCGGCGTGCACCTTCTCCACCGCATTGGCGAACTTGAAACTGCGCAGCGCGTCGTTGAATCCTTCGCTCTCCGCCTGTTCGATCATGGTCGGATACATGGCGGTAAATTCGTGGGTTTCGCCGCTCACCGCCTCTTTCAGATTATCGGCCGTCGAACCAATGCCGCCGAGAGTCCGCAGATGGGCATGGGCATGCACCGTTTCGGCTTCGGCGGCGGCGCGAAAAAGTTTCGCCACCTGGGGGTGGCCCTCCTGCTCAGCCTTTTTGGCAAAAGCCAGATATTTGCGATTGGCCTGCGATTCGCCGGCAAAGGCCTCGCTCAAATTCGCTTCGGTCTTGCTCCCTTTCAATGTAGCCATCGGACTGCCTCCTTCGCATAGGGTTGGTTTTTCTTCGTTTTCAGACGGTCAATATTACTATACAAAAGGATGGGAAGCATCCTTTTTTACCACATCTTCTCTACCCGCCGACCTGGGCCCGGGGGAAATCGCCACGGGACAATCCTTTGCGGATGATCCTGTCCGGCTGAGCCAGGGGGATTGACAGCGGAAAATCGGCAACAAAGCGCTGGTGCAGAATCTGGGTGGAGAGTATGCCGATCAAGGCCATGTTCTGGAATTCGCAGCCGTTTTTGCCGCTGGAGAGCCTTTTCAGCAGGTACGGGACTTTCGCGGCATCGAAAAGGCCGCTGCGCAGCAAGGCAGCCTCCGACAGCATCTCCCGCACATAATCGTGGCGGCCGGAAAGGATGACGGTGTGAATCGGCGCCCGATACGGCTGTTTGGGACGGCTGACGATCTCGGCGGGGATCATGTCGCCGAACGCCCGCTTGAGGATATATTTTTCGTTCATGCCGCGAATCTTCCAGTGGGCGGGCAGACGCATGCCAAATTCGATCAGCCGGTGGTCGAGAAACGGCATGCGCATCTCGACCGAATGCGCCATGCCGACCCGATCCCCCTGGGTAGAAAGAAGGTAGTTGGCAAGAAAGGTTTCGATCTCCAGAAACTGCGCCTGGGCGAGAGTATCGCTGCCGGCAAAGTTCTCCGGCAAACTGGCGGCGAGTTGGGCAAAGAGGCTGTCGGCGCGCGAATTGTCCTGAAGCGCTGGAGAGAAGAAGGTGGTATTTTTGCGGCTGTTCTCCCAGCGCACCCGGTGCGAAAAGAACGGATCCCGCGCTGCGTCTTCCTGCGGCGCAAAAAATCGCCGCAGATAAGAGCGGCTGCGGGCCGGATGGGTGAAAATATAGGGATAGAGCCTTTCCAACAGCAGCGGCCGGAACATCGATCCGGGATTTTTCAGCCAGAAACGCCGGACCTTGGCCTCCCTGAAGATATTGTAGCCGCCAAAAACCTCGTCGGCCCCCTCACCGCTGAGAACCACCTTATAGCCGTGGTCGCGCACCAGCCCCGACAGCAGGTAAAGGGGAACGGGAGAGCTGCGCAGCAGCGGCTTTTCGCAGTGCCAGAGAACTTCGGCAAGATGGCGGCCGATCGCCGCGTTGTCGATCTCGAGCCGTTGCTGTCGCACGCCGAGATGGGCGGCGATGTCGGTCTGAAAACGGCTTTCGTCGTAACCACTTTCGCCAAAGCCCATGGAGAAGGTGCGCACTTCGCGATTGAAGTGGTGCGAAATCAGGGCGGTGATGATCGACGAATCAAGGCCGCCGCTCAGGTAGGCGCCCACCGGCACGTCGGCCCGCAGGCGCAGGCGGATGGCGTCGACCAGCAGGCGGCGCAGCTCTTCGGCCGCTTCCGCGAAGGAGCCCCGCCAGCGCTCCTCCGGCGCGAACAAGGGTGTCCGCCAGAAACGCTTTTCCACGCAGGATTTGTTCGTCACCCGCAGAAAGCTGCCCGGCGGCAGTTCGCGCACGCCGCGAAAAATGGTGGCCGGCGGCAGGTTCCCCCAAAAAGTGAAAATCTCCTCCAGCGCTCGCGGATCGATTTCCCGGGGGATTTCCCGGTCGGCGAACAGCGCCTTGATTTCCGACGCGAAAAGCAATTTGCCCGGTTCGCGCCAATAGAACAGCGGCCGGATGCCGACCCGGTCGCGGGCGAGAAAGAGCTCCTCCCGGCGCGCATCCCAGATGGCGAAAGCGAACTGGCCGTTGAGCCGCTGCAGGCAGTCATCCCCCCACTCCTCATAGAGATGCAGCAGAACTTCGCTGTCGGTTTCCGTCGCGAAACGATGGCCTTGCGCCAGCAGTTCCGAGCGCAGTTCGATGTAGTTGAAGATCTCGCCGTTGAAGACGATCCACAGGTCCCCGCTCTCGTTGCCGATCGGCTGATTGCCGCCATCTATGCCGATAATGCTCAGCCGGCAGTGGGCCAGGCCAATGTGCCGATCGAGATAGATGCCGCAAGCGTCGGGGCCGCGATGCCGCAAAAGAGTAATCATCCGCCGCAGCAGGATTTCGGTCGCTGGCTGCGTGCGCTGGGGCTGAAGAATGCCGGCGATACCGCACATGGTGGATTTCTTTCCGCAGAAATAAGAAACAACAGAGCCCTGGGTTTAAACCTGCCGACCCTGCATATCTCTTGACCACCCCGCTTCGGAAGATATGGCGATCTCCGGTACTTTTTCCATCAACAACGGTGGGGCATGCAAATAGCGCGTAGCGGCCCGTTTGCGTTCGATATCGCGGTAAATCCGCTCCACCTGTTCGGCGCTCAGGTGCAGATGTTCGGCTACTGTCGCCGCCGGAATCCGGTGATTTCTTCCGTAGAGGCAAAAATCCATCTCCTGGTAGGGAACGGCGAAGTAGAATTCGTCCTGTCCCTGGGCGAGCGAATAGGTGTCGGTGGTCGGCGGCCGACGGCGGATTTCCTCCGGTACGCCGAGGTATTCGGCGAGTTGATAGACCTGCGTCTTGTAGAGATGGGCGATGGGTTTGAGGTCGGCGGCGCCGTCGCCGCATTTGACGAAAAACCCCTGGTCGTATTCGAGCCGGTTGGGGGTGCCGGCGACGGCAAAATTGAGGCGATCCGCGTGGTAATATTCGAGCATTTTGCGGGTGCGCTGCTTGAAATTGGTCGCCGCCACCACCGCCAGATACGCTTTCAGCGGCAAGCGTTCGCGATACCGCTCTCCGCCGGGGGCCTCGGCAATGAGGTGAAAAAAATTGTAGCTGGAGCGTTGGCTGTCGAGGAGACTGGCAAGAACGATCTTCGACTTCCAGCCGCCGCCATAGCCAGGGATCACCATGCGCATCGCCTCTTCGTAGCGTCGGTAGAAGCCGAGGGCATCAAGGGCCGGCGAAATGTCCTCATGCAGCAGGGGAATGCCGAAATGACCGGCGACCATCCGGCTCAAATCGAGGGTGTCGGCAGCAGAGTCCCTTTCCGGCATCGCCAGTCCGAGAACGCGCGCCGCGCCGCAGGCGCGTTCGGCCAGGGCCGCGGTGACGCTGCTGTCGATGCCGCCGGAGATGCCGACAACCAGGCCGCGCCGCTGCAATGCCGTCATGAAGCGGCGCAGTTGTGTCACGATTTTCTCCACCTCGGCGGCGGCGTCGATCTGCAGGACATCGAGGTTGAAGACGTTCTCCTTCATCGCAAATCCTCCCCATAGGCGCCCGGTTCAGGGTCACCCGGAAACAAACGAAAATGCGGTCAGACGATGTTTTTCTTCTTCGGGGGAATGACCGGGAATACCGTTCAAATTTCTGCCATAAAAAGGATTGAAGTCAATCATTAAGACAAAAGAATTTAATTTATCTTGGCGGGAGAAGAGGGGGATGGCGCGGTGAACCGGCGGGTGGAGCCGCTGGCATCAAGCGTTGCGGCGGGGTGATCCCGGCGCAAATTGGAGACGTTTGCTAACGACGCAGGGCCATAATGGCGGGAGCGTCCTGCTGCACGACGCAATTGCGGCCGAGCGACTTGGCGGCATAGAGCGCCTGGTCGGAGCGTCGGACCAGGAGGCTTGCATCCGTCTTTTGCTTCGGCAGGCCGGTGGCGATGCCGATGCTGACGGTGACGCGACTGGTATGCGCCGCATCGGCATGGCCGATTTCGACCGCTTCGATGCGCAGGCGAATTTTTTCGGCAATCGACAGCGCATCGGCAGCCGTCGTCGCCGGCAGAATGACGGCGAATTCCTCACCACCGTAGCGGGCGACAAAATCCCCCGCTCGTTGCGCCGCCGAATCGATGGCGTGGGCAACGGCTTGCAGGCAGGCATCCCCCTGCGGATGCCCCCACGTGTCGTTGTAGGCTTTAAAATGGTCGATATCGATGAGAAGGATCGAAAGCGGTTGCCAAAACCGCATTCCCCGGCGCCATTCTTTCTCCAATTCCTGATCGAACGCTCGCCGGTTGTAAAGCCCGGTCAGATCGTCGTGCAGGGAAAGGAACTCGAGTTTTTCCTGCAGCTTCTTCTGGTCGGTAATTTCGCGGCCGACGCGCACGGTGCTCAGATAATGGCCCTGTTCGTCGAAGATCGGCGAAGTCGTCACAAAGAAGGTCTTGCCGGTGCCCTTCTCCACCATTTCGCCCGACTGGGGACTGCGGCTTTTCAAATTTTCGGTCTGTAGGCAGAAAGCGGTGGATTGCTCACCATGCTGGAAGATTTCACTGCAGGTGCGGCCGAGCACCGCCTCTTTGGCGATCCCCAGATAGTCGGTTACGGCCCGATTGACCTGGATAATGCGAAGATCCTTGTCGAAAAGAACGATCAGGTCCGGGACGGCGTCGAAGGTGCGCTCCCAGTCCCGGGTGCGGGCGGAGACCTGCTGTTCCAGATTTTCATTGAGATCGCGCAGGTTCTTGAAAGAGGAGAAAAGAGCGTCATTGACCTGCTGAAAGTTGCGGCTCAACCGATCCAGTTCGCGGATTCTGCTGAACGGCCAGACAATCGCCCTGTCCCCCTGCATGCTGGCCACCAGCTCGGTGCTTGTCTGCTGCAATTTGAGAATGGTGCGATTGAACCCGCCACTGAACAGGTGGGACAAAGGAACGGCGAGAAGAAGCAGCACGGCCATGTGGACAAGCGCGTTCAGCGTCTCCTGATTCAGCACCGCAACCATCGGCGCAGCGGAGGCTTCGACGACAACGGTCCATGAAGTGTGATCGTCGAACTTCGTCTCCATGATAAAAAAGGAGTTCATCCAGCGCTGCATGGCGCTGGTCCCTGCTTGCCGATGCGGCACCCAGTGGAGGATGCCGTTTGCCGCGATCAGCGTCGCTTCCCCCTCGGGTCGCCGGTATTCACCTTTTTCCACATAATCCCGACGAGTGCTCGCCACCACTTGCCCCACCCGGTCGAGGATTGTTACGGCTACTTCGTCGTCGCCGACCATGGCCCGCAGCAATGCGGATAAAGAATCCACATCCAGAATCCCCCCACAATAACCGATGAGTTCGTCACCGCGAAGGATCGGCGCCACCACCGCCATCAGCGGCACCGGCTCGCCCATCCTGGCGGGAAAAATGTCGGAAACCAAAGGGGTTTTCTTCTCCTGCAGTTCAGCCAGGAAAGGCAACTGCGCCAGCTTTCTCCCCACGGCCGACTCGCCCTGGAGATGCGGCGGGGTGTGGGCGACAATGAGCCCGTTGCGATCAAATACCGACATTCGACTCAGGGCTGGGGTCGCCGCATGGATCATTTCGATATGCGACTGCAATTCCGGATTGTTTTCATTCGGATCGTTGGCCAGTTGGGCCAGGGCCTGCACGGCGCGAAGTTGCCCCTCCAGCCGTTGCGGCACGACCTGCGTGGTCCGGTCGACGATGCGAATTATTCTGTCGCCAAGATCTTTCTGCAGTCGCTTCATTTCGAGAAGCCGCAGGTCCCAGAGGAGAAAAGTGAAGGCTGGCAGCACCACCAGGGAAACCAAGGTCAGAAAGGTCAGTTGCCGAAAGGAGGGAAGATTGTCCCGACGACAGCGCCAGGCGAGGAAGGGCAGATAGGCCAGAATCGCCAGCAGGGTGTTGACGACGCCGTTAAGCGCCTGCTTGAGAACAACCAGCTCGGTGGTTTGCGGCGAAATCCCCATTACCAGGTGATAGAAAACCCACACCTGGGCGACGCCGAGGAATAGCCAATACTGGAGATCGATGGTGAGCAGGTCGCGCCCCGGCCGGCGCGAACGCCAGGCGAGAAAGACAGCCTCGCTGCTGAAAATAACGATGGCCCAGGGGTGGCTCCAGAGCCAATAGGTGCTGAAGGAGGCGATGATGCCGGCGAGGATGCCGGCCGTCGGTCCGAAACGCAGGAGGGCGAAAACGACGAAAAAAGAACCGAAGAGAAAATCGAGATTGAAAAAAAGCTCGATTCCGAACCAGTTGCCGGCAAAGCCAAGTAATCCGAAGAGAATCCCTGAGGCGATGCTGCGCGACATGCTCGGCTCCCGTGCCGGAAAAGCAAATGGAGCTTATCCCGGGAGATTATTCAATTGGGCGGAGAGAAATCGTTTGTCCATTTAGGTGCTGAATGAATAAAAGATTAACCTATAAGAAAAAAAATTTCAAATAGAGATTTGTCTGCTCTGAAAATTGCCGCGCATGCCCGGCGGCACGGCAAGCGCCGGGTGTGCGGGCGTCGAGAGGCGCGATTCTCTTGAAAGATAGGTTTTTAGAGATAAGCTCAGCTTTATTTGGATGTATCGGACATGGCCTCGCATCAGGCTTGTTGGGGGTGATCGAATTGCTAAGCAGTCTGTTCAAAATCCTCGTTGGCAGGAAAATCCCCCAGTACTTTCATCGCTTAAAGTGCGACAAAAATGCTTCCATTCTCATGTACCACGCCATCGTCGACCAGGAACTGCCCGTGGCGGATTGGTGCTTTTTACCGACGGCCGCGTTCCGCCGCCAGTTGCTGTACCTGAAACAGAACTTCGATGTCATTCCGCTGGGCGAAATTCCTCGCTGGCGCTGGCGGGGCAAACCGGCGGCGGTCCTGACCTTCGATGACGGTTTCGAAAACAACTACCGCGTCGCTTTTCCAATTCTGCGGGAACTCGGTCTTCCGGCAACGATTTTCCTGGTGACCGATTTGATCGGATCGGAAGATACGGTATGGTTCTGCCGGGTGAACGAAGCCATCGCCCGGACGCAACGCAAATCGATTCAACTAAACGGCAGGACTTACAAATTAGGCAGCAATGCCGACCGGCGAGACGCCGGGGCGGCCATTCAGGCATGGCTCAAACGCTTTCCCCATGAAGAGCTGCTATCCGGCATGCGCGCCATCGTCCAGACCCTGGGCGAAGATCCGGACAAACCGATCCCGGCCGGATCGCCTTTTCGCATGCTCGCCCCCGCTCAGATTCGGGAAATGGCGAATTCGGGACTCATCGAATTCGGCGCCCATACTGCCAGCCACGCCATTTTGCGCTTGCTTCACGAGGCTGCGCGCACCCACGAAATAGAGAATTCCATTCGCGCCGTGCAACGTCTGGCCGACAGACCTTGCCGCCTCTTTTCTTATCCGAACGGCCGCGCCGGCGATTTCGACGCTTTCGATACGGCCGTTCTCAAAGCCGCCGGAATTCAGGTAGCCGTTTCCACCATAGAAGGTCCAAACCCTGCCGGTTCCGATCACCTGTCTTTGCATCGCTACGGAATCGGCGCCGACAACTCTTTTACAACCTTCAGGATGCGGGTACATCACATGGATTACCACTTGCTCAAATGCCTGGGACGATAAAAGTTTTCGTCACCGATACGCATGAACTCGCCGGCCTCGGCGCAGCGCGCTCCCTTGGCCGGGCCGGGTGCCGGGTCACCGCCGGGTCTCCCGATGCGAAACGGCCAGCGGTCGCCTACTCCCGCTTTACTGCGGAGATGGCGACCTATCCCGATCCGTGGTCCGATCAGAATCGATTCAAGGACTGGCTGGCGCGGCAGGCGAAGCAGTACGACGCCGTCCTGCCGGTTTCCGAAGCGGCGCTGGTGGCGGCGGCCGACCTGGGAAACATCCGGGCGATCGTGCCGCCGGCCGCCTCCCTGCCCTATATTCTCAGCAAGCGCGCCGCCGTGCGAAAGGCCCTGAAAGCCGGCATCCGGTGTCCGGAAACCGCCTTCGACCGCGATGCGGCCATGGACTTGCCACTGCCGATTATCATCAAAACGGATAACCGGCTGACGGCGGCAGGCAGATACCTGAAGGGTCGGCAGTGGTATATGGAAAACCGCCGGCAGCTTGCCGACCTTCTCGACGATCTCGACCGGCAGGGCGACACCTGGATCGTCCAGAGATGTCTGCCCGGCCATGGGGTTGGCGCTTTCCTGCTCCGCTGGGGCGATCGCATTCATATCTCCTTCGCCCACAAGCGTCTGCACGAGGTGCCGTTCTGGGGCGGATGGTCGTCGCTTCGCGAGGGCCATGACGCCCCCGAGCTGCTCGCGGACGCCGCCCGCCTCCTCACCGCCACCCATTTCGAGGGCGCGGGGATGGTGGAATTCCGCCGTTCCGGCGGCAAGGACTACTTTCTCGAAATAAACGGCCGGCTCTGGGGATCTCTGGCGCTTGCTCTGCACTCCAATGCGGATTTTCCGAAAACCTTGCTCGAGTGCTACCTGCATGGCGCGCCGGTGGACACTCCATCCCCCAGCAGGATCGGGGTGCGGTGCCGGAACATCTATCCGGGCGAATTCGGCTATCTCACTTCCGTCCTGAAAGGAAGAGGACCGGTGCGGGGCGTGAAGCGCCCCGGAAAGATCCGCGCCGTCGCCGATTTTGTCCTGCCATCGATCCGCACCCGAGGGGATTATTTCTGGTGGAGCGATCCGTTGCCCGGACTCTGTCAGGGCCTTACCGGCGTCCACAGCGTAGCGGGAGCGGTTGCGGACAAAGTTCTCGACCGGCTCAGGAGTTTGCACGCCCGGATGCAGGCGACGCGATTTTTATCGCAATGCGCCAACCGCCGCCCCGCTCTGGACGGCGCGGGAACGGTGCTGCTCCTCTGCTACGGGAACATCTGCCGAAGTCCGTTTGCCGAAGCCTACTGGCGGCAGAAAAGCCCCGGCGCACGGACCGTTTCGGCGGGATTCCACCCGGAGCCAGGACGCCAGACCCCACAACGGATCGTGCGGGCCGGCCGCCGTTGGGGACTCGATCTCTCGCGGCATCGCTCCCGGACCATTCTGCCGGGGGATGTCCGGGAAGCGGATGCGATCTTCGTCATGGATCGTTGGAATCTGGCGGATCTGCTGGCGAGGTTTCCCGAGGCGCGGCCAAAGACCTGGCTTCTTGCCGGGGTCTCGGGAGACGGTGAAATTCCGGACCCCTATTTTCTCGAAGAGGAGAAAGCCCTGGCCTCCCTGACCGCCATTGCCCGGGCGATTGACGCGATTTTCGCCAAAACCGGCGGCAATGCCACCGCGCCGCTCGACTGATAAAGGCATCATCTGCCGCGCTATCATCCCCGCCACCTGCCGCCGTTCTTGCCCGAGCTG
>JBAYQP010000018.1:0-45054 GCA_041677125.1 Desulfuromonadales bacterium | reverse complement strand
GCGATGCTAATCCGATGTTTTTAATTCGTCAACGATTATCTCCTTCTGGCAAGAGCCCGACCTGGCGCTTGAGAAGAAAAAAGGACTTACGGAAGAGTTCCGTAAGTCCTTGATTTTATGGCGGCCCCGGCGCGATTCGAACGCACGGCCTACCGCTTAGGAGGCGGTTGCTCTATCCAGCTGAGCTACGGGGCCAAAGGGTCTTTTATATACCCCGCGAAAGCCTCGATTGCAAGGAGAAAGGCCCTGTTAAGCTCAGAACTTGAGCAGACTGAAGACTTTGCCGTCGGGCAGTTTATCTCGGCCGTGCAGAAATTCGAGTTCGGCGAGAAAGGCGCATTCGACGATTTCGGCTTCGAGCTCCTGCACCAGATCGACGACCGCCGCCATGGTGCCGCCGGTGGCAAGAAGGTCGTCGGCGATGAGCACCCGGTTTCCCGGTTTGAAGGCGTCTTCGTGAATTTCCAGGGTATCGGTGCCGTATTCGAGGTCGTAGGTTTTACGGCGCGTTTTGTACGGCAGTTTTCCCGGTTTGCGCACCAGAGTGATGCCGGTGCCGAGCTTGTAGGCCAGCGCCGAACCGAGGAGGAAGCCGCGCGCCTCGACCCCGACGACTTGATCGATTTTCTCCCCGATATAACGATGGGCGATCAGATCGATCATGCGGTGAAAGCTTTTGCCGTCGGCCAGCAAGGTGGTGATATCCTTGAAAACGATTCCCTTTTTGGGGAAGTCGGAGATATCCCGGATAATGTCTCTTAGTACGTCCACAGCTTTGTCTCCCTTCTGAATGCATCCATGCAAAAATTCATCTCATGCGTGCTTCTTCGCGCTGAACCCGAAGCATCGGGTCGCGTTCTTCCATGATGATGCGCAGTTTGTCCAGGCTTTTGGCTTCGATCTGGCGAATCCGTTCGCGGGTGACGCCAAAGCGTTGCCCGATGGTGTCGAGAGTCTGGGGTTCGCGGTCGTTCAAGCCGAAACGCAAGGCCAGAATTTCCCGCTCGTTCTCGCTCAGCGAGTTCAACCAGTCGGCCACCTGTCTGAATTTGTCCAAATCTTCGACCAGGGCGGAGGGATCGACGGAATTGGCGTCTTCGATGGTGTCGATGAGACTGTAGTCGTTGTTCTCTCCCATCGGGTGCTCAATGGAATAGGTTTTCTTCACCAGCACCATGAGCCGGCGGATATAGCTGGGTTCGACCCCCATCGCGTCGGCAACTTCTTTCACATGGGGTTCGCGGTTTACCTTGTGCACCAGTTCGCGGCTGATTTTGATGAATTTATTGATGTCGTCGGAAACATGGACGGGCAGCCGAATGGTGCGGCTCTGGTTGACCAGGGCGCGTTCGATGGACTGGCGAATCCACCAGGTGGCGTAGGTGGAGAAGCGGCATTCCTTGCTGAGCTTGAACCGTTCGACGGCTTTGATCAGGCCCATGTTGCCCTCTTCGATGAGATCGAGAAAGGGCAATCCGCGGTTCATGTAGCGCTTGGCGATTTTGACCACCAGGCGCAGGTTCGACTCGATCATGCGATCGCGGGCCGCCATATCGCCGGTGGAAATGCGCCGGGCGAGTTCTCGCTCGTCTTCGGCGGTCAGCAGGGTCGTTTTCTGGATTTCCTTCAGATACAACTTGATGGCATCATCGGAATGGTCGTCGTAATCGGCTTCTTTTTCTTCTTCCTCCTCTTCCTCTTGCAAGGCTTCGGGTTCCGAGAAATTATCGAGATCGCCGGCGCCGCCAGAGTCGGCGCCATCCTGAATATCATAATCCGAGTTGAAGTCGAGCATTTCGTCCATTGGATATTCCTTGGTTTTTAGTAATAAGACAGGGTTCAGAGTCTAAGAGAACACTTCATTTCAAGGCAAGTAAAAAATGGGGTTCACCGGAGACTTACCCTCCCTTATTTCAAAATGCAGACGGGGCTCTCCCCCTGATGGCGGCCGGCCGGAAAGAGCGATCTGCTGGCCCTGGCTGACAAATACGCCGGATTCGACCAGGTTTTTCCGATTGAAGCCATAAATTGTATAGAAGGAGTCGTCATGTTTGATGATGATCAGATTACCATAGCCGCGAATACCGTCGCCGCTGTAAGTCACCCGGCCGGCTGCCGCGGCCTGGATCGGTGTTTCTTCGGGTGCGCCGATTTCCACCCCGTTGTAGGTCCGGGTTCCGCACGGACCGAAAGCCTGCAGCACATTGCCTTTCAGCGGCCAGGCAAAGACACCCTTGGTCGCCGTGGATGCTTTCGCGGCCGACGCGGTGGGGGGGCTCTTCTTCTTGGAGACGACGGGGGCGGCCGCCTTTCTTTCCGGAGCCGGCGCAGCAGGCTTCGGCTTGCTTGCCTTGGCCGGCGTGGCTGATTTCACGGGTACAGACCTGGTCTGGTTGGCGCCCGGGATGAAAAGCTCCTCGCCAATGCGCAAACTGGTTGGATCGTCGATGCCGTTCAGTCGGGCGAGATACTTGTCGTTGACATGGTAAACCTGGCCGATCTGAAACAGCGTCTGCCCTTTTTGCACGGTGTGGTAAACGCCACCTGACGGGGCGCATGCCGCCAATGTAAACACCACGAAGGAGATGATCCAGCGTCTGAGAGAGATCGGGTATTGCATTCGCCGCACACCAAAGAGAAGAAAATTGCCGAGTGAAATATTAACGGATATCCATCCCGACTTCAACCCAGAGCGGCCATAAAGATTCAAAAAGCGTAGCGAACAAGCAGAAAACCACCAATCAGAAGGATCATAAAAACGACGGTGAGCAGATTGAAATATTTTTCGATAAAACTTCGCACGGATGGGCCGAAACGAAAGATCAGTCCGGCAACGAGAAAGAACCGCAGGCTGCGGCCGATGGCGGAGGCAAAGACAAAAACGGGGAAATTGATTTCAAAGACGCCGGCGCCGATGGTGATGATTTTGTAGGGGATCGGCGTGAAGCCGGCGGTGAAAACGACCCAGAAATCATAGTGGGCGAAGAGTTGTTGGACGCGAAGAAATGCCGATTCGCTGAACCCCGGGATGTAGCGGTAGAAGTACTCGGCCAATACGTCCCAGAGCCCGACACCGATGGCGTACCCGGCAATACCGCCCAAAACGGAGCCTACGGCGGCAATCGCGGCAAAGCGCAGCGACAGAGCCGGCACCGAGAGGCAAAGCGCGAGGAGAAGCACGTCGGGCGGAATGGGAAAAAACGACGACTCGGCAAAGGCAAGGATAAACAGAGCCGGCGCCCCGTAGGGGGTCAAGGCCCAGTGCAGCACCCAATCGTAGGTCCGACGTATCAGCAGCATGTTTATATTTCCTGGGCGGACCAGCCGGAATGGCCGATAAGAGGGACGAAGCGGCAGTCGAACAGATCCTCTTCCGAATAGTCGTCCTGGTCGGTGCGGGTTATCCGCCGCAGGATCTGCCCCTCGCGGGCGCCGATGGGTATCACCAGACGTCCGCCAGGAGCCAATTGGGCAAGGTACTCCGCCGGCACGGCGGGCGCGCCGGCGGTGACAATTATATGATCGAAGGGCGCGGCTTCCCGCCATCCGAGAGTGCCGTCGCACAGGCGGATATTGACATTGCTGCACCCCAACTCGTCAAGAATCCGCCGCGCTCGACGCGCCAGGGTTGAAATCCGTTCCACGGAAAAAACCCGTGAGGCGATGCGGGACAGGATTGCGGTCTGATACCCCGACCCGGTGCCGATTTCGAGAACCTTTTCACCGCCGGAGAGTTCCAGAGCCGCTGTCATGGCGGCGACGATATACGGTTGCGAAATGGTCTGTTTGTCGCCAATCGGCAGGGAAAAATCGGTGTAGGCCTGTCCGGTCAGCGCTTCTTCGACGAACCGATGGCGCGGCACTTGAAGCATGGCGTCGAGCACCAGGGGATCGACGATGCCACGGGCACGGATCTGCGACTCGACCATTCTGCGGCGGGCGATGGAAAAGTCCATAACAGATCCCCTAATTTTCGATGAAGGAAGCAGGAAGGCGGCCTTCCAGCCCCCAGGTGGTCAGGATCTGAAAGGAGCGGTTGTTGGTCAGATCGAGATGAAGGGGGGTTATGGAGATAAAGCCGCGGTGGACAGCGTGAAAATCGGTCCCTTCGATGTCCTGGAAATCGGGTTCGCCGGCGCCGAGCCAGTAATATTTGCGCCCCCGGGGATCGATCTTCTCGACCACCACATCGCCATATCGGCGTCTGCCCTGCCGGGTCAGGCGCACGCCACTGGGCGCGGCCGCCGGTACATTGACATTGAGAAAGGTATCGGCGGGCAGCCCCCGCTGAAGGACGATTTCGGCCAACTCAGCGGCGAAGCGGGCGGCGATGACAAAATCCTCGGCCTTGAAGGAACGCGATTCCAGGGAGATGGCAAAGGCTGGCACTCCCATCATGGTCGCTTCCATCGCGGCCGATACGGTGCCGGAATAGGTGACGTCATCGCCCATATTCCCCCCCTTGTTGATCCCGGAGACGACAAGAGACGGTCGTTTCGAGAGCAAGCCGTGAATGCCGAGATTGACACAATCGGTCGGCGTGCCATCGACCGCAAATTGACCGGAGCGGATTTCTTCGGCCCGCAACGGGGAATGCAGCGTCAGCGAGTGGCCGACGGCGCTGCGCTCGCGGTCGGGAGCAACCACAACGACCTGGCCGAGGCCGGATAAACTTTGCGCGATGGCCATCAAGCCCGGGGATTCAATGCCGTCGTCATTAGTGACCAATATCAACAAGTTTGCCTCGTGACGGCTGGGGGAAATTATGCGGCGGTGGTTTTCAGGGGAGGGTCTCCAGGGACTTGCGGAGGCGGCGCAGGTCGCCGATGACTTCTGCAATGAGGTGCTGCGAATCTCTTTCCGAGGGGGGCATAACGGCACGGGAATCCTTTTCACCGGCAGGTTCCCGCAGTTTTTTCTTCGCCCCGGCAATGGTGTAGCCCTGAGCGTAGAGCAAATCTTTCAGCCGCATCACCAGTTCGACATCCTTCTGTCGATAAAGACGCTGCTGTTTTTGGCTTTTTCCAGGACGAAAGGAACCGAATTCGGACTCCCAGTAGCGAAGGACATGTGGCTTCACCCCGGTCAATTCGGCAACTTCGCCAATTTTGAAATACAGTTTGTCGGGAAGCTGAATGTTCATACCCCGTACGGCGTGTCAGGCCTTATTCGGCACCGTTGATGGAGGCTTTCAGCACCTGGCTCGGTTTGAAGGTCAGGATGCGTCGGGAAGAAATTTCGATTTCTTCTCCGGTCTGCGGATTGCGCCCGCGGCGGGTCGACTTTTCTTTGACGACAAAATTGCCAAAACCGGCGATCTTGATCTTTTCGCCGCCCTCCAGGGTGGACTTGATGAGATCGAAAACCATTTCGACAATTTCAGCGGATTCCTTCTTGGAAAATCCGGTTTTTAAATAAACGTTCTCAATAAGGTCCGCTTTCGTCATAAATCCTCCACTTTGATAACACTAGATCCCTGAAATTCCGGGTTTTTATAACATAGGGAAAGTATCTAATCAACTGATTTTTTTACCTTATCCCGGCTCCCAACTCGCGCCCGAGGGCGGCGACGATTTTCCCGTGCGCCTGGGAGATGTCTTCATCGGTCAAAGTTCGTTCCTGACTGCGATAGCGCACGCGAATGGCCAGACTCTTTTTCCCCTCGGGAATGCCCTTGCCGCGATAAAGATCGAACAACACGATTTCCTCGACATCGCGCCCCTTGGCTTTTTCCAGGATGGCAAAAACCTGCTCGGCGGTCGTTGCTTCGTCGAGGAGAAAGGCGCTGTCGCGATAGACGTCCGGATACCGGGAAATCGGTTGAAATCCACGCGTCTTGTCAGCGGCTGCGAAAACCGCCGGGAGGTTGAGATCGAGCAGGTAAACCGGAAGATCGATGTCGAAATTGGCCAAAACCTGCGGATGCACTTCGCCGAGCACTCCCAGATTCGCTTCGCCGCAGCGGATCGTCGCGGACTTGCCCGGGTGCAGAAACGGCTCCCCGGCATCGGCGTGCCAAGTGCGGGAATGGACGTTAAGGCTGTCGAGCAAGGACTCCGTCATCCCTTTGAGATCGAAGAAATCGGCATCTTCGCGCCCCTGCGCCCAGCCCTCCGGCTCCCGCCGGCCGCAAAGAATGGCGGTCAGGTGAAGACTTTCCACCGGGAGAATCTCTCCCTGCCGCAGCCGGAAAACCGGGCGCAATTCGAACAGGCGCAGATCACGGGAACGATAGGCCAGATTCCGAGCGACGGTTTCGAGCAAGCTGCCGACCAAAGTGGTGCGCATGATCGACTGTTCTTCCGTCAGCGGATTGAGGACCCGCACCGTTTCCCGGCGGGCATCGTCGGCGCCAAGATTCAACCGGTCCCATAAAGTGGGCGAGACGAAGGAGTAATTGATCACCTCGGCAAAACCGGCGGCGACCATATGGTCCCGTGCGCCACGCGCCAGGCGCTGCCCTTCGGACAGAGGATGGCTTTGGCCACGACCGACCGGCAGGGTGACAGGAATATGGTCGTATCCATTGAGGCGGGCAACCTCTTCGATCAGATCGATTTCCCGCTCAAGATCGTGGCGGAAGGCCGGCACGGCGACCTTCAGGGTTTCGCCATCGCCAGCCTCGACGGAAAGTCCAATGCTGCGCAAATGCGTTTCGATAACGGCCCGGTCCAGCGAAATTCCAAGGACTTCCTCGCAGCGACGCGGTGCGATGGTCAAGCTGCGTCGTTCCACCGCGGTCGGATAAACATCGATTCTGCCCCGGGCGGCTTTGCCTCCGGCCAGTTGCAGAATGAGAGACGTGGCGCGATCGAGTGCAACCGGCGCCATCTCGATATCGGCGCCTCTCTCGAAACGATGCGAAGACTCGGTGTGAATGCCGAGGCGCTTGCTGCTGCGGCGAATGGCGGTCGGATCGAAGTAGGCGCTTTCGAGCAGGATGTCGACCGTATCCGGCTGAATCTCGGAATTTTCACCCCCCATGATACCCGCCAGAGCAACCGCCCCTTCCGCATCGCAGATGGTCAGATCGTTGTCCTGCAGCAGACGCTGCTGACTGTCGAGGGTGGTGAACACCTCCCCGGCGACGGCTCGCTTGACGATGATCCGGCCCCCCCGCAACAGGCGAAAGTCGAAGGCGTGCAGGGGATGACCCAATTCCACCAGGAGCAAATTGGTGACATCGACGACGTTATTGATCGACCGCAAACCCACCGCCTCCAGGCGCCGCACCAGCCATTCGGGAGAGGGGCCGATTTTTACCCCGCGAATGAGGCGCGCCGTGTAACGTGGGCAGAGTTGCGGTTCCTCCACGGTAACCGACGTCTGGTCCTCAATGGGATCGCCGGCTTCTTCGACCAGCGACGCCGGCATGCGCAAAGGACTGCCGGTCATGGCGGACACTTCGCGCGCGACGCCAACAATGCTCAGGCAGTCGGCGCGGTTGGGAGTAAGCCCCAACTCAAAACGCACATCTTTCAGCTTGAGAGCCGAAAAGACCGGCTGCCCCAGGGGCAGGTCGGGTGGCAGAATAATGATTCCTTCCGCCTCTTCGGCAAGGCCCAACTCTTTTTCGGAACAGAGCATGCCCATCGATTCGCGTCCGCGAATCTTGCTTTTTTTGATTTTGAAGTCGCCGGGCAAAACAGAGCCGACCTGGGCGAGGGCAACCAGATCGCCGCTCTTGTGATTGCGGGCGCCGCAGACGACCTGCAAGGTCTCGCCGCCGGTGTCGACCTGGCATAAGGTCAGGCGATCCGCTTCCGGGTGCGGCTCCACCGACAGTAGCCGGGCGACAATGACGCTGTCGAGCCCTTCTCCGATCTTTTCCATGGCGTCGACTTCCAACCCGGCCATGGTCAGACGATGCGCCAATTCCTCGGCAGACAGGTCAAAATCGACAAATTCCTGCAACCAGTTCCTGGTGACGATCATTTTCTGAATCCTTTATCGCAAATCACGGCAATATGGCAGACGATTTCGGCAAGAGATCAACGAAACTGCTGGAGGAAACGCAGATCGTTCTCAAAGAACAAGCGCAGGTCGTTAACGCCGTACTTGAGCATGGCGATACGTTCGAGTCCCATGCCAAAGGCGAAACCGGTGTAAATATCGGGATCGTAGTTCACCGCCTTAAACACCTCGGGATCGATCATGCCGCTGCCGAGAATTTCGAGCCAACCGGAGTTTTTGCAGACACGGCAGCCTTTTCCGCGACAGATGACGCAACGGATGTCGACTTCGGCGCTCGGCTCGGTGAAAGGAAAAAAGGATGGGCGGAAGCGCACGCTGACGTCGTCGCCGAAATACTGGGTGACAAAAGCGGTGAGAATCCCCTTGAGATCACCGAAGGTGATGCCGCGATCAACGAGAAAGCCCTCGATCTGGTGGAACATCGGCGAGTGGGTCAGGTCCGAATCGCGCCGGTAAACGGTGCCGGGTGCGATAACCCGCACCGGCGGCGGTTGCCGCAGCATGGTGCGAATCTGGACCGGAGAAGTATGGGTGCGCAAAACCACCTCGTCGGACACATAAAAGGTGTCCTGCATGTCGCGGGCGGGGTGGTCCTTCGGAATATTGAGCGCCTCGAAGTTGAAAAAATCCTGCTCGACTTCCGGCCCCTCTTCGATGCCGAAACCGAGGGAGGAAAAAATCCCGGCGATTTCTTCGGTCACCAGGGTGATCGGATGCTTGGAGCCAGCGAAGGAGCGGCGGCCGGGCATAGTCACGTCGATGCGTTCACTGGCCAGCCGATGGGCAATTTCCGCCTCCCGCAACTGGCGGCCGCGGTTTTCCAACCCTGCCTCCAGTTCTTCTTTGACCCGGTTGGCTAAAGCGCCGACGACCGGTCTCTCTTCCGCGGACAGGCGTCCCATATCCTTCATGATGGACGTCAACTCACCTTTACGGCCAAGGAAACGCACCCGCACCTCCTGCAGCGCGCCTTCCGAATCGGCCTCATGCATAGCGGAGCGGGCCTGCTGGAGCATCCCTTCGAGTTTTTCCTTCATGTTCGTCCTGAAAAATCAGAGTAGAAATAAGAATGGAAGCCGTCAGGCTTCCATCGCGGACAGCGCTCAAGAAAAAAAGAAGAGATGGGATACCCCATCTCTCCTTTCCGAGGCTACTGAATCTGCACCTTGGCTTTTTCGACGAGGGCGCCAAACCCTTGGGGGTCGGAAACCGCCAGCTGCGCAAGAATTTTACGATCAAGGCCGATTTCGGCTTTTCTCAGTCCGAAAACCAAACGGCTGTAGGACAGACCGTTCTCTCTGGCGGCGGCGTTTATGCGGGTAATCCACAGAGCGCGGAAGTCGCGCTTCTTGACCCTGCGGTCACGGAAGGCATAATTGAGTGCCCGGTCGACCGCTTCAGTGGCGCTGCGAAACAGCTTACTCCGTGCACCACGATAACCTTTAGCCAGTTGAAGAACTTTGTTCCTTCTGCGTCTCGCTTTGAATCCTCTTTTTACTCTTGGCATGTACAACTCCTTCTGGTGTCAATGGGCGGGAAAACCCCGCTGCCGGATCTGAAGGGGGAGACTATTCCCCTCAGTTCACGGACTTAAAGTCAAATGATCCGCCTATCAAAGATAAGGAATCAGTTGGCTGATATTTTTCTGATCCGCTTTGTGCACCAGGGAGGGGTGACGCAGGTTGCGCTTGCGCTTGGTCGACTTCTTGGTCAGGATATGACTCGTAAAAGCCTTGCTGCGACGGATTTTTCCGGTCCCGGTTTTGCGAAAGCGCTTGGCGGCGCCACGATTGGTTTTAATTTTGGGCATGACCCATCTCCTTCGAATATAGACTTGCAGCCTGAAACACAAATCCGGTTTGAACCTGTATGGTTCCAGAACCGGTTATTTTTTAATAGGCGCCACAACCATGGTCATGAAACGACCGAACATACCGGGGTGCGATTCGACCACACCGATCTCCTTCAGCTCCTCGGCCACCCGCTCCATCAGGCGACGCCCGAATTCGGGATGGGTGACTTCGCGCCCGCGGAACATGATCGTCACCTTGACCTTGTTCCCATCCTCCAGGAAGCGATGAGCGTTTCTGATCTTCACCTGGAAGTCGTGCTCATCGGTCTTGGGACGCATCTTGACTTCTTTGAGCTCGACCCTGGAAGTCTTCTTCTTCGCTTCCGCCGCCCGTTTGTTCGTCTGGTATTTGTATTTGCCGTAATCCATGATCCTGCAAACCGGAGGATCCGTATTAGGCGAAACTTCGACGAGATCGAGACCCCGCTCTTCGGCGGCAGCAAGTGCGTCTGCGAGGCTCAGAACACCGAGCTGATTCCCCTCATCATCGACCACACGGAGTTCTCGGGCGCGAATGGCCCGGTTAATGTTGGTTTCTTGCTTGGCTATGGGAACACCTCCTAATGGTATTGCCTGCTTTCTTCCTGGACAAAGCGCACGAATTGGGCAGGCGTCATGGCATCAAGGTTTTTCCCCGACCGGTGGCGCGGGGCGGTTGTGCCGTTCTCTTTTTCACGATCGCCGATGACGAGCATATAGGGGACCTTATCCATTTGGGCCTCGCGGATTTTGAAGCCGAGCTTCTCATTGCGCAAGTCCTTCTGGACCCGGATCCCTTCGGTTCGCAGATATTGAAAAACTTCTTCAGCGTAGTCGGCCTGATTGTCGGTGACGTTGAGGACGATGACCTGGACCGGTGAAATCCAAAGGGGGAAATTACCTGCATAATGCTCGATCAACACCCCGATGAAGCGTTCGATCGCCCCGAGGATAACCCGATGCACCATGACTGGACGGTGTTTTTCGCCATCACTCCCTACATAGGTAAGATCAAAGCGTTCGGGCAGGGTAAAATCGCACTGGATTGTAGCACACTGCCACTTCCTGTCAAGAGCGTCCTTGAGCTTGATGTCGATCTTCGGCCCGTAAAAAGCGCCGTCTCCTTCATTGACCTCAAAGGGCAAACCGGAGTCGGTCAGGGCACTCATCAGGGCGCCGGTGGCGCGGTCCCAGTCCGCATCGCTGCCGATCGACTTCTCCGGCCGGGTGGAGACTTCCAGTTCGTATTCGAAGCCAAAAATGGCCATGACTTCCTGCACGAACTTGAGAACACCCTTTATCTCCCCGTCCAATTGTTCCGGAGTGCAGAGGATATGGGCGTCATCCTGAGTGAAGCCGCGCACCCGCAGCAGGCCATGCAGCACACCGGATTTTTCATGCCGGTGCACGGTGCCAAGCTCGAAGTATCGCAAGGGCAGATCGCGATAGGAGCGCTTGCGGGATTTGTAGATCAGCATATGGGCGAGACAGTTCATCGGCTTGATGCCGTAGCTCTGCTCCTCCACCTCGGTGAAATACATGTTCTCCCGGTAATTTTCGTAATGACCCGAGGTCTTCCACAGATCGGTGCGCAGAATCTGCGGCCCCATGACGATATCGTAACCGCGCCTGAGGTGCTCACGACGCTCGAAATCCTCGAGCAGGGTGCGCAGCAGAGCTCCTTTGGGATGCCATATAACCAGGCCGGCGCCCGCTTCTTCGCTGAAAGAAAACAGATCCAGCTCTCGCCCCAGTTTGCGATGGTCGCGCTTCTTGGCCTCTTCCAAACGGTCGAGATAGGCTTTTAATTGCTTCGCATCCGGAAAAGCCGTGGCGTAGATGCGTTGCAGCATGGCATTGCGCTCGTCGCCGCGCCAATACGCGCCGGCAACGCTGGTTAGCTTGAACGCCTTGATTCGGCCAGTGGAAGGCAGATGCGGCCCGCGGCACAGGTCGACAAAGTCGCCCTGCCGATACAAAGACACCGTTTCGTTGGGCAGGTCCTCGATCAATTGGACCTTGTAGGTCTCGCCCATCTCGCGGAACATCTCGATAGCCCGCTGGCGGCTGATTTCCTCTCGGGCAATCGGCAGATCAGCGGCGGCCATTTCCTTCATGCGGGCCTCGATCCGCTCAAACTCCTCCGGAGAAAAGGCGTGCTTGTCGCTGAAGAAATCGTAGTAAAAACCATTTTCGATGGCGGGACCGATGGTGACCTGAACGTCCCCGCCATAGAGGGATTTCACCGCATGGGCCATCAGATGGGCGGTGGAGTGGCGATAAACGTCGAGCCCTTCCGGCGAGTCGGGGGTGATCAGCGCCAACTGCGCGTCGGCTTCGATGGGCGTCGCGAGATCGACCAACGCGCCATTTACGCGAGCCGCCACGGCCTGCCTCTCCAGGCGTTCGCCAATAGAGCGGGCGACTTCGCGGGGGGTGGTTCCGCGAGGGACTTCTCGACATGCACCATCGGGCAGTTCGATCCGTACCAAGGCCATCTTGCATCTCCAATGAAAAGAGGCATCCGAAGATGCCTCACGTTTTCGAACGGTTGTGAGTTCGGATATGGTAGGCACGGGCGGGATTGAACCGCCGACCCCTACCGTGTCAAGGTAGTGCTCTCCCACTGAGCTACGTGCCTACAACCGTAACGCCGACAACTTTTAGCAAATCTGGCGAAGGAGTGTCAAGATATTATTTATCGGTTGAATCGATTTTATCTTTTCGATCGTTCGAAGTCCAAGAGCCATTTCTTGCACGTCAGTCCTTCTCCGCCCGAGTAGCCGGTCAATTGCCCGCCGGAACCGAGCACCCGATGACAAGGGATGACGATGGGCAACGGATTGCGCGCCATCACCCGTCCGACCGCCCGAGCGGCGCCAGGATGCCCGGCCAGGGCCGCGAGATCGCCGTAGGTAATGGTCGATCCATACGGAACATTCTGTAAATCGCTCAGAATCCGGGCCGCGAAGGGGGAAAGGCCGCCCAGGTCAATGGGCAACTCGAACTTCGTGCGGGCGCCGGCGAAATACTCCTGCAGCTGCCTTTGCCCCTCCCGCAGCAGCGCCAGATGCTCGCCGGAACTCTGCAGGTCGGTCAGCCCCGGCAAAAAGGAATCGGGGTGTAGAATGGTTTCCCTCAGACCGGCGGGGCCGCCCACCAGAGCAATCCAGCCGATGGGAGATTGCCAGAAAAAGGGCGTCTTATTATTCATGAAGTCCTCCAACGCAGTTTTTTCCGAACCAGGGCCGTCAACTCGCCCGCCTCCGGTACGCGCAGCAACAGACAGCCGGTGGCATAAACGCCCGCCCCGATGAAAATCGCGCCGCCAAGCACCGTCGCCTTGATGGCAACATGCCCGTCTGCGCTCCACGGGCCAAGGAGGAGAATACCCCAAACCGCAACGGCCATCATGCCGGCGGCCGGCAAAGCTCGCAGAAAGGTTTTGCTCAGCGCGCCCAGACCCAGCACGCCGATCTGCCGACGCAGCGCCCAGATCAACAACACCGAATTAAAAACCGAAGAGAGGGTAAGGGCCAGGGCAAGACCGGTGTGTTGCAGCGGTTGCATGAGCAGCAGACCCAAAACGGCATTGACCAGCAAGGTCCAGAACGCGATCCAGACCGGGGTGCGGGTATTCTTCCGGGCATAAAAGACGGCAACGGCGATCCGGCTGAGACCGATAAAAAGCAAACCCGGAGCATAGGCGACCAGGGCCAGAGCGGTTTGGCGCACATCTTCGTAGGAAAAAGCGCCGCCCATAAAGAATAGACTGTAAACCGGAACCGCGCAAAGCATCAGGCCAGCGGCCGCCGGCAAGGTAACCAGAGCGATGAGCGCCAAAGCGAAGCGAAAGGATTCCTTCAGACCCTCCTCATCGCCAATGGCGGCATGGCGACTCATCGCCGGCAAAACCGCCTGCGCGAGGGAAACGATGAAAATTCCTTGGGGAAACTCGAAGAGGCGCTGCCCGTAATAGAGATAGGACACGCTCCCCTCGGGGAGAAAAGAGGCGAGCAGACGGGTAATGACGACATTGATCTGGTAAATGGCCACCCCGGCGATCCCAGGCAGCATAAGACGCGACATGCGCAGCACGGCCGGGTGCCGGAAATTGAAATCCGGGCGCAGAGAAATCCCCAGACGCCGCAGCGCCGGCCATTGCAACAGCAACTGCAGAACCCCACCCAACAAAACGCCGATGGCCAGGGCGGTGATCGGCACCGCGAAATAAGGGGCGAGAAGCACGGCGCAGGCAATCATCGCCAGGTTCAGGAGCAGAGGGGAAACGGCGGGCAGAAAATAATGTCCGAAGACATTCAAAATTCCGGTCAGCAGGGCGAGAAGACTGACGAAAAAGATGTAAGGGAACATCAGGCGGTTGAGAGAATCGGTCAGTTCCAGTTTTCCCTCTACGGCGCTGAAGCCGTAACCGATGGTTTGGACGAGCCAGGGGGACAGAAGAATGCCGCAAACAACGACGATCGCCATTACCAAGATCAGCAGGGTCCAGCAGATTCTCGCCAGACGTTTGGCCTCGCTATCCCCTTCTCGATGACGAACCTCGGCAAAGGTTGGAATGAAGGCGGCCGTCAAGGACCCTTCGGCGAAGAAGCGGCGCAGCAGGTTGGGTATGGTGAAAGCCATGAAAAAGGCGTCGGTGGCCAAGCCGGCGCCAAACAGGGCGGCGACAACCATGTCCCGCACCAGCCCGGCCACCCGGCTCATCCCGGTCGCTATCCCCATGACACCGGCAGCCCGGGAGATTTCCTTCTTGTTGGACATGGTCCTGCCTAGATATATCGAAGAAAAAAAAGGCGGAGATTAACCCGCCCCGGTGGGCCAGCAGGTCGAAAAATCGGATGATTTTAAATTAATTCTTTGAAGAAAAAGATAACTATCCGAATAATAAGGATATAGTTACAACCATTGGATGTTTTTTAACTTGACTGGAAAAAACATCAGTGATATAAAACGCCATCAAAAGGGATGATTAATCACTAATAACTCGACACAAGGAGGAGAAAACCTTGGCCAACCACAAATCCGCCGAGAAGAGAAACCGGCAAAATGCCGTCCGCAGCGCCCGCAATACTCATATCCGCTCCACCATGCGCACCTTTGTCAAACAGGTTCGCGAAGCGGTTGCGGGGGGCGATGCCGACGCCGCCAAAACGGCTCTTGAGCGGGCCATTCCTTTTATCGACAAAGCCGCAACCAAAGGAGTGATTCACAAGGCAACCGCCAGTCGTAAGATCAGCCGACTGAGCAGATTGGTGAGCAACCTCTCCTGACCTGGTGCGCTTGCGGAAAAGAAGGGAAAGGCCTCCCTCTTTTCCGCAGCGCCCGTGCTTAATCCCTTCCCAAATCCAGTACCAGCTTTTGCAGATGGGCGCGGGGATGGGCGCCGCTCGACTTGAGAGCCAAATCCGTCTCTAAGAATCGCTCGAAGGCGCTGCGATATTGTTTCGTTGAAAACTGCCGGGCCTGGTTTATCAGGCCATCGAGAAAAAAAGGGTTCACGCCAATGCGCTTGGCTATATCCCGCGCCGCCGTTTTCTGCTCAAGCAGTTCTCGAACCATCCATAATTGCCGGAAATGCCGGGTCAGCATATTCAGGATAAGTAACGGAGCGACCCCTTCGTCGATCAAGCGCAAAAGGAGGCGGAATGCTTCGTCCCGCCGCTTCTGCCCGAGGGCGTTGGTCAGGTCAAAGATGCTGTCCACCCGCGTATCGGAAACGACATCGGCCACATCGGCCACATCGGCCAATTTTCTCTCGCCAAGATAGCTGAAGAGCTTTACCAACTCCCCGTGCACTTCCTGCAGATTGTTTCCCAACCGTCGGCAGAAGAGCGCCAAGGCGTCGTCGGTAAAGGAGCGTCCGGCGCTGCGCGCCTGGTCCTTGACGAAGGCGGGAATCTGATTCTCGTACAAGGGACGGAATTCCACCATTTCTCCGAACTTGCGGAAGTCCTGGTAAAATTTGCGGCGTCCGTCGATTTTTTCGGCGACCAGAACGAGCACCGTTTCCGGCGCCGGGGCGGACAAATAGGGCAGCAGAATTTCCAGTTCGGAGGCCGGGAGCTGATCAGCCTCCCGGATCAGAACGCAGCGCCGGGGCGCAAAAACCGGCAGCGTGCGGGCGGAATCGAGAACCTTTGCCGCCTGCGTTTCCTTGCCGCGGAAAACTTGAAAATTAAAATCCCGGTCTGGCGGGGACACCACGATGTCAAGCAACCGGCCCAGGGCATTTTCCAGTAAAAAAGATTCCTCCCCATGCAGGAGCAGCAAGGGAGGAATCTTCCTCTCGGCCAAGGCTCGATCGAATTCCGCCGGTTTCATCAGAAATTATCACCGAGACGGGAATAGAGTTCCTCGGCAATCCGTTCGCCGATCGTATGGATGGCGGCGGCCTCATTATCCTCTTGCACCATCCTATTTTGACTGGCCGAATATTCTTCGCTCCAGGAGATGGCGCCCTGCCAGATCACCTCGTTGGTGGTTGAACGCCGCAGCCATGCCGAAACGCTCATCTGGGAAATATAGCGAGAGATCTCGTCGTCTCGACCGTAGGCGATGGGCGTTGAGGTATAAGCGGTCACTTGTCCGGAAAGGAGCGAATCGGCCACGATGGGCTCATCGACGACTCGTAAAAAACGTCCCCTTATCAACCTGTCGATGACCGAACGGCTAACCACCGTCTCTACCTGTGGCTCCAGGGTCGAGTTCGTGAAAATGCTGACAAAAACCGTTCGCACATCGGCGGGAAGATTGTTTCCCCTCCCCTGCACGTGATAGCCGCAGCCACCGATAAGGAGTAGAAGAAAAAGACCGGCAGGCCAAGATCGCATCAGCCGACGACCAGGCTGACCAGACGGCCGGGAACGATCACCACCTTGCGCACCGTCTGACCGGCAATAAGCCGGGCCACGTTGGGTTCAGCCAGGGCAGCCTGCTCGATTTGCCGGTCATCGGCAGTGGCGGGAATGGTAATCTTCCCCCGGACCTTGCCGTTGATCTGGATGACGATCGTCTTCTCCTCTTCGACCAGCGCCGATTCGTCCCATCCGGGCCAGCCCGCTGCCTCGATGCCTCCGGCATGGCCGAGATGACTCCAAAGCTCCTCGGCGATATGCGGTACGAAAGGAGCGAGAAGCCTGACCACCGCCTCCAACGCTTCGCGCAGAGCGCCGGGGCATTGCTGCTTCTCGGCAAACGCGTAGATCTCGTTGACCAGTTCCATGACGGCGGCAATTGCCGTATTGAAATGGAAGCGGCCATCAACGTCTTCGGTTACCTTGCGGATGGTGCGATGGGTTTGCCGACGCAAAGAGCGTGCGGCATCACCGGTCTCCGGCGGTACGCTTTGCGTAATTATGGGCAGGTTGTCCAGGACGGCACGCCAAATGCGGTTGAGAAAGCGGTAGCAGCCTTCCACCCCCTGCTCATTCCATTCCAGGTCCTTCTCCGGCGGCGCGGCAAACAAGGAAAAAAGGCGCGCGGTATCGGCGCCGTAGCGAGCAATCAGATGGTCGGGATCGACCACATTCTTCTTCGATTTGCTCATCTTTTCGATGCGCCCAGTGCTCACTTCCGCCCCGCATTTGCAACACTTGCCGTTCTCCACCTCCTCGGGGAAGAGCCAGCCGTGCGTGGGGCAGGAGCGAGTTTCCATGCAGACCATGCCTTGGGTCAACAAATTGCTGAAAGGTTCGTCATGGCCGAGCAGCCCGAGGTCGCGCAGCACTTTGGTGAAAAAGCGCGCATAGAGCAGATGCATGACCGCGTGCTCGATGCCGCCGATGTACTGATCGACCGGCATCCAGTAATCGACGCGGGAGCGGTCGAGGGGTCCCTGGAAATCGGGACAGGCATAGCGGGCAAAGTACCAGGAACTCTCGACGAAGGTATCGAACGTATCGGTTTCGCGCCGGCCAGGACCGCCGCAGGATGGGCATTCGGTATGGAGAAAGTCTTTGCTCTTGGCCAGCGGGCTGCCCCCTTCGCCGGTGAACTCGACATCGGTCGGCAGCACCACCGGCAGATCCTTTTCCGGCACCGGCACAATGCCACACTTATCGCAGTAAATAACCGGGATCGGCGTCCCCCAGTAGCGCTGACGGGAGACGCCCCAGTCGCGCAGGCGGTAATTGATCGTTTTATTGCCGATGCCCCTCTTCTCGATGAAATCGGCAATCCGTCCTTTGGCCTCCTCGTTCGAGAGTCCGTCGAACTCCCCCGAATGGACCATTGTTCCAGGTCCGGTCCAGGCCTGCTGCATTTGTGCCGGATCGAGAGCCTCCCCTTCCGGCTGGATAACCACCTCCAGCGGCAGATCGTACTTGCGGGCAAATTCAAAATCCCGCTGGTCGTGGGTCGGCACCGCCATAACGGCGCCGGTGCCGTATTCCATCAGGACAAAATTGGCAAGGAACACCGGCATTCTTCGGCCGGTAAGAGGATTGATGCAGTAACTCCCGGTAAACACCCCTTCCTTTTCCAAATCCTCGCTGGTGCGCCGGGCTTTCTCCTCCCGCCGCACCCGGGCGATAAACGCCTCCACTTCCGATCGCCGCTCCGCAGTGGTCAGTTCCGGGACCAACGGATGCTCGGGGGCCAGACTCATGAAAGTAGCGCCGAAAAGGGTATCCTGGCGGGTGGTAAAGATACGGATCTTTTGATCCGCATTTTCCAGCGGAAAATCGACTTCGCAGCCGGTGCTGCGACCGATCCAGTTGCGCTGCATGATCAGGACCGGTTCGGGCCAGCCGGGAAGTTGCCAGGTCTGGTCGAGAAGTTCCTCGGCATAGGCGGTAATCTTGAAGAACCACTGCTCAAGTTCCTTGGCTTCCACCGCGTTGTCGCACCGCCAGCAGCAGCCATCCTCCACCTGCTCGTTGGCGAGCACGGTCTGGCAGTCGGGACACCAGTTCACCGTAGAGCTTTTCTTGTAGGCTAGGCCTTTTTCAAGCATTCGCAGGAAAATCAATTGCTCCCAGCGATAATAGTCCACGTCGCACGTCGCCAACTCGCGGTCCCAGTCATAGGAAAATCCCAATTTTTTCAACTGCGCGCGCATGTTCGCGATGTTTTCGTAGGTCCACTTGGCCGGATGCACCCGGTTCTGGATGGCGGCGTTTTCCGCCGGCATGCCGAAAGCATCCCATCCCATCGGATGTAGCACATTGAACCCCTGCAGACGCTTGAACCGGGCGACGACATCGCCGATGGAGTAGTTGCGCACATGCCCCATGTGAATGCGTCCGGAGGGATAGGGGAACATCTCCAACAGGTAAAATTTACGCCGACGGCTCTCTTCGACCACCTTGAAGGTTTTTCGTTCGGTCCAGAATTGCTGCCATTTATTCTCGATGGCAGCTGGATTATAACGTTCTTCCATAAGTTCTCCGTGGCCGGATGGCTGGGTCATAAACAGGAAAACCGGCAGTTCGCCGGTGTGATCTGGTAAAAAGCCGGTAATATCCTTGCCGCATGGCAGCGAGAAAAAGGAATGCGATCACAGCATGACTATTTTTCCCGGTAGGTAATTCTGCCTCGGGTCAGGTCGTAGGGGGACAGTTCCACCGTTACCCGATCGCCCGGCAGAATACGGATGTAAAATTTGCGCATTTTACCGGAAATATGCGCCAGAACGATATGCCCGTTATCCAGCTTGACTCGGAACATCGCATTGGGGAGAGGTTCGATGACCGAACCCTCGACTTCAATTGCTTCTTCTTTACTCAAATTTTCCTCCTGCTTAGATAATTACCCGTTCAGGCAATCGAAAGTATATACCATAAAATGCGGCCGGCTTGTCAATACACAAGACGCCGGGTCAAGAGCCGAGGTTGAGCAGACGCCTGGTTACTTCGAGCAATTTGGTGGTCTGCACCGGCTTGGTGATGTACTCGTTGGCGCCAAGGGCAAGAGCGCGCTCACGGTCCTCTTCGGCGCCCTCGGTGGTGACGATAACAATGGGGGTCTGCTGGTAGCCGGGATCGCGCCGAACCAGGCTGACCAGTTTCAGCCCATTCATAATGGGCATATTGATATCGGTAATGATCAGATCGAATTTGTCGCCGGTAAGTTTTTTCAAACCATCGACGCCATCATTCGCCTCGACGATATTCAGCCCGCGAAGCCGCTTCAAAGCAAAAACGATCAACTGGCGCATGGTTGGTGAATCTTCAACGACTAGAACTTTATAGGTATTCATTCTAAGCCCTCCGCAAACTATTTGGTCATCAGATCGATGAAGCCCTGGATGGTGGAAAGCTTCCGCTCCGACTCGGAATAGAGCTTGGAGGAGAAGATGGCGGTAGCTGCATGACCGGCCAACAAGGTGAACAGCTCGTAATCGACATCGGCAAATTCATCCTTCTGCTCCAACAGTTTGTAAATGCCGATGACCCCGATGACATAATCCTTGATTTTCAAGGGGATGCATACCAACGGAGCGTGCATGTCGCGAACATACCCTTGCATATGGTCGATGAAATAGTTCTCTCCCGATTTGGCCGCTTCGCCGATGATGCCCTCCCCCAGACGAATGATCGGAATCTTCTTCAGTTCCAGTCCTTCACAGGCGACCGCCTGCAAATGGCGGTGTTTTTCATCGATGACCATAATGGCGAATTCTTCGGCGCCGATAAGATTGATGACAATCTCGGTAATGACCTGCAGCACCTCCCGGTGATCCAGTGTCGAATGCAGTTGATAGGAGGCAATATACAGGTTTGCCAACATATTGTTCTGGTTTTCGACTTCCACATAGCGATTGGCAAAATCGAAGTTTTCTTCCTCCACTTTCTGGAATCGGGTGACTATCTCGCTATTTTCCTGTTCGAGGTCCTCGATCCGCTTGCGCAGGCGAGCGGTTTCCTCTTCCACCAGCAGGCCGGACGGTTTTTTCTTCACAGCTTCTTCCAACTGAACAATCTGGTAGCGCAGTCTTTCGTTCTCCTTGAGGAGTTCCTGCGTAAATTCGGCTCCTCTTTTGAAAACCTGGAGGAACTCCTCCCCCCGGCTGCCCACGCCTTTCTCGTCGTCTTTCTGCATCTATTGATCTCCTAAGCTTTTAAACTCAGTGGCCGCAGAGCCGCAAAATTTCACGGGATACCAACGGTAGCGGTACTATTTTATCGACGCGCCCGGTGGCGATAGCCTCCTTGGGCATGCCAAACACAACACTCGACTCCTCGGCTTCGGCAATAACCATGCCGCCGTTATCCTTGATTTGCACGACGCCGCTGGCGCCGTCGTTGCCCATTCCGGTAAGAACGACGCCAACGGTTTTTTCGCCGAAAACTTCGCTCGCGGATTCGAACATCACATCGACGGAAGGTACATAGCGCTGCGCCGGGGGGGGATCGACAATCCGGGCCACAATTTCATCCCCGGTGCGGCGAAAAACCAGATTTTTTCCTCCCGGGGCAATCAGCGCCAGTCCCGGTAAAATGCGGTCCCCGGACTCGGCCTCGCGCACCTCGATAGCGGTGAATTTGTTCAAGCGCTCGGCAAAAGCACGGGTAAACCCGGGCGGCATGTGCTGGGAGACGGCGAATCCGATCGGCAGCGGCTCGCGTATGGCGGAAAAGATCGCCTGCAGCGCGGGCGGCCCACCGGTGGAGGATCCGATAACCACTTGGCTGAACTTTTTGTCGGCGGTCCGGGACAAGGCTGGCGCCGATGATGAGGTGATCGTCGGCGTACCTCCCGGAAGGCTGCGGGCGACGATCTTCCGCATATCCATGCGGGCAACTTCCCGAACTTTTTGCAACAGATCCTGCTGGATATTGAACAGATCGGGCGAAATACGGGCCGAGGGCTTGGCCACAAATTCGGCGGCCCCAAGTTCAAGGGCGCGGAAAACATTTTCGTCTTCGGCCCGGGCGGAGACGATGATGATCGGAGTAGGCCGGCGCTGCATAACGATGCGCAGCAGAGTAAAACCGTCCATGCGGGGCATTTCCAGATCCAGGGTGATCAGATCGGGTTTCAGGTCGATAAATTTGCGCAGACCCTCCTCGCCGTTGCTGGCATAGGCGATCACTTCCACTTCCGGGATTTGTTCCAACATTTTGATGATGGTTCGGCGATTATAGGCCGAATCATCGATCACCAGTACGCGCACGCTACGGTTCGCACTCATGTTCCATCTCCCCTGCTCAGCGCTGGACGCTGGTACACCATGTCATGGACAAAATGTCGCAAGGTAAAGGAGTTACTGATGTTCATCAAAGATTCCGAATGACCGAGAAGCAAAAACCCTTCCGGGTGCAGGCGCTGATAGAACGTTTCGATCACTCGTTTTTTTGCCGCCAGATCGAAATAGATGATGACGTTGCGGCAAAAGATGACGTCCATTTTCCCCAAAAGAGAGACCCGTGGCGCATCGAACAGGTTGAGATGACTGATGGTCACCAGATTTTTTACCTGATCGCCGATGCGAAAACGACCGTCAACGGGCGTAAAGTAGCGGTTCTGGTATTCGACGGGCGTACTGCGGAATGAGGCTGAACCGTAGACGCTTTTGCGCGCTATCTGCAATACTTTTTGACTGATGTCGGTGCCGATGATTTCGATCTGCCAGTCGCGCAGAGCGGCAATTTCCAGCAGGAGCATGGCAATGGTGTAAGGCTCCTCACCGGTCGAGCAACCGGCGCTCCAGATGCGCAAGCGTTTTGACTGCCCCTCTTTTTCTTTCCGGCGACAGATTTCAGGGATGATTTCCTGAGTGAATGTTTTTAACTGAAAATCTTCGCGGAAGAAATAGGTTTCATTGGTGGTGAGGCAATCGACGACCTCACTCAATTCCTGATCGCGCTGTTGATTGTAGCGAAGCAGATAATAATAATCTTTGAACGTTTTCAGCCGGTGATGTTGCACTCGCTTACCGAGTCGTTTCACCAGAAGATATCGGGAATCCTCAGTAAAACTCAATCCGCAATGTTGGTAGACGAAATCCCGCAGAAGGCGGAATTCCTCATCGCTCATGGGAATGTCCGGGGCCAGAAACAACATGGTCAACTCAGAGTCGGGGACAGATCGGCCAGGAAATCCTGAATCTGCTGCCGGACCAGATCTTCCCCCTCCACCAACAATCGCGCCTCAAGGTGAGGGCGACATTGAATACCCGTCTGCATGGCGTAAATCCGGACGAAGTTGTTTCGCACCTCCCAATGCCGATGATTGAGCAGGCGATCGCGCACCGGTTCGATCCAGTCCCGCCGCCCGCTTTCAGCCAGCAATTGCAGCCCCGCGCTGACAACCTCTTCATCCTGGTGGTCCAGGGTTTCGATCAGTTGCGGCAAGAAGCGCTCGGCATCAATGGCGGCCAGCGTTTCGATGGCGGCAATGACTACCAGACCAACGGGATCGTGCAGCGCCCGCTGGACCATTTCCAAACACTCGGGTCCAGGGAGTTGAGCCAGCGCGCGAACCACTGTAGAGCGCACCCAGATGTCCTCATCCTGCAATGCGAGAGCGAGCGGGTGCAATGCTTTGGCATCGCCATGGTTGCCCAGCAATTCCGCCGCGAGACGCCGCACTTCGCTATCTTCGTCCGTCAATGCCAGCACGAGGGCGGGCATCTGTTCACTTCCTGGACGCCCGTCGAGGGCGCGCAAAGCAGCCTGCCGCACCTGGGAGGACTCGTCCTTCGTGGCAAGAAAGAGTCGCTTTTCCACCTCGGCGCCATCGACTTTGGCAAGGATCTGCACGGCGGACATCCGCTGTTCGGGATCATCGTCGGCCAGCAGCGGTTGCAATCGGGCAAAGATTTCCTGCTGGTGCGATGCGCCAAGTTGCTCCAGCGCCCACATAACAGCCTCGCGCACCTCCGGTTCCGGATCTGCTATCGCGTTCACCAGGGCCGGCAAGGATCCGGGGTCTCCAAGGAGGGCAAGACCCCGCGCCGAAAGAAGTCGCAGCTCGGCGTCGGCGCTGCTCAGCCCTTCATGCAGCAGGTGTCCAGCGCCGGCGCACCGCGCTTCGCCGAGCAGATAAGCCAGGAAGGCACGGCTGCGCCCGGACGCTTCCGGCCAAAGACCAATGAGCGCGTCCGGGTCGTTTTTGCCCAGGGAAACCAGGGCTGCCGCCGCGTCCTCGCGAAATTCCTCTTCTTTGAAAATTTCGAGCAATGGACGGGCGAAACGCTTGTCGCATACCCAGCCAAGCAGTTTTACCGCCGCCCCTTTGAGCTCGGCACGAGCGCTGGCGAGAAAATCGGCGATATTTTTCGCCTCGGCACTGCCCGCGAAAGTGACAAGAACGCTCTCTGCTTGCCGAGGAAAGGATTGACCAATCTGCAATAAGGCCGTAACCGCCGCCTCCCTGACGTTACGCATGCGATCGGAAAGTCCCTCGATCAGAATCGGCAGGGCATCGATTCCGCCGATGCGGCCCAGGCAGTCGAAAAGCGCTTTGCGCAGCAAAGGTTCGTCCTTGAACTCGAGTAGACGCGCAACCGGAGCTTCCGCGCCGATCTGCCCGAGGGCCTCCAAAATGGTAAACCGAAAGAGCAGATCGGAATTGCGCAAAGCATCGAGGAGGGCAGGCACTGCCTCGGCCGAGCGAGTTTTTCCCAGGTTTTCGGCAGCGGCGGCCCGTACGTTTTCATCAGGATCGGCCAAAGCGGCAATCATCGCCGGGACGGACGATCGATCACCGATATCCCCGAGAATATCGAGAACAAATTTGCGCACATCATGATCGGGACAGGTTATTTCGGCGAGCAAGGCGGGCACCGCCCGCCGTCCCAGGGACACCAGAATTTCAACCGCAGAATTGCGCAGCCCGGCGTTTTCTTCAGCGTACAGCAATTTAATAATATCGCCGGACCGTTCCGCCGCCTGGGGCAGGGCAAGAAAAAACGCCGCCGCCTCCTTGCGGACTCGCCAACTCTCATCGCCCAGTGCCTGATAAATGATTGCAAGATGAGCCGACGCCTCGCTCTGGTCGAGCCCCCTTAAAATCTGGAGACGCTCTTCCTCGCCGCCGGCAACTTCCCACTGTTTTTTCGAATCCACAAAAACTCCTGCCCCGGTCAACCCCGCAGTTCGACCCGGCGTCGCTCCACCAGATCGGCAAAGGCATTGCGCACAAAATCCTCCTGCCGGCTAAAACCCGCCATACGCTGGCGAAAGACATGCCGGCCCTCTTCGAGTTCAGCCGCCATCAAATCGAAAGTCCTATTCGTGCGGATCCCCTCATCCATTTTTTCCTGATGATATAAAGCGATGTCGGTGGCGATGATTTTCGCAAGACGGCTGGCTTTCTCCGTCCATTCGCTCGATGCTTTCAATTCTTCGTTTTCAGCCTGCAGAATCTGCTGGTTCACTTCCTGGCGATGTTCTTCACCGCCACCATCCGATTCAGTAAGGGCGGTGCCGGTGACCGTCTCTTCATTGCTCTCCGCCCGCTCGGCCGTAGGAACGGCCCCGGTGGCTAAACGAAAGATTTTAGGCACCAGATCATCGGGGATATGGTGTTTTTCAATATAATCATCGGCTCCGTAAAGAGAGCCCGGAGTGCGCTTGTAGGCTGTTTTACTGTAAACGGAGGAAAGCAGAATAAGCCGGGTGTTGGCGAGGGCGGGACGGCTTTTGATTTTTTCGACCAGCTCGAAGATGTACAAGCCGGAAATGGCCACATCGAGAATCGCCACCTGCGGTGGTTGCGCCTCCATCAGACGCAGCGCCTCGGCGCCGTCCCCCGCAATGCGGCATTCGATCCCTTCCGGTTTCAGCAGAGCGCCAATTGTCGCGCACAGCCGTGGGTCGCCATGGGCCAGCAGTGTCTGAATGCGCGGGGATTCGGGGGCCATTGCCGGAACTTCGGCTTTGAAGATTTCGCGACAGCGAACACAGCGCAGAGAAATACGTTTGCCACCGAGCCGCTGGCGATCAAGACGAAAACGGGCCTGGCAGCCCGGGCAACAAACAATCATTCCATACCTCAATGCATTTGGATTTACTATTAGGTGTTTTCAACCATTTCATGGAGTTGTTGAATTGCCTCAAGATCGATCTTTTCATCGGAAGACAGGATTTTCTCCAGGTTCAGAAGCATCACCAACTCTTCGTCCCGACGATAAACACCAATGAAAAAATCGGTTCCCTTGCCTTGAAGAAACTGCGGAGAGGGTTGAATCTCCTGCCGCGAACAGCGGCGCACTTCCAATACTTCATCGACAATCAGACCAATGATTTTTCCGCTCAAGGCGCAAACGATGACCCGCGCTGTCCGATCGGTTTCCGGCTTCGGCTGATCAAACCGTTTGCGCAAATCCACCACCGGAATCACCACCCCGCGCAGGTTGATCACCCCTTCGATGAACCGCGGCGCCTTGGGCACAGGCGTCAGTTTTTGCGGTCGGATGATTTCCTTGATGCGCATAATGTCCAGCGCATACATTTCGCCACCGACGCGAAAGCAGGCCAGTTGGATTTCCCGCCGTCCCTCTGGCGCTTCAGATACGGTATGTTCATGCAAAGATGATTTCATTTGTTCAAAAATCTCTGAATTGTTTCAATGACCATAGCCGACTTGAACGGTTTGGTAATGTACCAGTCGGCGCCCACCTTCTCACCCCGCGCCATATCCTCCCGGCTCTTCTTCGCCGTCAACATGATCACCGGCAGGTGCTTGGTAACCGGATCGGCCTTGATCCGCCGACAGACTTCGAAACCGTCGATCTCCGGCAACATGATGTCGAGCAATACCAGATCGGGGGGCTCCTCGGCAATAGAATCGAGAGCCGCCTGACCGTTGGGCACCCCTTTTACATCAAAACCTTTGGATGTCAGAAGAATGCTCTCCAGTTTAAGAAGACTCTCTTCATCCTCAACGATCAGAATTTTGTTTTTCGACACGTGGACACTCCTTTCCGCGACTTCAGAGAAGTTCCGTATCGGCAACGCAGGGAAGATGCAAAAGAATCATCATTTTGCCCTGGTAACGGCCCACTCCCTCGACGAGGTCACGGTCAATGCCGGAAAGGACAGCCGGCGGCGGTTCAATATTCTGATTTGGCAAACGCATGACCTGACTGATGCTATCCACCAGCAGACCGAAAACCCGGTCTTCGCACTGGCAGACGATAACACGAGATGCTGGCGTAATCACTGATTTTCCCAGCCGCATCCGCTGACTCAGGTCATAAATCGGAATGATAATCCCCCGCAGGGAAATGAGGCCGAGAATAAAATCAGGCACCCGCGGCAGATCGGTGACCTCTCTCGGTTTTATTATCTCCCGGATGGCCTCGATGTCCAGCGCATATTCTTCGTCGCCAAGGGAAAAGGTTAATAACTGTCGCAGGTTCCCCTTTTCTTCCGTCGATTTGTCGAGGGCTTGATGATAGCTTTCTTCAGTAGCCGTGGCAATTTCCAATGGAACATTAAACAACTCTTCGAGGGGGTCCACCGCAGCCGGGGCGGGCGCCGCCACACGTTTTTCCTCTTTTTTGCCTTGCTCCCCGACCTTCCCGTTCTTGGCCGGAGGCTCGGGCGCAGGGACTTTCGCGTTTATTTCTTTTTTTTCCCGCCTCGGCGTCGGTGCTTGCGTCGCCTTTGCCTTTTTACGAATTTCGGCAAGATCCATATTCTATATTCCTTCTGCAGTTCAGACGGACAGCTCCAGCTCCGGCATGACAGCATCGAGGATCTCCGGACCGATCCGGCGGGCATCACGTCCGAAGCCCTCAAGGAGGGCAAGAGAAGCAGCGTGGTTGATTTTACGCGGGATGCCTCCGGCGTAGGCAAAAATGCGCTCAACCGCACCGGCAAGAAAAAGACCCGGCGAACCGCCGGCAACGCAAATACGGTGATCGAGATACTCGGCGGTTTCGGCCAGCGTAAGCGGCCGCAGATCGTATTGCATGCCGATACGCTGCCGCAAAGGCTCATAAACCCGGTGAGCGAGGCGTTTGCGCAGTTCCGGCTGTCCCATCAGCACCACACTGAGGAGATTACGGTGATCGAGTTGAAAATTGGTCAGGAGACGAATTTCGTCAAATGTTTCTTTGTGCGGCACCAGTTGCGCCTCGTCGATGATCAGAACCGGACAAATTCCGGCCTCATAAAGATTGTAGAGTTCGCTGCCGATCTGTTCGAGAAGATCGGCCTTGTAAGGAGCCGGGGTCTCGATCTTCAGGCGCAGAGCCACTGCCCGAAGGAATTCGAGGGGGGTCAGCCGCGGATTGACGAGAAGAAGGATGCGGTGCCCTTCTTCCAGTTGATCCATCAAGCTGCGCGAAAGGGTTGTCTTGCCGCAGCCGATATCCCCCGTCAGCAGAATTAGATCGCGTTCCTCCACCGCATAGGCGAGACGGGCCAAAGCCTCGCGATGCATACCACTCAGGTAAAGGAACCGCGGATCCGGTGTTTTACTGAACGGGCGCTCGTGCAGCCCAAAAAAGGCCTCATACATAAATGGCCGAATCTCCCCGCACGGCCTCGTTCATCAGGCCGCCGACATCGAGAACCAGTATTGTTTTCTGATTTCCCAGATCGGCGGCGCCGGCGATTCCTTTTATGAAAGAAAGCGATTTACCAATGGATTTGATCACGACGTCCTGCTGCCCGAGAAGCTCGTCGACCACGATCCCGAGTTTCTTTTCCGCCATCCCGACCACGGTGACAAAAGGACGGGCGGTCTTTTCCTGCGGTTGCGGCAATTGGAAAATATCCCCGAGCCGCAAAAGCGGCAAGGTCATTTGTCTGAGTTCAAGAACTTCCCGTCGCTCCACTGTCCGAATAGCCGATTGCTCGATCATCAGTGTTTCCATGACGGAAGTTACCGGAATAGCATAAGTCTGCCCGCAAACGCGAATAATCAGAGCTTTGATGATCGCCAGGGTAATAGGCAATGTAATAGTAATCAGCGTCCCCAGGCCGAGTTGGCTGTCAATGTCGATCATGCCGGACAGTTCGCCGATGTTCGTTTTGACCACGTCCATGCCGACGCCCCGACCGGAAAGATCACTTACCTGGTCGCTGGTCGAGAAGCCCGGCAGAAAGATTAGGTCCAGCATGTCCTCGCGGCTCATCTCCGAATGTTCACCGATCAGCCCCCTCTTTATGGCAGTGCGTCGGATTTTGGCCGGATCGATGCCGCGCCCGTCATCCCGCACTTCGATAACGACATGGTTGCCCTTTTGCGACGCCCACAGGCAAATCTTCCCCTTTTCCGGCTTTCCCGCAGCAAGGCGCTCCGCCGCCGATTCGATGCCGTGATCAATGGCGTTGCGGATGATGTGCATGAGCGGATCGGAAAGACTCTCCATGATCAGTTTATCGAGTTCGGTTTCTCCCCCGAGGATGTCCAGGGTGACCTTCTTGTCGCGTTCGCTGGCCACGCGCCGAACGATTCGGGTCATTTTCTCGAAGAGCTGCCCGACCGGGACCATGCGAACTTCCATGACCCCTTTCTGCAGTTCATCCAGGCGACGCTCGAGATTGCGGGTTGCTTTCTGCAGTTCACGCCCCCGCTCGCCGTCCCCCTCGAGCTTTAGCTGCTCGAATATTTCCGTGATGGCGCCCTTGGCCAAAACCAGTTCGCCGACAATATTCATCAACGCGTCGAGTTTTTCGATATCGACCCTGACCGTGTGGCTGATGGAACGCACCGAAGCCATCCCCTCCTGGGGAATGGTCGTCTCGGCAGCGGGAGGCGCCTCCACATCGGCGTCCTTTTCCTCTGTATGATTCGGTATTGCGGCCTGCGGGTGGTTGTCGTCAAGCAGGAATTCAACCTTGATGTTGTCGCGACCAAGCAGATCGGATATCTCCCGAGATGTTTTGCCCGTGCCGAAGATAATCTGGAAGGAAATCTGCTCGGCAAAATCGCCGGCGCTCGGCAGGGTGCTGATGATTTCCCCATGATTTTTCAGCAGATCGCTGATTTCGGCGAGATCCTGGTCGAAGCTGAGAAGACTAAAAACGGCCCGCACCCGCAGCAGGGTGCGCTTTTTCCTGATATTGTCCAGAAGGCGGTGCTCTTCATACTCGGTGAGCACGCTCATAACCTCCGGATCGATGCCCCCTTGCTGGCGACTTTCGCCGCGCTCGCCGCCTTTGAGAAACTTATCGAGACGTTCGGTCAGGGGTGAAGTATCAAGCGTGAAAGCGCCATTTTCTCCCTTGCCGTAGACCAGGCGGGTCAACATCTCAAGGCCGTCGAAAAGCAACTCGACCAGCTCGCCGCTGAGATTGATTTTTCCCAGGCGCAAGCTGTCCAGCAGGTTTTCAAGTCGATGCGCCAGCTCGGAGATATCGTCGAAGCTGAACATCCCGGCAAGGCCCTTGAGGGAATGGGCGCCGCGAAAGATTCCATTCAGCAGTTCCGGATCGCATTCGCCACTGTCTCCGCATTCCCCCAAATGGACGAGATCCAGGTTCAGCTTTTCGATGATCTCTTCCGCTTCTGCGAGAAAATCTTTTATGGCCCGCGACGAATTCACCGGCGTCTCCTTAAGCTAAAAACCGCTGCACAAAAGATTGCAGATCCTGCGGCGCAAAGGGTTTGACCAGATAGCCGTCGGCACCGAGAGCCAGTCCTTTCTCCCGGTCCCGTTCACTCCCTTCGGTGCTGATAATGAGCAGCGGCAACGCTTTGTAATTGGGATTGCCCTTGATAAAACTGACGAGTTCCAGACCGTTGATATCGGGCATATTGATGTCGGTAATGACCAGGTCGACCCGTTCCCGCGGCAGAATGCGCAGGGCCTCGAATCCATTCGCGGCCTCGACGATTTCATAATCCCCCAAGGCCATAATGGCGGAACAGATGAGGGACCGCATAGTCGGCGAATCTTCAGCGATCAGGATTTTCTTCGGCACTGATTCTTCTCCATTTCAGTTGATATCTTTTCCGCGCAGCCGACGCTCAAGCAGCGCTTTTTCCATGGCCAGACCGGCCTGGGAAAGAAAGATTTCCAGGGCCTCGGTATCGCCTATGGATTTTTTGTCCGGTAAATTGTCGCCATAGAGAATGGCAACGATTTTCCCCTCGCTGACCAAGGGACCGAGAAAAATTTCTTCCGGCAATTCGCCCCCCAGCTGCTCTTCGAGATACAGATCCCAGGGTCCATCGCCCATCTGTGTCTTCACCGGCGCCATCCCCTGCAAGACTATGGTGAAAATTGATGCTTCCGAGGTCGGAATCCTCATCTTGCGCACCCGGATATCGGCCATTCCTTCGGCAAGCTCGATGCCGAACTGGCCAAGACCGACAATGGCATCCTCCTTCACCAGAAAGATCACCGCCCGGTTCATGAACTCACTGGCAAAGCGCAGTACCAGCAGAATGATCCCTCCCCCGAGGGACGGGCTGCTCAGCTCCTGCAGCATCCCGCGCAGCAGATGCAGTCCAGGGGATTCTTTTTGCACGTCGGCAGTGGCATCGACACCGAGTTCCGCCATCAGCTCCGCCCCCAGATTGAATAGGGAAACATCCGGCGGACGTTCCTGCTTTCCTGCTCCGGCGGTTAATTCGGCAAGGGTGTCGCCCAGAACCTCCAGCGCTTTGAGCCCGCGCTCTTCCCTGACTTCGCTTTTTCGCGGCTTGCCGACAACTGCCGGCGCCCCCAATTGCCGCACCTTGCGTTCCATTTCCGGATTGGGGTGATCGGAAATCATCAAAACCGAAAGCTGCGGAAACTCCTTGCGGACCTGTTCAAGCAGGTCGAGACCGCCGAAGATGCCGCCGCCATCGGTGCGTGGCATGATCAGGTCAATAACCAGGCTCAACTCACCGTCTTCGCCACTTGCAGTCCGCACGGCCGAGAGAAAATCCTCCGGCCCAGCGAAGCAAGAAACGGCAAAACCCCTCTTCTGGAGAATGGCGCCCAGGCGCTCGCGGGTAATGCGGTCGTCGTCGATGAGGAACACCCGGGAGCCGGAGGGAGATGCCGTCTGCTGCGTCTGCTCTTCACGAGTTTCGCCGCCGAGCAAATGGTCGATTTCGAGAAGCGGTTCATGCCCCTCTTCCTCCAGCGACTCGCCCCGGTGCCGCTTCTCATCGACGATGCGGCTCCCTTCCATGGCCAGCCACTGCGGATTCAGCCCCTGCTCCAGCATGAATTGCAAGGGATTCAGGTGCGTGGCGGCCAGATCGACCGGTTCTCCGAGTTCAAAAGAAAATGTCCCCTCAGCCCAGCCGAAGAAGCTGTAGACGATTTTCTCCACCTGCTCTTTGATGGTTTCTTCGATAACGTCCTTGGAAACGCTTAACTGCTCCGAAAGAATTTGCCCGATGCGGGGCGGCGGGGGCTCGGCCTGGCGCTGTAGATAAAGAGCTTTTTTCAGCGTATCGACATCCACCACTCCTTTGCGCAGCAGCAGATCGCCAAGGTTTTCCCGGAAAGCCGTGGAAGTGGCGCGAATCACCTGCCCGTTGTGGAAAATGATCTTCCCTTCCCGGCTGCGGTTCTGAAGCGACAGGACACCGGATTTCCGGCTGAGGCTGACAATCTGGAGGATTTCCCCCAAACCGAGGTCTTCAAGATTTCCTACAAGGCTCATGTAAATCCAGCCAGAGGGCCATCGGACCCAGGACAAAATTGATGTAACATTCCAAAATTAAATGGAAATAAATATATCTTAGAGAATCGGGGAAGTAAAGGTTTTTATCCCTGTCCCTGGCGCTCGCGATCCCTGAAAACCAGGCGGATTGGGCTGCCGGAGAAGCCGAACGCTTCACGTAGCTGATTGGTCAGATAACGTTCATAGGAGAAATGAACACCCTCGGCCTTGCTGACGAAAAATACGAAGGTTGGCGGGCGCACTCCGGTCTGGGTGGCGTACAGGAATTTAAGCCGCCGGCCCTGCGCCATCGGCGGCGGATGGGTTCGCGTCGCTTCGTTGAGAACCCGGTTCAGCTCCCCCGTGTTAACCCGGCGGTCGAATTCGGCGGCAACCCCCTCAACCACCGACATGATTTTTGCGACCCGCTGGCCGGTCAGGGCGGAAACAAAAACAACAGGCGCAAAAGCAAGGAACTTAAATGCGTCGCGCACTTTTTCCTGATAAAGCGCCAGAGTGCGGTTGTCTTTGGCAATACGATCCCATTTGTTTACCACCAGCACCACCGCCCGCCCCTTTTCATAGGCATAACCGGCGACGGTGAGGTCCTGCTCGGCGATTCCCGTTTCGGCATCGATAACAACCAGCACCACGTGTGCCCGGTCCATCGCCTTCAGTGCCTGGATAACCGAATACTTCTCCAGTTTCTGACTGACCTTCCCCTTGCGCCGGATTCCGGCGGTATCGATCAGCAGGTAACGTTTGCGATTGTAGGTGAAAGGGGTGTCGATACTGTCACGGGTGGTTCCGGCGGTCGGATTGGCCACCATCCGCTCGTACCCGAGCAGACGGTTGACCAGAGAGGACTTGCCCACGTTGGGGCGACCGATAACCGCCAGACGGGTTTCCTCGACATCCGCCTCCTCAACCGGGGTTGGGGGGAGATTGGCAAGAACTTCCGTCATCAGATCGTTGATGCCCAGGCCGTGCTCGGCGGAGACGGTGAACAGGGGATCGGCGCCAAGGGCAAAAAACTCACCCACCACCGATTCCTGCCGCTCGCTGTCCACCTTGTTGATCACGAAGAGAACCGGCTTCTCCACGCGCCGCAACATACCGGCCACCTCGATATCGGAAGGGGTCAATCCTTCTTTGCCGTCGAGCACGAAAAGGATCAGGTCGGCCTCTTCCATGGCCAGGCGCGATTGCTGGCGCATCTGCACCAATATCTCCTCGCTGCTGACCGGCTCGAACCCACCGGTGTCGATAAGCAGAAAAGGCTTGCCGAAGCGCGCGACTTCGGCGTAGTGGCGGTCGCGGGTGACCCCGGGGAAATCTTCGACGATGGCCCGGCGCTGACCGAGAATCCGGTTGAACAGGGTCGACTTGCCCACATTGGGGCGACCGACAATGGCAATTACGGGTTTCATTATGTTGCCTTTTTTTCAGCTGTTATGCGGTTATTCGTAACCGAACTCTTTCAACAAACGCCCGGAATCGGTCCAGTTGCGATCCACCCGAATGAAAATTTCGAGAAACACCCGGCAATCCAGAAGTTTCTCGATATCCCGCCGGGCAGCCCGGCCAATGTCCCGCACCGTCGCCCCGCCCTTGCCGACAATGATGCGTTTGTGGGTCTCGCGTTCGACATGGATGACGGCGCCGATGACCACCAGATTCCGTTCCGGTTTTTCCTCGAACGTTTCAACGGTGACCGCGACTCCGTACGGAATTTCTTCCCGGGTCTGCCGCAACACCTGCTCGCGAATCATCTCGGCGGCAATAAAGCGCTCCGGCAGATCGGTCACCATATCCGAGGGATAATAACTCGGTCCGGCCGGCAACCGCGCCGCCACGGCGGCCACGAGCTCATCGATGCCGTCGCCCTTCAGCGCGGATACGGGGATAATCGCCTGAAATGGAAATTTTTTGGCGTAGGTGTCGATCAGCGGCAGCAAGGCCGGCTTGCCGATCCGGTCGATCTTGTTAAGCACCAGAAGCACTGGCGCGGCGCCCCGGCGCAGGACATCGAGGATAAAATCATCCCCTTCCCCCGGACGCCGATCGGCATCCACCAGAAAAAGGACGAGATCAACCTCGGAGCAGGCCGATAATGCCTGGTCGACCATGAACTTGTTCAGCCGGCCCCGGGCCGCATGAATTCCTGGCGTATCCAGAAACAGGATTTGGCCGCCGGAAAAACTGTGAATCCCGAGGATCCGGTTCCGAGTCGTTTGCGGCTTTGGCGAGGTGATGGCTATCTTCTGCCCGAGGATGCGGTTGAGCAGGGTCGATTTACCGACATTTGGTCGACCGACAATGGAAACATAGCCGGAACGAAACGACTGTTGAGGGTTTTCGTTATCCACCAAGTATTTCTGCTCCTGAATCGAGGATTTAAAGAGAATTTTATTGCCCCAATGCGGCCAAGGCTTTGCTTGCGGCCTCCTGCTCTGCCGCTTTTTTCGTCCGCCCCTGGCCGCAGCCGATCGTCTCCCCAGCGAAGTGGACCTCGACGGTGTAGATGCGCTGGTGGTCCGGGCCTTCCGTTCGCGCCGGAACGTACGCCGGGGTGCACCCGTGACGCGCCTGCAAATACTCCTGCAGACGGGTTTTGTGATCGATACCGACCTTGCGCTTGGCCGAATATTCGATCGCTTTGGCGAAAGTGTGTTCGATCACCGGGGCGACAGCTTCCAGCCCGCCATCGCAAAAAATCGCGCCCAGGACCGCTTCCACGGCATTGGCGATAAGACTGTCCTTATCACGCCCGCCACTCTTTTCCTCCCCCCGGCCAAGGAGCAGAGCATCGCCTATTGCCAGTTGGCGACCCACAGCCGCCAGACCTTTTTCGTTGACGATTTCCGCCCGGATGCGGGTCAGCTCCCCTTCGGCAAGATGCGGAAAAGCGTTGAAGATATGCCGACTGACGACAAGACCGAGGACGGCATCGCCGAGGAATTCCAGTCTTTCGTTGTGCGTCAGGTTCTGCCCCGGCTTTTCATTGGTATACGATTTGTGGGTGAGCGCCTCGCACAGCCATTCGGGGTTGTCGAAAACATAACCAATGCTCCCCGCCAATTTTTCTTTGCCGTCTGGATCTCTCACGAAATGCTCCTCCCACAGAATCTGGGCCCTTGGCAATCGCGGGAGTATACCGGAATTCTTTCCACCTTGGCAACGTAAACCAGAGTTGTTTCCTTCCCTTTTCTGGTTTTCCCTTGATTCTTCACCTGAGCATTTCTATAATACAATGCTTTGCCATAGTGGTATTCTTTTATGTCTTTGTTCATCACCTTTGAGGGCATCGAAGGGTCGGGAAAAACCACCCAGATCCGCCGTCTTGCTGCCGCCTTGCAGTCCTCTGGCCGTGAGGTGCTGGTCACCCGCGAACCCGGTGGCTGCCCGATTGCCGACGCGATTCGCGGCATCCTTCTCGATCCCGCCTCTGCCGCCCTTGTCCCCCGCGCCGAATTACTGCTCTATGCCGCGGCGCGCGCCCAGCATGTGGATGAAGTCATTCGGCCGGCGTTGCAGGCGGGACAGACGGTTTTATGCGACCGCTTCATCGACGCCACTGTCGCCTATCAGGGAAACGGGAGAGGCCTCGACCTGGATCTGATCCACGATCTTAACCGGCTGGCCAGCGGCGGAGCACGGCCGGATTTGACCATCCTGTTCGATCTGCCGGCCGCCGCCGGACTGAAGCGGGCGCGCCGGCGCAACATAGTGCAGTCCCTGCAACTGGAGGAGCGCTTTGAGCGCGAATCCCTCGCTTTCCATTCCCGGGTGCGAGAAGGCTATTTGCAGCTCGCCCAGCGGGAAACCCGTTTCCGGGTGGTTGACGCCACCGGCAGCGAAGAGGAGGTCGCCGAACGGGTTTCGGCGGTTGTCCTTGAATTTTTCGACAAAGGAGCACCGGCGTGACCTTCGGTCAGATTCTCGGCCACGAGCGGCAGAAGGACATCTTGCGCCGCGCCCTTGCATCCGGTCGCCTGGCCCACGCCTACCTCTTTGAAGGCCCCGACGGCATCGGCAAACGACTGATGTCGCTGGCTTTGGTGCGAGCGCTGTTTTGTTTGGAGGGGAAAGGCTGTGGCGATTGCGCCGCCTGTCGCAAAGTCGATCACAACAACCATCCGGACCTGCACCTGTTGGAACCGGATGGCGCTTCGATCAAAATCGAACAGGTCCGCGCCCTTCAGCGGGAACTGGCCTTCCGCCCTCTGGAGGCGCCCAAAAAGGTCTGCTTGATCGACGGCGCGGAAAAGATGAATCCGGCGGCCGGCAATGCGCTGCTTAAAACCCTGGAGGAGCCTGGCGGCGAGGCTCTGCTGATTCTGCTTACCGCCAACAGCGACAGTGTCCTGCCGACGATCCGTTCCCGCTGTCAGCGCCTGCCCTTCGCGCATCTTGCGCGGGAGCAACTCCAGGAGGTGCTGCGTGAAAAACTGGGGCTGGCTGAAATGGAAGGCCATGTGCTGGCGGCTCTTTCGGTAGGCAGTTTTCACAAGGCGCTCGGCAAAGATCGCGATCTGTACCTGGAGAAACGGCGGGACCTGCTCAAGGCTGTAACCGCCCTGTCCGCCGGAAGCGTGCTCCCCCTGTTCGAACTGACCCGGCAACTGACGGACGAAAAAGACAGGCTGCCCGAAATTCTTGAAATTCTGCAGGCGTTTTATCGCGATCTGCTGCTTTACAAACAAGGCGGCCGGGAGAGCGAACTGGTCAACCTCGACCTGCTGGAAAAGATAAAACGCATAGCCGGCAAAGAATCGCCGGCATCCTTACTGAGAAAGTTGGAATTTATTGGCGCCACCCGATGGCAGCTCGAACGCAATGTGAACCGCCAGCTGGCCATTGACGTCCTGTTGCTGCGGCTGGCCGCCTGAAGCTGCACAGCAATTACCCATAGACGGACTACCGAAATGTCAGAAGTTGCAGATACAAAAATTCGCCTGGTGGCGATAAAGTTTCGCGCCGCCGGCCGCCATTACGATTTTAACGCACAGATGTATGATTTTGCCGCCGGCGATCGGGTAGTGGTTGAAACCGACCGCGGACGAGCGCTGGGGTCGGTTGTCATCCCCCCCCGGGAAATCATGGCCGCGGAGGCGCCGGACGATCTCAAAAGCATCCTGCGCCCCGCCACCGATGAGGACCTTGCCCTTGCCGACAATAACACGGCCAGAGAAAAGGAAGCCTTCCGCTTCTGCAAGCAGCGCATCCAGGAAAGAAAGATGGAAATGAAACTGGTGCGCGCCGAATATCTGTTCGACGGCTCCAAGATCGTTTTCTATTTCACCGCCGACGGCCGGGTCGATTTTCGTGAACTTGTGAAGGACTTGGCCCATCATTTCCATACACGCATTGAAATGCGGCAAATCGGCGTGCGCGACGAGGCCAAACTTACCGGCGGCATCGGCATCTGCGGTCGGGAACTCTGCTGTTGCACTTTCCTCTCCGAATTCGCCCCGGTTTCGGTCAAAATGGCCAAGGAGCAGGGCCTTGCCCTGAATCCGACCAAAATTTCCGGGCAATGCGGGCGCCTCCTCTGCTGCCTGGGTTATGAATTCGAAACCTACTGCGCAATGAAAAAAGGAATGCCCAAATGCGGCAAACGCGTGCAGGTGGACGGGCAGGAGCTTGAAGTCGTCGAACAGAAGGTGCTGGCGCAAAAGGTCACGGTTCGCCTGAAAGACGGAAAGACCGCGGAAGTGGCGACGCAGGACTTGGAAACGAGAGCGGCGTCCCCGGCGCCGGAGACGGCCGCAACTTCCCCGCAACCGGCGACGCCTCGTCAGGAGCAGCAACCGGCGGGGAGACGGCCGCAGGGACAGCGGCCGCCCCGAAGCAAACCCGGACCCCGTCCGGAGGCGGTAAAGACCAATGCCCCGCCAGCTTCCGCCGCACCCGACGCCGTGGCCGGCGAGCAGCCCGCAGCACCCGAAGCAAGAAAACGCCGCAGCCGGCGACGGCCCCGGCGAAAATAACCGAGGAGAAGACGATGGACAAATGCTTTTACATCTCAACGCCCATCTACTACGTCAATGACGTCCCGCACATCGGCCACGCCTATACAACCCTGGCGTGCGATGCCCTGGCCCGGTACAAGCGCTCCCGCGGGTACAGCGTGTTTTTCCTCACCGGCACCGACGAGCACGGGCAGAAAGTCGAAAAAGCCGCCCAGGCCAAGGGCGAGACCCCGCTCGAACTGGCCGACCGGGTGGTCAAGCGCTTTCAGGCGCTGTGGGAAAAACTCAACATTTCCCATTCCGACTTCATTCGCACCTCTCAGGAACGGCATAAAAAAGGGGTCAGCGAACTGTTTCGGAAAATCGAAGCGAAAGGCGATATTTATCTCGGAGAATACGAGGATTGGTATTGCACCCCTTGCGAAACCTTCTGGACCGAGACGCAGTTGCTCGACGGCTGCTGCCCCGACTGCGGCCGCCCGACGGAGAAACTCAAGGAGTCTTCCTACTTCTTTCGCATGAGTAAATATCAGGAGCAGCTCCTTCGGCATATCGAAGAGAATCCCGATTTCATTCAACCGCGCACCCGGCGCAACGAAGTCCTGAATTTCGTCCGCGAGGGTCTTCGTGATCTTTCCATCTCCCGCACCTCCTTCTCCTGGGGAATCCCGGTGCCGGGGAACGAAAAGCACGTCATTTACGTCTGGTTCGACGCCCTCACCAACTACATCACGGCCCTCGGTTATCCGGAGGATCCAGAGGGCGACTTCCGCTCCTACTGGCCCGCCGACGTGCACGTCATCGGCAAAGACATCCTGCGTTTTCACACTGTCTATTGGCCGACCTTTCTCCTGGCGGCCGGCATCCCCCTGCCGAAGAAGGTGTTCGCCCACGGCTGGTGGACGGTCGAAGGGCAGAAAATGAGCAAGAGTCTGCAAAACGTGGTCGAACCGAACATGCTGGTGGACAAATACGGGGTCGACGCCATCCGCTATTTTCTGCTGCGCGAAGTCCCTTTCGGTCTGGATGGCGATTTTTCTCATACGGCTCTGGTGCATCGCATCAATTCCGACCTGGCCAACGACTTGGGCAACCTGGTCAGCCGTTCGACGGCGATGCTCAACAAATATTTCGCCGGCAGTCTTCCCGCTCCCGGCGAACCCGACAAACTCGATCAAGCTTTCATTGATCGTTTTCCTCTGGCTGTGTCCGGGATCGACACCCTCATGGGAGAACTCGCATTCCATAAGGCGCTGCAAAGCATTTGGGATCTGGTGGGCGCGGCCAACAAGTATATCGACGACACCGCCCCCTGGACGCTGGCAAAAAAAGAGGAGGACCGGCCGCGCCTGGCGACGGTCATGTATAATCTCCTGGAAGGGATACGCCTGATCGCTCTGCTGACTACGCCTTTTTTGCCGGATACGGGCGCCCGGATAATGGACATTCTCAGCCTGGCTGAACAGGATGCCCTGGACGGCAACGATGCCTGGGGCGGGTTGCAGGCGGGAACCGTGATCCGCAAGGCCGAGCCCCTCTTCCCGCGTATCGAGAACGAGTAGAATACAGCGGCAAGGGTGCGGCAAACAGCAGCCCTACAGGGTTCTGATGCAAAAAAAAACGGGGCGCCCACGGCGCCCTTTTTCAATTGGGAGAACCGCCAATGAACGCATTGCTTCCCGCCCTGGTCGATACCCATGCCCACCTCGACAGCACCCAGTTCGCCGTCGACCGGCAGGCGGTGATCGCCCGCGCCAGGGAAAACGGCCTCAGCCACCTGGTTACCGTCGGCACCGATCTGGGCAGTTCACGGCTGAATGTCGAAATCGCCAAGGATAATTCGGATATTTTCGCCGCCGTCGGCATTCATCCGCACGACGCCGCAACCGCCAGCGAAGACGCCATGGCTGAATTGCGCACCCTGATCGGCAGCGAACCGAAGATCGTTGCCGTTGGCGAAATCGGGCTCGATTTTTATCGCGATCGGGCGCCGCGCGAGGTCCAGCGCCAGGCGTTCCGTCGCCAGATCCGCCTGGCCCGGGAAGTCGGCCTGCCGCTTATTGTTCACGACCGGGAAGCGCATCAGGAAGTTGTCCAAATTCTGCGCGAAGAGAAGGCGGCCGAGGTCGGCGGGGTGCTGCACTGCTTCAGCGGCGACCTGGCGATGGCCCGCGACTGTATCGACCTGGGCTTCTACATCTCTTTCCCCGGCGCCATCACCTATCCAAAAAACGAGGAAGCGCGCTCCGTCGTTCGCGGCGTGCCGATCGAGCGTCTGCTGGTCGAGACCGATTGCCCATATCTGGCGCCGCAGCCCTTTCGCGGCAAACGCAACGAACCGGCTTACGTGCGCCATACGGCCCAGGCCGTCGCCGCCATCAAAGGTTTGTCGGAGGCCGACGTCGCCCGTATCACCACCCTCAACGCCTGTCGCCTGTTCGGCATCGGCGCGGTGGAGGAGAGCGCCCGTATTGCCTATCCGATCCGCGATTCCCTCTACCTGAACATCACCAATCGCTGCACCAACAGTTGTACGTTCTGCGCCAAATTTCGCGACTTCACCGTCAAAGGGCATGCGCTGCGCCTCGCCGTCGAACCGAGCGCCGAAGAGGTCAAAGAGGCGATCGGCGACCCCCGTCTCTGGCGGGAAATCGTTTTCTGCGGCTATGGTGAATCGCTGCTGCGCCTCGATCTGGTCAAGGAGATTGCCGCCTGGCTGAAGGATCTGGGAGTGAAGGTGCGGGTGAACACCGATGGTCAGGCAAACCTGGTATACGGCCGCAACATCCTGCCGGAATTGCGGGGTCTGATCGATGCCGTCTCGGTTTCCCTTAACGCCCCCGATGCGGCCACCTATCAGCGTTTATGCCGGTCCGATTTCGGCGAAGCCGGTTTTGAGGGCGTAAAGGATTTCCTGCGCCAGGCGCGCCAGCATATCCCCGAAGTCACCGCCACCGCCGTTGCCATCCCCGGCATCGATATGCAAGCCTGCCGCCGGGTGGCGGCGGATTTGGGCGTAGCCTTCCGCGAACGGGAGTACAATGAGATGGGGTAGTCGTTGACAGGCGGCGCTTTTCCGGCAGACTTCCCGATAGCGGACGATCATGCCGCAGTGAACCGGGAGACTGATTATGGATTACCGCTACCGCTCGCCCGTCGGAACCTTTTTCATTCGGCGCAAAAATTCGGGCTGCGAATTGTCGATCGACGGCATCGCTCTCGGGCATTACGATTCGGTGGAAAGCGCCTACCAGGATGTCGCCCGGCAGTCGACCGGGTGGGACGAATGGGACTTGATGGCGCAGGCGGATATCCCCGACCTGAACAAGTGGGAAGCGGCGCCGGACAAAAGCGGGGCCGATCTTCAATAATTCAGGCGGGTGCGGATCCGTTTGCCGATCGATTGCCGGATGGAAAAGAAATCACTCCAGGGTTCATGGCGCAGACGCGCCAGGCGCGCCGGCAGATTGCCCAGGGTGAATTCGGCCGGGCCGAGATCGGGCGAGAGTTCGTCCCAGTGCAGCGGCGCGGAAATAGGAGCGCCGGGGCGGGCACGGGTGCTGTAGGGAGCAATGCTGGTGGCGCCGCGGCTGTTGCGGAAAAAATCGATGAAGATCTTCCCCTTGCGCAAGGCTTTGCTCATCGTGGTGACGTATCGCCCCGGTTCGCGCCGGGCAATCTCCTCGGCCACTGCCCGCGAGAAGGCCCGAACCTCCTCCCAATCGGCACGCCGGGTCAGCGGCGCCACCACATGCAGCCCCTTGCCACCCGAAGTTTTGACAAAACTGACCAGCCCCAGCTCCTCCAGGGTTGAGCGCACCAGGCGGGCGGCGTGGATGACATCCTCCCAGCCCACGTCGGGCGCCGGATCGAGATCGAAAATCACCTGATCCGGTCGTTCGAGCAGATCCTCCCGGCTTCCCCAGGGATGAAATTCGAGAACGCCCAACTGCACCAGGGTGATGACCCCCGCCAAGTCGTCCACCACCAGGTACAAGCCCTCCCCTTCCTTCTCCTTGACCGGCACTCCCCGCACCGGCGGCGGCACGCTTTCGTTCAGGTGTTTCTGGTAAAAACATTTTTTCTGCCGCCCCTGCGGACAGCGGACCACCGTCAGCGGCCGGCCGGCCAGAAACGGCAGGATCCTCTCGCCGATCAATTCATAATAGCGGGCCAGGGCCGCCTTGTTCACCCCCTGTTCGGGGTAGACAATCCTCTCCGGATTGGACAGGGTTACACCGGCCACCACCACGCCTTGTTCCTCCCGCGCGGCCGCCGCTTGCCGCCCTTTCCCCTGACCGGATGGCGGCGGATCGGGGTTTTCGCGGACGACGCCGGCAGCCGCGCGGTCCTCGCGCAACCCCTTGAAGGACGGATGGCGCAGGCGGCCATCCTGCGTCCATTCGATAAACTCGATTTCCGCCACCAGTTCCGGATGAACCCAGACGACGCCTCGCGCTTCCGCCCCGCGAGGGGGGTTGCGAAAAAGCGGCGTTTCTCTGTGCCGGTCCCGCAAATCTTTTTCCAGAATTTGCAGGGTCTGGTCGCTGAAACCGGTGCCCACCTTTCCGCAATAGATCAGATCTCCCTGTTCATCGTTATACCCGAGCAGCAAGGCGCCAAAGCCCGCCCGGCTGCCGCCGGGTGGGGTAAATCCCCCGATGACGAACTCCTGGCGCTTTATACATTTGACCTTCACCCAACTGGAGGCGCGCCTGGCGACATAGGGGCTGTCCGCTCTCTTGCTGACGATCCCCTCCAGCGCGAAGCGGCAGGCATGCTGAAAAACCCTTTGCCCCTGCCCCCGGACATGATCGCTGAAGCGCAGCGGCTCGCCGTCCAATCCCGGTTCGCCCAGAATCTGCCGCAGCAACTCTTTGCGATCGATCAATCTGGCGCGGGAAAGATCGTAACCATTGCAGTGGATCAGATCGAACAAATAATAAAAAAGACGACCGCCCCTGCCCTCCCGGAGAACATTTTGCAATGCCTGAAAGTCGGAGATGCCCTGTGCATCGAGAACGACCACCTCGCCATCGAGAATGCCTTGGCGGATCGGGAGCTTTGCCGCCGCGTCGGCGATGGCGGGAAAGCGCTCCGTCCAATCCTGTCCGCTTCGGGTCCATAACCGCACCGCCCCTTCCCGCAACGTGCAGATCAGGCGATAACCATCGAATTTCAATTCGTGCAGCCATGTCTCCCCAAGGGGGACGGTCGTTACCAGCCGCGTCAGTTGGGGCGCCAGCGTCGTCGGCTGGCGGGCGGGGACAGCGCCGGGAAGAGCGGCGGGATCGATCGGCACCGGGTTTTTCTCGGCCGTGGCCCGATTGCTGCGCCAGACCGGTCCGCCGGCGGCGGCAACCTCCTCCATGGAGCGTCCGCTGACAACGCTGCGGGGATTCTCTTCAAGAAATTCGCCGTCATCGCCCGGCCGGGCCTCGGCATCCGCACGCTTGCGCAGCAGCCAGTTTTCTCCTGCCGAACCTTCGCCTTTCCCGCCCATGCGAACAAGGGTCCAATCGCCTCGCAATTTGTCGCCGTGCAGGCGGAAGGATAGCCGGCCACGGCGATAGCTCTTCTCCGCATCCTCCTGTGGCGCCCATTCTCCCCGGTCCCAAAGCAGGACGGCGCCGCCGCCGTATTCGCCTTGCGGGATGGTTCCTTCAAAGCTGCCGTATTCGAGGGGATGATCTTCCACATGAACAGCCAGCCGTTTCTGCCCGGGATCGAGGCAAGGCCCCTTGGGGACGGCCCAGCTTTTCAGCACTCCTCCCATTTCCAGCCGCAGATCGTAATGCAGGGCGCGGGCGGCGTGTTTCTGAATAATGTACAAACGCCCGGAAGCGCCCTTTTTGGCGCCCCGGGGCTCTGGGGTTTTTGCGAAATCGCGCTTTTGCTGGTATTTCTCCAAGCCCATGCCATACTCCTGCGCCGGGCGCGGAGAAAAATCCTACCGGGTGGTAAAGGAGCGGATCTCGCTGGGGGTTTCGATGCCGTCGTCATATTCGGCGACGATCCGCCAGTAATAGGTAGTGTTGGCCTCCAAGCCACTGACTGTCGCCGTCGAGCTGTCCTCAATATCCTCGCCGCACGCGGCAACCAGAAGTATTGCGGCCAGCAGCAGAAACAACCAATGCCGCGATTTTCGCTTGCCGCCGGGAGCGGCCGGAAGGAGCAGCAGCAGAGCGCCAACGCCAAGTCCCAGGCGCAAGGCCGATCCGCTCACCAGCCGTGGCGGACTGCCGGAAAAGTTCGGACTCTGATCCGCATACACCCGGTAAGCAGCCATTCGTCCGGCCGAATTCCGACATTTGTACCAGCGGAATGAAACGGAGTCTTTGAGGTTGGTCTCTGCGTTTGCCGGAAATATAAGTCGCGGGGCCGGGAAATCGGCGCTGGCGGGTGTGCCGACGCCGCTCAGGGCAACGATCATGCGTCCGTCCTGCGGATGGGAGGTTTCGATCGTCAGGTCGGTCCCGGCTTCGCCGACGCCTTCGGGTGTGAATGTCACTTGCACCGCGCAGCGGCTCTGCGGCCCGAGGATCGTCGCGGAGCAATAATCGTTGTCGAGGACAAAGGGCGGCGAAGGGCTGGCAATCGACGCGACTGTCAGATCGTTTGCGCTGCGATTGATTATCTGCATCGTTTTTCTCTTTGTCGTCCCGAGAGAGACACTGCCGAAGGGGATGACTCGGTCATCCTCCGGCGCGACGCTGTCAAGCAGCAAAATTTCAGAAACTGC
>JBAYQP010000017.1:0-47526 GCA_041677125.1 Desulfuromonadales bacterium | reverse complement strand
TGCGCGACGGGTCGCCAAGGTGGATTCGTCCACCACCAAATTCAGTTGCCGCTTGGGAATATCGAGACGAATCAAATCGCCTTCCTCGACCAAAGCGATAGGGCCGCCCTCCGCGGCCTCGGGGGAGATGTGACCGACACACGGTCCGCGGGTGCCGCCGGAAAAACGGCCGTCGGTGATCAGGGCAACGCAATCGCCCAGGCCAAGTCCCATGAGAGCCGCCGTCGGTGCGAGCATTTCGCGCATTCCCGGCCCGCCCTTCGGTCCCTCATAGCGGATCACCACCACTTCGCCAGCAACGATTTGCCCACCCATGAGAGCAGACATGGCCCCTTCCTCGGAATCAAAACAGCGCGCCCGGCCCTCAAAGACCATCATTTTTTCCGAAACCCCGGATTGTTTTACGACCGCGCCATCAGGCGCCAGATTGCCGCGCAAAATGGCGATTCCCCCTTCCGGACGCACCGGAGCGGAGACCGGCCGCACGACTCTGTCGTCGACCTGGGCGACACTGGCAACGATTTCCTTTACGGTCGGGCCGGTCAGGGTCGGGTTGTCGAGAATCCGATCACGCAGCTGATACAGAACCGCCGGAACGCCGCCGGCGGCATCCAAATCCTCCATGAAATGTTCACCGCCGGGGTTCATGGAAGCCAGTTGAGGGGTTTCGCGACTCAGCCGATCGAAGGAATCGAGGGGCAGATCGACTTGCGCCTCACGGGCGATGGACAGCAGATGCAGGACGGTGTTCGAAGAACCGCCAAGGGCCAAATCGACGCGGATGGCATTCTCGAAGGCCTCGCGGGTCATGATCTGCCGGGGGGTGATCCCCTCGCGGACAAGATGCACGATCCGTTCACCGGAGGCGAAAGCAATTCGCCGTTTGAGCGCGGAAACGGCAAGAGAGGTGCCGCAGCCGATGAGACTCATGCCCAAAGTTTCGGTAAGAATGGCCATGGTGTTGGCGGTAAACAGCCCCTGGCAGCTGCCTGCCGTAGGACAGGCCTTATCCTCACACATCTGCAGCTCCTGCGCATCGATCACCCCCGCCTTATAGCGGGCCATCGCCTCGAAGGTATCGGTGACGAAGGAGAATCGCCGCCCTTCCTGACCGCGACCAGCCATCATCGGTCCGGCGGTCACCACTAGGCAAGGGATGTCGAGACGAGCCGCCGCCATCAGCATTCCAGGGGTGATCTTGTCGCAATTGGTAAGCAGAATCAGCCCGTCCAACCGATGCGCCTCGGCCACCGACTCGATCATGTCGGCGATCAACTCCCGAGTCGGCAGCGAGTAGTGCATCCCCCTGTGGCCCATGGCAATGCCATCGCAGACTCCGGGGATGCCGAAAAAAAAGGAGTAGCCCCCGCCGGTGTGCACACCTTTTTCGATGAACCGCTCCAGATCGCGCATCCCGGTATGCCCGGGGATAAGGTCGGTGAAAGATGTGGCTATGCCGATGAAGGGTTTGCTCATTTCCTTGCGGGGAACGCCGGTGCCGAGCAAAAGGGCACGCTGGGGGGTGCGTTCGAAACCCTTGGTGATATCGTCGCTACGTTTGCCGCTCATGCAGGTCCTTTTTTCAATCAAAGACAGGGGCGGACTCGCCCCTGCCCGCCGCAGCCGTAAGGTTGCGGCAATCCTGTAGACCGGATTTGCCGATCCGATTTAAAGCCATGGCCGGCCACGAGCCGGACGCAGGTTATCTATTTTTATTGTCGATAATCTTTCAGAATTCGCACCATTTCGTCTTTGCCCGCAAGCTTCAATTTCTGGACCTTCTTTCGTTCGACTTCCTCTTCCGCCGACAGGTAGGCTCGTGAATCCAGGCTATGGAGCTCTTTTTCAAGCAGCAGGTGTTCCTCATACAGCATCCGAAAGCGAGGATTTTCATCCACCAACTGCTGCACCGTTGCCTGGTCTAGTTCCTCCATCGCGCACCTCCAGGATAGGGGTTGGAAAAGCCAAAAACGGGACTTTAAAATATCGGAATGGCCGATTGATGTCAACCTACAATGAAGCTTCGAGGTCCCCTCTATTATAGAGCATTTCCGCTTCGGAACGCCGGATATAATGCGGCAGCAATTGGGCGGCGGAGAGGGTGTGGCCCCGCCGCAAATCGGCTAAGGCGAGGGCGGCGGCATGACTGGCGCGCGTGGTCTGCGACGGCCAGGCAACAAAATGGGCGCGGGCGCCCAGCCGCTCCACAATCAGGGAACGATAGGCCGAAGCACCGCTGCCGAGAAAAATATGCTCGCCTTTTAATTGGTTGAGAAGCACTTCAGGTTTCACGACAACTTCTTCTCCCATCGGCTCCGGCAAGCCATTTTCGAAACGATAGAAGGCGGCGTAAACCTCTTGTTTTCGGGCATCGAGAAGAGCGCATACGGGAAGGCGGGAGGCGGCTGCCTGCATGGCCAAGGTGCGCAGGGAAGATACGCCAATCAGTGCGCCGCCGGATGCTATGGCCATCCCCTTTACCGTGGACAAGCCGACCCGAAGACCGGTGAAGGCGCCTGGGCCGACGACCACGGCAAAGGCGTTGAAATCCGCCGGTTTGAGCTCAAGAGCATGCAACAGGTCGGAAAGTGCGGGGAGAAGCAGCCGGTCGGCATGAGCGCCCGGCACATTGATCAACGTCTCCGCCAGCAATGACTCTCCGCGGCTGACGGCGATGCTCATCGCCGTCGACGAAGTGTCCATTGTGAGGAGAAGCTCGGACATTATTGTCCTCCGAGAAAGAGCCGCATGATGTCGTTGTAAAAAGCGAAGCCCATGAGCAGCAGGAGCAGAGCCAAACCGACTTGCTGGGCGATTTCCCGCGCCCGCAAGGAAAGGGGACGACGAAAGACCCATTCAAAGAAGTTAAAGAACAAATGGCCGCCATCGAGAATGGGGATGGGGAAAAGGTTCAGAATCCCCAGCTGGATGCTTAGAAAAGCAAGCACTGTCAGAATGCTGGCCAAATCGGTCTGGGCTGCCTGGCCGGCAATCTGCACGACCGTAATCGGTCCTCCGATATTGCTGGTGGAGACATGGCCGGCAAACATCTTTTGCAGGAAAACCAGGGTCAGTTCGATAAGCTCCCAGCTCCGCTCGAATCCGGCGCCAATCGCTTCGATTGGACCAAATCTTTTAAACACCGATTCCTGCTGCGGAGCGATGCCAATCAGATAATCGTTGCCATTGTCCTTTGCCTGCGCAGGCTGAATGTCGAGGGTAAATTGCCGGTCGCCGCGCAGGAAAGTGAATGTCTGGGATTGTCCCTGCGAAGTCTGGATGGCCTGCCGCAGATCATACCAGGAAGCAATCCGCGTGCTATCGATGGCGACAATGCGATCGCCAACTTCCACGCCCGCCGCCTGCGCCGGCATTCCTGGAGCAAGGGAGCCGATAACCGGATCCTGCTTCGGAAGCAGGCCGAAGGACTGCAGTCCCTCCAGGTTGTTCTCTTCTTCGGCCAACGCAAGTTGCATCATGCCGCCATCACGACGTACGGTGAACTCAAGACCCGTTCCGGCGTGGTCGATCAAGGCTCGATTCGCCTCGGTCCAGGTGCCAACGGAGTCGGCGTTGATGTTCACAATACAATCGCCCGCCTGAAAGCCTGCCCGCGCGCCAACCGATTCGGGGGCGATGTAACCGATGCACGGGGGTTGTTCGAGAAAGGCGGGAACCTGAACGCCGACCAGAAAGGCCACCGGCAGAATCAGGAAAGGGAATATGAGGTTCATGAAAGGTCCGGCGGCAACAATGGCCGTCCGCCGGCCCACCGATTGTTCGGCGAAAGAGCGCTGTTTCTCTTCCGAGGCGATTTCGGCCTCTTCGCCTTGCTCGCCGCCTCCCTCCCCAAGCATCTGAACGTACCCCCCCAGGGGCACGGCGCAGATCATATACTCGGTTTCGCCCCACTGACGGGAAACCAGCCGGGGGCCGAATCCCAGGGAAAATTTAAGGACCTTCACTCCAGAAAGCTTTGCCACGCAGAAGTGACCGAGTTCATGAATAAAAACAAGAATGCCGAGCATAATGATGCCGGCGATGACTGTCAGCATGTAACCTCCGGTCAGTTGATGGAGTCGATCACCCGGCGGGCGGTATTGCGCGCCCAGCGATCGGCTCGCAAAACCTCATCCACGTGCTCCGGTGAATGATTATGGTGTCGGTCGAGCGTTGCTTGAATGACGTGCGGAATATCGAGGAAGCCGATTCCCCCCGCAAGAAACGCTTCGACCGAAACCTCGTTGGCGGCATTGAGCACCGCCGGCGCCGCCCCCCCCGCCTCCAGCGCCTGGTATGCGAGGGGAAGACAAGCAAAACGATGGCCATCCGGCTGTTCAAACGTTAGTTTTCCCAGGGCGCAGAGATCGAGAGCCGGCAGTTTCAGCGGCAGTCGCTCCGGGTGGGAAAGGGCATAGGCAATGGGGGTTTTCATGTCGGGAATCCCCATTTGCGCGATGACCGAGCCGTCGACATACTCCACCATGGAATGGACAATACTCTGCGGATGAATATGGACGGCGATCTGCTCTGCGGGGAGGTCGAAAAGCCAGTGCGCCTCGATGACTTCAAGTCCCTTGTTCATCATCGTTGCGGAATCGATGGTAATCTTGCGCCCCATGCGCCAGTTTGGATGGTTGAGCGCATCGGCCGGCGTGACTTTCCCCAGTTCGGCCAGGGCCCGACTGCGAAATGGTCCGCCGGAAGCGGTCAGGATAAGCCGACGGATATCCTTCCGCCGCTGGCCCGCCATTACCTGAAAAATGGCTGAATGTTCGCTGTCGACGGGATAAAGACGCACCCCCTTGCGGGCGACCGCCGCCAGAACAAGGGCGCCGGCCATGACCAGGGTTTCCTTATTGGCGAGGGCAATGTCCTTTCCCGCTTCAATACCCGCCATCGTCGGCACCAGGCCGGCCGCGCCGACAATGGCGGAGACCAGGAGTTCGGCATCAGTCGCAGTGGCGCAGGCGATGAGCCCTTCTATGCCATATAGAATCTCCGGTGCGCCTTGGCCGAGACGACGACGCAGAATCTTTGCGTTCTCAGCGTTCAATACGGAGACCGCCTGCGGTCTGAATTGTCGAATCTGCTGCTCCAGCTTCTCCAGATTATTGCCGGCGGTCAGGGTGACAACCTGAAACCGATCAGAGTGCTCGGCAACAACTTCCAGGGTGCTGGTGCCGATGGAGCCGGTGGAGCCAAGCAGAGCAATTTTTTTCATTTTCGCAATCTACCAGTCTCAGTAATGAAAAAACCAGAGGGCATAGTAATAAACCGGCGCAAAAGCGAAAAGAAGACTGTCCAGGCGATCAAGAAGACCACCGTGTCCGGGAATCAGCTTTCCGGAATCCTTCACCCCAAAGCTGCGCTTGAGCATCGATTCAAAAAGATCGCCCAACTGCGCCAGAGAACCGACGCCGACGCCGAGCAGAAGACAGTCAAAAACCTGCAATTCACCGAAAAAAGTGAGTTTTGCGACAAAGATGCCAAGCACACTTCCCGCCAGGCCACCCAATGCCCCCTCGATGCTCTTATTGGGGCTGATGGCCGGGTAAAGTTTGCGCCGACCAAAGCGAATACCGGTAAAATAAGCAGCGGAATCGCCAGCCATAACGAGAAGCAGCACCGCAAAAATCCATTCCCGGCCCAATGGCAGGGAACGCAACAAGGTGAGGTGTCCAAGGAGCAGCGGCACGTAAAAAAAACCGCAAAAAACCAGGGCCAAGCGAACGACCACCGTTTGCAAATCGCGATAGGAGAAAAGATAAAACAAGGCAAAGAGCAGGACCAGAAAAGTCATTCCGGCCACCTGCAAAGCCGGCGCGGTGAATGCGATCAATAAAAGGATCAGGGTGCCGGCGGCAATCGCCAGCCAGCGCTCAGTATAAGGCTCCGCCGGCATTGCCATCTGATAAAATTCCATCAAAGCCAGCGCGGTGATAACGCCGACCAGGATGGAAAAAACAAAGAAATCGGCAAAAAGTACGAATAAAATCAACAAGGGGAGCAGAATCGCTCCGGTCAGAATTCGTGTTTTAATAAGTGTCCTCCCGAACTGGAGAGTTCTCTTCCCCCAATTGCGCGCCGGTCAAACCGAAACGACGTTCACGGCGAGCGAATTCCCTGAAAGCCCGATGCAACTCCTCGCTGTTGAAATCGGGCCAGAGCACCTCGGTGAAATACATTTCCGTATAGGCGAGTTGCCAGAGGAGAAAGTTGCTGATGCGCATCTCCCCGCTGGTACGGATAAGCAGGTCCGGGTCGGGACAACCGGCGGTATCGAGAAAAGACGTGAACAGGTCATCGTTGATTGCGCTCGGCGCAAGGCGCCCCGCCTGAACCGCGCCGGCCATGCGGCGAGCCGCTCGCACCAGTTCATCGCGGGCGCCATAGGAGAGTGCCAAAGTCAAGGTCATCTCCCTGTTGTCTGCGGTACGGGCGACCGTCTCTTCAAGAACGTATTTTACTGGGGCCGGCAACCGGTCGATCTCGCCGATGAATTTCAGCCGGATGCCACGTGCAAGCATGGTCTTGAGTTCGCTTTGGAGATAGCGGCTGAGCAGGTCCATCAGGGCGCTCACCTCAGTATCGGGACGCCGCCAGTTTTCCGAGCTGAAGGCATAAAGGGTGAGATACTGAATTCCCAAAGATCGGCATTCCTTGACCACGCTCTGAACCGTTTCCACGCCTCGATGATGACCGAGAATACGCGGCAGTTGACGTTTTTCGGCCCAGCGGCCGTTGCCGTCCATAATGATGGCCAAGTGGCGGGGAATGCTCATTGCTGATTCTCGAGAGAGGGACGGAATGGGATCGGGAGGAGATAAAAATAACACCAAAACCCGCATCCGGCAACCCGGCGGGGCAACACCAGAGTAAAAAAAGGGGGGCGCCGAGAGAGGCGCCCCCCTTTTACCAAAATCAGCGATTGATGATGGCGGAAACGGGGCAGCTGTCTACGCAAGCACAGCACTCGGTACATTCGTCGTCGACGATCTTGTAGGTTTCACCGGCTTCTACAATGGCGCCGACGGGGCAGGTATTGACGCAGGATCCGCATGCGATGCAATTGTCATCAATTTGCAGGGACATAGGTTTTTCCTCCTTTTTGGGTAGTGTTGCGTGTGAAGGCCCATGGAATGTCAGATTTCCATCACCTCTTTTTCCTTGCCAGCCACAACTTCGTCCGTTTTCTTTATATAAAGATCAGTGAGATCTTGAATCTCTTTTTCCCCCCGCTTCAACTCGTCTTCGGAAATCTCTTTGTTCTTTTCCATTTTTTTCATCGCCTCATTGGCGTCGCGACGGGCGTTACGAATGGCGATCTTGGCTTCCTCCCCCATCTTTTTGGTCATTTTCACCATCTCCCGCCGGCGCTCCTCGGTAAGTGGCGGAATGGCAAGGCGCACCAACTGCCCGTCGGAAACCGGATTCAGGCCAAGATCCGATTTGAGAATAGCCTTTTCAATTTCCGGGATGAGTTTTCTCTCCCAAGGCTGTATCGTAATTAATCGAGGCTCGGGGACGATCATGGTTCCCAACTGATTGAGGGGAGTCGGGGTGCCATAATAATCGACCCGGATATCGTCAAGCAGGGTCACGGACGCCCGTCCGGTTCGCACCTTGGTGAAATCTTTTTTCAGAGAGTCGATGGCCCTTTCCATCCCGACGCGGGTTTTATTGAGCAGATCCTTTACCATTCAGTCACTCTCCTTTGACAATGGTGCCGATGGGTTCACCAAGAACGACCCTCTTGATGTTGCCCGTTTGCGTCAGATCAAAAATGACGATCGGCAGGTTGTTGTCCATGCACAGCGATGTCGCCGTAGCATCCATAACTTGCAATCCCTTTTGCAAGACTTCCAGGTAAGTGAGGCTGGAATACCTAATTGCATTTTTATTCTTGAAAGGGTCTGCCGAATAAACTCCGTCAACTTTTGTGGCCTTGAGAATGACCTCGGCGCCGATTTCCATCGCCCGCAGGCTGGCTGCGGTATCGGTGGTAAAGTAAGGATTACCGGTGCCCGCAGCGAAAATAACAACGCGTTCCTTCTCCAGATGACGCACCGCGCGACGGCGGATATAAGGTTCGGCGATTTCCTGCATTTCGATCGCGGACTGCACCCGAGTCAGGACGTTGACCTTTTCCAGGGCATCCTGCATCGCCAAACTGTTCATAACGGTGGCCAGCATCCCCATGTAGTCGGCGCTGGCGCGGTCCATCCCGCGCGAAGCGGCCGCTACACCGCGAAATATATTGCCGCCGCCGATGACCACGGCCACCTGTACGCCAAGAGCGATAACTTCCCGAATTTCAGCGGCTATGCCACTGATGACTTCCGGATCAATGCCGTACCCCTGCCCCCCGGCAAGCGCCTCCCCGCTCAGTTTGAGTAGAACTCTGCGGTATTTCGGTTTTGCTGCTTCTACTGACATGGAATTACGCCGCTTGATTAGGATAAGAGCTTATTTGGAAAGAGAAGCCACTTCCGCGGCAAAATCGTCTTCTTTTTTCTCCAACCCTTCGCCAAGCTGAAAACGTGCATAGCGAGTCAACACGATTTTTTCTCCAACTTCCTTAGCCAGTGCATCGACAACTTTCTGTACTTTCAGATCGGGGTCGATGACATAGGCCTGCTCGAGAAGGCACACATCGCCGTAGAATTTGTTAATCTGCCCCTCGATAATCTTCTCGATAATGTTGTCGGGCTTGCCGCTCTCCTTCGCCTTGACCCGCATGATGTCCTTTTCTTTTTCCACGACATCGGCGGGGACTTCCTGGCGGGCCAGATACTGGGGATTGGCGGCAGCGACATGCATGGCCAACTGGCGGGCGACGGTCATGGCCCGTTCATCATCGGCTTTACAATTGGCAAGCTCGACCAGAACCCCGATTTTTCCCGCACCGTGCACATAAGAGGCGACCAGGGCGGATGCTGCTTCGAAACGGGCGAAACGCCTTATATTGATATTCTCGCCGATAGTGGCAATCTGGTGGACTTGCTCCTCCTGAACGGTGCGGCCGCTGCCCGGATAGGACAGCGCAAGCAAGGCGTCCAGATCAGCGGGTGCATTTTCCAGGGCTGCCTGTGCCACACCGGCGGCGAACTCCTGAAAGTTCTGGTTTTTGGCGACAAAATCGGTCTCCGCATTGACCTCGACCAGCGTTCCCCGGTTCCCCTCGCCGGCCGCCGCGATCATGCCCTCCGCGGCAATGCGGCCCGACTTCTTGGCCGCTGCCGAGAGTCCTTTTTTACGCAGGATATCGACTGCTTCGTCCAAATTGCCAGCAGCCTCGGTGAGGGCCTTTTTGCAATCCATCATGCCGGCGCCGGTTTTGGCGCGCAGCTCAGCTACCATTGATGCGGTAATGCTCACGAGTTGAACCTCCCTCTATTATCGGACGGCATGGCCGTCATTTCTTTTTGGCAGTCTCGAATTCGGCAGGAAATGACGACAAAGGCGGTCCAAGCCGAACCGCCTTTGTCAGAAAACTATCGGCTCAGGCCTCGGCGACCTCGCCGGACCCCTCGGCGGGAGCTTCTTGTTCCGCCGCTACCGCCTCTGTTTCACCGCCTTCGGCGCTGCTGCGCAGAGCAGCTTCGCGGGCAGTCGCTCCCTCCAGGCAGGCATCGGCCATCTTGGCGGCAAACAGCCGAATGGCGCGGATGGCGTCGTCGTTGCCGGGGATGATATAATCCACGTCTTCGGGATCGCAGTTGGTGTCAACAACAGCCACAACGGGGATCCCAAGCTTGCGCGCCTCCTTGACAGCGATCTGTTCTTTTTTCGGATCGATGACAAAAATGGCGCCGGGCGAACGGTGCATGCCCTTGATGCCCCCGAGGTTCTTCTCGAGCTTGGCCTTTTCCCGGTCCAGTTCCAGCGCTTCTTTCTTGGTAATCAGTTGATAGGTGCCGTCCTGGGACATGGTCTCGAGTTTCTTCAGCCGGTCGATGCTTCCCTTGATCGTGCTGAAGTTGGTGAGCATGCCGCCGAGCCAGCGATTATTGACAAAAAACTGGCCACCACGCTCAGCTTCTTCGCGAATGGAATCCTGCGCCTGTTTTTTGGTGCCGACAAACAAAATCCGCTCTCCATTTTCCACCGTTTCCTTGATAAAGGTGTAGGCGGTTTTGAAATAGCGGACCGTTTTCTGCAAATCAATGATGTAGATGCCGTTGCGCGCCCCAAAGATATACGGCTTCATCTTGGGATTCCACCGCTTGGTCTGGTGGCCGAAGTGGACACCGGCTTCAAGCAGTTGTTTCATCGTGATCTGGGCCATTGTACGTTTCTCCTTCGAAGGTTTTGCCTCCGCCCCGTTCCACCCCGCCGGGCCCCTGCACCACTGCATGGGACCGCCCGGACGGGTCCGGGGGCGTGCGAATTAGCAACGGGTTTCTATACCACGGGCAACCAGCCAAGGCAAGGGGAAAATCTCCTGATTCCGGTTTACAAGAGGCAGGGATTGTAATAAGATTCGCGGCCATGCCTCCCTTCCAGATCTATCGTTACATCTTGCAGGAAATCACCGCCCCAGCCGGATTGGCCCTGTTTGTTTTCACCTTCATCCTGCTCATGGGGCGCATCCTCAAGTTGGTGGAGATGGTGATCAACAAGGGAGTTCCCTTGGCGAATATCGTCACCTTGTTTACTTCGCTGCTTCCGGCTTTTCTCGTAATAACCCTGCCGCTGTCTTTTTTGCTGGGCGTTTTGCTCGGCTTTGGCCGCATGTCGGCCGACAGCGAAATCACCGCCCTGAAATCCTCCGGCATCAGCCTGTACAAAATGCTGATTCCCGTTCTGGCTCTGGCCCTGGTGACCAGCATGGCAACGGCCGCACTCACCCTGGCCGCCGAACCCGCCGGCAATGCCGCTTTCCGTCGCGAGATCTTCAAGATTGCCAGCAGCCATGCCTTTGTCGGGCTGCAGGCGCAAACGTTCAACGACGATTTCGCCGGTCTGACCATCTATGCCAACCAGGTGGACGAGCGCACCGGAGTCATGGAGGGGGTGTTCATCTCCGACGAGCGGGCAGATGGCATCCCTTCGACCATTTTGGCGCGCAAGGGCCGCATCCTTTCGAATCAGGAAAAGTTGACTCTCAGCCTGCGCCTGGAGAACGGCAGCATTCACCGGACCGGAAAAGTCCAGGCGGGCGAATACCAGACGGTCAACTTTACCACGTACGATATCAACCTGACCTGGGACGCAAGACCATAGCGGATCGGCCAAAGAAGGCGAAAGAGATCAGCACCGCCGATCTTTTGCGCGGCGATTATGCATCATCCGCCGCCGATGAACGCAAGATGACGGCCGAACTGTATCAGAGGCTCAATCTGCCGCTGGCGCCGCTGCTGTTTGCGCTGGTCGCCGTCCCTCTCGGCATCCGGGTGCAGCGTTCGGGCAGAGGGGGCGGCTTCGCCATCGGGCTGCTGGTCTTTCTGGCTTATTATCTTTTGCATTCTTTCACCGAATCATTAACCCTCCAGGGAGGGTGGCCGACAGCGATACTTTGGCTGCCCAACGCGCTCTTCTGCGCCGGCGGCCTGTTTCTCCTGGTGCAATCCGCACGCGAACAATCTCTGGTTCGGCCCTTCGACTGTTTTCGCTGGTTGCGGCTGTCCTTCGGGCGCCAGCCAAAGGAACCAAGTGAATTGCCTTGACCGCTACATCCTGACCACTTTCAGCCGGATATTCCTGCTGTCGACCGCCGCGTTTTCCGGACTTTATCTGCTTGTCGACTTTTTCGAAAAGGTGGATAACTTCCTCGAAAACGATGCCGCGCCTTTACTTTACGTTCTTTACTTCACCAGCAAACTTCCGCTGATCATCACCCAGGTTCTCCCCTTGGCCATTCTTATGGGGGTTTTCATGACTTTGGGCGGTTTTTCCCGGACCAGTGAACTGACCGCCATGCGGGCCGGCGGGCTCAGTCTCTGGCGTATTGCCGCTCCATTGCTTATCGTCTCCGTTGGCATGTCCATATTCCTGCTTTTGGCAAGTGAGTTCATTGTCCCGGCCAGCGCCCGCACCATGAGCCAAATCTATGACGTCGAAGTCAAGGGCAAACCCGAAGCGAATCTGCGGCGGGAGAATGTATGGTTTCGCGAAGGGTCGGATATCGTCCATGTCCGCTTGGCCCTGCCGGAAAACCGCTCATTAAAGGGAATCACCATCTACCGCACCGACGATGCCTTCCGCCTCACTTCCCGACTCGATGCCCTGGAGGCCGTTTACGTCAACGAGCAATGGCTCTTTCAACAGGTTTCCGAGCGCCACTTTGCGTTAACCACCGGGGAACCGACAGGACTACAGCTTCATGGCGAAATGTTGTTTTCATTGGGGAAGACTCCCGACGACTTCGCCGTTCCCAGTGAAAAGAATCTTGAACTTGGGATTCGTGAGTTGTCGGAAATGATAGACAGACTGCGGGCGGAAGGATACAACGCCACCCGCTATCGGGTCGATTTGCAGGCGCGGATGGCCACCCCTTTCGCCTGCATCATTCTGGCCTTTCTCGGCATCCCTTTTGCCCTGCAAAAAGGCCGCGGCGCCAGCCTGGCAATGGGGATCACGGTGAGTGTGGCGATCGGTTTCAGCTATTTCATTCTGCAATCGATGCTGCAGGCGCTCGGTTATTCCAGCGTACTGCCGCCAGCGGTGGCGGGCTGGTCGGCCAATCTGCTCTTCGGACTCCTCAGTCTCTGGCTGCTGCTCTCGGTTCGCGAATGATCGACTTCGAGCGCACTTCGCCTTCCTTGGTATACTGGAGCGGTAAAGGGAGGCGACATGACCCGCTTGCTCCTGGCATTTTTCTGCGCGATTATCCTGCCAATATTTGCCGGCGCCGAGGACGCGCCCGCCCCGCCCGATATCACCATTGCCATCACCGGCCCCGCAACTGATTTCACGAAACCGGAAAACCCGCCGCACCTCGCCGCAATAACCGATGAAGGGCAACGTGTGCCACAGATCGACAGCCTTGTTCCGACAGCCGTCGATTCCTGCTCTCTGCAACAGGGGCGGATCATAACTGTGCGCGGTGAATTCCCCGCAGAGGTGCGGGTTCTGCTCGATGGCGCGGCAATTCCGGCCAAGCCGGGCAACTCCGGGGAGTTGATGTTCGCTCTTCCACCCCTGGCGGGGGGAATCCATCTGGTGCAACTGGCGGAGCCCAATGGGAGAAGATCGCTGCCCCAAGCCTTGCTTGTCGATTCCTCGCCGAAGATCACCGCCGTTCATATGGGAAAAGACCAGGTCACCGCCTATGAAATGATTATTCGCGGCGAAAATTTTTTCTTCGGCTCGGCCTTGGTGGTCGATGGCAACCTGATCACCTCCCCGGCAGATCATGCGGCGCTGCTCGGGGGACAGGATTTTCTGCGCTACATCGATTGCACCACGCTGCTCTATATCCGGCATCCGGTTACCCGCGAACCGAACGAGTTCACCCTGCGCGTGCTTAATGCCGATGGCCAGCAGAGCGCCCCCTTCCCGACCAGCTTTCCTTGAATCCGCGCAAAAAAAAGGGTTGAAAACCGACCATACGATTCTCAACCCTTTTGTCGCGCGCCTGATTGTCGATCAATACCTGTAATGGTCCGATTTGTAGGGTCCCGCCACCGGGATGCCGAGGTAATCGGATTGTTTTTTGCTCAGCATGGTCAACTTGCCACCCAATTTGCCGAGGTGCAGCCTCGCCACCTTCTCGTCCAGATGTTTCGGCAGGACGTAAACCTGATTTTGATACTGGCCTCGGTTGCCGAACAATTCGATCTGGGCAATTACCTGATTGCTGAAACTATTGGACATGACGAACGAAGGATGCCCGGTGGCGCAGCCGAGGTTGAGCAATCGACCTTCTGCCAGGACAATGACAGCGTGGCCATCGGGGAACGCCCACTGATCAACCTGGTTGCCGTGTTCTCGCGGATTCTTGATATTGATTTTGCGGATGCCGGCGAACTTGCCCAAGGCGGCCATGTCGATCTCGTTATCAAAATGGCCGATGTTGCCGACAATGGCATTATTTTTCATCTGCGCCATATGTTCGACGCGGATAACGTCCCGGTTGCCGGTGGCGGTAATAAAGATATCCGCCTCCGCCACCACATCGTCCAAAGTTGCTACCTGATATCCTTCCATCAAGGCCTGCAAGGCGCAAATCGGATCGATTTCGGTCACGATGACGCGGGCGCCCTGCCCACGCAGCGACTGACAGCAACCCTTGCCGACATCCCCATAGCCGCAGACCACCGCAACCTTTCCGGAGAGCATCACATCGGTGGCGCGCATGATGCCGTCCACCAGACTGTGCCGGCAGCCGTAAACGTTGTCGAACTTGCTTTTGGTCACCGAATCGTTGACATTCATCGCCGGAAAGGGAAGTTTGCCTTCCTTTTGCATTTGATACAGGCGATGCACGCCCGTAGTTGTTTCCTCCGTCACCCCCATAATCGAATGGCCGATTGACCGCCAGTCGTTGCGCCCCTCGGCAAGGGAGTCCCGCAAGCAGGTGACCAGCTCCACCCAGTCCTCCGGATCATCGGCGGCAAGGCTCGGCACTCCCTTCTCCTGCCACTCGGCGCCCTTGAGCACCATCATGGTCGCGTCTCCGCCGTCGTCGAGAATCATGTTCGGCAATTGCCCTTCCGGCCAGGTCAGCGCCTGCTCGGTGCACCACCAATACTCGGCCAGAGTCTCCCCTTTCCAGGCGAAAACCGGCACCCCCCGCAGATCTTCCGGCGTGCCATCTTTGCCGACCACCACGGCCGCAGCCGCCTGATCCTGGGTGGAGAAAATATTACAGGAGGCCCAACGGACATCGGCGCCCAGGGCCGTCAACGTTTCAATCAGCACCGCCGTCTGGATGGTCATATGCAAAGAGCCGATGATCCGGGCGCCCCGCAACGGCTGCTTCTCCCGATATTCCTCCCGCAGGGCCATCAATCCTGGCATCTCGACCTCGGCAAGCTCGATTTCCAGACGTCCCCAGTGGGCGAGGGCAAGATCCCGCACCTTGAAATCATTTTTTTTCATGCTTGGAAGCTCCTTTTCTGAAAATGGAAATAAATCATCGTTTACGGGCGCTTAAAATAAAAACACTTAATTGTTCCTGCCGACCGGAAACAATCTGGAAGCTTTCCGCCGAAAACCCGGCCGAAGCAAGCCATGCCAGCAACTCTTCCTGCTCAAATCCCAGCCACTGATCCGCCATGCGTTCCCGCACCCATTCCCGGTCGTGGCGCAGCAGATCGGCAATGACAAGGGCGCCATCGACGGACAAAACACGGGCGATCTCGACAAGTACCGACGCCGGCTGCGCCGCATGATGCAGAACCATATTAAGGATGGCGGCATCGACCGCCACATCGGAAAGCGGCAGGTGAGTCATCTCTCCCAAGCGCAGATCGATACCGGTCAAGCCTTCCGCGTCAATGCGCCCCCGGGCTTGCTCAAGCATGGCGGGAGAATAATCGACCCCGATGACCTTTTCGGCTTTTTCTCGCAGGGCGGCGAGCAAAACACCCGTGCCTACCCCGACTTCAAGCAATCCCCGGCAACCGGGGATCGCCGTCAGCAACGGGGCGCGGTAGTCGGCAGCAGGGAGAACTTCTCGAGCCAGGCGGTCCCATTGGCGGGCGTGCTGTTCAAAAAACTGCTGACTGCGCTGGCGGCGGGTTTCAAGGATACTGGTCAAACGGTCGTGATCGGCGCGATGGGCAGGGAGCGTTTGCAGATTTTTTTGCAATGCCAGACGAATCTCGGAAAAAAATGGCGTCTCCGCCAATCGGTAGTAGGCCCACGTTCCCTGCCGCTTCACTGCCAATATCCCGACCCCGGCAAGGATCTTCAGATGCCGGGACACCCGCGACTGCCCCATGCCGAGAATGGCTGTCAATTCCTGCACGGTGAGTTCGCCGTGTTGAAGAACGTCGACAATCCGTAATCGGGAGGGATCGGCCAATGCTTTCAGGGTTTGTAAAACCATATCAACTTCTTCGCATTTTTTATATCAGGATGCATTGATATAACACCCAGTCTGCGCGGCGTCAAACGAAAAAAGCGGGGAATCCGTCGATCCAGATGCCCCGCGTTGACTCCCAAAAATAAATAATTTTGCGCCTACAGGGGCAACAACACCGTATGCACGTTGCCGGTGTCTTCTTCCTTCAACTGCAGGCGCAATTGTTCGGCAATCTGGGCTTCGCCGGGGAAGAAGAGAAAGCCACGGGCCAGCGATCCGGAGGAAATCGTGCGGTTCTCCAACTCCTTTCCAGCCAGGTCGCGGGCGATCCGGCGCTCGGCATCGGGAGTTGCGCCCGCTTCGACACCGCCCAGCACAGCGCCACCGGCGGCGCCCACTGCGGCGCCTTTGGTTGCCGCCGTTCCGACATTTTCACCCGAAAGCACCCCCAGCGCCGCGCCGACCAGTGCTCCACCAGCCGCGCCGAGAACCGAACGGCGGCCGGCGCCACCGGCAATGCGCGCATATTCGGTGCTGCTCTCCACCCTTTCATAGGCGGTGCGCCGGTCGAGCAGATTCCAGAGCTTGCCCTCTTCGCCGATGAGAAAGGTCTGCTCCGGCACGATCGAAAGGGGATGGGGACCGCCGTTATCGATAATCACTTGCACCGGCAAAAGGCCGACTCCGCGGATATCGAAGCCGAAGGCCTCTTTCGCCGAAGATTTGTCCGCGTAATCCTCGGCGGCAATCTGCGCGCCGGCCACAACTTGCATGCCCGGGTAAGCCGATGGATGGCGGAAGGAGACTTCCTGGGATCGGTATCTGGCACAGGAAAACAGCAGCAGGGACAAAAGGCAGGCAATGGCTGTAAAGAGAACAGATCGTCTCATCTCGACCCCCTTTCACTTGATCGGCAACTCCTATTGTAACAGAGCTGCAGGACCGGGCAAACGAGGCGACTCAATGATTTTGCAGCCGCTCTCCGGCAACCGAATACCCAGGTGCGCGGCAGAGGGATGGCACGGCCCGATTCAATCGTCGCCGGTTCCGTTTGCCACTCCTTGCCGAAGCGAAGTTATTTTCACCCCCCGGCGCAATTGCCAAAGGCTCAGGTGAAACCAGATCCAGGTAAGCACGCCAGCGGCCAAACGCCCGGGGGGATGATCGATAACCGGCTCCAGCCAACGATCATAAAACCGAAGGCGCCGCAGAGCACCCTGGCCAACGGGCAGATGCCGGGAAAAATTGTGCCGCACATCGATGAACAAGGAAATTTGCCAGGCGTTGGCACGAACAAATGCGCCGGTGCGATACCAGAAATTCAGCCGTTGCTGGCCACTGAAACCCTTCAGCAAGGTGCGGACTTGGGCAAAATAAGGATAGAGCGAAAGGGGCTTGGTCCGATTTTGCCGCCGATATATAGAAGTCGCGGAAAGAAAGTAATCCTCCCAGCCGATATCGGCAAAATTGGTCAAAAGCGCATTCAAGGTCTGCCGCTGACGCAGCCCCTCCGATTCAAAGCGGCGGGCCGAAGAAAAAATTTCCGCCGGCAGCAGCAGCCACTCGCCGGTTTTAAACACCTGGGCCGCCAGACGATCATCCTCGAGAATGGGCAGACGGGAATCAAAACCGCCAAGTTCATGAAAATAGGCGGGCGTTAAAAAAAATCCCTGATCGCCATGAATGCAGCCGGGCCGATTCAGGCGTGCCTTGTTTTCGTAGAAATAGTAGGCCAGGGAGGGCTGCTGAGAGGAGCCGCGGAAACGCAGAGCAAAACGTCCCGCGACACGTTCATCGGCGCGCTGGCGGACTCGTTCGCGCAAAGCGGCCAAACCTTTGCACAAGGCAAGGGGGTCGGCAAAGTCCGAATCGGCGTGCAGGAAAAGGAGGCAATCGCCGCGAGCCACAGCGGCGCCGGCATTCAATTGCCGTCCCCGGCCCCTTTCCGCCTCGATAACCCGGCAGGGAAAAGAGTTCTCCCGGGCTAAAATCCGGGCTCTTTCCCATGTCCCGTCGGCGGATCCGCCATCGCTCAGAATCAGCTCGAAGTCAATCCGCCGCTGGCCGGCGAGGGTGTGGAACAGTGCCGGAAGAATGGCGATTTCATGCAGCACCGGTACGATTATCGATAATTCGGGGGATCTGGAGGAAGCCATCGCTGGTTGCAAGAAAGGCGGGCCTTGCGGCCCGCCTCGAAGCATTCTCTTAAATTCCTGCCCGCCGCCGCAGGGATGCGACGCGGTCGGTGCGCTCCCAGGTGAACTCCGGGAGTTCACGGCCGAAGTGGCCGTAGGCGGCAGTCTGCCGGTAAATGGGGCGCAGAAGATCGAGAGTTTCGATAATCGCTCGCGGCCGCATGTCGAATTCCTCCCGGGCGATGCGCGCGATATCGTTGGACGGGATTTTTCCGGTGCCGAAGGTGTTGATCATCACGGAAACCGGTTCGGCAACGCCGATTGCGTAAGCCACCTGCACTTCGCATTTGTTGGCAATGCCGGCGGCGACGATATTCTTGGCCACATAACGCGCCATGTAGGAGGCGCTGCGGTCGACCTTTGAAGGGTCCTTGCCGGAGAAAGCGCCGCCGCCATGCGATCCCTGGCCGCCATACGTGTCGACGATGATTTTGCGACCGGTCAGACCGCAATCCCCCATCGGCCCGCCCACCACGAAGCGTCCCGTGGGGTTGATGAAGTACTTGGTGTTTTCATCGAGCAGCTCGGTGGGAATAATATGCCGCACCACCTCTTCGATGATTGCCTCCTTCAGTGTTGCGTATTTTACATCAGGAGAATGCTGGGAAGAGACGACCACGGCATCGACCCGGATCGGCTTGTCGTTGATGTACTGGATGGAGACCTGGGATTTACCATCGGGGCGGAGAAAAGGCAACATGCCGCTTTTGCGAACTTCGGCCAGACGCTTGGTGAGCTTATGGGCGAAGGTGATCGGCATCGGCATCAGCTCGGCGGTTTCGTTGCAGGCATAACCGAACATCAGACCTTGGTCACCGGCGCCTTGATCCCTGAACAGCCCCTCCCCTTCCGTCACTCCCTGCGAAATGTCGGGGGACTGGCGATCGATGGCGGTCAGCACGGCGCAGGTTTCCCAATCGAATCCCATGGCGGAATCTTCGTAGCCGATGTCGCGGATCGTCTGGCGAACGATTTCCGGATAATCAAGACGCGCGGTGGTGGTAATTTCCCCGGCAATCATCGCCATGCCCGTGGTCACCAAGGTTTCACAGGCCACTCGGGCCTTTGGATCCTGAACGAGGATGGCGTCAAGAATAGAATCAGAAACCTGGTCGGCAACCTTGTCGGGATGACCTTCGGTCACGGACTCCGAGGTGAAAAGGAATTCGGTCATGGCCATGAAATGCGGTCCTCCTGTGCGTTGATAATGACTGGTGTAGATCGAAAAGAGGAACTTTAATGGGAAGACCCATTCCTGTCAAGAAAAAGGGCCCATTAGAAGGACGGCGCTGGGAACAGATCGGGAAAACGCCGCCCCATTTCTTCTTCCAGACACTGGGTAATTTCACTGGCGGTGGAAAATTGCAATAACCTTGCAACCAACGCCTCGCCGTCACTCAGCTGCCCCTGGCGGAGAATGCGCTTGACGCGGGGAATGGCCGGAGCGTTCATCGAAAGCTCATGGAACCCGAGGCCGAGCAGGACCAGAGCGTATAAAGGCTCGCTGGCCATTTCACCGCAGATGCCGACGGCAATGCGGCCATTTCGGGCCGCCTCGCAAATCATGCGCAAAGCTTTGAGAATAGCGGGATGCAGCGGATCATAAAGATAAGCGACATGCTCGTTGCCGCGATCAACCGCCAGACAGTACTGAATAAGATCGTTGGTGCCGACGGAAAAAAAATCCACCTCTTTCGCCAGCGAGTCGGCGATCAGCGTAGCGGCCGGGGTCTCGATCATGATGCCGATGGCAACCTGCGAATCAAAAGCGGCCCCCTCCGCCTGCAACTCGCCTTGGGCCTCCGCCAGATATTGCCGGCAGGCGCGAACCTCCGCCACCCCGGAGATGAGGGGAAACATGATGCGCACCCGGCCGAATGCGCTGGCGCGAAGAATGGCGCGCAGCTGGACCTTCAGCAAACGCCCCTCCTTCAGGGAGAACCGGATACCGCGCAGACCCATGGCTGGATTCGCCTCATCGGCGAGATTGATTTCGGCCACGAATTTATCGCCGCCGACATCAAGGGTGCGAATAGTTACCGGATGCGGGGCAACACTTTCGACAATGTCCTTATAAATCTGGAACTGCTCTTCCTCGGAAGGCGGAGTAAGGCGATTCATGAAAAGGAATTCGGTGCGGAAAAGACCGATGCCTTCGCCGCCGTACTGGTTCACCTGCAAGGCTTCGCTCGCCACCTCGACATTGCTGCGCAGGGCTAGGTGATAACCATCGCGTGTCTCCGCACGCAGATTGCAATACGACAATAATTCCTTTTCCTGGTACTCGTAGGACTGTTTGCGCAGGCGGTATTCACGGATGGTCTCGTCCGACGGTTTGATGATCACTGTGCCGGTGGCGCCGTCGATAATCAGCGGCGTGCCTCCGGGCACCATGGAAGAAATGGTTTCGAGCCCTACAACGGCCGGGATTCCCAGAGATCGGCTTAAAATTGCCGAATGCGAGGTGCGGCCCCCGACATCGGTGAGAAAACCGAGGATTTTCGCCTTATCCATTTGCATGGTGTCGGCCGGAGAAAAATCGTGGGCGACAATGATGGACGGAAGCTCGACTTCCGAAAGCGATTGCTGGGCCTCCCCCATGAGATTGCGCAGGAGACGATCGCCGACGGAATCGACGTCGGAACGGCGCTCCCGCAGGTATTCGTCTTCGATACTGTCGAAAATCCTGCGGAACTTGCGCAAAACCCGTTTCAGCGCGCCTTCGGCATTCACCTGCTCGTTTTCAATGAGAGCGCAGGTTTCGCCGATCAGCATTTCGTCCTCCAATATCAGGAGATGGGTATCGATGATATACAAATGCTCGGCAAACTGCTGATCGGAAACGCCGGCTTTGACCTCTTCGAGTTGTCTTCGCGAGATCTGGACCGCCTTAAGAAAATTATCCTTTTCCCCGGCTACTTCTTCGGGCGCAATCGGCCGCTCCACCGCCGCCATTCGGACACGGTTGACCAGATACGCTTCACCGATGGCGATTCCGGGGGAAACGCCGATACCGATGAGAAAGGTATCGCCAGGAATATTACTGTTCTCCGAAGCCGTCATCGATCAATTGTCCAATGGCCTGAATCGCCTGATCGGCATCGTCGCCAGCGACCGAAACCGAAATGCGCGAACCTTGTGGCGCCGCCAACATCAGCAGCCCCATGATGCTTTTACCATTCACCTCGATTCCTTCTTTTTCAATGAAAATTTCAGAACGGAAGCGATTGGCCGTCTTGACCAGTTGTGCGGCGGCTCGCGCGTGCAAACCGAGACGATTTTTTATCACGTGTTCCCGACGAATCATTCATCACCCCTTCAGAAAATCCGGTTCAGCGTCAACAGCAGCGTGGCAGCGATAAAAACCTGGAGAAGGGGGGAGATGCCCCGATGCACCAGCCGCCCGACCAGAAGTGCGGCGGGAGCGGCGGCAAATCCCCATCCGGCCGGCACGGACTCCTCCCGCAGGGTGAAAAAAGTCAGATACGCGCAAAGGCCTCCGAGGAGGACAACGGTTCCTTCTTTAATGCGAATCGCCATATCGGGCAATCGTCGACGTTGCAGTAGTTCAACAACCTTCAACCCCCGGGCATACCCCTGAAAAAGGCCGACCGTCCGGAAATAAAGGTGCGGAACATTGTACAGCACGAGGAAGATCACCGGCGCCCAATAGGAGCCGCGAATGGCGAAAAACAGGGAAACCCCAGCGGCGGCCGGACGCACGCCACCCCAAAAAAAGGCATCTCCCATGGCGGCATAGGGCGCCATCACCATCCGCTTGAATTCCTGGATCCCGAGATAGCTTTTTTCCCCCCGGCAGTTCTTTTCTTCCAGGGCGAGAACCGATCCGACAACCGGCGAAGCCATATAGGGATGGGTGTTGAAATACTCAAGATGCCTGCGGCAAGCGGCGGAAAGATCATCCCCCGTGTAGAAAAACCGCAAGGCCGGAGCGAGAACGTAGAAAAACCCGAGATTCTGCAGTTTCTCGAAATTCCAGCTGGCCTGGAGAAAAAAAGTGCGCAGCAGGATCAGACCCAGCAGTTTTCTAGGCAACACGCGCTCTTCCATGCTCCTCACAACAGCCACAGCATCAGAAAAGCGGTGGCGAAAGAGGCGCCGAACAGGGACATGGCGCGACTTACGTTCATGGTGGCGAGAATAACCGCGGTGCCGATCAGGACAAAGAGCAAGCGGAACCAGCCCGCCACTTCGGACACCGGTTCAATCAGCAGGGGCGCCAGAAAATAGAGGATTATAGACCCGGCGCCAACAATGACACTGTAGGTGGCCAGGGAGGCGAGGGCAAAATGGGACAACCCCCACAGGTGCTCGGCCTCGATGCCCCGCAACCGTCCCTCGGCCAAAGCCAGTTCGGCCCTTTGCGTGAGACGCACATTGCGTTGGCGCACCAGGCGTTCGAAAACCTGGCCGATCTTGCCGATCGGCAATGCCGTGAACACCGCCAGCAAGGTAAATGGCACTCCGGCCAGTCCGAGAAAAGAGCCCAGTCCGATGGCCAAAGCCGTTGCGCCAACCGCCACCTGGGTATCGTCGGGCGGGATGGCTGCCCCGATGGGCAATCTTCCCAGCCAAAGCAACTCGATCAAGATTCCTACCTGCATGCCTGTCGCCGGCGCCCCCAGAACCCAACCAGTCAGCGGAGCGGCGACGATAGGGCGCGACAGCATAAATTGAAAAGCCGCCGTACGATCGAGCCCCGCGACCAGAGAAACCGCCCCAGCCAAAAAATAGTCGGCGGCCAACATGCTCAGCCGTCCTCCCGGCGGATCAATTTGTGCCAATCCTGCTGCCGGTCGGAGGGTATGCATTGCGCAACGATGCGCACCCCGGACGTCTCCAAGGTTTTGAGATTTTCAATATCGGCAGGATCGAGGGCCAGCGTGCAGCTCAAACGCAATTTTCCCTCGCCACCATGCATATTTCCCAGGTTCAAGTCGGAATATGGAACCCCCGTCCGATGCGCGCGAAGCGCGTCGGCCGCGTTGGCAAACAACAGCAGAACCCGGCAACCAGCGACTTCAGGGGAAGAAAAAACCTCTTGCGCACCGGCGAGAGATACAATATGGACCCGGATATTGCGCGGCACCGCCGCTTCCATCAACACGCGCTGAAACGTCCCGTCGGCAATCTGGTCGTTGACGACGACGATGCAGTTGGCGCGAACCGCAGGGACCCAAGCCTCAAGAACTTGCCCGTGAATCAAGCGGTTGTCGATTCGGGTGAGAACGATGCTCATACTTTATCCGCGGCAGGATTATTTCTGTAGAAACTCGCTGGCCAGCGAGATGCTCTGTTGTCCGTACGACTTGAGAATGGCTGCCAGCTCCGGCAGGGCGAGTTCCTCCTGGGTGTTAAAGAACTTGAGCACCATCGGCAGGTTGACGCCGGTCAGCACCTCAACCCGCTGGGGGTCGAGGAAGGAAAGACTGAGGTTGGCCGGAGTGCCGCCGAACATGTCGGTCATGATAACAACCCCTTCGCCGTCGCGGCCGGCCTCTTCCATGGCAGCAGTCAGATTGGTGCGGATCTGCTCAACACTGTCCTCCGCCTGGATGCAGATCGCTTGCACATTGCGCAGCGGCCCGATGATCATTTCGGCGGCTTTGAGAAATTCCTCCGCCAAACGGGAATGGGTGGCGATGACCAAACCAATCATAATCTATCCTTTGGCAATATCCCGGTGAATGACTTCCAAAGTAGTTCCCTCGGCGACCAGACCGGGACGTAATGCTTCGACAATGGCGACGCTTCGATGCCGCCCCCCTGTACAACCGATGCCGATGGTCAGATAGCTTTTTCCCTCCCGCTGGTAATGGGGCAGCAGAAATTGCAACAGATCCCGGCAATGGCGCAGGAAGTCAGCGCAGGCCGACTGGGCGAGAACGTAACCATACACCGCCCGATCAAGCCCGGTCAGCGGCTTCAATTCCGGGATAAAATGGGGATTGGGAAGAAAACGGACATCAAAGAGCAGATCGGAATCGGCGGGGATGCCGTGGCGGTAACCAAACGATTGGAGACGAACCACCATGGACGGGGGCTGCACTTCGACGCCATGCGCATAGGCGATCACCTTGCGCCGCAGCTGATGCACGGTCAGACCGGAAGAATCGAAAATAGCGGTTGCCGCCCGGCGCAGCCCCGTCAACAATTCGCGCTCGCGGGCGATCGCGGAAGGCACCCCTTCCGCCTGGACCAGCGGATGGCGCCGGCGCGTCTCCGAATAACGCCGGATCAGATCTTCATCGGAGGCATCGAAGAAATAAATTTCGATCTCGTGCCCAAGCTCGCGCACCGTCTGCAAAATAGCATCCCAGCCGACGAGAAAAGCGCGGTTGCGGATATCAAGGACGATGGCGACCTGTGCATTTTCCCGAGTCCCCTGGCCGGTCATTTCAAGCAGGCGGGGGAGCAGGGCAATGGGCAGGTTGTCGACGACAAAGAAACCCTCGTCCTCCAGGGCGCGGGCGGCGGTGCTTTTACCCGAACCGGAGAGGCCCGTCAATATGACCAGACGCATGGCGTTCATTCGAGGTTGTCCCCGATGATGAGGTGCGAATGCAGACGGGCCGTCTCGGCCATGCGTTTTTCCAACCGGTCCTGGAATTCCATGGCGCTGTGGTAACCCATCTCTTTGAGCAATTGGTTGCGCGCGGCAACCTCGACAATGGTCGTGATGTTGCGGCCGGGCCGCACGGGAATTCGCAACAGCGGAATCTCCAGTCCGAGAAGAGCGTATTTTTCCTCCTCCAGTCCCAGCCGATCGTATTCACAGGTCGCATCCCATTCCTGGAGTTCGACCGCCAGATCTATTTTCTTGCGTTCACGAATAGCCGCCACGCCGAAAAGGTGCTTGATGTTGATTATCCCGAGCCCGCGGATTTCCATATGGTAATGAAGCAGATCCATGCCTTCCCCAAAAATAACGGCAGGCAGCTTCATGCGGACGCGGACAATATCGTCGGCCACCAGGCGATGTCCGCGCAATACCAGATCGAGAGCGCACTCGCTTTTGCCGATGCCACTTTTGCCCAGCAGCAAAACGCCCACGCCAAGAACGTCAACCAGAACGCCATGAATCGTGGTGGAGGGGAGCAGGCGTTCTTCGAGAAACTTGGTGACCAGTGAAATGAAAACAGAGCTCTGATGATGGGTGCGCAAAAGCGGAATGGCTTTGCGTTCGGTCTCGCGCAAGAGAAATTCGGGGGGATCCTGCCCTTTGGTAATAATCAGGCAGGAAAGATCGAGAGCGCAGATCTGGCGCAGGTTCTCCTCGGCCTTTTCGGCGGGCAAATGGCTGAGATAACTTAATTCGGTGGAGCCAAGCACCTGAATCCGGTCGGGATGCAGGTTGAAAGAGTATCCAGCCAAGGCAAGACCGGGCTTCTGGATGCGCGGCACCAGCACCGTCTTTTCCAGGCCGCGCTCGCCGGCCAATAATTCAAGGTCCAGTCCAGCTTCCCGCTCGGCCAGCAATTCTTGGATACTGATTCCGCCCATAAGCCCCCTTAGAGACTTTCTTCTTCCTCAGCGATGATCCGATAGATCGCCTCGCCCCCGTCGGCATCCAGCAGCCTTTGCCGCACGGCCGGATTTTTCAGCAACTTGGAAATACGGGCCAGCATTTTCAAGTGGACTCCCACCGATTCCTCTGGCGCAATCAGCAGGAAAAAAAGATGCGTCGGCCGGCCATCCATCGAGTCGAAATCGATCCCGCCCCGGCTGCGGCCGAAGGAAATGATCAGGGAATCGAGGGTTTTCAACTTGCCGTGGGGAATCGCCACGCCCTCGCCGATTCCCGTGCTGCCGAGGCGCTCGCGGTCCTGCAGCACCCGGATGACTTCGTCGCGGTCTAATTTACCTTCGACCCGCAACATGGCATCGGTCAGCTCGGCTAACACCTCGTTTTTTGAATTTGCTTTGAGGTCGGCGGCAATGGCGGTGGCGTTCAGTAGATCCGAAATTTTCATGAGGTAGTCAGTTGTCAAATCCTGAATGGAGGCCGCAGGGGGAAGGTTCTCCCCCTGCGGGAATCGACTAAGTGGCGATCATTTCGCCTGCGGAATGATCAAACCGTAATTACCGTCCTTGCGCCGGTAAACAACGTTGATATCGTCCGTCCGGTCATCGGTGAAAACAAGAAAGTCCTTGTGCAGCAGTTCCATCTGCATAACCGCTTCTTCCACCGACATCGGTTTCACCTCGAAACTGCGGCTGGGAATAATGGAAGGGGTTTGCCCGCTTTCCAGACTCTCGGCGGACACCACGCTCTTCTCCAGCATGCGCTCGCGCCCGCTGGACGGTTTATGGTTTTTCAGCTTTTCCTTGTAGCGTTTGAGCTGACGTTCGATTTTGTCGACCACCGCATCGATGGCCGCATACATGTCGTTTGTTTCTTCGGAGCCTTTGATGGTGATCCCCTTGGCGACGATCGTCACCTCGGCATTGTGTCGGATTTTCTTTTCGACAGAGAAAACCACCTGCGCATCAATCGGTTCTTCGATGTATTTTTTGACCCTGGCGACTTTTTCTTCCGCATAGGCGCGAATTGGCTCACTGGCTTCCATGTGACGGAATGTAACGGCTATCTGCATATTTCCTCCTGGTAATCCCCTTTCGGGTTGGTCGACTCCGGTGATCGGATTATAAACGGACCGGCCACAGGTGGCCAATCGTAGCCATTAAAAAAAGCGCTTGCGCTCGGTAGATGAACCGATGTGGAGCATTTCGCGATATTTGGTGACCGTGCGGCGGGCGATTTCAATCCCGTGCTCCCGGAGGATTTCGACGATTTTCTGGTCGGAGAAAGGTTTCTTGTTGTTCTCCGCGCCAATGATTTCGCGTATTTTGTTCTTGACGCTTTCGGAGGCAAGGGAATCGCCTTCGGTTGTGTTTATACCGCTGTTGAAAAAAAACTTCAACTCGAATAGCCCTTGGGGCGTCTGCACATATTTGTTCGTCGTCACCCGGCTGATGGTGGACTCGTGCATTTCGATATCTTCGGCCACATCGCGCAGGACCAGGGGTTTGAGAAAAGCGATCCCTTTGTCGAAAAAATCGCGCTGGAATTTAACGATGCTTTTGGTCACCCGATAAATGGTTCGTTGCCGCTGGTGAATGCTCTTGATCAGCCATACCGCTCCACGGAGCTTTTCCTGAATATATTCGCCTGCTTTCGGGTCCACTCGACTGCCCTTGGCCAAAGCATTGCGATAAAAGGAATTGATCCGCAAATTGGGCAGGCCTTCATCATTGAGGACAACGACATACTCCTCGCCGATTTTATGGACAAAGATGTCGGGAATGATGTAATGCACATCCTCCTGGCCATAGGGGAGCCCGGGCCGGGGATCGAAGGTGGAAATGAGTTTCGCGGCGGCCAGCACCTCGTCAAGGGAAACCCCCTGCGCCTTGGCGATCGCCTGATAACGGCGTGTTTCCAAATCGGCGATATGTTGGCGAAGAATGGTTTCGACCAGCGATCCCTCCATGCCGAGGATTTTGGCCTGGCGCAGAAGGCATTCCTGCAGATTGCGGGAGGCGATCCCGGGCGGATCGAATTCCTGCACAATCGCCAGGACTTCGCAGACCGCTTGGGGAGAAACACCGGTTGCAGTGGCGATCTCATCCAGATCGGCCTGCAGGTAGCCGTTCTCATCGATGTTGCCGATTATCTCGCCGGCGATATGGCGTTGTTGTTCGCCCAGGCGGGAAAGATTGAGTTGCCACATCAAATGATCGAAAAGCGTGCTCTTGCGCGTGAGGAGATTTTCAAAGGAGGGTCTTTCTTCATCCTCTTCGTAGGAATCGGCCGTAGTCCCACCGAGGCTATATCCCTCCAGATAGGTCTGCCAGTCGATATCGTTCAGCCCCTCGCCGTCCCCCTTGACTTCTTTGAGTTCCTCCACAACAACGGGCGTCTCGTCCTCGAAGGTGCTTGCCTCCTGTTGCGGCTCTTGCTCGTCCTGAGCATCGGCCCCTTCTTCGAGAATAGGATTTTCCTCAAGCTCCTGCTGAATGACATCCGCCAGTTCCATCCGGGAGAGCTGCAGCAATTTGATCGCCTGCTGCAGCTGCGGAGTCATCACCAACTGCTGACTTAATTTAAGTTGTTGCCGGATTTCTAATGCCATGCGTATATCATCACTCTTTTGATTGGTCCATGGGGCGCCAAAAAGTCACAAGCTGAATTTTTCTCCAAGGTAGATCGCTCTCGCCCGCGGGCTGGCGGCAATACACGCCGGCTCGCCGAATTCAAGGATCTGCCCTTCGTTGAGAATATAGGCTTTGTCGCAAACGCCCAGGGTTTCTCGCACATTATGATCGGATATGAGAATGCCGATACCTTGGCTTTTCAGTTGCACAATGATGCTTTGGATGTCCATGACCGCAATCGGGTCGATGCCCGCAAACGGTTCATCGAGCAGGATAAAAGCGGGTTCAATCACCAGGGCGCGGGCAATTTCGACCCGGCGACGCTCCCCGCCCGAAAGAGCATAGCCCGGCGAGCGGGCGACATGGGTCAGGCGAAAATCCTCCAGCAATTTGTCCTTGCGCTGTTTTTTTTCGGCCTTCGACAAGCCGAGAGTCTCCAGAATCGCAAGCAGATTCTCTTCGGTCGACAGTTTGCGAAAAATAGAGGGTTCTTGCGGCAAATAGGAAATGCCGGCCTTGGCCCGCTTGTACATCGGCAGAGTGGTCAGATCGAGTTCGTCGAGAACGACCCGACCGCGATCGGGGCGCACCAGCCCCACCACCATGTAGAAAGAAGTCGTTTTCCCGGCCCCGTTCGGGCCGAGAAGACCGATAACCTCGCCGGAGGCGACGTCCAGATCCACACTTTGAACGACTTGGCGCCCTTTATAGTTTTTACATAAGCCGCGAGCACTCAGCTTCCGAATCACGGTTGCCCCCCGGATGCATTCTTGTCCTTCGGATGGAAGATGGCCCGGACGCGGTTGCCGTCGCCGCTTTTGACGATGCTCTTTTCCTCGTTGAGAAAGACCACGATTTCGTCGCCGGTCACCACATCTTTTCCCTGATGCACCTGCGGTGCGCCGGTCAAAGTAATCTTTCTTTCCCGGTTGGAAAAAATGCCCTTTTCCCCCGTTGCGACCCGCTCTCCCTGAAGGATCCGCACCTCGCCAAGCGCTTCGATGCGATCAATCTCCCGCCCTTCGGCCTGTAAAAACACAGTCATCTCCCGGGCGTGAAGAGTCACTTCGCCCTGTTTGGCCACCACATGGCCAAGAAAACGAATCTGCCGCGCCGCATCGTCGGCCTCCAGGCGATCGGAAACGATATCGATCGGTTCTGTGGGATCGGCCTTGCTGTCGGTTGCCGGAGAGGGGGTGGCGAAGGCAAGCAGAAACAAGAGAAAGAGAAAAAAAGAGGGGCGCGTCATCCGGCGGCTTTCCTGAAAGATGCGATGTGCGCTTTGACATCGTTAAGAAGAACCACGGAATGATCGCCAACGTTGAGCGACATACCGGTGCCGGTGATCTCCATCGAATCGGAAACAAGTCGCACCGGCGCATCGGTGCGGACCATCCGGTCGCTTTCCCGGTAATGCAGCCAGTCGGTATAAAGAACGTATCCCTTGGGACTTTTCACCACGACATCTCCTCCGACCGATACTTCGCGGGACACCGAATTCAAATTCCCCTCGTTGGCCGTCAGCGTCAAATCCCCCAGGCCATCGACGTCGTAAAAGGTCATGCGGATATTTTCAATCCGCGTAGTCCCCTCGCCGATGCTGTGCGCCGCCGAGTCGGCGACAAGGGTCCAGCGCCGGATGCCGCCGCTGGTTTCGGTGTAACTGATTTCTTTCAGCGCAAGATCGACGTTGCCCGGCAAGGCTTCGAGGGTTGTGGTCTCGCCGGGGAGCGATCCGGTGAAGTTTCTGGCCACCAGGGCAACCAGCGCCCCGGCCAGGATAAGGATGGAAAAACCAATTACGTTACGGGCATTTAGCTTTACAGGCATGGGTCAGTATAACATTGGGTTGCGGGGGTGTAAAGCGCCAAATCATGGGTTGGCATGAGAATTGAATAACTACTCGCCGCCAAAATACCGGGCGGTCACCAGGGGCCATTTATCGCTGCCCTTGAGAATCAGGTCGCAGACTTCCCGCACGGCGCCACGGCCTCCGGGCCGGGCGGTGACATAATGGACGTGCGGTTTAACCTCCTCGACGGCATCGGCGACAGTGGCGGAAAAACCGACCCGCCGCAGCACCGGCAGATCGACCAGATCGTCGCCCATGTAGCCCACTTCCGCATCGGTTACCTGGAGGCTTTGCAGCAACTCCAGATAAGGAACCAGTTTATCCCGCACCCCCTGAAAAACAATGTCGATACCGAGTTCCCGCGCCCGTTCCCTGGTCACCTCCGACTGACGGCCGGTAATGATCCCCAGACGCACTCCGGCCCGCTGCAACAGCTTCAGACCGTGGCCGTCCTTGACATCGAACGCTTTGGTTTCCACCCCGTTGTTGTCGAAAATAATCCGCCCGTCGGTCAGAACGCCATCGACATCGAAAAGAAACACCTTCAGCCGCTGCAAGCGCTCCTGCATCAGACCACCCCCGCCTTGAGCAAATCGTGCAAATGAATGATGCCGATCGGAACCAGACTCTCGTCGGTTGCGAAGACAAACAGCGAAGTGACCGTATGCTCCTCCATCCGCTGCAACGCTTTGGCCGCCAGATTGCTGTCGAGGATGCGCTTCGGATTGCGGCTCATCACCTCCCCGATGGGGCGATTAAACACCTCAAAGCCCTTTTCGATGGCTCGGCGCAAGTCGCCATCGGTGAAGACGCCAACGAGCACGCCGGCTTCATCCCGCACGCCGGTGATGCCGAGTTTTTTGCTGGTGATTTCGAACAGCGCTTCCTTCAGAGGCGTGGCCAGATGCACCATCGGGAGCGCCTCTCCAGTATGCATCAGATCCTCCACCCGCAGGAGCAATCGGCGACCGAGCGCTCCGCCGGGGTGAAAAAGGGCGAAATCCTCCTCCTTGAAACCACGCTTTTCGAGCAGGGCCACGGCGAGAGCGTCGCCCAGGGCGAGCGTCACCGTGGTGCTGGCGGTGGGGGCAAGACCCAGCGGGCATGCTTCTTCGCGGATGGAAATATCGAGAAAAACATCGCCGGCGCGGGCTAAGGGGGAATTGCGGTTGCCGGTCATGGCGATCAAAGGCAAGCCCATGCGCTTGATCACCGGCAGGATGCGCACAATCTCTTCCGTTGTTCCCGAGTTGGAAACGGCAATGACGACATCGCCCTTCATCAGCATGCCCAAATCGCCGTGAATTCCCTCGGCCGGATGCAGAAACAAAGCAGGAGTGCCGGTCGAAGCGAGGGTGGCGGCGATCTTCTGACAGATCAGCCCGGACTTGCCCATGCCGGTGATCACCACCCGCCCCTTACCGGCAAAGACCACCTCGACCGCCTCGATAAAGCTGTTGTCGAGGCGCTCGGCCAAAGCAAGCACCGCCTCGGCTTCAATTTTTAAAACTCGTTTGGCTGTTTCGATCATTTAAGTAAGCTTTCAGCTACCAATTTTCAGTTTAAATGCGGATCACGGATCACAGTTTCCGACCCTTAACAACAGCATCGATGGCCAGAACTTCCTCCAGCATCCCTTTGAGATCCTTGAGGTAAAGGGAGTTGGGTCCGTCGCAGAGGGCTTTTTCCGGGTCCTCGTGCACCTCCCAGAACAGACCATCGATTCCCACCGCCGCCGCCGCCCGCGACAGCGCCCCCACATACTGGCGCTGTCCGCCGGAAGACGTTCCGGCGCCGCCGGGAAGTTGCACCGAGTGGGTCGCGTCGAAAACCACCGGGCAGCCGGTCTCGCGCATAATCGGCAGCGAACGCATGTCGACCACCAGATTATTGTAACCGAAAGAAGCGCCGCGCTCGGTGAGCAGAATTTGCCGGTTGCCCGCCGCCTCGATCTTGCCAACGGCGTTACGCATGTCCCACGGGGCAAGAAACTGCCCTTTTTTGACATTGACCGCCCGGCCGCTGCGAGCGGCGGCGATGAGCAGGTCGGTCTGCCGCGAGAGAAAAGCGGGAATCTGCAGGATATCGAGAACCTCGGCCGCCGCAGCGATCTGCGTGATTTCATGGATGTCGGAAACGACCGGCAGCTCGAATTCGGCTTTGACCTTCGCCAGGATGCGCAGACCTTCGGCCATTCCCGGCCCGCGAAAAGAGCCGCCCGAGGTGCGGTTCGCCTTGTCGAAGGAGGCCTTGAACACCAGACCGATACCCAGGTCCGCGGTCAGCCGCTTGAGAAAACCGGCGATGCGCAGCGTGAGGGCTTCCTCCTCGACCACGCACGGACCGGCGATCAGCACCAAGGGGCGAGAAGCGCCGAAAACCGTGTTGCCGACTGCAACTTCGCGAACCATGCTATTTCTCTCCCCGCTGCTTCAGGCAGGCGCCGATGAAGGACTCGAAAAGAGGATGCGGGACCATCGGCCGAGAGCGGAATTCTGGGTGGAACTGGCAGCCGAGGAACCATGGATGCTCCGGCAGTTCGACGATCTCCACCAGATCCCCTTCCGGACAGACGCCGGAAATAACCAATCCGCAATCGGTAAGTTTTTTGCGAAAGGCATTATTGAATTCATACCGGTGGCGGTGGCGCTCGGAGATATTTTCCTTGCCGTAAATGCGGCGCGCCAAGGTGCCTTTGTTCAGATTGCAGGGATAGGCGCCAAGGCGCATCGTCCCCCCTTTGCGGGTGACGACCTTCTGCCCTTCCATCATGTGGATCACCGGATTTTTGGCGTCCTGGCGAAATTCGGCCGAATAAGCGTCTTCGATGCCGCAGACGTGGCGGGAGAACTCCACCACCGCCATCTGCATTCCCAGGCAAATACCGAAAAAGGGCGTCTGGCTCTCCCGGGCATAGCGGATGGCGGCGACCTTCCCCTCGCTGCCGCGTTCGCCGAAACCGCCGGGGACCAGAATGCCATCGATACCGGTGAAAGTCCCGTTGATCCCATGCCGCTCCAGCGCTTCGGAATCGACGTATTTGAGGTTCACTCGGCAATCGTTGGCGATGCCGCCGTGGATCAGCGCCTCGGACAACGACTTGTAGCTTTCGGTCAATTCAACGTACTTGCCGACAATGGCGATCGTCGTCTCCGAAGCCGGCTCCTTGACCCGCTTGACGGTGCGCTCCCAGAGGGAAAGATCGGGGGCTTTGGTCCAGATGTTGAGCATCTCAACGATCCGCTCATCGAGCCCCTGGTCATGATAAGTGACCGGCACCTCGTAGATGGTGGGAACGTCGCGGGCGGTGATGACCGCCTCCTCGCGCACATTGCAGAACAGGGCGATTTTCGCCTTCATGTCGCGGGGGATTTCACGGTCGCAGCGGCAGAGCAGAATGTCGGGCTGGATGCCGATCTCCCGCAGTTCCTTCACCGAATGCTGGGTGGGCTTGGTTTTCAGCTCGCCGGCGGTGGGGATATAGGGAACCAGGGTGAGATGGATGTACAGCACATTTTCGTGGCCGCGGTCGGTGCGGAACTGCCGAATCGCCTCCATGAACGGCAGCGATTCAATATCGCCGACGGTGCCGCCCACCTCGACGATGGCGATATCGACCCCTTTGGCGTTTTCCAGAATCTTGCTCTTGATCTCGTTGGTGATATGCGGAATCACCTGCACCGTGCCGCCGAGATAATCGCCCCGGCGTTCCTTGCGGATAACCGAATCGTAGACCTGCCCGGTGGTGAAATTCGATTTGCGGGTCAGTGTGGCCGAGGTGTAGCGCTCGTAATGTCCGAGGTCGAGGTCGGTCTCGGCGCCGTCGTCGGTGACGAAAACCTCGCCATGCTGAAACGGACTCATCGTCCCCGGATCGACGTTGATGTACGGGTCCATCTTCTGCATCGAAACCTGCAAGCCGCGGGCTTCCATCAAAGCGCCGATGGAGGCGGCGGCCAACCCCTTGCCGAGGGAGGAAACAACGCCGCCGGTGATGAACAGAAACTTGGTTTTCATTGCTTTTCCTTCATCGGTTTTTGGCCCTAAGACCCTGTTTTACAATAAAAAATCAAAAAAGCGATCTTACATGGACGGGGACGAAAAGAAAACCTCTATTTACCCGCTTCCCCCTCGGCGAGCAAGCGCACCCGATCCAGATCCTGCGGCGTATCGACTCCGTGCGAAACCAGCGTGGTGGTCGCCACCCGAATGCGAAATCCGTGTTCCAGCGCCCGCAGCTGTTCGAGCTTCTCCACGCCTTCCAGCGGGGTCGCCGGCAGGGCGGGGAACCCCAGGAGGAAGTCCCGCCGATAGACGTAAAGGCCGATATGCCGGAACGCGGACAATTCATTACCGCAGATGGCCGAATCAACCTGCAAATCACGCGGATGCGGGATGGGGGAACGGGAAAAATAGAGGGCAAAGCCCTGTTTGTCGGTGACGACCTTGACGACATTCGGGTTGAGAAAATCCGCCGCCGAGTCGATCGGCGCCATCAGGGTGCCCATAGGAATATTGGGATCCAGCAGCAGCGGCGCCACCGCCTGTTCGATCATGTGCGGGTCGATGAGCGGCTCGTCTCCCTGCACATTGACGACCAGGTCGGTTTCGATGCGGGCGGCGATCTCGGCCAGCCGGTCGGTGCCCGTTGGGTGCTCCGGGCGGGTCATCTGCACCTGCCCGCCGAAAGCTTCGACCGTCCGAAAAATCCGTTCGTCGTCGGTGGCCACAATCACCCTGTCCACGGCGGAACAACGAGCGGTGCGTTCGTACACCCACTGGATCATCGGCTTGCCCAGAATATCGACGAGAGGTTTGCCGGGAAATCTGGTTGAGGCGTAACGCGCTGGAATTATGGCGGTAACACGCATGCGGGCGGGTCCTTCGGGAGGTGGTTGAAACCGCCCGTAGGGTAAAGAAATCGGGGGGGGATGTCAAGGAGATGCACGCAAAACGTCCTGCCGCTTCAGGGGGCGGGGTAAAACAGGCGACGGTTCCCAGGCCCAAGATGTTCCGGCGCCAAATCCGGCCACTGTGCGCCTCGACGAGGCTGCGGGCGATGCGCATCCCCAGACCGATCCGCCCCCGTCCCGGTCGGCAGCATCGGCCCGGCACGGGCGGATCGGGATTTCAGGCGGCAAGGCGCACGCCGCATCGGGTGCAGTAATGCCACATCCGGCCCAGCGGCTGACCGCAGCGGCAATGTCGTTTGGCTTCCGTCCGGCGGCGACGGCGGCGCAGAAGGAGCAGGGCGAGGGCAAACAGGAAGGTCAGACCGAGGAGCAAAAATCCGGCGGGGCCCGGGTTCAGAAAGCTGGCGGCGGAGCAGCGCCCGCAGCAGAAGGACCAGGTATTGTAGATCAGGATGGCCAAGGCGGCGCTGGCGCCGAGAAAAATCAACCGGGGTGCGGTGAACCTTATCGGCTTCATGGTTCGCCCGCCTGCCGCTGCCGGCCGCACCAGGGACAGAAAAGATGAAAAACCGCCCGCTGCCGATGGCAACCGGGACAGGCGGCTTGCAGCAACTGGCGACAGTGCGGGCAGACCAGCCAGTCGGCCTCCACCTGACCGGCGCAGCCCGGACACTGCTCCGTCGACACCTCGGGCAAACCCTTGCGGCCGAGTTCCTCGGCAATAGCCAGAGCAAGTCCCGTCAAAAGAAGCAGGAAAAAGAGGATCATGCTCCCGCCCGACAGTTGACCGTCCGCCGCGATGCAAGAGCAAGAGCTTCATCGCTGTCGATCCGGCCGTCGCGCAAGGAAACGACCCGATCGAACCAGGCGCGGTTTTCGACATTGTGCGTCACCATGACCACCGTCTGCCCCTCTTCCCGCAGTTGCCGCAGCAATTCCATGATTTCGGCCGCCGTGCCGGTATCCAGACTGCCGGTCGGCTCGTCGGCGAGGAGCAGCGGCGGCGCATTGATGAGGGCGCGGGCGATGGCCACCCTCTCCTGCTCGCCGCCCGAGAGCTGATTCGGCAGGTGCCGCTCCCGCGCCGCCAGGCCGACCCGGTCCAGCACCTCCCGGGCGCGCCGGCGTTTTTCCGCCAGGGGCATCTTTTTCACCGCCAGCGGCAAGAGAACGTTCTCCAGCGCCGTAAGGTAGGGGATCAGGTTGAAGGCCTGAAAAACGAAACCGAGATATTCGCGGCGGAAATCGGCCAGCTTCTCCCCCCCCAGGGCAAACAGATCGATGCCGTCCACCCGCACCGTCCCCGCCGAGGGACGGCACAATCCACCGAGAATCGACAAAAAGGTGCTTTTTCCCGAGCCGGATGGCCCCATGATGCCGACGAACGTGCCTTCCTCTATCGCCAGGTCGATGCGGCGCAGAGCATCCACCCGCTCCGCTTCTTTGCCGTAAATCTTCTGCAAACCGTCAATTTCGATGAAATTCATGGATAATCCCGCAGGTCAAAGGGCCCTGAGCGCCTCGGTCGGATCGAGCCGACTGGCGTGCAAAGCCGGATACAGGGAAGCCAGGGTGCCCACGGTCAGCGCCAGCAGCACCGAGCCGACCGCCAGGGTCGGGCTCCAGACCAGATGCGGATGACTGTCGGCCAGCCAGGGCAGAATCGCCCAGGACGCTCCCATGCCGGCCAGATAGCCGAGCAGCCCGGAAAACAGACTCAGCCAGGAGGCTTCGAGCAGAATCAGGCCGATGACATGGCTGCGGCGAAAACCCAAGGCGCGAAAGATACCGATCTCCCGGGTGCGTTCGTTCACCGCCCCCATCATGGTGACGAAAACCACCAGGGCGCCGATGAGGATGACCACCGCCGCCACGCCCAGAGAAAAGACCCGGAACTGCTCCAGAGCGTGCATCCGCGTCTTCACCACCTGCTGGATGGCGCTCACCTTCGTCTGCGGCAGCACGGCGGCGATCTGCTCCACCATGTCCTGCACCGGACAATCGGCGCAAAGCGCGGCGACCTCCACCAGCGAGACCTTGCCCTCCTTGCCGAGCAGACGCTGCACCACCGGCAGCGAAGCAATCAGCAGATCGTCATCCTGCGACCCGGTTTCGTTGAGGATGCCGGAGACGGCGAAAGACTCTCCTTCGATTTCGACCATGCCGCCGATCCCCAGCCCGAGACGGCGGGCGACGGCAATGCCCGCCACCAGTTCATCCGCGCCGCTCATCGGGCGCCCGTGCAGAGTCCACCAGCGCTTGATGCCAAATTCGACCGCCGGATCCACCCCCATCAGCATGACCCGCGCCCCCCGCACCGTCACGGCGCCGAGCACCTTGGGCGCCACGGCGGAGATGTTGCGGTTATCGGGAATTTCCCGGATGCGCCCAAGGTCGGCTTCGGCGATTTCCCGCGGATCGACAGCCAGACCGCCCAGCGAAATGCCGCCGTAGGAAAGGGAGAGTTCGTCCGTTTTCGGCGTCAGCAGGATGTTGGCGCCGAAACTGTCCAGTTCGTGCTCCGCCTCCATGGTCAGCGCCGCGGTCAGCGACAGCAGGGTGACAACGGTCGCCACCCCGGTCAGCAAGCCGGCGATCAAAAATGCCATCCGCGACTTGCGTCGGAGCAGGTTGTTAAAGGCGATATTACGCAGTTTCATCTCGAATATATTCTCTGTTTCGCAGCTTCAAGCCGATAGCTGAAAGCCGACAGCTGATTTATTGAAAATACCGCTTCCCCTGCCGCAGTTCCGCCTCGGAAAGAAGCACCTGACCGCCGGCTATATCCCGTTCGATCGGCGCCGGGTTGCAGCCGCCCTTGATTTCGTTGATCTGGTCGGAAGGGAAGCGCTGATTGCAATTGTTGCAAACCATTTCGTCCCCTTCCTGCCGATAACCCTTTTTCTCCCGATAGCAGACGTCACAGGTGTCGAGAGCGGCGCGAATGACGCCGTCGTGGCTCTTCAGCAGGAAAAAACGGATGGCCGTGCCGTCGTGCCGGTAGGTAAAAAACCGCGCCTTGCCGTCATCGAGGGTGGCTGCCGGAATGGCGATTCGCCCACCCGAGGCGGTCACCTCCCCCGCCGAAACCATGCTGCCGAAGACCAGCCATCCGGCGGCCCCGGCGAGAACTACCGCCAGCGCAATCAGAGGCCATGCGATACCGCGTTTTTTCGGCGGCGCGGCAAACTGCGCCTGTTTTTCCTGTCGATCCATCGATCAGCTCCCGAAGAATTGAGTTTATTGTCTGTTGCAGCATGCGCAGCCGGGGCTGTTGCCTGGCGAGGAAGCGCCCGTGGCCATGGCAGCCCCGGCATTGCCGAGCAGAGCGGTTGGATAACCGGCGGCCGAAACCGCTTCGGCGATATTGCCCGCATTGACTTGCGCCGCATCGTATTCGACCCGCATCCGGCCCTCGCTCAGGCTCACCTGGGGCGAACCGACTCCGGGCAGATCGGCAAGCGCTTTCTCGATATTGCCCACGCAGGCCACGCAGGTGAGATTACGCACGGAGAATTCGGCGAGAGAAGAATTCCCCTGATCCTTTTCGGCGGCGAGAGCCAGCGCGCCGGCGACGACCAGCAGCAACAGAAAACCGGTGAAAACCACAATACGAAGTTTCATCAGGGAGTCCTTTGCGGAAAAGAGGGTGGCTTCGGAGTTTCGTCATCTCTTTTCATTTCCCGTGCCAGCCGAAATGCAAATGGCGCCTTCGCAATATCGCATACTTCCGACCCCGCCGCGCCTTGCGCTGTTGAATATCCGCTAATGGAATGTCGAATATTCTCCAGAAAAGGAAAAAGGCGATCCCGAAGGATCGCCCGAATGAGGTGATTATAGCGACGGGGGAAAATCCACCCGCATCCTCGATTACCAGAAGAAAACCCGGAGGCCCAGCAAAGCATTGTGCGAGGCAAAATCGAAATCGATATCCGCCCCGGCCGTATTCTTGAATTCTGGATTCAGAACGGAGAAATAGCGGTATTCCACATCCAGTCGCAGCGAATCGGACAAGGCCCAGCCGATGCCGCCGCCCCCTTGGTAGGCGAAAAACCACCCCTCGGTTTCATCGAAATCGACGCCCAAACCGAGATCTTCATCAAAGGCCAGCCTGGCGGCGCCGGCGCCGACAAAGATGTAGGGGGCAAAGGGCGATTTATTGGCAAAATCGGCGATGGAATTGACCATGACACTCCATGTGGAAAACTTCCCTCCCGGCTCGTAGACATTTCCCTTCTTTTTTAGCTCGATCCTTTCCACCGCACTCTCGCGATAACCGATTTCCGCCTCGACCCGTCCCCCCTCCACGCGAAATCCAAAAGCGCCCGCATAGACCGATCCGGGGTCGAAATCCACAAGAATCGAATCCATTTCCGTACTGTCGAGGAGTCCTGCTCCCCCACGACATCCGACGTAGACATAGCCGGTTTCCGCCATCGCCTGAGGAGCAAACCAAATTCCCCACAGAATGGCGGCGCCGATCAGCCATCTTGTTTTCATGCATCCTCCAAAAGCCAAAAGGGAGCGGACGCCAGCGCCCCGCTCCCTTTTGGGCTCATTTGCCGAGGGGAAACGCCGCCCGGGACAAACTACCAGAGATGCAGCTCCCAGCCGTTCAAAGTGCCGTCATCCATGGGATTGCGGTCTTCGATCCGCAACAGCCACGTGCCGTTTGGATTTTCTCCGAACACGTTGGACAGGGGTTCCTCGGGCCGAAACTCTCCGGTGAAGGGCGCGCTGCCGCCGGCAACGGACTGGACCGCACCGTCATGGAAGATAGTCCCGGTGAAATTATCGCCGCCGCCGCCCCGCTGATCGACCAGGAGCACGTTCGTCCCGGCGGGGGAGGTCAAGGTAATCACCAGATCCTCATCGAAAGTATGGTCGATCCCCAGATCGACGGCGATATTGCGCAGGGGATCGATGGCGCCGGCAACCTGCAGGGCGGAGGTCACCGAGCCCGCAGAGGGTATGAACAACGCAACGTCGGTACTGGTGTGGGTCTCTACGGGACGGTCCAGATCGACCCAGGTGACGAGATTGTTCGTCTCGTTGCTTTCCGCCACGGACCCGGCGCTGTCGACCAAGGCGTAGAGGAGGCGGGGATCGGAGGCGATTCCGGAGATGATGACCGAACCGGTATAGGTCTGTCCGGTGCTCAGAGAAGGAAGATCGGCGGTTAGATTTCCGCCCTGTCCCAAGGCGGGAATACTCGTCGGATCGACAAAGAAGGCCACCGCCGAGGGTCTGGCGCTCCCCTGCCCCAAATTTTGCACCGTGTAGCCGACGGACAGACTGGTCCCGTTCCGGACGACGCTATCGATGCTCATGCGCAAGTCGGCCGCCGGCCCGATCGCCAGCAGAGGCATAACGATATCGGTCATCGATTTGGTCGAGACATTATAGTAGTAGGTGGGGGATGAGCCAGATTCATAAAAATTGCTCAACGGTGAAGCCGCGCCCTGCTCCTTCAGGACAATGGTTGGGTAGTAATCTCCCCAGATCGCATCGGCCTGAACGGTGATCGGGACGATGACTTCCGTTTGGCCGGCATCGATGACAATGGAATCGCTGCAACCGTTCGGCTCCAGCGCCGCCGTGGAAACCTGCAGGGCCAGCGCCGAACTCACCGCCGGCTTCGGCGCTAGGCAGACCAGGACGGTATGGACATTGCTCGAAACGGGTACGGCGATCTCCAGGGTGTCGTCCTCCTGCGCATTGCTCACCGAGAACCGTGGCGAACCCGTGAGGACGGGCGCACTGACGGTGAAATTCCACACATGCGGAGCGGTTCTCGCATTCCCGGCCTTATCGGCGATATCGGCGGCAAGGGTCGCCGTGTAAGCACCCGCCGCCAGCGGACTGTTCGGCGTAAAAACAATACGCGTGCCGTTCAGACTTACCGTTCCCGCAACGGCGACCTCGCCGGCCTGTAGAATGAACGCCGAGGCGTCGATCGTTGCCGGGTCGAGTTCTTCGTTGAACACGGCGGTGACCGGCGTCTGCGAGTTGGCATATGCCTCGTTCGCCGCCGGGGTGGTGCCGATGAGGGTCGGCGGCGAACTGTCCGTTGCTACAGTGGTGAAGGACCAGCTGTACGGGCTGGCTAGGGGGTTTCCGGCCAGATCCCGCACCGCGGTCGAAAGGGTTGCGGTATAGGTGGTGTCTGTCGCCAACTGGGAGTTGGGCCGCAATTCGGCGCTGAATGCGCCGGCGAGATAGCTCACCTGCGCCGGAATGGCGGTGGTTCCGTTCTGCAGGGTGAAATTCGCCGCCGAGACCGTCGCCGGGTCAAGGGCTTCGTCGAGGGTCGCGGCGATGACAACATCAAGATTCACCCCCGTCGCGTTGGCATCCGGGCTGGTGCCGGCAACGGTGGGGGCGGTGAAATCCGAAGCGCCGCCGGTGGTGAAACTCTTGACGACCGGGCTGGTCATGACATTGCCGGCCAGATCGGCAATATCGGTCAAGCGCAAGGTATATTTCTGCAAAGGCGCCAGCGGGTCCGTCGGATCGAAGGTGACTGTCGCGCCCGAGCATGTGACGCTCCCGGGAACCAAAGGCCCACTGGCGCCTTCCCGGAGGGTGACTCCGTCGCCGGTTGCGGTTGCGCATTGCAGGTTTTCGTTGAAAGTCAGGGCGATGCTGGTATTGAGACTGACATTCGGCGATAAGTTCGGCGGCGTCATCGAAGAAAAAACCGGCGGCGCGACATCTCTGCTGGTTGGCGGCGCGCTGTCGCCGCCACCGCCGCCGCCACAGGCCGCCAGAGTCAAAATGCCAAAGGATAAAACAGTACACAGCGCAAATCTGCATGCAGTCATACGATGCTCCTTCAAATTCGGTGGAGAGCCTGGTGAATTGCCAAGATGGAAATTAGAAAATTTTTTGGAATAATAATTAAATGGAATTCACATGTCAAATGTTTTATTAAAATCTACACTTTAATCCCCTGGCGCCGGCGACAATTTGTTTCCACAATTTCAATGGCCGGAAAGGGCGCAGAAAGATTCTGCCCTACCGATGAGGCGGGAATAAATCCAGTTGGTTCAATGCTCCCTCTGCCCGGCGTCTATTTAATATGGCACGTCAGGCAAAGAGCCGAATCGCGTTGCGGGGCCAGGACAAGGTAATTCATCGCCGCCGCCGGATCATCGGCATTCAGCTTATTGTGCACATCATGGCAGGTGGCGCAGGTCATGTACTGCCCCTGAAAAAGGCGGTCGACGACCCGCACCTGATAACGGTCCCCGTAATTCAGCACCCCGGTGGCCGCTTCGCGGATCCAGGGATCTTCGTAGTCCTCCCGGCCGAAGACGATGGCGCCGGCCGGGTTGCCGGCGGCGGGACCGATCGCCACTTCGTTGTAATTAAAGCCGATCGGGTGATCGTCGAGTAATTTGTTCTCCCCGGCGCCGATTCCAGGCTGCCCCCAAGAATCGCCTATCAGCAGATTGCTCATTCCGGCGAAATTATAATGCTGGTCCGGGGCGATGGAGCCGTCGTGACAGCTCATGCAAAGGCGGGTGGGGCCGATGGCGATATCGGGCAGATAATAATCGGCGGAGTTGATGGTCGGCGAGACGTAGGGACTAAACGTTTCCACATTCAACTGCCGCGACCACAGTGGATAATAGGCGTTCGGATCGGCATCCGTGTAGGCGTGATGCGGGGTATGGCAGAAGGCGCAAACCCGATCATTGCCGCCGAAATCGACCGCTCCGGCCGAGTAGCGCATGTCGTGAACCGAACCGAGAACGCCCTCGCCCGGCGAGCTCAGGGCCATGGCCGTACCGGCAGTTGCGATGACAATGGAAACGACGACCACGAGAACTTTTCGCATATTTCCTCCTTGATGTTGATGATGATGCACTTCATCGTTGCCTTCCCACGATGCCGTCCTCATATCATTTCAAGCAGGCTCGACAGCCAAACCTCCTTTCTCCCGCGACTTTTCAGCCGGATTTACATTTATGGTTATCACTTTTTTGCCGATTTTTTTAAATTTCTTCCATGAGTATTCGATTTTTCCTTTCCATCGGAAAGTTTTAATTTATAATTAAATGATTCTATTCGAAAGGATGCCCACCATGCGAATTCGTACCGGTCACATCATCACCCTTGCCACCTCACTGCCGTTCACTTTGTACGCGGGATGCACGACGGCCCCGGCACTCCCCTCCGCAACCTCTTCGCCAGCGGAAACGGCGATGGCGCAGGCCCCTTCCCCAAAGGCGGCCGATTTCACCACCGGCACCGTCGTTGAAACGATGCCTTGCGGCGGCTACACCTGTCTCTGCATCGAAAACTCCGGAGCTCGCAAGTGGGCGGCCATACCGCTGACCGAGATTCGGGTGGGGCAGGAGGTGGAGCTAGCCCCGGGAATTGAGATGCGCAATTTCACCAGCAAAACCCTGGATCGCACCTTCGAATCGATCCAACTCTGCCCGGGGCTGGTATCCCCCGGGGAGACCGCATCCGCCCCTGCCCTGCCCGCTGGCCACCCCACGGCGCCAGGCATGCCGGCGGCGGTGGAAAAGGTTGCCCTCGTATCCGGCAAGGTGGTCGAGACAATGGAGGCCGGCGGCTACACCTATCTGGAGGTGGAGAAGGATGATCAGCGGACCTGGGTCGCCGTGCCGCCGGCAAAAATAACGGTCGGCGCGGATGTCTCCTTCATCCCCGGGACGGTCATGCGCAACTTCACCAGCAAGACCCTGAACCGCACCTTTGAAAGCATCATCTTTTCCGGCGGCATTGTCGCCTCCTCGCCCGAAGCGGAAAAACCCGCCCCGCCCTTCTGAGCGCAGAAAAGGGAGACGGATATTGGTCCGTCTCCCTGCATTATTTTTTCCGACCATTCTCCCCATATGAATATGAACCGGGCGGGCCTTTCGGTCCGCCCTGTTCATCATACCAATCGTTTACTGATGGCAGTTCGCGCAGCTCTCCACGGTCCCCGCCGTCTGGTTCAGGATGTCGGCTCTGGTGAAATCATCCGTCGGCGCGAAGCCGAACTGGCTGGCGTGGTTTTCCCAATGGTGACAGCTCATGCATGCTGCCGCAGCCGGCCCCTTGAGCGTATCATCGAGTTGATTTTCCCAAGGCGACAGTCCCGCATCGACGGTGGTCGCCACCGCCCTGGTCTGGTCGGGCAACGCCTCGGTGCCGGGTTTGTGGCAAGCCGCGCAATCGTTCAGGGCGCGCGGATAGGTCGGGCGATGAAAATTATGGGTCTGCGATTCGGTCGATCCGTAGATGACCTGGGCTCCCGTACCCGGCCAGTTCGGCAGGACGCTTTCGTCGGCCGCCCAGGCATAGATGCCGCGTGACCGATAGAAGACGATCGGCTCACCGGTTTCGCCGGCCGAATGGATGGCGTGCAGCATCGATTTGAATCCGTAGGTCTGGCCCGGTTTGCCATCATAGGCTTCGGCGGCATCGACGCCATAATCGACGCGTACGTTCTGCTCGCTCGAAGCTTCGTTGTGGCACAGGATACACATTTCCACGTTATCGACCCGGTTGCCGCCATGCTGATAGAGGGATCCCACATGGCATTTCAGGCAGGCGGCGGTGTCGGTAATTTCGCGGCGGAGTTGCGCCGGCAGCTCGCCGCTGGCGACCACGAACTCGCGGGTCGGGGTCTTGGCACGGACCGGGATCACATTCTTGGTCCCCAATGGCGCATTGTAGATGTAGGGCAAGGCCACCTGCGGCTTGCCCTGGAGAGCGACGACACCTTTGAGGGCCGTGGTTGCTTGTTCGCTGGCGCTCAGCGCGATGGTGGTGGTGGCGACATTGGCGGCGCAGACCGTATTGGTCGTCGTCACGTTGGTGGATACGGGCTGGCCGGGCGTGGTGGCGATTTCGGCATTGACCCAGTCGTCTCCTTGGCCATAGGCGCGCAGAAAGCTCAGGTTGCTGGCAGCCTGACCGGTGGCGGAATCGGCCGCGCCGCCGGCATGGAAAATCGGGGCGCTGGCGACGGTGGTGTTGCACGGGTCGATGGGACTGCCGTCCAGGCTGGCCGTCCAGGTGATGGCCAGGGAATCCTGCGCATTGTCATCGAGAGGCGTTTCGTCGGCATCGGCAATCCGGGTGATGCCGGTGATCCGCATGTCGATTCTGGCGCCTTGCGCAACCGATACGTTCGCGCCGTTCCAAATCAGGCCATCGGTATGCGCAGGATCGTTGATGATGCCATTGTGGAAAGTCGCTGCGCCGAAACCATTGTGGCACAGAGTACAGTCGGTGCTGGCGACGAAGCCATTGTGGTCGACGGTGACGGTTCCGAATTGGAAAACCCCGTCATCATCGCCATAGCCAAGCCAGTTCGCATGGCAGCTCATGCAGTAATCGTAGGAAAGCGGCCGGTCGTTCACCGCCGTGAGCTGGCTGTCCCGGTGGCAAACGCTGCAATCGGTCATGTAAGTCGGATAGGTGACGGAGAAAGTATTTTCCGCATCGAGGACATACTGCCCACTCGGCATATTGTGCGAATTGTGGATGCCGTGGATCAGTTCGGGCAAACGGGGATAAGTCGTATTCGCCGCATCATGGCAGACCACGCATTGGGCCACGCCGACGGGATAGGAGTAATGGAAGCCGCTCGTCTGGTTGCCGTGGCAATCGACGCACGCCTGATCGGTGGCGAGGTCGGCGACGGGGGCGGCGGGATAATCGGCCATGACCAGGGCGCGCGTGCCGGCGGCGTTCTGCACCCGAAGCAGGTACCGGGAATTGCCATTGGTGGCGGCGCCGGGCAGGATCACCGAGTAGTTGCCGCCGCCGAGGTCGGTCGCTGCCGTCACCTCTCCGAGATCCAGCCGGTCGACGCCGTCGAAGCGGTAATCGCGATTCACCGTCGTGAAACCGGCGGCGTTGGCGCCGTCGACTTTCAGGTTGTAGGTCATAACCAGATCGGCCCCGGACTCGGCGATCTGAACGCCGCCGACCTCGACCACTCCGGTGATGGCATGCGCCGCGCCGAGGGCCGCGCCATCGAAAGCGGAGCCGTGGCACTGGGCGCAGGAGGTCGAGGCATCGATGGTGCTGTGCGCGGATTCCATGGTGGGCAGTTCATCGGCGGAATGGGGCGCTTCCGTATGGCACGCCGCGCACAAAGCTCCGGGGCCGCCATGCGTTCCGGCATAGTAGGCCTCGATGACGGCCGGCGTGCTGCCGGTGTGGCAACCGAGACATACCTGGTTGTAAACATCGCCGGCCGCGACGATGTCGATTGTGGCGGTCTTCACGAATTGCCCATTGACGCGCACGCTGACCGGGAGCGCGGCAACCTCCTCGGTCGGTTCGAAGGTGTAAAACTCCAGCTCTCCGCGAACGATCCAGGCGCCATCCCCGATTCGAAATTCATAGGTGACCGGCTCGACATTGCTGATGGTGCCCGCCGCGCTCAGGGTGATGGGATTGCCGACAACCGCTTTCCGCGGGGCGGAGAACATCACCCGGGCGTTCGCAATCTTTTCGAATTCAGCTGTTACCGTAATCCCCTTGGCATCCACATTAAGGGGAATGGTTTTAACGACACCGGCGGCAAGTTCGCTGCCCGCCACCTCGGTATAGCCTGCATTGGCCGTATCGTTGTCCGGATCCGAATCGGCGATGGCGATGCTTTTAACCCGATAATCGGTGTTGGGCATCGCCTTGACGCCAATGAAGACGCCGAAAGGCAGATTGGTGAAACCGGTCATGGAACTGGCGGAGCCGGTTTCCAGCACCACGGAACCACCCGGACTCTTGATGACCGAGACATCTCCTATGGCGGAGGATGCCTGCCCCCAGGCAACCGTCAGGGCCTGGGAAAACTCCGGGACGCTGTAGGAGCCGTCGAATTCCCCCACCACGGGCGCAACCGATTGATAATCGATCGCCACATCGGCGGCAAAATTTGCTGTTAAAAGATCGACCACCGCCCGCGCAGCGCCATCCAGTTGCAGGTAACTGGTCCCGCCCTGCAACTTGTAAGCATAGGTGGTGGCATCCACCGGAACAACCGGTGCAAAACTGGTCGGGTCATTCTGGTCCGTTAAATTTCGTTGGTCCTGGATATAGACCACCCCGTCGCTGCTGTTGCCGCTCACCCTGGAATACAGCGTCCAGGCGTCGGCGAGCGAGGGGATCATCAGCAGCATCAATGCGATACCGATAAATCCTCCGTGTTTGCGCATGCCATGCTCCTTGAAATGTAATCGATCCGTCCATCCAAACGCCAAGGGCCGCAAACTCTCTCCTGCCTATTTGATATGGCAGGTAAGACAGAGGGCGGAATCGGTCTGCGGCGACAGCACCAGATAGTTGGCCGCGGCCGTTTCCTCATCCATGTTCATCTTGTTGTGCACGTCATGGCAGGAGGCGCAGGTCATGTACTGCCCCTGATGCAGGCGATCG
>JBAYQP010000016.1:0-49609 GCA_041677125.1 Desulfuromonadales bacterium | reverse complement strand
TTCCGGGCAAAAAAATTAATCGATGGTCGGACCAATGTCAGGATATATTGCACGCTGCGGATGTGATGCCGACGATCAATCCTCCGATCAGTAACGTCATCAGCAGAAAAAACAAGAGTCCCGGGATCGCCCAGTTGTGCACGCCGCCGATTTCCCGGAGAGCGAGTGCCATATCCGGGGGCTGTGCCGCTTTCAGATCCGCAATCTTCGCCCGGACATGCTGGTAGTAGAGGTAGTTGCCGACGACGCCGGCAGCGATATGCAGAAGAATGTTGAAACCGGGTATCCACCAGAGCAGGAAGGTTATCCCTGCGGCAAGATACATTTTTCGGTACAGCATCCAGAAAAAGGTGAACAGGGCTGCCGGCCAATTCCAGGTGACGGCGAACCTGTCGACACCGGCGATGCTGAACGTGCCGAAGTGCCTGAGGTAATAGTTCGCGTTCTTGCCCGCGAACATCCGCATTTCCTCGGGAGTGACCGTCGTCGCGCCACCCACCCAGGAAAAATCCCCGGCAACCGGCGAAGCGGCGCCGATAAAGGAGGCGCAGTACCGACACTTGATCGCGCCGTCCTGGATCGTCTCCTTGCAGTAGGGACATATCATCGTTCGAGGTTCCTTCCGGTAGCATCGCGGCAGCGCCGCCTGCGGTGACGGTTGGAAAAGTATACAATGTTCTGGGGATGAATTGGAGTCCGCGCGGCGCCCGCCCAGCGAAAGGAAAAGTCGTGGGGCCGATCACCATCTGCCTTCACCGTATCCTGCGGGATGCATCCGAGGGCGCGTGGCGTGCGTTTGTCGACCCGGATGCCCGGGTCAGATGGCTGCCGCCGAGGGGCTGTCAGGCAGATGGCGGGGGTGGCAAGGGGGGAAGGACGGCGAATCACGTCCGGTCACGGGCATCCCGCCCGCCGCAAGCAGCAAGGGGTCGGCCTTTGCTGGCCGACCCCTTGACCTCTTTGCCGGACCCGGAAACCTTTGCGCCTCCGGATCCGGCATCTACCGCTGCCGAGTTCCAAAATTCTAGAAGTAGCGCTTCAGCAGGCCGGCAAAAGCCTGACCGTGCCGCGCCTCGTCCTTGCACATCTCGTGAACCGTATCGTGGATGGCGTCAAGATTCAGTTCCTTGGCCCGCTTGGCAATTTTTAGTTTGCCCATGCAGGCGCCGTTTTCCGCCTCAACCCGCATCTGCAGATTGGTTTTGGTATCGGCGACAACGACCTCGCCCAGCAACTCGGCGAAGCGGGCGGCGTGTTCGGCTTCTTCAAAGGCGATCCGCCGGTAGGCCTCGGCCACCTCGGGATAGCCCTCGCGATCAGCCTGCCGGCTCATCGCCAGATACATACCGATCTCGGTGCACTCACCGGTAAAATTGGCCCGCAAGCCTTCGAGAATTTCCGCATCGACGCCTTTGGCCACGCCGATTCGGTGCTCATCGGCCCAGGTCAGGCCGGCGCTCTCCTGCAGAACGAATTTCTCGGCGGGAACGGCGCACAGGGGGCAGGTTGCCGGGGGAGCGTCACCTTCATGGATATAACCGCAGACCGTACAGACAAATTTCTTCATTGGACCTCCTTGGTGGATGATGAATTGTAGACAAAACGAGTTATGTTTTACCGGAAGGGATAATAATTGTCAAGTAAGTTGGGATTAATTCGGGTGTGAACCGGGTGGAAATTCGCTTGGTGAGGGAGTGAGGCGACGGTATCCCGCAGATAAAAAGCGGGAGAATGGCAGAAAGGCAATCCTGACCCTGGAGGCTCTGGAGGCTGCCCTATCAATCTTAACTTGCCCCCCCTCCCCATTATTCAGGCAAGACGCCGACTACCTCAAATCGATCCGGCAACGTTATCGCCTGGCGCCCCGGAAGATGAAGGGACTCATCCTCGACGAATTCTGTGCAACCTGCGGATATCATTGCAAGTATGCTATCCGCTTGCTCCGCAAGCCGAAGCGCAAACCATCGGCTGCGCGCGTTCGCGGGCGACCTGGGCCCAAATCGAGCTATCAGCAGCCGGAGATTGTGACCATCCTCAAGCGCCTCTGGTTTGTCACCGACCAGATGTGCTCGAAGAAACTTAAGGCCGCTATCCCCTTATGGCTGCCTTTCTATGAGCAGGAATACGGTGGCAATGGGTGGCAATGGGGTCAGGATTGCCTTTCTGCCATTCTCCCGCATTCTGACACGGGGGTGGCAATGGGGTCAGGATTGCCTTTCTGCTATTCTCGCGCATTCTGACACGTAACCACGGCACCCCACTCCACCGTTTACCTCGGCTTCGGTTCCGGTGAAAGCATACGGGAGCTTTCAGAATAGGTGCTTTCCTCCTTGCTCTCTTGCACTTTTTTCACCATAATCCATTTGTACTCTTCCCTGTACAAAAGGAGTCCTGAATGCCGCGCCTGCGCCTCGAAAAAGATATCAAGCCTCTCTCTGAATTCCGCGCCAATGTCGCCTCCTGCCTGCAGCAGGTCCATGAGACGCGCCGACCCCTGATCATTACACATCGCGGGAAAAGCACGGCCGTCCTGATGGATGTCGCCGAGTACGATGCCCTCGTAGAGCGCCTGGAACTCCTTGAAGATCTGCAGACCGCCGAACGGCAGATCGAAGAGGGACAGGGCGTCGCCCATGAGGCGGCGTTGCAGGCGGTTCTGGAACGCCTGCCGAAATGAGGATCGTCTGGTCGCCGCTGGCGCTGGAGCGCATCCGGGAGATTGCAACCTATATTGCCGAGGACAATCCTGCGGCAGCACGCAAGTGGGTGGACGACGTTTTTGCCCGAGCCGAGAACCTTCTGGTCTTTCCGGAGGGCGGCCGCCATCTCCCCGAAATCAGGCGAGCGGACCTGCGCGAACTGGTCATGGGCAATTATCGGCTCATCTACCGCCTCAAGACGCAAGAGATTGCCATCATGACCGTCCGCCACTTTAAACAAAAATTGCCGGTCGAAGAGATTAACGAACCGGCCGTCGCAAGCTGGGGATAATCCCTCCAGGGTCGTTTGACGATGCGGCGTTTGGCCTGGAAGCTGCGGTATTCGAGGTGGCGAACGGCAGGGTTCGGATGATCTTGATCAGGCCGCGCTCCTCCTCTTCAATGAGGAAGCCGGGAAGGTGCCGGAAGCCGGCTATTCGGTTTCTGCTGCGCTCTTCATCGTACTCCGCTTGCGGTCGAGACGCAGGTCGCTGAAAATCTCGGCCGAGCGCTCCCACCTCTTCTTCGCTCCTGCGTGCCATGGCGAAAGCCTCCTTTTGCCCCCTCTGTATAAATGTACAGCAGATATCGGGCAACGGAGAGTGGCGGGGTTACGCCTTGACGCTCACCAGGTACTTCAGATATCGCCCTTCGGGGAAGGTGACCGGGTAGGGAAAGTCGGCGGGCTGGCTTGCGGTGCGGATGACGCGCAGGTCGCAGCCGGCCTGCAGCGCCCCGCGGCGCAGCTCTTTGAGGTAGTCGGGGAGGTCGGTCTTCTGGTGGTTGGAGGAGGTGATCAGCACACCGCCGGCCGGCAGCAGGGCGAGGGCCGCCGTCACCAGTTCGGCGGTCCCCTGGCGGGTGGTGAAGCGGCTCTTGCCGGTGGTGGAGAAGCTCGGCGGGTCCATGAGGATGAGATCGAACTGCTCGCGCTTCTTCTGCATCTCGGCAAGAACGGCGAAGCAGTCGCCAACGACGAAGGCATGCGGGCGCAGCGGCAGACGATTGCGGGAGAAATTGTCCTTCGCCCACTCCAGGTAGCCGGCGGAGACATCGACGCTCGTCACCTGCGCCGCGCCGGCGGCGGCCGCCGCAACGGAAAAAGAACCGGTGTAGGCGAAGAGGTTGAGGACGCGCTTGCCGGCCGCCCGCCGGCGCAGATCCTGCCGGTTGTCGCGCTGGTCGAGAAACAGTCCGGTGTTCAGCCCCTGCTCCAGATCGACGAGAAAATCGAGCCCATGCTCGCGCACCGGCTGTCGACCGGGACGGGACGTGCCGGCGAGCAGCCTGCTGTAGCGTTTGGAGTCGCCGGCGGCGGCCAGGGAGCGCGTCTCCTGCGGCCGCCCCTTGACGTAAATGCCGGCCGGGGCGAAGATCTCCTGCAGTGCTTTGGTCAGCAGCGGCAGGTGCGGCTGCCAGGCGGCGCTGTAGAGCTGCAGCATCAGGTGCTCGTCATAGCGCTCGATGGTCAGGCCGGGCAGACCGTCCCCTTCGCCGTTCACCAACCGCCAGGCGGTGCTTTCGCCGAGATTGGCCTGGGCGCGGCGCAACGCATCCGCCCGCCGGAGCATCGTCGCCAACCAGTCGGCGCTCAGCTTCAGCGGTGCGAAAGCGAGCACCCGCGCCACCACCCGGTCCTTCGGGTCGAGCAGCGCGGTGGCGAGCACCCGCCCCTTTTCGTCGGCGAGTTGCACCAGGTCGCCGGCTTTTCCCGCCGGCCATTTTCTGGTATGGCGATCGGCGATCACCCACGGATGTCCCAGTTCGAGCATCCGCACCGTTTCCGGGCTGACGGTCACTTGCATGCCAGACTCCTTTTTCCTTGGCTAAAGAGGCGATTGTAGCCGAGGCGGCCAGTCCCGCCAAGGCCAAATAGTGGACAGACCAAATCGTGAAAGCATCCACAGGGATGGCCAGGATGCACGGATAAAACTTAGGCGACCAGGATTTTCTCATCCTGTCTATCCTGAATATCCCCTGTGAATTCGCCTGAACGCTTTCCGCAGCGGCGCCTTTCATGGTAAATTCTCCGACCGCAAAGAAAGGGTTGCCGAGAATGAGTGAGACACCGAAATCGAAGGGGGAGATGGTCATCGAGCGCATCATGCAGGAGCTCGATCCGCAGTCGGAACGCTACCGCATTCTGGCCACGGCCAAGCAGTTCAAATCGTCGTGGGTCGAACTCGGGGAGAAGCTGCTCGATGTGCAGCAGAAGGGGCTTTTTCGCCAGTGGGGGTACGAGTCCTTCGAGGATTACTGCTCCCGCGAGGTGCGCATCAAAAAGCCGACGGCGCAGAAGCTCACCCTCGCCTACCGCTATCTGGAGAAGGAAGAGCCGGAACTGCTCGCCCGCCGCACCGAGCTCAAGCCCCTGCCCGACTACCGCTCCATCGACCTGCTGCGGCAGGCGAAGGAAGAACTCGACCTGCCCGCCGACGATTACGCCAACCTGCGGCGCACGGTGCTGGAGGAGGAGCGCAGCCACCCGACCGTGCAGAAGCAGTTCCGCGAGGCGGCCGGCGACCGCCTCCCCGCCGACCCCGCCCTGCCCCTGCGCCACGCCCTCGGCGCCGCCCGCCGCCTGCAGAACACCCTGCAGCCGCTCCCCGAGATTCCCGCCGAATTCGTCGACACCGTCACCCGGCTGGTCAACTGGCTGGAGGCGGGAGAGAGCGAACAGGGGGGCTAGGCCATGGAGACTGGAGGATTGAAGAAATGACGGTATTCGAAAAATTGCGTTTGGCGACCGAAGCGGCCCAGAACGAGCAAGACCTCCCCGATTTTCTGGCGGCGCGTATTTTCACGATCATCGAAAACCAGGACAAGTTCGGCGGACTGGAAACCGAAGTGGACGAGCTGGCCGAAAAGGTGAAGATCTACGACACCTACGGACAAACCGGCTATCTCGGCATGGGCGTCAACAACGTCATCCTGGAAAAGGCCATTAAACGGTTCGACGATAGGTTGCCGACGCCCCGATAAGCGCCCATTTGCATTTTCACGGCATTGGGATAACAGTTTTTAAAAGCAACGGATTTGCCAAGGAGACCTGCCATGCTGCGAACACCCGCCTACGCCGCCGACAAAGCCGGCGCGCCGCTGAAACCCTATTCCATCGAACGGCGCGAGCCGGGCCCGCACGAGGTGCTGATCGATATCCTCTATTGTGGCATCTGCCATTCGGATGTGCATCAGGTGCGCGACGAATGGGGCGGCTCGATCTTCCCGATGGTGCCGGGGCATGAAATCGTCGGCCGTGTGACGGAAACGGGAGCTCAGGTGAAGAAATGGCAGGTGGGCGATACCGTTGGCATCGGCTGCTTCGTCGACTCGTGCCGCACCTGCGAGGCGTGCCGGAGCGGCGAAGAGCAGTTTTGTGAAGAAGGGATGAACGCCACCTACAACGGCTACGAACGCGACCGCAAGACTCCGACTTACGGCGGCTATTCGACCCGCATCACCGTCAATGAGGATTACGTCCTGCGCATTCCGCCCAACCTGCCGCTGCCAGGAGCGGCCCCCCTGCTCTGCGCCGGGATCACCACCTACTCGCCGCTGCGCCACTTCGGCGTCATGCCGGGCGCCAAGGTGGGGGTCATCGGACTCGGCGGTCTCGGCCACATGGGGGTAAAGATCGCCAGCGCCATGGGCGCCCACGTCACCGTCCTCAGCCATTCGCCGGCGAAAATGGACGACGCCTTGCGCCTGGGCGCCGCCGATTTCCTGCTTACCGCAGAGCAAAACGCCTTCAAGGAAAACGCCCGCCGCTTCGACTTCATCCTCGATACGGTCTCCGCCAAACACAACTACAACGCCTACCTCAACCTGCTCAAGCGCGATGGGACGATGGTGCTGGTGGGCATCCCGGAGCCGACGACACTCTCTGCCGGGTCCCTCGTCATGCAGCGCCGCCGCCTGGCCGGTTCGCTGATCGGCGGCATCCGTGAGACGCAGGAAATGCTCGATTTCTGCGGCGAGCACGGCATCGTCGCCGATGTCGAGGTGATCCCCATCGACCGAATCAACGAAGCCTACGAGCGGATGCTGCGCAGCGACGTGCGCTACCGCTTCGTCATCGATCTGGCCAGCCTGAAAAAAGAGGCCGCCTGAGCCCGCTTGCCACTTCACTTCCCACGTTCCGCTGATCTGCGGCCTTGGCGACGGCCCATCCTCGCCAAGGCCGCCGGCTGAACCCTCTCCGCGCTCCGCAGGCAAAAAAAGCAAAAAAATACCCCGGAAGCAGGAGGGAGCCTTCCGGGGCGAAAAGGAAAACCCGCGTCCGGGCCTTCCTGGCGAATCTGTATAATTATTTAACCAAATCCGTGGTGATTTGTCAACTCACTGAATCTCCGTCGTTTTTCTTGCCGCAAGTTGACCGCAAGGCCAATAAAATCCGCACGATGTGGCCGGAATTTGAGGGCGGGCGGCTCTCGTTCTGGTCATCGCGCCGCGCCCATGGCATACTTGCCTTCGGTCCAACCCATTACGCGTGGAGCAACGCATGAGCCATCAGCGACAGAGCGGCATTCTGCTGCATCCGACCTCCCTCCCCGGTCCCGACGGCATCGGCTCGCTGGGCGCCGAGGCCTTTGCCTTTATCGATTTTCTCGCCGAAACCGGTCAATCGGTCTGGCAGATCATGCCCCTCGGGCCGACCGGCTACGGCGACTCCCCCTACAGTTCATTCTCGGCCTTCGCCGGCAATCCGCTGCTGGTCTCCCTGCAGCGACTTGTAGAGGAGGGGGATCTCGACCCTGCGGATGTTGCCGGCACGGCGCTGCCGGAGGGGGAAGCGCATTTCGGCTTCACCTTCAGCCACAAGACGCGGCTGCTGCACAAGGGGGCCGAGCGCTTTTTTCGCCAGGGGCGTGAGGAGCGCCGGCAGGCATACGGAAACTTTCACGCCCACCAGGGCTATTGGCTGGACGATTACGCCTTGTTTCGCGCCCTGCGTCAGCAGTTTGACGACCAGCCGTGGAATCGCTGGCCCGAGGACATCCGGCGCCGGGACGAAGCGGCGTTGCAGTTCTGGCGCGAGGAACTGCACGCGCCGATCCTGCTGCACAAATATGCCCAATTCGTCTTTTTCGAGCAGTGGTTCGCCCTCAAGGAATACGCCAACAGCCGGGGCATCCGTATTTTCGGCGATATTCCGATTTATGTGTCCTTCGATTCGGTCGACGTCTGGGCCAACCCGCACCTCTTCTATCTCGACCAGGCGCAAAACCCCACCCTGGTCGCCGGCGTCCCCCCTGACTATTTCAGCGAAACCGGCCAGCTCTGGGGCAACCCCATGTACCGCTGGGAGCGCATGGCGCAGCAGGATTTTTCCTGGTGGCTGGCCCGTTTCCGCTGGAATCTGACCCAGGCCGACATGGTGCGCATCGATCATTTTCGCGGCTTCGAAGCGTGCTGGGCGGTGCCCGCCAAGGAAAAGACCGCCATCAACGGCAGTTGGGTGCCGGTGCCCGGAGACGAGCTGTTTCGCCGCCTGCAAAAAGAGCTGGGGCAGGCGCCGATTGTCGCCGAAGATTTAGGTCTGATCACCCCGGAGGTCGAGGCGCTGCGCGACCGGTTTGCCTTCCCCGGCATGAAGGTGCTGCAGTTCGCCTTCGGCTCCGGTCCGGACAACCCCTATCTTCCCTTCAATATCGAACGCAACAGTGTAATTTACACCGGCACCCACGACAACAACACCACGCTCGGCTGGTGGAAATCGCTGCCGACGGCCGACAAGGAGGCGGTCCGCGCCTATCTCGGCACTTCGGGCCGCGACATGCCTTGGGATCTGATCCGTTTGGCAATGGCCAGTGTTGCCAACCTGTGCATTTTGCCGCTGCAGGACGTCCTCGCCCTCGACGGCCGGGCGCGGATGAATACGCCCGGACAGGCCGGCGGCAACTGGCAGTGGCGCTACCTGCCGCAGGCGCCGACCCCGGAGATCCGAAAACGTCTTGCGGATATGACCCGAACCTACGGTCGCTTTCCTGAAAGAATGTAAGCGCGCGGGTTGCCAAGGGGCGCGGAGTGGTTTATAACCGGTCGGTTTTGATCATCGGTTTTGTCATCGCCAAGGGAGACAGAAGACATGCAGAAGGACAAACAGGAGGAATATTTCCGCGACTGGAAACGGCGCGAGGAAACCGCCGAGAAGATGTTGCCGCTGATTGGTCGCCTCTATCGCAATCATGGGGTGGTGACCACGGTCTACGGTCGCGGACTGGTGCATAAATCGGTCATCGACATTCTCAAGGTGCACCGCTTCGCCCGCCAGATTCTCGAGAACGAGCTGTCGGTGCACGACACCTCGCCCGTGCTGAATCTCCTGAGCCGGCTCGATCTGGCCCCGGCGCGGATCGATATCGGCAAGCTGACGGTGCGCTGGCAGGCGCAGGAAAACGGCGTCGCATTGGAAGACTTCGTGCGCCGGGAATTGTCGGCGATCAACACCGGTCGCGATTCGCTGCTCAGCCAGCCGCAGGATGTGGTTCTCTACGGCTTCGGTCGTATCGGCCGCCTGATCGCCCGCATCCTGCTGCAAAAAACCGGCGGCGGCGACAAGCTGCGCCTGCGGGCGGCGGTGGTGCGCAAAGGGAGCGCCGACGATCTGGAGAAGCGCGGCAGTCTGCTGCGGCGCGATTCGGTGCATGGTCCTTTTCAGGGGACGATCACCATTGACGAAGAAGAGAACGCCATCATCGCCAATGGCAACCTGATCCGCATCATCTACGCCGATGCCCCGGAAGATGTCGATTACACGCAGTACGGCATCGACAACGCCCTGCTCATCGACAACACTGGGAAATGGCGCGACCGCAAGGGGCTGGGCCGGCATCTGCGCGCCAAAGGAGTCGATCGGGTGGTGCTCACCGCGCCCGGCAAGGAGGATATCCCCAATATCGTCTTCGGCGTCAACAGCGATTTAATCGCCGGCGAGGAGCGCCTCTTTTCCGCCGCCAGTTGCACCACCAACGCCATCGTTCCGGTGCTCAAGACGGTGAGCGATCGCTTCGGCATCGTCAACGGCCATGTGGAAACCTGCCACTCGTACACCAACGATCAGAATTTGATCGACAACTACCACAAGAACCCGCGCCGCGGACGGGGGGCGCCGCTGAACATGGTCATCACCGAAACGGGCGCCGCCAAGGCCGTCGCCAAGGCGGTGCCGGAGCTGGCCGGCAAGCTCACCGGCAACGCCATCCGCGTCCCGACCCCCAACGTCTCCCTGGCGATCCTCAATCTGACGCTGGAGCGGGAAACCAGCGTCGCCGAACTGAACGGGCATCTGCGCGACATTTCCCTTGATTCGCCGCTGCAGAACCAGATCGACTACACCAACTCGCCGGAGGTGGTTTCCAGCGATTTCGTCGGCTCGCGGCACGCCGGCGTGGTTGATTCGCTGGCCACCATCGTCCAGGGCAACCGCTGCGTGCTTTACGTCTGGTACGACAACGAATTCGGCTACAGCTGCCAGGTGGTGCGCCTGATGCAGCGCATGGCCGGACTGGAGCTGCCGGCCTTTCCGCGCTGATTCGCCGCCGGACAAATAAAAAGGGCCGATCCTGAAAGGACCGGCCCTTTTTATTTGTCGATATGCTGGATGCGAAGAATCAGTCGGTACGCATCAGGCGTAGCTTCTTGCGCAGGCGACGCTGAGCTTCCTTTTCCTTGCGCTTGCGCTTGACACTCGGTTTCTCGTAAAACTTGCGCTGCTTCATTTCGCGGAAGAGACCTTCCTGCTGCAGCTTGCGCTTGAGAACCCGAATCGCCTTTTCGACATTATTGTCGACGACCTGAATTTCCACTGAAACATTCACCTCGCTTTCGATTCATTTGCCTGCCAGAAAACTCCGGGCGGGCGAAGCAGGAAACTTATCCGATTTTCGGCGTAAAAGCAATCCAATTCGACCGAAAAAAATCTCGCCACCTTACGCCGGCGGTTCGCTGCGGTAAAGGACGACCGGAATGCCGCCGTTGGAGAGAGAGACCACGGGGGTGAGGGGCAGTCCGGTGGCCCGGGCGAGCTGTTCCGCCGGGGCGAGAAAAGCTACCTGCCAGCCGGCAAAGGAGCGCCGGCAAACGTCGCCGAACTGGCGGAAAAACGGACGCAGATCCTCCCCCGCCGCCAGCCGGCCGCCGTAGGGTGGATTGCACAGCAGCAAACCGGTGGCGGCCGGCGCCGCAAGTAGGGAAAATTCCTGCCGGTGCAGGACAAGATCATTCAGCACCGCCGCCCGTTCGGCATTGTCGCGGGCCACCGCCACCGCGTCGCTATCCTGATCGGCGCCGACCAGGAGCGGTCCGGACGGCAGCGCCCGCCGCTGCGCCTCCTCGGTGATGGCGCGCCACAGACCCGGCCGATATCCGGGCCAATCCATGAAGGCGAAGCTTCGCCGCCCCCCGGGCGGCAGTCGCCGCGCCAGCAGCGCCCCTTCGATAAGCAGGGTGCCCGAGCCGCACATCGGATCGACCAGCGGCCCGTCGCCCTTCCACCCGAGCCGGAGCAGGAGTCCGGCCGCCAGCGTCTCCCGCAGGGGGGCGCGGGTGACCGACTGCCGGTAGCCACGTCGGTGCAGGCGTTCGCCGGAGCTGTCGATGGAGATCTGGCAAATATCGTCCTCCAACCGGACCAGCACCCGTTGCCGAGGCCCATTTTGCAGCGTTTCGCCGCGGCCCAGCGCGCGGTCGGCGGCGGCGGCCACCGTCTCCGCAATGCGGCCGCTGTGCAGCAAGCGGGAGCGATGACTGGTCGCCCGCACCTCCAGGGCCGTGTCGGGCCGGACGAACTTGCCCCAGGCCAGGCGTTTCGCCTTGCCGAACAGGTCGGGGAAATCGCGCGCCTTCAGCGCGCCCAGGCGCACCACCAGGCGACTGGCGGTGCGCAACCAGAGATTGCTCCGATAGAGTTCGTCCAGGGCGCCTTCGAATTCAACGCCGCCGGCGACCGCTTTGCCGCCAACAATCCCGAGACCGGCCAATTCATCGGCGCAAACCGCCTCCAGTCCGGGGGCGACAACGGCAAAAATGCTTTCTTTCGTCGCTTTCAGTATGTTTCTCCCGTTACGCCAAGCAAACGGAGCCGACGAAAGGCCGCCGTTTCGCCATCGCGAATAAATTTGGTTTCGACACCCGTTCTCTGTATAATGCCGCAACATTAAAAACAGCAGGGAGCGGCACCAAGGCTCCCTGTTTTTGCAGGCAAACCCGCTTGCCATTCAACTCAGTGACCCATGAAAAACGAACCGACACCGCCAGCTCCGGCAAGCAAAGGAAATTCCGCGCGGACAGACTACGCCCGATTTTTCAAGCCCGGGCAAAAAATCATCCTGCGCACCACCTCCGCCCCGGATAATCGACCGAAGCGCCTGGAATCGCTCACGGCCTTCCTCAAGGAAAACAACTCCGGCTTTTTCGATCTTTCCCTTCCCTACAAAACGCGCGAAGGAGAACACCTTCCTTTTGCGCCGGGGCATCGGTTTGAGCTGGTCAGTGAAGCGATGGGGCTGGGCCTGCGCCTGGAGGGAGAATTCGTGCAGAACCAGGGGCGGGACATCATCCGCCTTGCCATCACCGGCGGGCTGCAAGCCTTTCAGAACCGCTTCACTCCACGCCTCGATATTACCGTTGGGCTGCGCTACACCCGCGGTCTCGGCACGCTGCGCACCTTTCGCGAGCAGTGGGAAAAAAACATCGAGATTCTCGGCCGCAGCGCCGGCACTTCCGCCCTGAGCAATTTCCCCCGATCCCGCATCAACCTGAGCTCCGGCGGCATCCGCTTCAACTTGAAAGCGCCCGTCGAGCCGGGGAGTCTCTGCCTGATCCTGCTTGAAATCGAAAAATCGACCCCGCCGATCTGCACCCTGGCCGAGGTGCTCTGGACCGGCGATCCGGTCGAAGAGCGGCAGTCGGCCGGCATGCGCTTCATCAATGTTCTGGAAACCGACCAGAAGCGCATCGAGGAGATCATCCGCAAGGGCGATGCGGTTGTAAAGGAACCGGAGAAAAGCTAAGGAAAGGGCGTCAATGGCGGGGCGGTGGAGGGGAAAACCCCGCCGCGTCGCAGCCGGCGCATGAATTCCGTCCTGGGGATTTCCCGCGCTCCGAGCGACCGGAGGTGGGGGTTCGGCAACTGCCCATCGATCAATTCGAAGTCGCGCTCCCGCAGTTTTTCCGCCAGAATCGCCAGTGCCACCTTCGAGGCGTTGGGCGCCAGGTGGAACATCGATTCGCCAAAGAAGCAGCGCCCAAGACAAACCCCGTATATCCCTCCCACCAGCACATCATCCTGCCAGCATTCCACCGAATGGGCATAGCCGAGTTCGTGCAGACGGCAGAACGCCGTCAGCATTTCGCCGGTGATCCATGTCCCTTCCCCCTGCTTACGCCGCACCCTGGCGCAGGCGGTGATCACCTCGCGAAAGGCGCGATCGAAGGTGGTGGTGAAAACCCGCCGGTGCAGCGTTTTGGCCAGGCTGCGGGAGATTCTCAGCGTCTGCGGCTCGAAAATACAGCGCGGATCGGGCGACCACCAGAGGATCGGCTCCCCTTCGTTGTACCAGGGAAAAATACCGCTCGAATACGCCAGCAGCAGGCGCGACGGCGACAAATCACCACCCAGCGCCAGCAGACCATCGGGTTCGGCCAGTTCGAGGGGAGGGAAAACCGGTTGCTCAATCAGTTGATATACGGGCATTTTGCAGGCGTCCGCCAGCCGTCAGCTGGCGGCGAAGCGTCTCTGGCCCCTTTCCGGGTATTTAAATGTCAACTGATTATCGCGCACGCCGACGCGCACTTCGCCGCCCCGGCTGAGACGACCGAAGAGGATTTCGGTGGCGATGGCATCGCTGATCTCCGCGTGCATCAGCCGGGCGAGGGGACGGGCGCCATACACCGGATCGTAGCCACGTCTGGCTAAATAGTGGCGGGCGCTGGCCGAGAGACCGATGGTGATGTTTTTCTCCCGCAGGCGATCCTGCAATTCGGCCAGGAACTTGTCCACCACCTTGCGCATGATTTTCTCGTCAAGATGGCGAAAGGGGATAACGGCATCCAGGCGGTTGCGGAATTCGGGGGAGAAGGTCTTCTCCACCGCCTGCTTGAGGCTGCCCGCCTCGGCGTTGCCGAAACCGATCGGGGTGGCGCTCATCTCGCGGGCGCCGGCGTTGCTGGTCATGATCAGCACGGCATTGCGAAAATCGGCTTTTTTGCCGTTGTTGTCGGTCAACGCGCCGTGATCCATGACCTGCAACAGGATATTGAACAGATCCGGATGCGCTTTTTCGATTTCATCCAGCAGCAGCACGGCGTAGGGATTCTTGACCATGGCGTCGGTCAGCAGCCCGCCCTGGTCGAATCCGACATAGCCGGGAGGAGCGCCGATGAGCCGCGACACCGAGTGCTTCTCCATATATTCGCTCATGTCGAAGCGGATGAACTCGACGCCGAGCTGCGCCGCCAGCTGTTTCGCCACTTCCGTTTTCCCCACCCCGGTGGGGCCGGTGAAGAGAAAGGAGCCGACCGGCTTGTCGGGATGGCCGAGGCCGGCCCGGGCGCGCAAAATCGAGCGGCACAGGGCGTCGATGGCCGGCTCCTGCCCGAAGACCTGCCTTTTCAAATCCCGATCGAGATGTTTCAGCAATTTGCGATCGGAGGCGGATACGGTGCGCGCCGGGATGCGGGCGATGGAGGCGACCACCGCTTCGATATCGGCGAGATTGACCTGCCGGTCCTCGCGCGGATGCAGGCGCAGAAACGCTCCGACCTCGTCGATAACGTCGATGGCCTTATCCGGCAGATGGCGGAAGTTGATGTGCCGGGCCGACAGTTCGGCGGCGGCCTGCAGCGCGTCATCGCTGTAGACGACCCCGTGGTGCGTCTCGTACTGACTCTTCAGCCCGCGCAGGATTTGCACCGTTTCGTCGACGGTCGGCTCGGTGATGTCGATCTTCTGGAAACGACGGGACAGAGCGCGATCCTTGTCGAACAGATTTTTATATTCCTCGAAGGTGGTCGAACCGATGCAGCGCATTTCGCCGGAGGCGAGAACCGGCTTGAGAATGTTCGACGCATCCAGGGAGCCGCCGCTGGTGGCGCCGGCGCCGACGATGGTGTGAATTTCGTCGATGAACAGGATCGACTTCGGTTTCTTCGCCAGGGCGTTGAGCACCGCCTTGAGACGCTCCTCGAAATCGCCGCGGAATTTGGTGCCGGCAAGGAGGGCGCCCATGTCGAGCGAGAAAATCTCGAAACCACGCAGCAGATCGGGGACCTCGCGCAAATGAATCTTCAGCGCCAGCCCCTCGGCCAGGGCGGTTTTCCCCACCCCCGGATCGCCGACGAAGATCGGATTGTTCTTGCGCCGGCGGCAGAGAACCTGGGTGGTTCGCGTCAACTCCAAGGATCGCCCGATCAACGGATCGATTTTCCCCTGGCGCGCCCGCTCCACAAGATTGATGGTATAGGCGGCAAGCGGATCACGATTGGGGGCGCCACGGCTCGGCGCCGGCTCTTCCCGCCCGGCGGGGGACCCCGTCGATTCGGCATTGCGCGGCTCCTTGGTAACCCCGTGCGAGATGAATTCGAGCACATCGAGGCGCGAAATGCCCTGCTCCTGCAGGAAATGAGCGGCATGCGAGCTTTTTTCCTCAAGGATCGCCGCCAGCACGTCGCCGACCGTAATTTCCTTTTTGCCGACCGACTGCAGGTGAATGACGGTGCGCTGCAGAACCCGTTGCAAACCGATCGTTTGCTCGGGGACGGCCTCGTCCTGTTGGGGAACCGTCTCCAGATGCTTGCCGAAGAACTCCTCGATCGCCTCCCGCAGAGAGTCCAGGTCCCCACCGCAGCTGCGGATGATTTCCTGTCCGCTTTCCTCGAACAGGATGGCATACAGCACATGCTCGGTGGTGAGATATTCGTGCTGGCGCCGCTGGGCTTCACGAACCGCCAGAGTAAAGGTAATCTGCACTTCTTGACTGAACATACCGCTATTCTCTATGCCTCTTCCAGGCTGCATTTAAGGGGATAGCCCGCTTCCCGCGCCAGGAGATGGACGCGGGCTACTTTGGTTTCCGCAATCTCTTCGGGATAGGTGCCGCACATGCCGGCGCCGCGCAGATGAATATTGAGCATGATGCGATTGGCCTCGATCGACGATTTGTGAAAAACCCGCTCCAGCACCTCAACGACAAACTCCATGGTGGTGTAATCGTCATTGTGCATCAGCACCTTATAGAGAGGAGGCCTTGCGCTGCGGCTCTTGGCCTTGGTTTCGCCCGAGGGCAGCTGTTGTCTCGTCACGGTCTCCGCTTTCTTTTGCCCCCCTAACAGGCGGCGCCTTACCCTGTTTCCCGGGATTTAAACCCGGATCACTGTTTCGAGCAATGGTAACATAACCTTTCCTTTAGTTCCAAGGGATCTGCCTTTCCCGGCGCCGAGGCGAAAAAGGCGGATACGGAACCTGGTCTTTCGCCTGCGGCCAGCAAAAATTTCGCAGAATCGCGACCCTGCGCTTGACTAAAGATCTCTAATGGGTAGATTGTAGCCTGACACCCGACACTCCGAGCGGCCGCCTGACGGGCCACCAAATTCATGGCAAAGGAGGCATGCGCATGGGCAAACGCACTTCGGAATCCCAGAGCAAGCACGACTATATGATTACCTCCCTGGTCCGCTACCTCATCGAGCAGGGCTATTCCAATATAAAATCGAGCCACCTCGGCCATTTTGAAAATCCGACGGAAATGCCGGGCCGCACCGGCAACACCTATGCCTCCGATGTCATCGCCTGGAAGGATGGCAAGGAGTACATTTTCGAGGTCGAAACCAGCGAAACCCTCGATCTCGATTATACCCGCGAGCAGTTCGAGGCGTTCTACGACTACGCCCGCGAAAACCAGGCCGAGTTCAACGTGCTGGTGCCGAAGAAGAGCGAAAGCACCATCAAACATCTGCTGAACAATATGGAGATGAGCGAAGTCAAGGTCTGGACCATCTAAACCGCAGCCTGCCGAAGCGGCCGGAACCTCTTTACAACCCGAACTGCAGCGTACTATATTCAAAGCCTTTCCCGAACAAGGAGGCTTCGAATGACCGCTCGTTTTTCCCGTTATCTACTTCTGCTTCTCTTCCCTCTTTTCACCTTCTCCGGCTGCGGCTATAACCAGATTCAACAGAATGAGGAGGCGGTTATTTCCGCCTGGGCGGACGTGGAGGCGACCTATCAGCGTCGCGCCGACCTCATTCCGAATCTGGTGGAGACAGTCAAAGCCTACGCCGCCCACGAGCGGGAGACGCTGGAGACGGTGACCAACGCCCGCGCCAAGGTCGGGCAGGTCAATATCGGCGCCGGGGACCTCTCCGACCCGGCCGCCATGCAGAAGTATCAGCAGGCGCAAGGGGAACTCTCCGGCGCCCTGTCCCGTCTGCTGGTGGTGGCCGAACGCTATCCCGACCTGAAGGCCAACCAGAACTTTCTCGACCTGCAGCACCAGTTGGAAGGGACGGAAAACCGCATCAATGTCGCCCGCCAGCGTTACAATCAGGCGGTGCAGGTATTCAACACCTCCATCCGCACCTTCCCCAACAATTTGACCAACAACTTTCTGCTGCACCTGGAGCGCAAAGAGCCGTTCAAGGCGCAGGCGGGAGCGGAGCAGGCGCCGCAGGTGAATTTCAACTGATGCGCTGGAGCCTGAATATCCTTTTCGCCACCATTTTGCTTCTGCCCCTGTGCGCGGCGGCCGTCGAGATCCCCGCCGCGCGCGGCTACGTCAACGACCGGGCCGACATTCTCGCGCCGGCGACCGAGCGGAAATTGGAGCAGTTTCTCCGCGGGTTCGAGCAGAGCGACTCGACCCAGATCGTCGTGCTGACCGTCCCTTCCCTGGAAGGGGAACCGGTTGAAGCGTACGCCATCCAGGCGGCGCAGGCGTGGGGGATCGGCCAGAAGGGAAAGGACAACGGCGCCCTGCTGCTCATCGCCCGCGACGAGCGGAAAATTCGCATTGAAGTCGGTTACGGACTGGAAGGGCGGCTGACCGACCTGCTCGCCGGGCGGATCGTCGATTACGAAATTTCTCCTCGCTTCCGCGCCGGCGATTTCGATTCCGGTGTGCTGGCCGGCGTGCAGGCGATGGCCGAGGCGGTGCGCGGCGAATATCAGGGCGCCGGGCGCACTTCCCGCCGCGACGGCGAGCGCAGCCCCTGGGGCTTGCTCGCCTTGCTGCTGTTTCTCGGCCCCGGCCTGCTGCGTCTGAGCGGCGGCCGGGGCGCCCATCGGCGCGGTGGCTTTTACGTCGGCGGCCCCTTCGGCGGCCGGGGTGGTGGTTTCGGTGGCGGTGGCGGATTTTCCGGCGGCGGCGGTGGGTTCGGCGGCGGCGGGGCTTCCGGCGGGTGGTAGAAACGGCCCGAATGGATTTCACACGGCACACGTCACCAGTTACTCGTCACCGTTTCCAACTATTTTAAATTTAAATCAGGCGGGGATATGAAGACAGCCAGCAAATTTTTTACCGACGAAGAAAAGGCGCGCATCGAGGCGGCGGTGCGGGCGGCGGAGATGCGCACCAGCGGCGAAATCGTGCCGATGGTGGTCAACGCCTCTTTCGATTATCCCCGGGCCGAACTCATTGGCGCCGGCTTTTTCGCCATGGGCGGCGCCGCCCTGCTCACCTGGGCTTTCGGCCACGATTCCCAGTGGGTTTTCATCCCTCTTTTCCTGCTGCTTTTTCTCCCGTGCAAAGGGCTGTTGGCGTTTTTCCCCGCCCTCAAGCGGCGGCTGATCCCGGAAGCGGAAATCATCGCCGAAGTGGAGGAGCGGGCGCTGGTCGCCTTCGTCGAAAACGGCGTGCATCACACCCGCGACGCCACCGGCATCCTCATCCTCATCTCCCTGATGGAGCATCGGGTGCACGTCCTCGCCGACCGCGGCATCAACGCCGCCGTCCCGCCCCATACCTGGGACGAAATCGTCCACATGGTGACCGCCGGCATCCACAGCGGACAAACCGCCGATGCCCTCTGCGCCGCCATCGCCCGCTGCGGCGATCTGCTGGCGGAGCAATTCCCCCGTAAAAAAGACGACACCGACGAACTGCCGAATCTGATTGTGGAGTAAAGGTCCAGGTTCGCCGCTGGTGGCCTGGCGATCAGGTAACCGGCGTTAATCTTCTCCTGTCGTCCCGCAATCTTTCTCGATCCTTTTGACGATCGAGAAATTCGACGCGTGGTTTGCCAAGTTGAAGGGCAAGCAGGCCATACGCCGTATCCAGGTGCGTATCGACCGAGCCGAGGACGAAAACTTCGGCGATTGCGAACCGGTTGGCGAAGGCGTATCCGAGATGCGGATACACTATGGACCAGGCTATCGCGTGTATTTCACCCAGCGTGGCATGGAGATCGTGATTCTGCTCGCCGGAGGCGACAAATCCACCCAGGCCAAGGAGATCAAATCAAGGGAATGACAGAATATGTCTTTCAGGAAGGGGACGGGGTGGGTAAAGGGGGAAATTCTTCTGAATTGCTCTTTTTCAGGCTCAACATTATGCGCTGCGAACCGGAAAGCTCTATAAAATCACCGGCAACCGCTCCCCCACCCGATTCTCCTCCGGCGTCACTATGCTGCGGCAGGCGATCACCTCCACTCCCGCCGCCGCCACCTCGCGCAGTGTCTCGCCATATTTCGGATCGATATGATCGGCCGGACGAAAGGCTCTCGCCTCGCCGCGCTGAACGAGAAAGAAGATCACCGCCCGCCATCCTTCCCGTTTTGCCTGCAGCAGCTCGCGCAGATGCCGCCGGCCGCGCTCGGTGACCGCGTCGGGGAAGCAGGCGACCGCGCCGCCGTCGGTGAGGGTGACGTTTTTCACTTCGAGGAGGATCTTCGCCTCATCCCGGCGCAGGAGAAAATCAAGGCGGCTGGCGCCGTAGCGGTATTCGGGGACGACCTCGTAACCGGCGAGGCCGGGGATGGCGCCGCCGCGCAGGGCCTCTTCGACGACGCGGTTGGTGCGGTGGGTGTGGGTGTCGACCCAATGGCCGTTGACGCGGATCAGCTCCAGCGTCCAGGCCAGCTTGCGCGCCGGGTTGGCGGCGCGGGAGATGAGCACCGGATGCCCGGCGACGGCGCATTGCAGCATGCTGCCGGTGTTCGGCGTGTGGGCGGTGACGACACTGCCGTCTTCGAGTCGGACGTCGGCGAGGAAGCGCTGGTAGCGGCGCACCAGAATGCCCTCGACCATCGGCGCGGGCAGCCTCATGCGCCGATCTCCGCCATGTCGCGCTCGGAGAGGCCGAGCAGATAGAGGATGGAGTCGAGGCTCTGCTGGTTGATGTGGGTGTCGGCCTGTTCGCGCACCCGCGCCTTGGCGTTGAAGGCGATCCCCAGCCCCGCCTTGCCAAGCATCGGCAGGTCGTTGGCGCCGTCGCCGATGGCGATGACCTGATCGAGGGTGATCCCCTCGCGCCCGGCGATCTCCTCCAACAGCTCGGCCTTGCGCGCGCCGTCGACCACCTGGCCGCTCACCCGGCCGGTGAGACGGCCGTTCTCGATTTCCAGGGCGTTGGCAAAGGCGTAGTCGAGACCGAGCTCCTGTTGCAGGCGGTCGGTGAAGAAGGAGAAGCCGCCGGAGATGACGGCGGTGCGGAAACCGAGGCGCTTGAGAACCCCCACCAGCGTTTTCGCCCCGGGGGTGAAGGGGATCGAGCGGTAGACCTCCTCCAGCGCTTCGGCCGAAAGTCCCCGCAGCAGGGCGACGCGGCCGCGCAGGGCGTCGGAAAAATCGAGTTCGCCGTTCATCGCCCGGGCGGTGAGCGCCTCCACCTCGTCGCCGACGCCGGCCAGCCGGGCGAGTTCGTCGATAACCTCGATCTGGACCAGGGTCGAATCCATGTCCATGACGATCAGGCGCTTGGCCCGCCGGTAAAGCCCCTCTTTCTGCACGGCGATGTCCACCCCCAGCCGGCCGCCCTCGCCGAGCAGGGTCCGGGTCATCCCCTTCACGTCGAGTTCGGGAGGGACGGTCACCAGAAATTCGACACAGCGCAGCTGCCCCTGGGTGAGCTTGGAAATGCGCTCGATGTTCACCTCTTTGTCGGCGAGAATCCGCGCCACCCGGGCCAGCGCCTCGGCGTTGACCTCGCCGCCCATGATGGTGACGACGTGGGCGTGGCGCACCGATTTGCGCCGATACTCGGCCTCGGTCAGCACCTGAAAATCGAGGTCGAGGCCGATCTCCTTGGCGAGAAACAGCAAGTCCTTGACGATCGGCTTGCGGTCGCTGTCGCCGGCGGCGAAATCGATGAGGACCGACAGGGAGAGCAGCGTATGGGTGACGGTCTGCTCGATATCGCGGATGCGCGCCCCGCCGGCGGCGATCTGCTCGGTCACGGCGGCGATGATCCCCGGCCGATCCGGGCCGGTCATGGTAATGAGCACCATGCGGTTGTCCATGGCATATTTCCTTCCTGAATCAGAAAAATAACAAAGGCAATCACCGCCCGTTCGCTGCGCTCACTCTCTGCGGTGAAAAACCCTTTGCTGTGCAAAATCAGTCCGCCAATTCTTCCAATTCCCCCCACCGCGCGTAGACCGTCTCCAGTTCCTTCTCCAGCGCTTGCAGGCGCGCGGTGGCGGCGGCGACCGTCTCCCCCGCCTCCTTGTAGAAAGCGGGATCGGCCATCTGCGCATGCAGCGCCGCCTGCTCGGCCTCCAGCGCCTCGATGCGCTGCGGCAGCGCGGAAAGTTCCTGGCGCTCCTTGAAGGTGATTTTGCGCGGCCGCTCTTTCGCCGGCTTTTCCCGCAGCGGTTTCGCCGGCGGCGCGGGGGCCGCCGGCTGCGGCCGCTGGCGCAGCCAGTCGTCGTAGCCGCCGACGTATTCCTCTACCCGCCCCTCCCCGGCGAAGACCAGGGTGCCGGTGACGATGCGATTGAGAAAGTCGCGGTCATGGCTGACCAGGAAGACCGTGCCGCCGAAATCGGCGAGGAGCTCCTCCAGCAGGTCGAGGGTCTCCAGATCGAGGTCGTTGGTCGGTTCGTCGAGAACCAGGACGTTCGCTTCGCGGGCGAAAAGGCGCGCCAGCAGCAGCCGGCTGCGCTCGCCGCCGGAGAGGATGCGCACCGGCGTGCGCGCCCGCTCGGGCGTGAAGAGAAAATCCTGCAGATAGCCGATGACGTGGCGCGGCTGGCCACCGACGAGGATGGTGTCCTGATCGCCGACCAGATTCTGCTGCACCGTCCGGTCGGGATCGAGTTGCTCGCGCAGCTGGTCGAAGTAGAGGATCTGCAGATTGGCGCCGAGGCGCACCTTTCCCGCCTGCGGCGCGAGCTGACCGAGGAGCAGCTTGAGCAGGGTGGTCTTGCCGACGCCGTTGGGGCCGATGATGCCGATGCGGTCGCCGCGCAGCACGCTGGTGGAGAAATCGCGCAGAATCGGCCGTTCGCCGTAGCCGAAGGTGAGATTTTCCGCCTCCGCCACCAGCTTGCCGCCGCGCTCGGCCTCCAGCAACTGCAGCTTCGCCGTGCCGCTGCGCTCGCGGCGGCGGCGGCGCTCCTCGCGCATCGTCTTGAGCGCCCGCACCCGGCCCTCGTTGCGGGTGCGCCGGGCCTTGATCCCCTGGCGGATCCACACCTCCTCCTGCGCCAGCTTTTTGTCGAAGCGCGCCCACTCCTGCGCCTCGGCGTGCAGCAACTCCTCTTTGCGGGTCAGAAAGGTGTCGTAGTCGCAGGCGAAATCGAACAGACGGCCGCGATCGATCTCGACGATGCGGGTGGCCAGCGCGCGCAAAAAGGCGCGGTCGTGGGTGACGAAAACCAGGGTGGTGCGCGAGCGCAGGAGAAAATCCTCCAGCCAGGCGATCGACTCGATATCGAGATGGTTGGTCGGTTCGTCGAGGAGCAGCAGATCCGGCTCGCCGACCAGCGCCCGCGCCAGCAGCACGCGGCGCTTCACGCCCCCGGAGAGGCTGGCCATGGCGGCGTCGGCCGGCAGCTTCAGGCGGTCGATGACCTGCTCGATGCGCTGCTGCAGATCCCAGCCGCCGCCCTCCTCCAGCGCCTGCTGCGCCGCCAGCAATTCGGGCAGCAGCGCCTGCTCCCCGCTTTCGGCCATCCGGCGGCCGAGCTCGTGGTAGCGGCAGAGCCCCTCCCCGGCCGCCCCCAGACCGCCGGCGACCACGGCGAAGACCGTCCCCGCCATCTCGCGCGGCACCTCCTGCGGCAGAATGCCGGTCCGCAGTCCCTGCCGGCGGTCGAGGACGCCGGCATCCGGAGGAATCTCGCCGGCGAGCAGACGCAGCAGGCTCGACTTGCCGGCGCCGTTGCGGCCAAGCAGGCAGATGCGCTCGCCGGCCTCCACTTGCAGGCTGATCTTATCGAGCAAGGGCGCGCCGCCGAAGGCGAGGCTGAGGTCGCGTAGACTTAATTCGGACATAGGGGAAGACGTTCCTGAAAAAGGGAAAAAAATATGTATGAACCGCCGGTCGCGGCAAAAAGCCAACGCATTGCCCAGGGATGCACAGGATTTTCAGGGTCAAAGCAAACCTGTTGCCATGGGTTTATCCGGTCCATCCCCGCCGCCGGACGAGCTTTGACGATTACCGCTGCGCTTTTTCGATCAAACCGGCAATGCTGTCGGCCAGCTGCCGATAGCCGGCGGCGTTGGGATGCACCGAATCGCTCTTGAGACTGTTGTCGGCAAGAATATCCGCCAACGCCTCCCCCTCATAGGGAATTTTCAATTCCTTGGCCACCTCCTGGTACAGAGGCGCCGCCGCAAGGAACAGTCCGGGGCGCGGCACGCCGATCAGCACCACCTGACAGCCGGCGGCGCGAGCCAGTTCGATCATCCGCCGCAGGTTGGCGCGCAACGTCTCCGGATCGCGCCGCTGGAGAAAGTCGTTGCCGCCATGGCAGAGGATCAGCAGGTCCGGCCGGTGTTCCTCCAGCAGCGCGGGCAGACGGGCCAAGCCGTCGGTAGAGACCTCCCCCGGCACCCCGGCATTGATCACCGTCCGTTGCAGCCGCTGCCCGAGAACCGCCGGATACGCTTCCTCGCGGCCGGCGCCGGTGCCGTGGGTCAAGCTGTCGCCAAAGGCGAGGACAAGCGCTTCCGGCGGCAGCGCGTTAAGACGCGGACCGTTGTCGCAGCCGGCGAAGATGAGCAGAGCCGCCAGCATCAGCAGCGGAATCGGCGAACGGAAAAAGATCATCGTAATGCCTTCAATGAGAAATGGACGAACGAACGACGGAGCAACTGGCGATTATCGCAGATGCGCGCGCCGACGAAAAGGGGGGCGCGCGGAAAAATCCGCAGCCGCCGGCCGGGTGGCCATCCGCCCGATCATCAACCCACCACCGAAATCTCCGCGGCGCCTGTCGAATCAATCCAGGGTTCGTCGATAACGCTTCAAACCGATGCCGAGGGCGACGGCGAGGAAGAGGGCAATCGGCCACAGGTGGGGGATGACCTCGCCGAAGCCGTTTCCCTTGAGCAGGATGCCGCGCACAATGCGCAGGTAATGGGTCAGCGGCAGGGCCGACCCCAGCTTCTGCGCCCACTCCGGCATGCCGCGAAAGGGGAACATGAAGCCGGAGAGGAGGATGGAGGGGAGAAAGAAGAAGAAGGACATCTGCATCGCCTGCAGTTGGTTGCGCGCCAGGGTGGAGAAGGTCAGGCCGACGCCAAGGTTGGCGGCAATGAAGAAGAAGGAGACGGCGAAAAGGAGCGGAATGCTGCCACCCAGGGGGACACGGAAAAGATAGCGGGCGGCGACGAGGATAAAGGCCATCTGCAGATAGCCGATGAGGATATAGGGGACGAGCTTGCCGAGCATCACCTCCAGCGGCCGCACCGGCGTGGAGAGCAGGTTTTCCATGGTGCCGCGCTCGCTCTCGCGGGTGATCGCCAGGGCGGTGATGATGACCAGGGTCATCGTCAGCACCACCCCCATCAGACCGGGGACGATGTTGTAACGGGTGATCCCCTCGGGGTTGAAACGCGGATGGACGATGACCTGCACCGGGCTCTCCCCCCGCCGCAGGTACGTCAGCGGCCCCTCCAGGTCGGGGGCGAGGGCCGACTCGGCGATGGTGCGGAAAGCGGCGGCGGCGTTGCTGGTGGCGGCCGGGTCGGTGGCGTCGGCGGTGAGCAGAATCGCCGGCCGCTCGCCGCGCACCAGATCCCGGCCGAAATTTTCAGGAATGTTGACGAGGAACTGCACCCGGCCGGTGGCGATCATTTCGTTCCCCTCGGCCTCGCTTTGCGCCAGGCGCACGATGCGGAAATAGTTGCTGTTCTGCAACGCGGCGACGATGCTGCGGGAGAAGGAGCTGTTATCCGCGACCAGCACCGCCGTTGGCAGCCGCCGGGGGTCGGAATTGATGGCGTAGCCGAAGAGGATCATCTGCAGAATGGGGATGCCGAGCATCATGGCGAAGGTGAGGCGGTCGCGGCGCATCTGCACAAACTCCTTGCGGATGACGGCGATCAGGCGGGCAATCGAGAAGCGCGCGGCCATGGCCTATTCCACCTTCGCCCGCTGCATCAGGCTGATGAAGACCTCCTCCAGGTTGGTCTCGGTCTTCTGCCAGCGATGCGGCCCGTCCATGAAGGGGCGCAGACTTTCTGCCAGCCGCTCGGCGTCGTGCCCGCTCACATGCAGGATATTGCCGAAGGGGACCACCTGCTCGACGCCGGGGAGCGGCTTGAGTTTTTCCATCAGTTCGTGCATCCGTCGGCCGGAGACGGACCAGGTGGTCAGTCCGGAGGCGGCGACCACCTCTTCCGCCGTGCCGGTGGCGAGCAGTTCGCCATAGGCGAGATAGGCCAGGCGGTGGCAGCGCTCGGCTTCGTCCATGTAATGGGTGCTGATCAGGGCGGTAATCCCCTCGGCGGACAGGGCGTAGACGTCGTCCCAGAAATCGCGCCGCGCCTTCGGATCGACGCCGGCCGTCGGCTCGTCGAGCAGCAGCAGCTTCGGCTCGTGCAGCAGACAGGCGGCCAGGGCGAGGCGCTGCTTCCAGCCGCCGGAGAGGGTGCCGGCGAGCTGGCCGGCGAAGCTCCCGAGCCCCAGGCGCTCCAGCGTCTTCGCCACCGTGCGCCTTCGCTCCCGGACGCCGTAGATGCGGGCCATGAAGTCGAGATTTTCGACGACGCTGAGATCCTCGTACAGGCTGAAACGCTGCGCCATGTAGCCGATGTGCGGTTTGATCTTTTCCGCTTCGCGCAGGATGTCGTAGCCAAGGCAGGCGCCGCGCCCCGAATCGGGGCGCAGCAGGCCGCAGAGCATGCGGATAAAGGTGGTCTTGCCGCTGCCGTTCGGACCGAGAAACCCGTAGATCTCCCCCCGCCGCACCTGCAGGGAAAGATTCTTCACCACGGTCTTGTCGCCGAAGGACTTGGTCAAATCCTCGACGGCGATAACGGGGGTTTCGGACATTCTCTTTTAATTCCGATAAGAAGGAAAACCCTGAACAAACAATTCCGCAAAGACGCCGGGGACGCAGAGGGGATCAAATACATTGGTTTGGCCGCTGCGGAAAATTGGTGCAAATAAGAAACAATGATCGGGGGCATTTCTTTGCGCCTTTGCGGTAATGAATGCGGGGGTAAATCGCCAGCGATCATTCCGCCCGCACACTCACCGGCTGCCCCGGATGCAGCAGGGTCGCCGCAGCGGCCTCGGGGCGCGCCTCGACCAGATAGACCAGTTTCTCCCGCGTCTCCCGGCTGTAGATGACCGGCGGCGTGTATTCCGCCTGCGGCGAGATGAAATCGATGCGGGCCGGCACCGGCTCGTCGCGGCCATCGAAGGCGATCCGCACCGGCTGCCCGACGGCGAGAGCGCCGACCATGGGCTCGGGGACGAAAAAACGCACAATGCGGTTTTCCGGCGGCAGCAGGGCGACGACGGGCCGGCCGGCCGGGACGAATTCCCCCGCTTCGAAAAAGGTGTCGAACACCAGGCCGGCCACCGGCGCCGGTCGACTCTTCTGCTCCAACGCCCACCGCGCCTGCGCCAGCCGCGCCGCCGCCGCTTCCACCGCCGCCCGCGCCGCCGCGATCCGGTCGGCGCGCGCTCCCAGGCGGGCGGTGGTCAGCTGCGCCCGCAGATCCTTCACCGCCGCCGCGTCGCGCTGCACGGCGGTGCGCGCCCGGTCCAGCTCCTCCGCCGAAACCATCTGCTGCGCAAACAAATCCCGCCGCCGCGTCAGTTCCTGCCGGGAGAGTTCCAGGGCCGCCTGCGCCTGCCGCAGCCGCGCCCCGATCGCCGCCAGTTCACTCGGCCGCTGGCCTTTCTGCAAATCGGCCAGCTGGTTTTTCGTCTGCGCCAGCTCCTGCCGCGCCGCCGCGACGGCGGCCGCTTCCTCCTCCCGCTCCAGGGTGAAAAGCGGATCGCCGGCGGCGACATGCGCGCCGCGCCGCACCGCCAGATCCTCCAGTCGGCCGGCCAGCGGGGCGGCGACCTGCACAAACTCCCCTTCAACGTATCCCTGGTAAACGGGCTCCGGGGACGGCTGGCAGGCGCCAAGGAAGAAAGGGAGCAGGAAGAAAATCAACGACCCGCCACTGTATTTTCGCGCATGACTGTTGTGCATGGGCCACCCGTGTTTAATGAACTTTCGTAGTATAACAGAAATCGGTCGGCCGCCGACGAGATGATACGCTGGAAACACCCCGCCTTTTGCGGTTGCTTCGGTGCTGGGAAAAAGATATTTTTTAACTTTTATTAAACACAGGGCGGCAATTCAGGATGGAGAGCGCGATGAACGATGCGAAAAAACCAGGGATGCGGATCGACCGGTGGCTCAGGGGGGGATTTTTCGCCGGAATCGTGCTGCTGACCCTGCTCGGCTGCCTGGTTCCGGCCGACCGGGGCTGGGCGCAGGGAGCGGGATTGCTGCGGGTCGTCGACGTTCCGGCCGGGTCGGGGCAAAAAAAGACCGCCCCCGCACAGGGGCAGACCTTCACCATCACCGCCATCGAGCCGGACCTCCGCAACCGCAACGTCCATGTGACCTTCTCCCACCCCTGCAACCTGGGGATCGTGCGCAATGCGCTCAAGGTGTTCCCGCCGGCGCAGATGAACTGGTACAACAGCGGCGCCAGCGGCAACACCATCCGTATTTCCGGCGACTTCGAACCCGGCCGGCAATACACTATTTTCCTGCCGGAGCAAACGGCCTGCGCCAATCGCACTTATGCGCCAACGCTCACCACTTTCCGCATCCCCGATCTTGACCCGGCGATCCGGTACGCCGAGCAGGGGTCGGTGATCGAGCGCGACAGCCGGGAGATGCTGCACGCCGGCGTCGTCAATATCGAGGAGCTCGAGTTCGTCGGCCTGCAAATCCCTCCGCTGCTGGTACCGGCCGCCCTGGAGGCGGTGCGCGGCGGCGGGAACTTCGCCGGACAACAAGCGCGGCTGGAGGAGAAACAGCGCGAATTCATCCGCCTGGCCGGCGCCTACGAGGAATTGCGCCCCTTTCTGTACAAGGTGCGGGAAGACCGGCAGCTCTTCTTTCCCGGCGGCGCGGCCAACCGGGAGCACGAATTTTCCCTGCCGCTCAGCTTTCGCCAGCAACCCGAGCGCGGCGCCGTGGAACTGGTCGCCCTGCGCGGCCGGGGATTGGAGCGCACGGTGGAATCCGCCGCGCGGCTGCTGCGCATTACCGATCTCGCCCTGACCTATAAAATTTCGGCGGACGGCCTCCTCGTCTGGGCCACCTCCCTGCACAGCGGCCAGCCGCTGGCCGGCGTCAAGTTGCTCGCCTTCGCCGCCGACGCCCACGCCGTCCCTCTCGGACGCACCGGAACCGACGGTCTGCTGCTGGCGCGCGCCGGCGAGGAGAAACTGCATCTGCCCCTGGCACAGTCGGCAAAGGCGACAACCGCGCCCCTGGCGATCAAGGACATCCGGCTGCTCGTCGCGGCCGGCGAAGGCGACACCACGTATCTGGAAATAGCGCCACGCGGCAACCTCAAGCCCGATTGGCTGCCGCAACCGGCGAAAAAGAGCGGCGACCGGCTGCTGAAGGGGCATCTGTTCACCGAACGGGGGATTTACCGCCCCGGCGACACCGTTCATTTCAAGGGGACGTTGCGTCAGTTCGCCAAGGGGGAAATCACCCCGCCGCCGGGGATCGATCCGGTTTTCGTCCTGTTCAACGCCAAGGGCGAGCAGGTTTTCGAGAAAAAGCTGACCCTCTCCGAATTCGGCACCGCCGCCGATTCCTTCACCCTCAAGCCGTTCTTCCCCCTCGGCGCCTACACCCTGGAGATGCGCTTCGGCGCCGACGACAAGGTCAGCCGCACCTTCCAGGTGCAGGAATTTCGCCCGCCGCGGCATTTCACCGAAATCCGTTTCGAACCGCTGCGGCGCAAAGATCCGTCCTACGTCAATCTCGACCGCGAGGTGGACCTGCTGCAGTGCGAAATCGCCGGAAAATACTATGCGGGCGGGCCGGTCAAGCACGGCAAGGTGCGCTGGAAGGTATACGCCACCGGCACCGGTTTTCCGCACAGCGATTTTCCGACCTTCAAATTCGGCAATTATCTGGAGAGCCGGCATCGCTTGCTGGAGAGCGGCGAATCGATGCTCGATGAGAAGGGGAATCTGACGGTCACCCTGCCGCTGGGCAAGGATGTCGCCGCCGGTCTGTACGGGGTCGAGATGATCGCCACGGTGGTCGATTTCGACGGCCGGGCGGCGGCGCAAACCGCCGTCTACCAGAAAAAGCCCGATTTCCTGGTCGGCATCGGCGTCCATCCAGAGCAGGTCGAGTCCGGCGATCCGCAGGTGCTCAATCTTTTGGTTCTCAACCGCAAGGGGGGCCGGGTGACCGCCGGCGCCCTCGCCGTCGAGGTCCTGCGCAAGGGCTATATCTACATCAAAAAGCGCAACGACAACGGCGACGTGTACTGGAGCTGGGAGGAGGCGTGGAACCGCCAGTACGCCTCCTCCCTGGCGCTGGCAGCCGCCGCCATTCCCTTCGAATTCGACTTCGCCTGGGGCGGGGAGTATCTGCTCAAGTTCACCTACCAGGATCGCGACGGCGCCGCTTACACCTCCAGCACCCGCTACCGGGTCGCGGGGGATTATTACGGCTACGAATACGAAAACCGCAGCCGCGGCTTCGAGAAGCTGTCCATGATTCCCGAGCGCACCGAACTGGCCCCCGGCGACACCCTGCGCCTGTACCTGCATCCGCACCGGCAGCTGGCCCGGGTGCTGCTGAGCATCGAGCGCGACCGGATCATCGAGCACCGGGTGGTGGAGATCGCGCCGGGGCAAAAATACATCGATCTGCCAATGCGCCCCGAATACGTTCCCAATGTCTATATCTCCCTCCTCGGCACCGTGGCGCGGGGCGAATTCCCCGTCCATACCGGCGAATTCGATGACCAGGCGCCGACCTTTCTTTTCGGCGCCGTCAACATCGAGGTGAAGGAGGCGGTCAACCACCTCAAAGTGGCGATCAACCAGGGGGAGGCCACCCTCAAGGCAGAGCCGGGCGCGCAGGTCACGGTGCGCCTCGACGTCACCGACCGGCAGGGGCAGGGGGTGGCAAGCGAGGTGGCCCTGGCGGTGGTCGACGAGAGCGTGCTGGCGCTGACCGGCTTCGCCACCCCGAAGCTCGACGACATCACCCGCTTTCTCGGCCCACTGGCGGTGTTCACCGGCGATCTGCGCAGCGAACTGCTCAAGCAGACCCCTTACGGCTGGATACGCAACGAAGCGCACAGCGGCGGCGACGGTATGGAGAAGAGTCCGGATGCGCCGACGACCAAGGTGCGCAAGGATTTTCGCCCGGTGGCTTATTTCCATCCGTCGCTGCGCACCGACGCCGCCGGCAGGGCCGAGGCCACCTTCACCGTACCCGACACCATGACCACCTACCGCGTCTACGCCGTCGCCGGCGACCGGGGGAGCCAGTTCGCCTCCGAAGAGCGGGAGTTGCTGGCGGTCAAGGACTTCTATCTCGAACCGGGGCTCCCGCGCTTCTTCACCCGCGGCGACGTCTTCCGCTTCGCCATCGGCGCCTTTAACAAGACGGCGCAGGGCGGAGAAGGCACGCTGACCCTCACCGACGATCCCGCCCTGCGTCTGCAGGCGGCGGCGGCTTTCGACCTTCAGGGGTACGACCGCGCACTGCTGCCGGTGCAGGGCCAGGCGCTGAAGGCGCAGACGGCCAGCCTCGGCTTCGCCGGGCGCTTCGGCGACCGGGAGGACAAAGTCGAGATCCAGCTGCCGGTGCATTCGGGGCGCCTGATCTGGGAGGATAACGTGTTCGGCGCCGTCAAGCGCAGCGGCAGCGTCCGCTACAACTTCCCGGCCGGCACGGAGAAAATCTCCTGGAGCGAACTCAATCCCGACGAAGTGCAGGTGCTGCTCACCGTTTCCGGCTCCCCCTTCCTGCGCCTCGGCGAGGGGCTGCGCTATCTGCTGCGTTATCCCTACGGCTGCGTCGAGCAGATCAGTTCCGGCGTGCTGCCGCTGGCCGGCCTGCGCGGGCTGATCCGCGACGGGCTGCTGCCCGGCTTCGATATCGAGCAGACGGACAAATTCCTGCGCTCCGGCATCGACAGCCTCTTCACCATGCAGACCGAAGAGGGGGGTTTTGGCTACTGGCCGGGGCACCGGCGGCCGCACCTGTGGGGCTCGGTCTACGCGACGACCGCCATCACACTGGCGAACCGGGCCGGCATGGACGTCCCCGCCGAACGGCTGGGCAAGGCGGTGCATTATCTCAAGGAGGCCCTCGGCGGCGAAGGGAAGAACGATCCGACCTTCAAGGGGTTTGCCGCCTATCTGCTGGCGCTCAACGGTGCTCTCGACGAACCGCGCTTTCGCGAGATGTACGGACAGATCAAGGATTATCCCCGGCAGAGCGCCTTGCTGCTGCTGATGGCCGGCAAAATTTCCGGCCTGCTGCCACCGTCGGCGCTGCCCGGGCTGACCCGGGCGGCGCTCGATCGGCAATGGCAATGGCTGGAGGAGGACGCCTTCCGCTCCCGCTACCGGGAGCCGGCCATCGCCCTGCTGGCGGCGACGACCCTGCTGCCCGCCGATGACGCCGTCGCCGGCCGCCTGGCGCAGCAGCTTCTGCGCGGCGTCAACCAACAGGGAATCTGGTCCTCCACCAGCGACACCGGCTGGTCGCTGGTCGCCCTCGGCGAATATTTCCGCGGCAAGTCCTTCGCCGCCGACGGGGCGACAGTGCGCCTGCGGGCGGCCGGACAGCCGGAGATGACGGCGACGGTCGGGGCGAACGAGGCCCATACCTTCGCCCTTGATCCCCGCGCCTTTCTGGCCAGCCCGCAGTTCACCCTGGCCACCGGCCAGGATCGGGATCTGCTCTACCAGTTGTCGCTGAAGTTCCCCCGCGTCGATTACGCGGCGACCGGCTACCAGAACGGTTTCCGCCTGCACAAGACGATCGAGAACACCGACGGCGGCAAGGTCATCCGCATCGGCGACGTGGTCAAGGTCACCCTGAACATCGACATCGAAGGGAACGATTTCCGCTATCTGGTGCTGGACGACCCGCTGCCGGCCGGGCTGGTCGCCATCAACAGCGCCCTCAAGACCGAGGAGGCGGTCGGGAAGGGGGGAAACGGTGAAGACGACCAGGACGCCTGGCACTGGAGCGATTGGGATGCCGAAGGCCGCTTTTACCGCTTCGTCCCCAACTTCTTCGAAATCCGCGACGACCGGGTTCTCGCCTTCAAGGACCGCGCCTGGCACGGCAATTACCGGTATTCCTATTACGCCCGCGCCGTCTGCGAAGGGGAGTTCGTGCTGCCGGCGAGCAAGATACAGCTGATGTACGAACCGGCGACGGTAAGCTATACGCCGGTCGACAAGGTGATTATCGAGGGACGCTGATTTGCCGCGCTTTTCCCTGTGCCGCCGCACCTTCTGCCGCCGGGGCGGGATTCTTCTCGCCCTGAGCCTGCTCGGCGCCACCCTGTGGCTGCTGACGGCCAGCCATATCGACAGGATGGATTTGGCTCTGCCGGACGACGCCGTTTTCCACGACCGCGATGGCCGCCTGCTGCGCCATCTCCCGGACGCCGCCGGCGAGCGGCATCTGGCCGTGCCGCTGGCGGCCGTGCCGCCGGCGGTGCGGCAGGCGTTTCTGGCGGCGGAGGACGAACGGTTCTACGATCACGCCGGTTTCGATCTGGCGGCCATCGTCCGGGCGCTGAAAGACAATCTGCACCACGGCCGCATCGTTTCCGGCGCCTCCACCATCACCCAGCAGCTCATCCGCCAGATCCACCCGCGCCAGCGCACCTATCGCGACAAGCTCATCGAAATCGTGCGCGCCGCACGCCTCGAACGGCTTCTCGACAAGGACGAAATTTTCGCGGCCTATCTCAACCGGGTGCCGATGGGGAACAATCTGCGCGGGGTGGAGATCGCCGCCCGCGTCTACTTCGGCAAAGAGGTGGCGGAACTGTCGGTGGCCGAGGGGGCGGTGCTGGCCGCCCTGCCCAAGGCGCCGGGGGAGCTCAATCCCTACGGACCGGGACGACGGCGGCTGCTGCAACGGCAGCAATGGGTTCTTTCGCGTCTGGCGCAAACCGGCGCGCTGTCCGGCGATCAGTTGGCGGCGGCGCGCGACGAGGCGATCGTTTTTGCCGAAGCGGGATTCCCCTTTGCCGCCCCGCATCTGGTCGATCTGCTCATCGCCCGCGCCCCGGCGGGACGCGCCGGCCCACAGCCGACCACCATCGACCTGGGCCTGCAGCAGGAAGCCGAGCGCATTCTCGCCGCCCATGCCGCCCGCCTGGCCTACAAGGGGGCGAGCCAGGCGGCGGCGCTGGTGGTGCACAATCGGACCATGGAGGTGCTCGCCGCCGTCGGCTCCATCGCCTACCGCGCCGAGAACCAAGGCTTCAACAACGGCGCCGCCGCCCTGCGCTCCCCCGGCTCGACCCTCAAGCCGCTGGTTTACGGCCTCGCTCTGGAGGACGGTTTGCCGGCGACCACCCTGCTCGAAGACCTGCTGCGCCGCTATCGCACGCCGGAGGGCGATTACACGCCGGCCAATTACGACCGCCACGAGTACGGGCCGGTCACCATGCGCGTCGCCCTGGCCAACTCCCTCAACATCTCCGCCATCCGCATGCTCGAAGCCGTCGGCCAGGAGCGATTCCACGAATTGCTGCGCCGGGTCGGGCTGATCAACGATCCGGCGAAAGGCGCCGACCATTACGGGCTGGGGCTGGTTTTGGGCAATCCCGAGGTCACCCTGGAGCAGTTGGCGGCGGCGTACGCCATGCTCGCCAACGAGGGCGTGTTCCGCCCCCTGCGCTACGAGCGGCCGGGGACGGCCCCGCCCGCCGGGGAGCGCATTTTCTCCGCCGCGACGGCGTACATCGTCACCGACATCCTTTCCGATCCCTCGGCCCGCCTGATCGCCTTCGGCGCCGGCGAAGCCTTCGACTTCCCCTTCCGGGTCGCCTTCAAGACCGGCACCAGCACCCGCTACCGCGACGCCTGGATCGTCGGCTACAGCGCCGACTACACCGTCGCCGTCTGGGCCGGCAATTTCGCCGGCAACCCGACCTTCGCCCTGAGCGGCGCCGCCGGCGCCGGGCCGATTTTCCGCGACCTGATCAACACGCTCTACCGGGGAAAAGCGCCCGCCGCCAAGCCGCTGCCGGCGCAACTGACGCGGACCGAAGTGTGCGGCATCTCCGGCATGCGGCCGGGGCAATTCTGCCGCTACGTTTCCAGTGAACTCTTCCTGCGCGACAGCGCGCCGGCGGCAACCTGCACCTTTCACCGGCGGCCGGAGCCGGTGCACGAGCTCCCCGCCGCCTACGCCGGATGGGTGGGGGAGCGGCAAGGGCTCGGCCATCGCGGCAGCTATCGCCTGCGTGACCTTACCCTCGATCCGCTCGACGCATGGGGCAGCGGCGAGTTGGCCGGCGGCGGCGCGATCCGGACGAAAAACGCCGCCGCACCACCGGCCGCCGCCCGCGTGACCGCCGCCCCGCCACCGCCCGGGCGCGGACCGGTCACCATCGGCGCCCCGCCGCAGCCGGCGGCCGAAGGCGGCAGTCTGCGCATCCTCTATCCCCTCGCCGCCGACCGCTTCATTCTCGACAATTCCGGCATCGGCCAGCAGGCGATCCGCCTGGAGGCCGAAGTCGACGCCCCCCTCCCTTACATCGACTGGTTCATCGACGGCCAACCCTACCGGCGCGCGCCACCCCCCTACGCCACCCTCTGGCAACCCACCCGCGGCCGGCACCGCATCAGCGCCGCCACGCCGCAGGAGATGGGGGACGCGGTGGAAATTTTCGTTGAATAGGGCGCATGGGCTTGGCCGTAGCGGAAATCAAAAGGAATTCTCATTGACAACGGGTATTTAGGGCGGCTATTTTGCAGACCTGCCGTTGGCTACATCGAGATTCAAAGTCCCGGCGGTTTATATGGCGAGGCTACCCCTGAAAATTTTTCGACGCGCAACAGTTACCGTAACCCGGTGGTCGCGGAGGCGATGAAATCGCTCGGTTTCGTCAATCGATTCGGCTACGGGGTTCAGCGCGCCCAAGCCTTGCTGGCCCAGAATGGCAAATCGCCAGCAAAGCGGGCAGCGCTTTTAACGCATAAAACGGCAACGCCGGCTGCGGAAAATCCGAAACGGGGCCGCCGATCTGCCAGAGTGGTGTTCGATCTGCTGAGAGGGTAAAGGCGAAAATCCGGCAGCTCCTTGACTCCCCTGCATGGCCCGGTCAGAATACCCGCCAACTCGCAAAAGCAAAGCGGACCCTCTCGATGCTCTACACCCCCGCCTTCTGGGCCATGGCCGTGGCCAACCTCTGCCACACGGCCAGTTTCAGCGCGTTCTTCTTGCTGCCCCTCTTTGTCCTCGATCGCGGCGGCGATCAGGGGGACGTCGGCGTGGTCATGGGTGTGTTTGCCCTGGCTTCGGCCGCCTGCCGCCCCTGGGTGGCGGCGATGATCGACCATGTCGGCCGCAAGCGCAGCTACACCATCGGCAGCATCCTCATGGTCGCCGCGCCGCTGCTTTATCCCGCCATTCCCGCCCCTCTGGACTCCGGGTATCCGCTGCTGTTGCTGCTTCGGGCCGGGCACGGCATCGGCCTGGCCATCTGCTTTACCGCCGTCTTCACCTTTATGGCCGACATCCTGCCGCAGGATCGGCTCAACGAAGGGATCGGCATGTTCGGCATCTCCGGCCTGCTCGGGGCCGCCCTTGGCCCGGCGCTCGCCGAAGCCACGCTGCAGCGGTTCGACTTTCTCGGCCTGTTCCTCAGCGGCAGCGCCCTGGCGGCCATCGCCCTGCTGGTGCATCAGCCTCTGCGGGAAAGTCGGCGGGCAGGAGAACAGCGGGCGGAAGGGAACTTTTTCAATCTGCTCAAGCAGCCGAAATTCCGGGTGGTGGGGCTGCTGGCGCTGCTGTTCGGTTTCGGCGTGGCGACAACCAGCAGCTTTGTCGCGCCCCTGGCGGAATCGCGCGGCCTCGGGTTTATCTCAATATACTTTTTCTGCTATTCGGGCGGCGCCATCGCCGTTCGCCTGACCGGCGGGTGGGCCGACCGTCTCGGCGAGCATCGCGTCCTGCCCTACAGCATCCTTCTCTACATGACGGGGATCCTCCTGCTGCCCCTCGCCTACAGCCAGCCCCTGCTCTGGGGGGCCGGGGTGCTCTCCGGCATCGGCCATGGCCTGCTCTTTCCCCTGCTGAACACCATGGCCGTGCGCCATGAGCCGGCGGGGACCCGCGGCAAAGCGACCGGCATCTTCACCGGCGGCCTCGACACGGGAATTTTTGCCGGCTCGCTGCTGCTCGGCACTATCGGCGACCGGTTCGGCCTCAATGTCCTGTTCCTTTGCGCCGGAGTGGGAATGGCCGGCGGCCTGGCCTTCTTTCGTGTCCATCGCCATCGCGCCGGAGCGCCATGACGCTCGCCTCAGCGCCGCATGCATGTCGGGCGAAGTTAATTATTACTTTCCCGAATTAAGGTGATAAACTGCGCTATCTGTATGCATTCAGACGCATTTTTTCCTCTGGCGGAGGATTCCGGCTCTTGCAAGGACTTACCCCATGAAATTGTTACTGGTGTTTTTTCTGCTCGTTGCTTTCCCCCTGTCCAGCCTGGCCGGCGATTACCAGGGAAACTGTTCTGTCACATTTCAGGGAAGTTCGACCCTGCACGATTTCAATGGCGCCGGGAGTTGTCAACCCTTTGTCGTCGGCGAGATCGACGGGGTGCTGAAGATACCGGCAATCAGCGTGCCGGTCGCCGGCCTGGATACGGACAATGCCCGGCGGGATAAGAAAATGCGGGCGATGTTCGACGGCGAAAATTTTCCGCTGATCACCGGCATTGGCGGGCCGGTGGATCTTGCCTCTTTGGCAAACGGCGCAGGTTCCCTCGCCTTGACCTTGCAAATCCGCGGCATCGACCGCGCGGTCACGGCAACGGTGGACAACGTGGTGAAAACCGACGGCACAATAACCGCCGACCTGGCTTTTCCCGTCTCCCTGGCCAATTACCGACTGGAACCGCCCTCGGTTCTCGGCATCATCAGCGTCGACGATCAGGTGAATGTCGCATTGAATATTGCTTTGACGGCCATCGAGTAGGCCGCCATGACGAAATACGCGAGCCAACCCGCTGCGCCGGTCTGGATCCACCAGGTGGCGACCGCCGTCCCCCGACACCGATACCAGCAAGCCGATATCGGCCAACGCATGCTGGCGTGGACCCGCGACGGGCAAAAGAGGCGGCTGACCCGGATGCTTTACCGAAGTTCCGGGATCGATACGCGCCACAGCGTCATCCCCGATCTGGGCGCAAACTTTTTTATTCCCCGCGAAGATGGCTCTTTCCGGCAGCCGAGTACGGCCGAACGCAACGATATGTATATCCGGGAGGGGAAAAAGCTGGCGGTCGATCTTGGTCGCAAACTGCTGGCGGCCGCCCCCGAATTCGCCCCGGCCGAGATCACCCACGTCGTCACCGCGTCCTGCACCGGATTTTGCAATCCGGGGATCGATTATTTCCTCTGCCGCCAATTGGGGCTGGCCGAAAACGTCCAGCGCTTTCACCTCGGCTTCATGGGGTGTTATGCAGCCTTTCCCGGGTTGAACATGGCGGCGCAGTTTTGCCGGGCGAATCCGGCGGCCGTGGTGCTGGTCATGTGCCTGGAGCTGTGCAGCCTGCATCTGCAACTCGACGGCAGCGAGGATACGGTGCTGGCCAATTCTCTGTTCGCCGACGGCGCCGGCGCGGTCCTGGTCAGCGCCCGGCGGCCGCAACCGGGAACGGCCACCTACCGGCTCGACGACTTCGCTTCGGCGCTGATCCCGAGTGGCGAAGAGGCGATGGCCTGGAGCATCGGCGACCGCGGCTTCGATATCTCCCTGTCGAGCTATGTGCCGAAAATCATCGGCGCCGGTATTTTCGAGCTTCTGCAGCCGCTCCTCGGCCGCAATGGCTTGACCATTGGGGATATTGGCCGTTGGGCCATCCATCCCGGCGGCAAATCGATCGTCGACAAGATCGCCAAGAGTCTGGAGCTGTCCGCCGAACAGGTAATGCCCTCCCGCCAGGTGCTGCGCAAGGCCGGCAACATGAGCAGCGCGACAATTTTTTTCGTCCTTGCGAAAACGCTGGCGCAGCCGGCGGCAACCGGCCCCGAGAAAGTCTGCGCCATGGCTTTCGGCCCCGGACTGACGGTGGAAATGGCCCTGTTGCAGATAGACCGTGGGGAGGGACTCTGATGGGCCGCTGGAAGGGTCCCCTGGGGATCGGCGAACGGATTGACAGCCCCGATAAGAAGAGAAAATTCAATGAGCTGCATTTTACCGCAGCGGCAAGCCGCTACGATCTGGCCACCCGGGCCATGTCCCTCGGCCGCGATCAAGCGTGGAAAAAATACCTGATTGCGAGCCTGCCGGAGGTGGCGGCGCCGGTCTGCGTCGATCTCGCCTGCGGCACAGGAGATATTGCTTTCCTGCTGGCCGAGCGGTTCCCCGAAGGGCGGATAACCGGCATCGACCTGACCGAGGCCATGGTGCGCCATGCCAACGGGCGCAATCGCTGCGCCAATGTCTCCTTTCTTTGCCGAGACATGGCCGAGACGAATTTCGACGATGCGCGTATCGATATCGTCACCGGCGGTTACGCGTTGCGCAATGCTCCCGACCTGCAACAGTGCCTGCGGGAGGTCCACCGCATTTTGAAACCGGGGGGGTGCGCCGCCTTTCTCGATTTCTCAAAAGCAAGCCGGCCGTTGCCGCAAAAGGGGCAATATTGGCTCCTCAAAGGCTGGTGCGGCCTCTGGGGAACTTTGCTGCACGCCAATCCGACGATTCACGCCTATATCGCCGACAGCCTGCGGCAGTTTCCGACGCGGGACGACTACCATCGACTGGCGCGGCAAACCGGCTTCACCCTCGTCTCCAGCAAACTCTTTTATTTCGGCATGCTGGAGCTTCTGGTGCTGCGCAAATAATCAGCTGTTCGTAATCCGCCCAGTCTTTCCCACCGACCACATTTGCGCAGTTTTCTTGCTGGTTATTGTGCTACAATCCCCAGTGCCTCCCGCGCGGCGACCGCAGGGTCGGCTGTTTATCATCCTAAAATAGAACGGGATTTCCAGCATGAAACATACCGAAGCGCTAAGAATACTCGCGTGCTGCGCCTTTGCCGGCGCCCTGCTCGGCGCCTGCTCGCCGGAGGAAGCCAAGGGTCCGGCAAGCCGGCCGCCGGTGCCGGTGGTGGTCGCGACCGCCGGCAGCAAAACGGTGCCGGTGCAGCTGCGGGCGGTCGGCAACGTCAAGGCGCGCCGGACGGTGGCGGTGAAGTCGCGGGTCGGCGGGGAGCTGGCGCGGGTGCTGTTTCGCGAAGGGGATGAGATAAAGGCGGGCGACGTGCTCTTCACTATCGATCCCCGGCCGTTTCGCACCGCGCTGGAGCAGGCCGAGGCGATGCTGGCCAGAAACCTGGCGCAGCAGGAAAACGCCCGGGAGGAGATGCGCCGCTACGAGGGCCTGGTTGCTCAGGGGTTCGTGTCCCGGCAGGAATACGACAAGGTGCGCACCGAGGCCGTCTCCTTCGCCGGGGCGGTGCGCGCCGACCGGGCGGCGGTGGAAGAGGCCCGCCTGCAGCTGGAATACTGCACCATCCGCTCCCCCATCGCCGGTCGCCTCGGCGCGCTGCTGGTCAACGAGGGGAACCTGGTCAAGGCGAACGACGACAACCCGCTGGTGGTCATCCACCAGATAGCGCCGATCGATGTCGTCTTTTCCCTGTCGGAAAAATACCTGCCGCAGATCCGGCAGGCGCTGGCCGCCGGCGCGCTGCCGCTGACCGCGGCCAGCCCGGAAGGGGGCGAGACGCCGGTGGCGGGAACGGTGAGCTTTCTCGACAACGCCGTCGACAGCAGCACCGGCACCATCGCGCTCAAGGGGAGCTTCGCCAACGCCGACCGGCGGCTCTGGCCCGGGGAATTCGTCCAGGTGGTGCTGACCCTGCGCGAGTTGCCGCAGGCGACGGTTATCCCCACCCGCGCGTTGCAGGCCGGCCAGCAGGGGAGCTACATCTTCGTCGTCACGGACGACAACGGCGCCGAGGTGCGACCGGTCGCCACCGGCATCGCCTACGGCGAGGAGACGGTCATCAGCCAGGGGCTGCGCCCCGGCGAAACGGTGGTCGTCGAAGGACAGCAGCGCCTCGCCCCCGGCGCCAGGGTGTCGATCAAGGAGCCGGCTGCGCAGACGGCGGCCGGTGAAAGTCCGCGCTCATGAACATTTCCGAGATCTTCATCCGCCGGCCGGTGATGACCAGCCTGGTCATGCTGGCGATCATGATCTTCGGCGTCTTCGCCTACCGGCTGCTGCCGGTGAACGACCTGCCGAGCATCGACTTCCCGACCATCCAGGTGCGCGCCAATCTGCCCGGCGCCAGCCCGGAAACGATGGCCAGCGCCGTCGCCACCCCCCTGGAACGCCAGCTCTCGACCATCGCCGGCATCGAGTCGATGAGTTCGACCAACGGCCAGGGCTCCTCGATCATCACCCTGCAGTTCGCCCTCGACCGGGACATCGACGCCGCCGCCCAGGACGTGCAGTCGGCGATCTCGCAGGCGGCGCGCCAGCTGCCGCAGGACATGCCGAGCCCGCCGTCGATGCGCAAGGTCAACCCGGCCGACTCGCCGGTGCTCTATCTCGCCCTGAGTTCGACGACCCTGCCGCTGGCCGAGATCAACGAATTCGCCGACACCGTCATCGCCCCGCGCATCTCGATGATCAGCGGCGTCGCCCAGGTGATGGTTTACGGCTCGCAGAAATACGCGGTGCGCGTGCAGCTCGATCCGCAGGCGCTGGTCAGCCGACAGATCGGCCTGGACGAGGTCGCCCGGGCGCTGGCGAGCGGCAACGTCAACCTGCCGACGGGGGGGCTGCAGGGGGCGAGCCAGGCCTTCACCATCCAGGCCAGCGGGCAGCTCTACAACGCCGAGGCCTTCCGGCCGCTGGTCGTCGCCTATCGCGACGGCGCGCCGGTGCGCCTCGCCGACATCGCCACCGTCAGCGACAGCGTCGAGAACGACAAGGTGGCCGCCTGGTTCAATAGCGGCGGCCAATCGACGCGGGCCATCGTCCTCGCCATCCAGCGCCAGCCCGGCACCAACACCATCGAGGTGGTGAACGGCATCAAAGCGCAGATCCCGAGCTTTCGCCAGCAGCTTCCCGGCGCGGTGGAGCTGCACACCCTGTTCGATCGCTCCACCTCCATCCGCGAGTCGGTGGCGGAGGTCAAGTTCACCCTGGTGCTGACCATCGCCCTGGTCATTCTCGTTATCTTCCTCTTCCTGCGCAATCTCTCGGCCACCATCATTCCCAGCCTGGCGCTGCCGCTCTCCATCGTCGGCACCTTCGCCGCCATGTACCTGTTCGGCTTCTCGGTGAACAACATCACCCTGATGGCCCTGACCCTGTCGGTCGGCTTTGTCGTCGACGACGCCATCGTCATGCTGGAGAACATCGTCCGCCACATAGAGAAGGGGGAAAAGCCGCTGGAGGCGGCCTTCCGCGGCTCGAAGGAGATCGCCTTCACCATCGTCTCGATGACCATTTCCCTGGTGGCGGTGTTCATCCCGGTGCTGTTCATGGCCGGCATGCTCGGGCGCATCCTGCACGAGTTCGCCGTCACCATCGCCGTCGCCATCCTCATCTCCGGCTTCGTTTCGCTGACCCTGACGCCGATGCTCGCCAGCCGCTTCCTGCAACCGCACGCCGCTCGGCGCCACGGACGGCTGTACAACGCCATGGAGCGCTTCTTCGACAACTGGCTGCGCCTCTACGAGACGACCCTGCGCTGGGTGCTGCGCTACCGCATGGCGACGCTGCTGCTGACCCTGGCGCTGACCGCAGCCACCGGCTGGCTCTTCACCCGCATGCCGACCGGCCTTTTCCCCCCCGACGACATCGGCGCCATCCGCGCCTTCACCGAGGGGGCGCAGGGCGCCAGCTTCGAGGAGATGAAGCGCAACCAGCAGCAACTGGCGCGCATCGTCGGCCAGGACCCGGACGTCGAGGCCTTCATGTCGTCGGTCGGCGCCGGCGGCTCGCGCGTCGGCTCGAACAGCGGCTTCATGTTCCTGCAGCTGAAACCGCGCCATGAGCGTCAGGCGAGCGCCGACGAAATCATCCAGCGCCTGCGACCGCAGGTGATGACGATCCCGGGGATCAAGATGTTTCTGCAGAATCCGCCGCCGATCCGTCTCGAATCGACCTCCTCCAAGGCGCAATACCAGTTCGTTCTGCAGAGTCCCGACTCGGCGGAGTTGTACGCCCATGCCGCCGAGTTCGAGATGAAGCTGCGCGAACTGCCGCTGCTGCAGGACGTGACCAGCGATCTGGAGATCAAGAATCCGCAGCTCAACCTGGAAATCGACCGCGACCGGGCGGCGGCCCTCGGGGTCACCGCCGAGCAGATCGAGAACACCCTGTACGCCGCCTTCGGCGCCCGGCAGGTGACGACGATCTACTCGCCGACCAATCAGTACAAGGTGATCATGGAGCTCGATCCCCGCTATCAGGAGGATCCCTCGGCCCTTGCCATGCTCTACGTGCGCTCGGCCGCCGGCAAGCTCGTCCCCCTCTCCTCCCTGGTCACCCCTTCAAGGGGGCTGGGGCCGCTGTCCGTCAACCATGTCGGACAGATCACCGGCGTGACGATCTCCTTCAATCTCAAGCCGGAGGCGCCGCTGGGCACGGCGATGGCCGCCATCGAGCAGGAGGCGAGCGCCCTGCCGGCCTCGATCGGCACCGGCTTCCGGGGGGCGGCGCAGGTCTATCAGGCCTCCACCAAAGGGCTGGCGTGGCTGCTCATTCTGTCCATTGTCGTCATCTACATCGTCCTCGGCATTCTCTACGAGAGCTACATCCACCCGCTGACCATCCTCTCCGGCCTGCCGGCGGCCGGCTTCGGCGCGCTGATCACCCTGCTCGCCTTCGGCAAGGATCTGAACCTCTACGCTTTCGTCGGCATCATCATGCTGGTGGGAATCGTCAAGAAAAACGCCATCATGATGATCGACTTCGCCCTCGAAGCACAGCGCCGCGACGGCAAGTCCCCCCTCGACGCCATTTTCGAAGGATGCCTGGTGCGTTTCCGGCCGATCATGATGACCACCATGGCCGCCCTGATGGGCACCCTGCCCATCGCCGTCGGCATCGGCGCCGGCGCCGAATCGCGCCGCCCCCTCGGCCTGGCGGTGGTCGGCGGCCTGCTGGTGTCGCAGCTGCTCACTCTCTACATCACGCCGGTGATCTACTACTACATGGACCGCCTGCAGACGAAGGCCCGGCGCCTCCGTTCCCGGCGGCCGAGCGAACCGCTGCCGGCGGTGACGGCCGAGGAACTGAAGTCGCGGCCGGGATAAAGGGTACACGATGAACGAAGAAGAAATTATCGACGGACTGAAGACAATCTGCTATTGCAAGGGGATACCGAAGAAGATCTTCAAACGCCACATGGCGGCGGGGGTAAAAACGCTGGCGGGATTGCGCCTGGCCACCGGCGCCGGCAGCGGCAGCTGCCGGGGGCGGCGCTGCACGCCGCGGATTCTGGAACTGCTGGCGCAAGGGCGCAATACCGAACTTCTCGACCAGGCATCGAGCGTTCCGCCGAAAGACTTGCGGCACTAGAGAATTAAGCCGGCCGCTCCCCGGAACACCCTTTTTTTGCGCAAGGATTTGCATTGTATGTCCGAATTTTTTTGTCTGCCCTTTTCCACTCATCCGCTGCGCGACAACCTCTACGATGAGCTGCACGCCCGTCCGTTCCAGGTCATCGGCTCGCCGCACCAGATCACCCATCTCGCCTTCAAGGCGCAGCCGGCCGAGTTGGACGAGGCGTTTCGCCTGCTTTGCGATCTGTGCCGCCGCTACGATGCCGCCATCCCCGCCGCGGAGACTGTCTCCTATCAGCGGGATTTCGGCGAGTTCACCGTCCGCTGGGAAAAACACCTGGAGTTTTACGCCCTCACCTTCAAGCGCCCGCAGGGGACGAAAGAGCCGTTTCGCCACCGCGTTCTCGACCTGGCGCCGGGCGACTGGCTGGCGCAGCTCCCCGGCCAGGCGGTCGCCGCCTTTCACATGGTCATCGACGACGGAGAAGTGGCCACCGATTCCGACAGCCTGATGCCGTTTTTCGAGGGCCAGCGCCTGATCCTCAGCGAACCGAAGGAGGGCAAGGTCTTTCTGGCGACCGCCTTCAAACTGCACAGCGACGGTTTCGGCCGCTTCTTCCTCCAGAACCGGGGCATCTCCGACTACCAGATGGGGCGGCTCATCCAGCGGATCATCGAACTGGAGACCTACCGGCTGCTGGCCCAGCTCTCCATCCCCCTGGCCAAGCGCCTTTCCCCCGCCCTCAACCAGATGGACCAGCAACTCGCCGAGATGCTGGCCAAGGTTCCCGAAATGGATACCGACGACGGCGAGCGGACGATGCTCAAAAACCTCTCCGTCCTTTCGGCGCGCCTGGAGTCGTACCGGGCCGAAACCAATTACCGCTTTTCCGCCACTCGCGCCTATCACGCCCTGGTCATCACCCGCCTGCAGAACGTCCAGGAACGGCCGGTGGACGGTTTCATGACCACCTCCGAATTCATGACCCGCCGGCTGACCCCGGGGATGCGCACCTGCGAGTCGGTGCAGAACTGGATGGAGGATCTCTCCCGCCGGATCGAGCGCGCCGGGGACATGCTGCGCACCCGGGTCAATCTCACCCTGCAGGAGCAGAACAAAAGCCTGCTCGCGGCCATGAACCGCCGCAGCCGGCTGCAATTCCGCATGCAGGAGACGGTGGAGGGGCTCTCGGTGGCCGCCATCAGCTACTATCTGGTGGGGCTGCTCGGCTATTTTCTCGGCGGGTTACCCTTGAAAGCGCTCGGGCTGGAAAAAACGCTGGTCATGGCCCTGCTGGTGCCGCTGGTCCTGGGAGCGGTCTGGTGGATGACCCAACGCATCAAGCACCGACTCATCAAGGAACCGGCTCCGGGGGAGGGATAAAAGAGGAGGGAATATGCGGCAGCGGGCGCGACTTAGCGCCGCGCCTTGCCGCTGAGCCGATCTATGGTGATTTTCATCACTTTGGTGACCTTGTCCTTTTGCTCGATATACACTTTCCCTTCTTCGATGTAGTCCGGGGAATACTTTTCCAAAAGCCACACCAGGGCGTTCCGCCGCTCCTCCCCCCGCACCTCCGAGACAACGCCGAAAGCAACCGCGCTTTCGTACTCGGTGGCGAACTTATCGGGAAGAAGCCGGGTTTTGCCGACGACGCAGAAGGAAACTTTGGGGTTGTCGTCCATATTTTCGATTTTATGGCCATCGACGGCGCAGTGGAAATACAGGCAGTTGTCCTTGAATGCGTAACTCAAAGGCAGGCCGTATGGCTGCCCGTCCGGCCCTGCGGTAGACAAAATCCCGAACTCACCGGCCTCAAGCAACGCTTTGGCCGCATGGCCCGGAATCTCTCTGTCTTTCCTTCTCATTTCCCTCATCTTCACCTCAAATAAAATTTCGGCCCACTCTTGGCGCATGGCCGGCGCCCAATGTATAGGACAATGCGGCGCAGGGTCAACGCCACTTTGCGGCCCGGCCAGTTCCGGCGGGCGTCCTTGCAAGACGCTCCCGATGCGATAGGCTCACCGTACCCATTCACAACGGAGGCGAGCATGAAAAACATCGCAATCGGCGGCATCCTGGCCCTTCTTCTGGCACTGGCGGCTTCCTCCGCCTTGGCGCAGCAGGGCATGATGAGGCAACAGGGCGGCATGGCAGCGGACGGAAAGTGCCCGTATTGCCCCCGGCAGATGGACGGCGGCATGGGTATGAGGTCGGGGTCCATGAAAGGCGAAATGCATGAAATGATGATGGGCGGCATGGGGATGATGAAGGGGATGGGGCCCTCTTTTTACCTGGATATGCAAGACCGGCTCGGCCTCAGCCCGGAGCAGGCCCAGCAGCTGCGAAACATCCGGCGCGATTTCCGCAGGGATTTCATCCGCCGTTCCGCCGACCTGAAAATCGCCATGCTCGATCTCGGCGAAGCGTTTCAGGGGGACTGGAGCATCGAGCAGGTGGAAAAGCAGCTGCGGCAGATGCAGCAGCAACGCACCGATCTTATGGTGCAGTACCTGAAGGCCCGCAAGCAGGCCGAGCAAATTCTGAATGAGGAGCAGCGGCAGATGCTGCGGCGGGACATGGAGCAGGAAAGCAGCATGTAGATTCCAACGCCGTGACCGCGGACGACATGGAAGAGCGCTTGGCGAGGAGGGGGGGCGCACCGTCCTACAGCGGCAGAGTAAAACGGAATACGCTGCCGCCGCCGGGGCGACTCTCGGCCCAGATCTTCCCTCCCATCAGTTCCACCAGTCGCTTGCTTATCGCCAGACCTAGGCCGGTGCCGCCATGGCGACGGGTGCTTGACGCATCGGCCTGGGAAAAGATTTCGAACAGGAGTTCCATTTGCGCTGCGGGAATACCGATGCCCGTGTCCTCGACCGAGAAGACAAGTAGATGGTCGTCGCAGTTGACGTGCACGTCGATAACCCCGGCTTCGGTGAACTTGACGGCATTGCCGAGGAGGTTGAGCAGGACCTGCCGCAGCCGTTGCGCATCTCCCCGTACCGTTTCCGGTATTTCCGGACCGATGTTCAGCTGAATGTCGAGATTTTTCTCCCGCGCCCGGCCGATCGTTTCGTTGACAGCGTTTTCGATGCAGTCGCGCAGGGCGAAAGGCTGCCAGTGGATTTCCATCTCGTGCCTTTCCAGAAGCGAGATATCCAGCAGGTCCTCGATAATGGCCAGCAATTGCTCCGCCGCAGCGGCGCTGATGTCGAAGAGATGGTTGCGTTGCGGAGGATCTTCCTGCTGCAGGATTTCCAGAGCTGCGACGATAACCGTCATCGGCGTGCGCAGCTCGTGGCTGATATTGGCCATGACTTCGTCCTTGATGCGGTTGGCGACCCGCAGATCTTCCAGCGCCCGCAGCAGCTCCCGTTCCATTTTCTTCCATTCGGTGATGTTGAGGTCGACGCCGGCCCAGCGGACGGGGCGGCCATGGTCATCTCTCAGTATCCGGCCGAGGGAGAGAATCCAGCGCCATTGGCCGTCTCGATGGCAAACGCGGTATTCCACCTCATACTGTTCGCTCGCGCCGGCGAGATACTGCCGGGCAGCCGTCAGCACCCGTGGGCGGTCGTCCGGGTGGATGCGCGCGTGCCAGGCGGCAATCGAATCGGGGAACTCCGCCGCCGCAAATCCGATCACCGCCTTCAATTCCGGGCTGAGGTAAATTTGGTCGGAAATTTCGTTCGGCGCCTGCGGATTCATGTGCACATGCCAGACCCCCCCGCGAACCGCTCTCAGGGCCAAATCCAGCCGTTCCCGCACCTCGGCCAGGGCTGCCGCCGCCTCCTTGCTGGAAGTGATATCCTCGACCACGCTAATGTAATAGAGTGGCGTCCCCTGTTCGCTGCGTTGCAGGCTGACGGTCAGATTTCCCCAGATGATCCGCCCATCGCCGCGGATGTAGCGCTTCTCCCGCTTCATATGGCCGACCTCGCCCGCCAACAGCTTGGCCATCATATCGAGATCCCCCGGCACATCTTCGCTATGGGTAATCTCCCTGAACGTTTTTTGCCGCAGGGCGGAGTCGGCATAGCCGACGATTTCGCAAAATTTACGATTCGTCCGCAAAAAACGGCCGTCCAGATCGACATGGGCGATACCGACGGCGGCATTTTCGAAGGTGCCGCGAAAGCGCTCCTCGCTCTCGCGCAGGGCTTGCTCGGCCTCTTTGAGCTCGGTAATGTCCATCGTCGTTCCGATCAGGCGGTACGCCTTTTTTTGGTCGGCGCCGGTAAAGATGGACTGGGCATGGGCAAGCAGCCAGCGAACCTTGCCGTCCGGCAACGGCACCCGAAGTTCTTCTTTGAAGTGGCTCTCGGTCTCCTTGAAAGTCGTTTGCTCCAGGTCATGCGCCAGTTTCAGGCGGTCATCGGGGTGGAGCAGGGACAGAAAATGCTCGTAAGGCAATTCTTCCGCTTCGGTGCCGAACATGGCGCGACATTTCTCGCCAAGGTAGAAATGTTTCGAGATGAAATCGTGTTCCCAGGTGCCGAGATGGGCCGAGTCGAGGGCCAGCCGGTATTCGCTGATGGTGCGCAGGGTGCGCTTGGCCAGCCGGAGTTGGTTGATGTCCTGCCAGACGACGATCCCGCCGGTAATTCGCCCCTCGGGGTCACGAATCGGGCCGGCATTGCAGATGATGCTGATTTCCCGGCCATCGGGCTGGATCAGGAGCCATTCTTCGTTATGCACCACTTCGCCAGTCCGGATGGCCCTGACCAAGGGGAGGTTTTCGAAGAGCGCCGGGGCGCCGTTCAGGGTAAACATGTTCAAGGCCCCCACATCGCGGGCCGGTTCCAGGGCGGAAAGATCGTTCGGCAGCTTTCCCAGCATTTTCCCGCCGTAATTGCTGACCTTGCGGATCCGAACGTCCGGGGCGTCGGCGATGGCAATCCCTTCCGGGACATGTTCCATCAACGCCTCCAGCTTCCAGCGCGCCTCTTCGGCCTCTCGCAGGCGCTCGAGCAGTGCACACCGCTCCTCTTCCAGCTGCCGGACGCGCTCTGCCAACCCGGCCGCCGTCCCTTTCGAATCTGCCATGGAGCCTGCCTTTTTACAAAATGAGTTCTTCAACACTATACAGAAAAAACCGGAATGCGTCTTTTTGGGCCACGCCGATCAATCCCTGAGCTTTTTCGGCAGGCACAGATTGCGTCCCTGACGGACTTTGTCGCCGCAGTTGGCACAGACATATCTCGCATCCTTGCGCAGCGCGTTCAGCTCGGCGCGCGCGAGACGTTTTGCCAGCTCGCACAGATGCTGGTGATGCTCTTCGGGATGGGTACAGGATTTCTCTTTCGGCATTCACTTTTCCTGCCAGACAGAAGGGGGTGGCGGCGCGTTCTGCGGCAAAGATAGCATGCTGTCGCATTTGCGCATCCAGGGCGCATGATTCTCCCGCGTTTTAAAAAAAATGAGGATTGAAGAACGGGCGCAACTACAGCTATGATGGGCAAATTTCTCTCACGAGGTCATTTCCCTCATGCTTTGCCGGACCGTCGCTGCCCTGCTGTTGTCCCTTTTGCTCCCGGGAAACCTGTTGACTGCCGAGACGAATTGCGGTAAATACTTGGGGCTTACGCTATTAGCCACCCTAGCTCAGCTGGTAGAGCAACTGAGCCAAATAAAATCACATCGCCGCCGGAATAACCGGCGGCGATTTTTGTTTTAGGGTCAGAGAACGTAGAGTGGTTTGCGGCCGGGGCCGGTG
>JBAYQP010000015.1:0-51816 GCA_041677125.1 Desulfuromonadales bacterium | reverse complement strand
GCGCCTGCCCCCCTTTTTCTCCGGCAACCGATTGGCAGCTGCCGCTTGCGCCCCGCGAACGAGCCGGTGCACTTTAACGTTGCGCCCGCATTACGTCAACGGGATCGGCGCGCCACAGTGAAATGTGCGGCGCCGCAAAGGATCGGGGTTTCCCTTGCTTTTTCCTCGGTCTTGATTCTCCCAGTTCCTTTGTGTAGATTTACACCGGCAGATCGAGAATGCCGTTTTCGCCGGCGGTGAGATGCTGCTGCACGGGGCAGGCCTGGAGCCCTCGCGCAAGAAGCGGCTCTCAGGCCGGGATCGTCGCCCGACGCCCGACGCCCGGGGTAATCAACTTCGCTGGAGGGGAACATGTCCGAACAACCATCAATCCACCGCTGTCTGCAAGACACTTTCGGCTTTTCCGCTTTTCGGCCGGGGCAACAGGCGGTTATCGAATGCCTGCTGGCCGGGCGGTCGGCGCTGGCGATCTTTCCCACCGGCGGCGGCAAGAGCCTTTGCTACCAGTTGCCCGCCCTGCTGCTGGACGGACTGACCCTGGTCATCTCCCCCCTCATCGCCCTGATGAAAGACCAGGTCGATGCCCTGCGGCAGCGCGGCGTCATGGCTGCCCGCCTCGATTCGAGCATCGGCCCCGCCGAGGCGCAGGCGATCTATCGCCAACTGGCCGACGGCAGCCTCAAGCTGCTTTATATCGCCCCCGAACGGCTGGCCAACGAGCGTTTTCTCAACCGGTTGCAGGGGCGGAAGATCGACTTGCTGGCCATCGACGAGGCCCACTGCATCTCCGAATGGGGGCACAATTTCCGCCCTGAATATCTGAAAATCGCCCGGCTCGCCAAAGAGCTGAACATCGGCAGGGTCCTGGCGCTGACCGCCACGGCTACCCCGGGCGTCGCCGCCGACATCCGCCACGCTTTCGACATTCACGACGGCGATGCGATTCACACCAGCTTTCACCGCCCCAACCTCCACCTCACCGTCTCCCCCTGCCCCGCCCCGGAGCGCCGCGACCTGCTGCGGCAGCGACTGCGCGAACGCCCCGCCGGTGCGACCATCGTCTACGTCACCCTGCAAAAGACCGCCGAAGAAATAGCCGCCTTTCTCGCCGCCGCAGGGGTGCCCGCCAGGGCCTATCACGCGGGAATGAAAAACGAGGAGCGCACTGCCGTGCAGGACGCCTTCATGGCCGGAGATTTACAGGTCGTCGTCGCCACCATCGCCTTCGGCATGGGGATCGACAAGGCGGACATCCGCGCCATCTACCATTACAATCTGCCGAAGACGCTGGAAAACTACATGCAGGAGATCGGCCGCGCTGGCCGCGACGGAAAAGACGCCCACTGCGAAATCCTCGCCTGCGCCGACGATCTGACGGTGCTGGCCAATTTCAGCTACGGCGACACCCCGGTCTCCGAAGCCCTCGCAGCGCTGGTGAAGCACCTGCTCAGCCAAGGGGACAGCTTCGATGTCTCCCATTTCGAGCTGTCCAGCCTCTTCGATATCCGCCCCCTGGTCATCGCCACCGTCTTCACCTACCTCGAACTGAATGGCATCCTGCGCGCCACCGGCCCCTTTTACGACAGCTACAAGGTCAAACTCAACCGCCCCCTGGAGGCGCTCTGCACCGGCTTCGATGCGCAGCGCGCCGCCTTTTTGCGCGACCTTTTCGCCACCGCCAAGCCGGGGCGCATCTGGTCCCTGATCGATCCCGGCGCAAGCGCCGCCGCCCTCAACCAGAGCCGCGGACGCATCACCGCCGCCCTCGGCTATCTGGAAGAGCGAGGAGAGTTGACGGTGCAGGCGACCGGTTTGCGCCACGGCTACCGCGTGCAGGAAGCGGTCGCCGATCCCGAACCATTGATCGCCGATCTGCAGAAGACCTTTGCCGACCGGGAAACCCGGGACATGAACCGCCTGCGCGGCGTCCTCGCCTATGCGGAGCAGCACGGGTGTCTGACCCGCCATCTGCTCGAATATTTCGGCGAAAAAACCGCCGCCGACTGCGGCGATTGCAGCCGGTGCCGCCGGGGCGCGGGGCAAAAGCTGTCGCGCACCGCCCTGCTCGACCCCGGCGCCGCCGAAGCGGAAATCGCGCGCCGGGTGCGCGATGAGAACCATCCGCCCCTCGCCCATCCGCGCCAGCTGGCCCGTTTTCTGTGCGGCATCGCCAGTCCCGCCGCCGCCCGCGCCCGGTTGGGCCGTCATCCCGATTTCGGTGCTTTGGGGGGAATTCCCTTCCGCAAAGTTCTCGGGCTGGTTGTCGACGCCGATACCCCAACAGCGGTCGACCCTGGACCATCCCGATGAACAAGACGATCAGCGTCAACGCATGCAACGGGGCTACGTCTATGAGTCCAGCCAACCTTTGGGGGCGCCAGTGCCGGCCGGATTTCGCCCCGGAGCCGACGCCGAAGAAGATGCTGGCGTTGAGGGATCTCGCCTGCCGGCGGCAACAGCGCCAGGCCTTGCCGCACTGGACTTACGATTCGCGAAAAATCTGACTACGGGAGGAAACCATGCTGGGCGCCGTCGCCGGAGACATCATCGGCTCGATTTACGAGCACGCCCCCATCAAAACCAGGGATTTTCCCCTGTTCGCCGCCGATTGCCGTTTCACCGACGACACGGTGTTGACCATCGCCGTGGCACGCGCCATTCTGGACGGCGCCGGCTACCGGGAAAACCTGCTGGAATTCGGACGCCGCTACCCGGATGCCGGCTACGGGGCATCTTTTCTCCGCTGGCTGCGGGATGATGATCCCCAGCCGTACGGCAGTTGGGGCAACGGATCGGCGATGCGCGCCTCCCCGGTCGGCTTCGCCTGCGACAGCGAGGAAGATGTTTTGGCGGAGGCCCGCCGGAGCGCCGCCGTCACCCACGACCACCCCGAAGGGATCAAAGGCGCCCAGGCGGTCGCCTTGGCGGTCTTTTTCGCTCGCAGCGGCCGGGATCGAAAATTCATCCGCCGGGAGATCGCACACCGGTTCGACTATGACCTCGGACGGAGCGTTGAGGCCATCCGCCCCGGCTACGCCTTCGATATTTCCTGCCGGGGCAGCGTCCCCGAGGCGATCATCGCCGCCCTTGATTCCGACGGCTGGGAGAGCGCGGTGCGCAACGCCGTCTCTCTCGGCGGCGACAGCGACACCCTGGCCTGCATCGCCGGCGGTATCGCCGAGGCGCTGTACGGCGGCATACCGAACGCCATCCGGGAGCGGACCCTCGCCTTTCTGCCCGCCGATCTGCGAGCTATCGCCGTATATTTCGAAAGCAGATTTCCGCCCCGGACATAAAACAAAAGCAGACCCGTCCGGGTCTGCTTTTGTTGCTTGTTTTTCGGATTCCGTCGGTTATTTAACGCCCGAACGGCGCGTCGGCGCACCGGCGGCCGTTCCGCCGTTCGGCGCCCGGCGTCGGCGCCGGGAGGCTTCGGTGCGTCCCGCCGGTGCGGCATTTTTGTTTGCCGGCCGGCTGCGGTTTGCCGCCGGGCGGGCGGAGCGTCCGGGTTGCTCGGTGCGGGCGGGGGCCGACGCCGCGTAATCGAAATCGCTGATCGTCCGCCGCTCCAGCGGGGCGCCGAGAACGCGCTCGATGGTGCGCACCATGCCCATGTCCTCGCTGGTGACGAGGGTGAAAGCATCGCCGGTGCGAGCAGCGCGGCCGGTGCGGCCGATGCGATGGATGTAGGCCTCGGGGGTGTCGGTAATGTCGTAATTGACGACATGTGAAATCTGCGAGACGTCAATGCCCCGGGCGGCGATATCGGTGGCCACGAGAATTTGGAAGGTCCCCTGGCGAAAGCCGTCCAGAGCGGCCTGACGCCGGTTCTGGGAAAGATTCCCTTGCAGCGAGGCGGCCCGATGCCCGGCCTTGACGAGTTGTTCGCCGAGGCGCTTGGCCCGATGCTTGGTGCGGGTGAAAACGAGAACCGATCCGGTGTCGGCGTGACGCAGCAGCTCCAGCAGCAGCGCGGTCTTGAGGTGCTGCTCCACCGGATAGAGGGCGTGGCTGACGGTGGTCGCCGGGGCGACCGTCCCTACCTGCACGGTGACCGGGTCGTTCAGGACCTCTTTCGCCAGGGCGCGGATCTCCTGCGGCATGGTGGCCGAAAAGAGCAGGGTCTGCCGATTGCGGGGGAGATGGGCGAGAATCTTGCGGATGGCCGGGAAAAATCCCATGTCAAACATCTGGTCCGCCTCGTCGAGGACGAGAACCTCCAGGCGCGACAGATCGATGGTTCCTTGCCCGATATGATCGAGGAGACGCCCCGGACAGGCGACGACGATGTCCACCCCTTTTTTCAGCTTGGCCGCCTGCGGATTGTAGCTCACTCCGCCGTACACGGTGACGCTGCGAATGCCGATCCCACTCCCCAAAGTGAGAATGGCCTCGTGGATCTGCTCCGCCAGCTCCCGGGTGGGCGCCACCACCAGGGCGCGCACGTGACCGCGCTTGCCCTGCATGAGCCGGTGCAGAATGGGCAGCACGAAAGCGGCGGTCTTGCCGGTCCCCGTCTGCGCCAGCCCCATGACGTCGCGTCCCTGAAGGACGGGCGGTATCGCCTGCGCCTGAATCGGGGTCGGTACGGCATAGCCGGCCGCCACGATCCCGGCGGCAACGTCGGGGTGGAAATTGAATGCAGTAAAATCCATCTTTTCTCTTCTTTCCGCGTTACCGTATAAAAAAACCCCGGAAACATTTCCGGGGACTACGCGTTTTTCGCTTCTTTTTCCGGGAACGACTTAAATAATAATCACACAATTTAGCAGGGCGGCAAGGATTCTGTCAAGCTCGTGCAATTCGACGCATAATTGGAAGGCGCGGTGGGCGATGCCGGCGATCTTCACCATTTATTTAAAAATAGAAGATATGGCTTGCTTTTTCCGCGCGACCGGTGTTAGTCTCTGCCAAATCAAAGTTTGTGTAGATTTTAATTGCCCGATAACTGACACGGCGTTAGTTAGAAAAAAACATGCAGACCGCTTCGGCTCGTATGTTTTTAATTTCGGAAGCACCACGATTTGCACGACACAAAAGGTTCCCGCGGGGACCGCAAGGAGCAAAAAGAAATGGCACAAGGTACTGTTAAATGGTTCAACGATGCGAAGGGTTTCGGCTTTATCCAGCAGGATGACGGCCCCGACGTGTTCGTTCACTTCTCCGCTGTGCAGGGAGACGGCTTCAAATCCCTGGCTGAAGGCGACCGCGTAAGCTTCGACGTCACCCAAGGGCAAAAAGGCCCCCAGTCTTCCAACGTTCGGAAGATCTAGGAACGCCTATCCTGCTATTGCGGGCAGAACGCGCGGCCTGCCGCAGGAAATCTTAACGATCCAAATCAGACCCCGCAGTCAAACGCGGGGTCTTTTATTTCCGAGACGTAAATTTTAAAAGCCCCGCAAAGGAATCGGAAGGATTTCTCATGGCCAAAAAGCCCAATTACGGATTTGAAAAACGGCAGAAAGAATTGGCAAGAAAAAACAAAAAGATGGAAAAGAAGCAACGCAAGGAGGAGGTATCGGAGGAAGAGGGTTCTGAGCAACCCGCCGACGGAGAAAATCCCGAATAAATCGACGACGGCTGAAGGATGCCGCTCCAGGCGGGACCTCGATGGACAGACTGCTTTCCCCGTGGGACATAATGGGGGATGCATCGTGCGGGAAAAGAATTGCGCGAAGGAGAGGGAGAAACGGTGTACAATGGAAAAGGACGGAAAAAAACCGCTTGACAACGTCACCCTCTTTTTCTCTCCGTCCGCAGACCTGCCCTTCCCCATCTAAGCTTGCGACCGGTCAAGGGTCGCATCGCAAGCCCAGAGAGGACCTTCAGCATGAGCAGTAAAAAGATGTCGGCACGCGAAACCGTAAATACCCGCTGCTCTTTTTGCGAGGCGGCCAAGGACCATACGGTCATCGCCACGCTCACTGAGGATACTGTCCGCATCCAATGCGGAACGTGCGACAGCACACAGGACTATAAGAAGATCGCCCGCAAGCGGCCGGCGGTGAAACCAGGGGCGAAAAAGGCGAAACCGCTCACCAAGGGCAAAACGGATCCGGCAGTCGCGGAGGGGAAGGAATGGACGCTGTTGCGACCTAACATGAATGCCGAGAAGGCGGTCGCCTACGACATGGACGGAAGATATCAGGCCAAGGCCCTTTTGCTGCATTCCGCTTTCGGGCTGGGATTGGTGATGCGCGTTGCCGGGCCGCACAAGGTTGAAGTCCTTTTTGAAAGCGGGAAGAAGCTTCTCCGCTGCCACTGATTTAGTTCTATTCTCCCCCACTTGATGTTTCGAGGCGGCCATTCGGTCGCCTTTTTTCTTTTCGGCCGGCTATGGCGAACCATACGCCACCCATCACCTGAATTGCCAGAATCAGGCCGAAGGCGGCCCTGTAGCCGGTCGAAGAAAAGCCGGCGTCGACGGGCGGCCAGAGGCCGATGACCGCCCCGATTCCCCACTGGGCGGCGAACGCCGCCACAAAGACCAAAAGGTTAAGACCGGTAATGGCGCGGCCGGCAAGTTGCGCTGGAACGCTCTGCGAGAGGGCGGCGTAGGGGAGAATGTTGACGGTGCCGCAGAAACCAAAGAGCAGCCAGAGCGGACGCACCGGCAGGCTCCATTGAAAAACGAGGGGCAACTGTGCCAGCATAAAGACGCCCATGCCCACAGCGGCGACGGTCATCGGCGAAATGCCGCGCCGGCCGAGGCGTTCAGCCATCCACCCGAGAAGAAAAAACCCGGCGACCATCGCGATGGCAATCAGCAGCAGGACCTGCGCGATCTCGGGACGGGCGAGGCCCGCCACGTCCCGCAGCCACGGCCCGGCCCACAGTCCCTGTATTGCGAGAAAGGAGGTCTGAGAGGCCACGGTCCAAGGTGCGATACGCCAGAAAAAACGATTTCTAAAAATTGTTGCAATACCAAGCAGTTGCAGGCGCAGATCAGGCTTTGCACCTTCGCCCGGCTGCTCCGGGACGATGGTGAAAACGGCCACCGCCACCAGAAAGGTCAGCAGCGCCAGCAGCGTGAATATCCCCCGCCAGTCGGTCACCCGCAGCAGGGCTTCCACCGGCGCCGTGGCGGTAATCGCCCCCAGTCCCCCGGCCGCCATCTGCAACCCGTTGATCAGCGGGAGACGTGGTGCCGGAAACCAGAGAACAAAGGCCTTGAAAGCGGCCATCAGGCAGGCTGATGCGCCCAGGCCGATGAGGGCGCGAGCAGCCACCAGCGCGGTCAGGCTTTCGGCGCGGGCGAACAGCAGCGCCCCGGCGGCGGCAATCAGGAGCAAGGCCGACTCGGTCCGTCGCGGTCCGTAGCGATCGAGCAAAACCCCGAGGGGCAGCTGAAACGCGGCGAAGGCGAGGAAGTAGACGGAAGTGAGCAGTCCCAGGCCGGCGGCATCGAGCGCCAGATCCTGCGACAAATTGGGGGCGATGACGGCATTCACCACCCGAAAGAGGTAGGAGAGAAAATATCCGAGGGCAACAGGGGCAAAGACCCGCAGCAGCAGAAGCCCCGAAGATTGTCGAACCGAAGTGCTCATATGGTCTCGGAGGCGGTGGGTGGCTTTCCAGAGGCGTCATCTTAACGGCCTGGGCGGCGAAAGGCAATTCCCTTCCGCGACGCACCGCCCGGAGGGCGGCGAGCCCCTTCCTCCGGGTTGGTGTTCAATACCAGTAACGGGCGGCGAGCCTTACGACGCATCAGCCTTCTTTTGGATAAAGGCGGCTGAACAACTCTTCCTGTTCGGGGCTGCCGATAAGTATCATGCCCATGCCGGATTTGAGAACCGTTTCGGGCGGCGGCATAATCAGCGGGGCAGCCCCCTGGGGCGGTTCGAGGGCGACGATGGAGCACCCTGTTTTATTGCGGATCTGCGAGTTCGCGATGGTTAGATCGGCCAATCGAGGAGGGAGTAGGCGACGGAACACGTCGATGCCCTCGGTGAGAAATACCGAGGTTTTCGATTCGATGACGTTCAGCAGGATGCTGGCGCCGACCGAAGCGTTGGAGACGACGAAATCGGCGCCGGCGGCGTAGAGCTGGGGCACATTCTCGTCGGCGTTGGCGCGGGCGACGATACGGGCATGGGGGTGGGTGTGGCGGCTGGCGAGAGTGAGGAAAATGTTCGTGCTGTCGTCGTTGGTGGTAACGATCAGACCTTTGGCATTTTCGAGCCCGGCCTTGCGGAGAAGGTCGCGCCCGGTGGCGTCGCCGTAAACCGGGACATGCTCGTCGCAAGCCGGATTCTCCTCGCGGTCGACCAGGATGAAGGGAACCGGCCGTCGGTCGAGAAAAGTGGCGGCGGCGCAGCCGACCCGGCCGTGACCGAGGATAAATACCAGGTCTTCCAGGGTCTGTTCACCCGTCAGCTGTTCCAGCGCATCGAGTTGTTCGCGGGTACCCGCCAGCACCATCAATGCATGGTCATCGAGCAGGGTGGCGGCGGTGGGGGTGGTGAAACTGCCGCGCTGCCACAGGCCGATGACGGCGAGTCCGGTGCGCTGGCGCACCTGGGCCGCAGCCAGGGTCTGTCCGGAAAACGGGGTGCCATGCACCGGAATTTCGGCAATCTGCAGACTGCCGAAACTGTCGAGCACATGGGCCATGGCGCCCTGGGTGGTGGCCCGCGTCGCCAGATAACGGCCGAGAATTTTATGCAGGGGGATGGTCTGGCTGGCGCCGGCGAGCCGCAGCAACTCCCCATGATCCGCTGCGGACACCATAGCCGCAATGGGTGTATCGCACAGGGCGCGCACCGTCAGGCAGATGTTGATATTCTCCGGATCGGAAAGGTTGGCGATGACGTGGCGGGCGGCGGCGACCCGGACCGAATCCAGCACCCGCGGGTCGGTGGGCGATCCGCACACCACCCGAATGCCCTCATGTTCCTCCAGTCGCGAGACCTCATCGGCATGCGGAGTGACGACCGCATAAGGGATCCGGCGGTTTTCCAACTTGCGGATGAGGGTGCGGGTCACCGCGTCGAGACCGAAGATCAGCACGTGTTCCGAGGTTTCCGGCGGCAACTCGAGAGCCGGACGGTAGCGCAGGCGGTGCTCGATCCAGGGGGCGAGAAAAAGGCTGATCAGACCAAAAGGCAGGATGATCAACAAGAACACCACCCCGGTGACCGTCACCACCGCCGCGAACACGTAACCCGGATCGGTGTGAAAGGTGATGTCGCCGAACCCCAGGGTGGTCATGACCGTAATGGCCCAGTAAATGCCGGCGATGAGGGAAAACTCGCGCCCCTCCAGATGCCACATGAGAAAACGGAACAAAACGGCGTAGAGAAGGATCACGCCGGCCAGAAAAGCGCAGTAGTAAACCAGATATTTCAGGTTCAGTCTGGCGCGGCCGCGCAGGAAATAGGCGAGTTCGGATGCAATGGATTTCATGGGGCACACCTGCTGAGACAGCCGGATTCTTCCGTGGAAGGCGGTGGCGGCCAAATTCGTTTCGAGATCGCGTTTTCGCGCATTTTCTACTCCCCGGCCCGGCACAGGACCAGCGTGCCATCCTGCCGCATCTGCACTTCAACGCCGAATCCCCGGCCTTCGCGGCTCAGCAAATCCCGCAGCAAAGCCGCATCTTGCCGTGCGGCCCGGCCAAGGCGGAATCGGCGCATTTGCATCGGCGTCATCTCCAGGGAGGCAAGCTTGCTGGTGGCGGTTTCGAGCCGAACGAAATACATCAGGCCCAGATCGCCGCGAAACGCTTCATAACCGCGGATTCCTTCATAGTCGGTGACGAGATCGCCACAACCATAAAGAATAAGCTTTCCCCGGTGTACTTCTATACCCAGCGCATGGTGCGACGAGTGCCCGTGGACCAGATCGACGCCGGCACAATCGAGTAGCCGGTGCGCAAACCATCGATGCGCGGCGGGAACGGCGTATCCCCAGTTGCCCCCCCAGTGAATCGAGAGCACGACCACGTCCCCCGGCCGCTTCACCCTCCGCACCTGATTGCCGATGCGGCGAACGGCCGCCGACGAAACCTCTGGCAAAAAGCTTACGCCGGCACGGTCGGCGCTGGCGGCCCATGTGGCCGGGATGCCGCTCGACCCGGTTCCGACGGAGAGGACGATCACCCTTCCCTGCCCCGCCATCTCCACCACCGCCGGCGCATCGGCGGCGGCGCGGTTGCCCCCGGCGCCGGCGCTCCTTATGCCCGCGCTGTGCAGGGCGGCCAGTGTCTGTGCCAGCCCGTCATAGCCCCAGTCGAGAACGTGATTGTTGGCCAGGGCGCAAACGTCGATAGCCGCCGCTTTGAGCAGAGGGACATTGCGCGGATGCATCCGGTAATGGACCGCCTTGCCCGGCCAGTGTTCGCCGCCGGCGGTCAGACTCGTCTCCAGATTGACGATCCGCAGCGCCGGCTGCCGCTGCTTCAGCTCCGCCAGGGCATCGCCCCAGACGTAGGCAAAATCGACCCGGCGCGGAATCGGCCCACGCAGCCGCTCCGTCAGTTCCACATAACGCCGGGCGTCGCGCACCCTTGGCTCGAAAAGCTCCGGCGGCGCCGATTGGGGGAGGATCTGATCGATCCCCCGCCCGGGCATGACGTCGCCGCAGAGGAAAAGATCGATCACGCCGGGGGGAAGGCTTCGCTCCATTTCTGAAAGATAGAGCAAAGCATCCGAAAGTCGATCCTCAATCGATGGCCTTCTCCCGGCGGCAGGGGAAGAACAGCTCACCGAGGACGCGGCTTTTCAGCAACCGGGGAAGCGATTTTTTACAAACGGGCGAGAAATACCGCGTGCCGCAGGCCGCCGCGGCCGGGACGACTGGCGGTGACGGTGAAACCGGCGCTTTGCAGGCGTCTGACGAATCCCTCGTCGTAATTTTCCCCCCAGACCGCCAGCACGCCGCCCGGTTTGAGGGCGGCGCGAGCGTTTTCAATGGCGCGGCTGCCGTAGAGCGGATCGTCACGCTGATGCGTTTTGGCATGCGGCCCACGGTAAAGGTCGAGGACGATGCCGTCGAAGCGCGCCGGGCCGGCCTGCATGGCGGTCCGACGAATCAGCCGGGCGACGTCGCCGATCTCGACAATCACCCGTGGATCGCTTACCGCGCTTGCGGTGAGCGCCGCCAGCGGGCCCCGGCACCAGGTGTGAACGATCGGGTTGAGTTCGGCGACGACGACCTCGGCCGTCGTCGGCAGGGTATCGAGCACCGCCCGCAGGGTAAACCCCATTCCCAGCCCGCCGACCAGCACCCGCGGCTGCGCATGCCCCCGCAGCGATTCGCAGCCAAGCTGCCCCAACACCACCTCCGATCGATTGGCCAGGCTGTTCATCAGCACCTGATTGCCGACCACGATCAGAAAATCCTTCTCGCCCCGCTGACGCAGTTCAAGATTCCCCTCATCGGTGACGACACTTTCGATAACTTTCCACGGTTGCGCCATGGGTCCCTCTTTCGCGAATACGGATGAAAAGTCGGCCTTGACAGTTGCCGGCTTCCCGGGATTCAATGCAGCCGATATTATTCCACCCGCAAGGAGTCTCTGTCCATGGTTCTCGACACCCTAAACAATTTTCCCCTCTATCTGCCGTTGCACCCCCAATTCGCCGCCGCCCGCGCCTTCCTCCAGGCGCACGACCTCGACGCCCTCCCTTCCGGACGCTACGAGATCGACGACCACGACGCCTTCGCCCTGGTCAGCGAATACGCCAGCCGCCCCCTGGGCGAATGCTTCATCGAATGCCATCGCCGCTACATCGACATTCAACTGCTCGTCCGTGGCCGCGAAGGGGTCGGCTATTGCCGGCGCAATGCCGGGCGCGAGCTGCCCTACGATGAGGAAAAGGATTTTCTCAAGCTGGAAGGGCCGGTGGATCGTTTCATCCTCGAACCGGGCGTCTTCGCCATCTTCTTCCCCGACGACGGGCATATGCCGACGATTCGCCTCGGGGAGGAGGCCTCACTGGTGAAGAAGGTGGTGTTCAAGATTCCCGTCCCCGCGCCGGCCTGAAGCGAAAACGAAGATTCGCTTTCTGCCATCGCCTTCGAACGACTCAGCCTTTCACATGACAAACCCCCGCCCCGGACAAACCGGAGCGGGGGTTCATTTCATACTTTGACTTGGCCCTTTGGCCGCAAATCAGGCCGTTTTCTTGTACCCGTCCATCTCGTCGAACTGCAGGTACTGATAAATCTGGCCGGCCTTGGGCAGAACTTTTTCCTTCACCACCGACATGTACTCCGCAGGGGTGGGAATCTTGCCCATATTGGTGATCACCGCGCCGAGTTCGGCGGAGCCGAGATAAACCTTAGCGCCGTTGCCGATGCGGTCGTCGAAGTTGCGGGTGCTGGTGGAGAACATGTTCACCCCGTCGGGCACCCGGGCCTGGTTACCCATGCACAGGGAGCAGCCGGCGATTTCGATGCGGGCGCCCATGGCGCTGTAGATCGAATAAAGGGCCTCTTCTTTGAGTTTCTGCTGGTCCATCCGGGTCGGCGGGCAGATCCAGGTGCGCACGGCCGGGTTGAACTTCTGGCCCCGCCAGATTTCGGCGGCGGCGCGGAAGTGCCCGATATTGGTCATGCAGGAGCCGAGGAAAACGTCCTGGATCGGCGTCCCGGCAACATCGGAAAGAAGCTTGACATCGTCCGGGTCGTTCGGGCAGGCGAGGATCGGCTCGGTGATTTCCGCCAGGTCGATTTCGATGACCGCCGCGTACTCGGCGCTCTTGTCGGCTTCGAGCAGTTCCGGCTTGGCGAGCCAGGCATTAACCGCATCGATGCGGTTCTGCAGGGTCTGCGGATCCTGGTAGCCTTCCTCGATCATTTTCTGCATCAGCGCTACATTGGAGCGCAGGTAGGTGGCGACGCTTTCCTTGGACAGCTGGATGCAGCCGGCGGCGGCGCTGCGCTCGGCGGCGGCGTCGGTCAGCTCGAAAGCCTGCTCGACGGAGAGCTCGGGCAGTCCTTCCATCTCCAGAATGCGACCGTTGAAAATATTCTTTTTGTTTTTCTTCGGGACGGTGAGCAGCCCCTGCTTGATGGCCCAGAAGGGGATGGCGTTGACCGCGTCGCGCAGGGTGATGCCGGGATTGAACTTGCCCTTGAAGCGCACCAGCACGCTCTCCGGCATATCCAGCGGCATGAAGCCGAGGGCGCCGGCGAAGGCGACCAAACCGGAACCGGCCGGAAAGCTGATGCCGATGGGGAAGCGGGTATGGCTGTCGCCGCCGGTGCCGACGGTGTCGGGCAGCAGCAGGCGGTTCAGCCAGCTGTGAATGACGCCGTCGCCGGGACGCAAAGCGACCCCGCCGCGGGCGGCGATGAAGTTGGGCAGCGCTTTGTGCATCTTCACGTCCGCCGGTTTCGGATAGGCGGCGGTGTGGCAGAAAGACTGCATGAACATCGGCGACTGAAAACGCAGGCAGGCGAGTTCGGTCAATTCGTCGGCGGTCATCGGGCCGGTGGTGTCCTGGGAGCCGACGGTGGTCATCTTCGGCTCGCAGGCGGTGCCGGGCAGAACGCCGGGCATGCCGCAGGCTCTGCCGACCATCTTCTGCGCCAGGGAATAGCCCTGGTTGGCCTTGGGCGTCGGGTTATCGGGCATGGCGAAGATATCGGCGGCGCCCATGCCAAGGGCCTTGCGCGCCTTCTCAGTCAGGGAGCGACCGACGATCAGCGGGATACGACCGCCGGCGCGGAACTCGTCCGCCAGGGTGTTCGGCTTGATGGCGAAGGTGGCGATGACCTCGCCCTTCTCATTGGACACTTCGCCTTTTTTCGTATTGATGGTGATGACATCCCCGGTATTCATCTTGGAGACGTCCATGGTCAGCGGCAGAGCGCCGGAATCCTGAGCGGTATTGAAGAAGATCGGAGCGATGACGCCGCCGATGATGACGCCGCCGCGCTTCTTGTTGGGCACCGCCGGAATGTCGTCGCCGATGTGCCACAGCACACTGTTGCAGGCGCTCTTGCGGGAGGAGCCGGTGCCGACGACATCGCCGACGAACGCGACCTGGAAGCCCTGCTCGCGGAATTCGGCGATCGTCTTCAGCCCGCCGGGAAACCGGGTCTTGCCCATGGCCAGGGCGTGCAGCGGAATGTCGGGGCGACTCCAGGCGTCGCCGGCCGGGGAGAAATCGTCGGTGTTGATCTCACCATCGACCTTGAACACTTTAACCTTGATGGTTTCGGGCACGCCGGCCTTGCTCTTGAACCACTCGGCGTCGGCCCAGGACTGCATCACCGATTTGGCGGCGGCATTGGTCTTCGCCAGGGCCGCGACTTCGTCGGAAGCGTCGTAAACCAGGGTGATGCCGGACAGAGCGCAGGCGGCATCATCGGCCAGCGCCGCATCTTTGAGCGCCTCGACCAGCGGCTTGACATTGTAGCCGCCGATCATCGTGCCGAGGATGGCGATGGCTTCTTTTTTCGACACCAGCGGTGAACTGGCCTGCCCTTTGAGAACCTTGCCGAGGAAATCGGCCTTCACCTCGGCGGCGGGATCGACGCCGGGGGAAATGCGCTCCTTCAACAGGTTCAGCAGAAAATCCTCCTGCCCCTTGGGGGGATTCTGCAGCATTTTGACGAGTTCCGTCGCCTGCTCGGCATTGAGCGGCAGGGGCGGGATGCCCTGGACGTTGCGCTCTTCCTGATGACGTAAATAAGCCTCGATCATGTCTCTCTCCTCCTCGAAATTATTGCGGCCCCGGTGTTGCCGAAGGCTTCCGCTGAAAACGGACGAGCTGTTGAAAACTCCGTATATTCCATTCGTTACCCGCTATCTACGGACGAATGACAACATCAAGACAAACAGAAACGGTGCATACTGTATACGATCCACCCTGCCCTGTCAATCCAGGATCCGGGCAGAAACCGGCCCGGGCAACGATGATCGGGGATGCCGGAAAACAGGTCGCCGGCAGCAAAATGACATATTCCGTCACAGGGGCCGGATACGATACGCCGCATCCCATCAGGAGGTTGTCATGTTCGAAATTCTTATGCTGTTCGCCCTGGCTTCGGTGGTGTTCGGCCAATTTTTACCGCCCCAACCGACCGAAAAACAAAATCGCCGGCAAAAGCGGCGACTCGACAGGGCATCAAAGGTCATTCACCAAGCCGGTTCCGGCCGTGCCGCAAACGCTGGCGCATGCAAGGAAGCAGCCGTCAAGCGTTCTTGCCCGTCGATGCCGCGCGCTCAGGGCGCGGCGCCCGCCCTGCTCAGACCGGGCTTCTGGCGGCGCATCATGACTTCCCCGGTTCCGGTATTGAAAATCACCTTGCGCCCGGCATTGCCGCCGAGGTCGGCGCCGGCAATCGGAATTTTCATTTCGGCAAGCTGGGTCTGGGCCAGGGCGATGTTGCGCTCGCCGACCTGATACAGCCCCTGGGCGGAATGCCACATGGCGGCGCCGCCAAAGAGTTTGCCGATCAGCCGGAACTGGTTGCCCCCGCAGTCGACGATCTTTTCCACCAATTTAGTGATGGCAATATTGCCGTATTTGGGGGTTGGCAATCCCTCACCATTCCAGAGGGGGAGAAGATAATGATTGATGCCGCCGATCCGCGCCACCGGATCCCACAGACAGACGGCGACGCAGGAGCCAAGAACCGTGGTCACCAGATGCGGCTGGCGGTGGACGAACAGGGTGCCCGGATAAAGATAGTGGGTTGGCTGGGAAGCGGTATCCATGCGCCGGGACCGGAAGCGCTAGAAGCGCTCCGTCTCTCCAAAAAAGAACATGTTTCCTTCCGGGGCGATGGTGTCGGGACGCTCTTCGGTCATTGGCAGCACCAGACGAAACAGCGTCCCCTCGCCGGGTGCGCTTTGCAGCTCGATGCTGCCGTCAAGCAGCTCGGCCAGGGCGCGGGCGATGCTCAACCCCAGTCCGTGTCCCGGATGGTCTTTGGTGGTACCGCTCTGCAATTGCCGAAAACGGTCGAAAATGGCGCCCTGATCCGCCGAGGGGATTCCCGCCCCATGGTCGCGCACCAGAATGTGCAGCTGCTCGCGCACCAGTTCCGCCTTCACCTCAATGCTTTGCCCCTGCGGACTGAATTCGACGGCATTGGCAAGCAGATTGATGACGATCAGGTGCAGCTTGCGGGCATCCGAAACAAAAATGAGGGCCTCGGGGAGATCGACGTTCAGGCTCAGCTGCTTTCGGGCGACGGCATGATCCAGCAAACCGAGAATGGCGGTGACGACCCCGCAAACATCGACCTGCGCCCATTCCGGAGCGATCTCTCCCGCTTCCAGCTCGGCGGCGGCGAAAACGTTCTGCAGCTGAAAATCGAGGTTGAACGCCTCCTCGTAGATCATCCGCGCGATGACCGGCAGATTGGACGGATTCGCCCCGGCGAACAGCCGGTTGGACAGTCCCATGATAGCCGACAGGGGGTTGTTTATTTCATTGCGGATGTTGGACAGGAAATGGCTCTTGAGCTGTTCGGAATCCTGTAGTTTACGGTTCATCAGCTCCAGTTTGCGGGTAACCTCCTGCAGGTCGTGCAAGGCTTTGCGATTGATCTCGATCTGCAGCTGTAGATTCTCTACAAGTTGCGCCTGTGCATCACTCATTGGGCTCGTCTCCATGTGTCAGGATCGATAGAACTTAAGCACCGCCGGCGCTATCTGTTCGAGCGGCAGCACCTGATCGACCGCATCAAGGCGAATGGCCTCTTTCGGCATGCCGAAGACGACGCAGGTTGCCTCGTTCTGGGCGATGTTGGTTGCGCCGGCGTCCTTGAGTTCGCGCATCCCCTTGGATCCATCGTCCCCCATGCCGGTGAGGATGACGCCAATGGCGTTTTTGCCGGCGTATCGGGCCGCCGAGCGAAACAGGACATCGACCGATGGGCGGTGCCGGCAGACGAGGGGACCATCCTTTACCTCGACAAAATAGCGGGCGCCGCTGCGTTTGAGCAGAAGATGCCGGTTGCCGGGGGCGATCAGCGCCCTGCCGGGAATAACGGTATCGCCGTTTTCCGCCTCCTTGATGGTGATCCGGCAAATGGAGTCGAGCCGGCGAGCGAAGGCGCGGGTAAAGTGCTCCGGCATGTGCTGAACGATAACCACCCCGGGCGCGTCGTGCGGCAACATTTCGAGAAATATGCGCAACGCCTCCGTTCCCCCCGTCGAAGCCCCGACGACGACCACCTTCTCCGTCGTTTGAAACGAAGTTTCGGGTTTGACCGGCGGCAGCATGGCATCGGCGGTCAATTTCGGCTGCGGATCGTGCGCTCTATCCGATCTGGCGCGCACCCGCACCAGCGCCGCCGCCTTGATCGTATCGCAGATGAGAATGCTCGACTCCTCGAGATACTGTTTAGCCCCCAGGCGCGGCTTGTGAATGACATCCACCGCCCCGTACTGAAGCGCTTTTAGCGTGGTCTCGGCATTCTTCTCGGTCAGGCTCGAACACATGACGACCGGCAGCGGCTGCTGCGCCATAATCTGCCGCAAGAAAGTCAGCCCGTCCATGCGCGGCATCTCGACATCGAGGGTGATGACATCCGGTTGCTGGCGACGAATCTTATCGGCGGCAATGATCGGGTCGGCGGCGGTGCCGACAACCTCGAGGCCCGGGTCGCTGCCGAGAATATCGCTGAGAACCTGGCGCACCACCGCCGAGTCGTCGACGACCAGGACCTTTATCTTTTTTCGCTGCGACATTGCAATCTCCGCCACTCACGTCCGCCGATAAACCGAAGGCGCCACCGACGTGCGCAGCGGTTCCATTCCATTCAACGACTCGGAGTGGCCGGTAAAGAGCTGTTGCTCGAAGGGCAAAACCGACACAGCCGGCGCAGAATCATCTTCTGCGTCGGCCGGTCGCAATAGAGGAGTACATTGGGCCACAATAGCACATCGCCTTGCTCGGTAAGAGCGTAATTTTCATCCACGACATGAATATGCCGAAAATCGGCCCGAGACCGCCCAGTTGGGGGCAATCCGCACCGCCCATTGGCGGATTTTTCGCTTGAGCGCCAGCGGCACGCCTTGCGGCAGTTCAGCTCTCCTCGATTTCCTCTTCGCCGAGTTCCTGCACCAGCACCAGTTCATCGGCGGAAAAAACCCGATCGATATCGAGAAGGATCAGAAAACGCTCGCCACAGCTGCCCATGCCCCGGATGAATTCCGTCTTCAGCCGGGTGCCGATGCGCGGCGGCGGCTCGATCTGTCCCATCTCGAGATCAAGCACCTCCTGCACCGAATCGACCAGGGCGCCAATGGTGACAATCTCTGCGTCGACCTCGATTTCCATGACGATAATGCAGGAATTAACCGTTTTCTCGATACCGTGCAGACCGAATTTCAAACGAAGATCGATCACCGGCACAACACTGCCGCGCAAATTGATCACCCCCAGGACGAAATTCGGGGTCTGCGGCACCTGGGTTATGGTCGTGTAATCGAGAACCTCCTTCGTTCTCTCCACCTCGATTGCGAAGACCTCCTCCCCAAGTCGAAAGGTGAGGCATTGCAGGGCCGCTTCGCCTTGCTCATCCATTTATGCATCCTCCCTCTGCGCCAACGGCGCGAAAGTTCATCAAAGGTTCCTTGCGGTTTAAAAGCGCATGAACTCGTCGTCCAGCCGATCGCCTTTTTCCTTGCCGTTGACCGACGACTGCTCTTCCCGGGCGCCGCCAAGGGCGATCGATCTTGTCCCGGACTTTTCCTTTTTTTCTGCGCTGCGAGAAGATTTTACTTGGTTCTTCCCGTCGGTCGGCGCGGCCGCCGCAAAGGCTTTTCGGCGCTGACCGTCTTCCGCCAGGCGGAAAAAAGCGATCATCTCCTGCAACTGCTCCGACTGACTGGAGAGCTCCTCGGCGGTGGAGGCCATCTCCTCGGAAGCCGAGGCGTTCTGCTGGATGACCTGATCGAGTTGCTGGATCGCCTTGGCGATCTGCTCGGCGCCGGCGTCCTGCTCACGGCTGGCGGCGGCGATCTCCTGCACCAGTTCGGCGGTTCTCTGGATGTCCGGGACGATGCTGTCGAGCAGCCGGCCGGCTTTTTCCGCCACATCGACGCTGGAGACGGAGAGTTGGTTGATCTCGCCGGCGGCCACCTGGCTGCGCTCGGCCAACTTGCGCACCTCGGCGGCGACGACGGCGAAACCCTTGCCGTGCTCGCCGGCGCGCGCCGCCTCGATGGCGGCGTTGAGGGCCAACAGGTTGGTCTGCCGGGCGATCTCTTCGATAATGGTGATCTTGTCGGCGATTTCCTTCATGGCGCCGACCGTCTCGTTCACCGCAGCGCCCCCCTCACGGGCATTTTCGGCGCTCTTGACGGCGATTTTTTCTGTCTGCATGGCGTTATCGGCGTTCTGCCGGATATTGGCGGTCATCTCTTCGATGGAACTGCTCGCCTCCTCGGCCGCCGCCGCCTGTTCCGTCGCCCCTTGGGACATCTCCTCGGAGGAGGAGCTCATCGCCTGACTACCGGAAGCGACATTATCGGCCGAGCCGCGCACCTGGCTCATGACCTCATTGAGGATGCGGACCATATTTTCCAGCGCCCGCCCGAGTTGGTCCTTGTCCGAAGCCAGACGGACGTCGATGGTCAGGTTCCCCTTGGCGATCTCCTCGGCGATCTCCGCCGACTTCTGCAGACTGTCCGACATCGCATCGAGGGCGGCGGCCAACTGGCCGATTTCGTCGCTGCGGTTCAGCTTCAACCGGGCGCTGAAATCGCCGCGGGCGATTTGCTCGGCAAAACCGACGCCGGCGGCCATCGGCTGGGCGATTCCCCGGGAAATCACAAAGCCGAAGAAGAGCGCGGTGACAACGCCCAGAAGCACGGCGACCACCGCGACGACCTTGCTCCGGGCGGCGGCGGCCGCAGTATCCATTTGCGTGGTGTGGGTGATTTCGCGGCTCAGGTCGGCCAGGGCGTCCATCTTCTCCATCAAGGCGTCGAACACCGCGCGTTCACTGCCGAAAGCGATCTGCGTCGCCTGATGCAGCACATTGAGGTCTTCCCCCACGTCCTGGCGGGCTTCCACGAAGATCGCCTCGATCTGCGCCAGCGTGGGGACCACCTCCTTGTCGAAAGCATCCCGCGCCTGAAGCTGGTTGCCGGCGGCGGTCAGGCCGTTGATTTTTTCGCCCAGGGCATGCAGGCGCTCGTGCGGCCCGGCGAATTTGCCGAGGATGGCGTCAAAGTCTTTGTCCTGGGTTTCAAAACCATTCAGCCATTTGCCCAGATTGCACAGGGAAGCATCGAGCTGCCCGGTGAAAATGGCGCCACGCCCCACCGCCGCCTCAAGTCCCTTCACCCATTGGACGTGGTCGAGGTGACGGGCAAGCAAATTCGCCTGCACCGATTCCAGGTCGTCCTGGGTGATACTGGCAACCATCTTCACCAGTTTTTCGTGTTCCTTCTTCCAGTCGGCAAACAGCGAGGATGCCTCGCGCCAGAGTTCCGCCTCCAGAGGCGCCTTGGGCAGCGCCGCGTACAAATCGTATCCCTCCTGAAACTCACCCCAGTGCTTTTCGAAATTGTCCAGTTCGTGCAGACGGTCCTCAAAACCTAAACCGGAGATAAGCACCGTGCGCTCGGCCGCCTTGACACCGTTCATCCCCTCCATCATCAACCCAATGCCCTCGATGCCCGGCACCCGCACATCGGCCAGCTCATGCAGGCTTTTTTCCGTATTGTCGATGCCGTACCAACCGACGAAGCCGATAATGGCGCAAATCACGGCCACGATGCCGAATGCTCCGGTTAACCTTGCGAAAATTTTCATTCCAACCTCCAATAACGCAGTAAAGACGTAACGTGAATCTTCGAAGTGGTTCTAAATGGCTTTTTTCTCGAAAATCTCCTGCCGTCGAATGATCGCCTGCAGATCGAGAATCAGCGCCACCGTGCCGTCGCCGAGCAGGGTGGCGCCGGAAAGACCGGCGACGTCGCGGAAGACGCGGCCGAGATTTTTGATCACCGTCTGGTGGCCGCCGATGACGGCATCGACGGCGAGGCCGAAGCGCTGGCCATCGGCGTTGACGATCGCCACCTGCTCGATGGGCGGCGCTTCGCCGGGCAGAGCGAACACTTCGCGCAGCCGGATGTAGGGCACGATCTCGTCCCTGACCCGCACCAGCCGGCGGTCGTTGCCGGTCACTTCTTGCCGGCGCAGCTGTACGCATTCCTCAACGGCGGAAAGCGGCAGGATATAGAATGAAGTGGCGCTGCGCACCAGCAGGCCGTCGATAATGGCCAGGGTGAGCGGCAGCAGCACCTGAAAAGTGGTCCCTTCGCCGGGACGGCTTTGCACCTCGATGCTGCCGCGCAGCGCCTCGACCGCCCGCTTGACCACATCCATGCCGACGCCGCGCCCGGAGACGCTGGTTACGCTGCTGGCGGTGGAGAAACCGGGCAAAAAAATCAAATTGAGCAGATCGCGGTCGCCGATCTCGGCCTCGGCGCCAATGAGCCCCTGGGCGATCCCCCGCTGGCGGATCGCGGCGCGGTCCAGACCTCGGCCGTCGTCGCGCACCTCGATAAGGACATTGGCGCCGGCTTGCGCAGCGGAGAGCCAGATGCGTCCCTTTTTCCCCTTGCCGGCGGCCTGCCGCACCTGCGGCATTTCCAGCCCGTGATCGATGCCGTTGCGAATCAGGTGAACCAGGGGATCGCCGAGATGCTCGATGACGGTCTTGTCGAGTTCGGTTTCGGCCCCCTCGGTGATCAGTTCGATATTCTTGCCGAGTTCTTCGGCCAGATCGCGCACCAGGCGGCGAAAGCGGCTGAAGGTGGTGCCGATAGGGAGCATGCGGATGCCCAGAACCTGATCGCGCAGGGACCAGGTGAGCCGCTCGACTTCTTCGCTGATCAGCTGCAGCCCGGCATTGTTGTGGCTGGCGGTATGCTGGCTGAGGCGCGCCTGGACGGTGACCAGTTCGCCGACCAGATCGACGAGGGCGTCGAGCTTTTCGGAACGTACGCGGATGCCGCTGGCCGTCTCGATGAGCTGCCGACGGCGGCGCGCCTGGCGCACCTGCTCCTGCTCGAGCAGAGCGGAGTCGATCTGGGTGCCGCTGACCAGTCCGGAGGCGACAAGGGTCTCACCCAGGCGGCGGCGTTCGCTTATTACCTGCTGCAGATCGTCAATGGACAGGTCGCCTCGCTCGACGAGAATCTCGCCGAGCTTTTTGTATTCGACCTCGGCCTCGGCCAAAGTGTCGGAATCGATGAGCTCGATACGGATTTCGACGGCATCCTCGACAAAAATGAAAACGTCGCGGATGGCGTCCATCCCCTGGTCGGTGGTCAGAATAATGTCCCAGTAAAGAAAACACTGCTCCGGATCGAGGTTTTCGAGGGAAGGAACATTCTCGCTTTGGGCGATGCTGCGGCATTCACCCATGCGACCCAACTCGTGCAGCAGGCTGAGCGGATTGATGCCGCGGCGGAAGAGCCCGGGATCGGGGCGAAAGCGTAGCCGATACGTCTCCATCTCGCCGGCAGGGCTGGCCGCCTTGCCGAGGCCACCCTTTTTGCCGGCGGCCCCTTCCGCCGGCGCCAATTTGCGCAAAGAGGCGATGATCTGCCGCACCGCCTGGGCATCTCCGGCGTTTTCGCTGGCACTGTCGATCATTTCGCGAAACTGGTCGCGGCTGGCGAGCGTGATGTTGATCAAAGTGCGGTCGACGCCGATCTTGCCGCAGCGCACCATTTCGAAAATGGTTTCGAGCTCGTGGGCGAAAGAAGCGACGGCTTCAAAGCCGGCCATGGAGCCGGAGCCCTTGAGGGTATGCAGGGCGCGAAAAACGCGATCGATGCCCTCGCCGTCCGTGGGGCGCTCTTCGAGTTCGAGGAGCGCTTCTTCGAATTCACCGAGAATTTCCAGCCCTTCCTCGCGGAAAGTGTCGCTCACCTGCCGGTTCATACCAGCACCATGCGCACGACGGCGAGCAACTGCTCGGGCTTGAAGGGTTTGACGATCCACCCCGAGACGCCGGCGGCGCGTCCTTCGTTTTTCTTCGCCTCCTGCGATTCGGTGGTCAGCATGATAATCGGCAAAAAGCGCTTGGCCGGATCCTTGCGCACCTCCTTGATCAGTCCGATGCCGTCAAGGCGCGGCATGTTGAGGTCGGTGATGAGCAAATGAATGTTTTCCTTGGCGAGCTTCTCCAGGGCATCCTGGCCGTCCACCGCGTCGACGACTTCATAGCCGGCCTCCTGCAAGGTGAACAGGAGCATCTGCCGGATGGTGGGCGAATCGTCCACGGTCATGATTCTTTTGGCCATGTTCGGGCATCCTTCCTTGCTTACCGGGGCAGGCCCGGCGTAGAGTTTTCCTGGGGAACCCACAGGCAGTTGCGATTGCAGTCGAGGGCGCAGCCGACATGACGCACAAATCCGGCGGCGCGAAAAGTGTCGGCAAGATGGCTGGCGCCGACGAGGGCGAGTTCCTTGTTGAGCTTGGTGGCGGTGCGATGCCCTGAGCACAACAACTGCAGGCAGGCGGGGTCGATCTCGGTGACCGCGGAGAGGTTGAGAACGAGCCTGTCAACCCCGTCGAGGCCTTGAAACAGCTCCTGTTTCAGGGCCACCACGCGCTGGATGGTCAACGCGCCCTGCCAATGGCGCGTGCCATCGTTCTTTGTTTGCGTGGATTGCTGCTCTGACATGGTGAATCTCCCACAAATGACTTCAATTAAAAAAGCTCGACGTTGTCCCCCAGGTCGTGCTCGATCTTCGCAGTTCGCCGCCGGGGCAGGGGAATGACTTTGTTCTCCGGCGATGCGCCTTGTTTCCCCTGATGGATTTCACGCTCACTGTGCATCGTGTAGCGGTCCATCAGATCCTTGTACAGGGTCGAATCCGTGCCGTTGCCGGCCGCGGCGGACAAGGGGACGAAAATACGCAATTTCTCCAGAACGCTTTCAATATCGAGGGAAAACGCCTGGTGCACATCGGTGGTGACCGCCGCTTGCAGCAGGTCCTCGGCCAACCCCGCCGCCGTATCGTCCATCTCCCGCAACTGACTGACCTGACGGCCGTTGATCTCTTGCAAACGCTCAAGCAATGCGGTGGCCTTTTGCAGCAGACCGCCTGGATTTTCGACACCGTCTTGCGCCCCGTCACCCAGACGCCGGGCGCAAACCATGATCTCGCGAAAACCGCCGGCCAAGGTTCGGGTCAGTATCAGCGCTTCGTGCGACAGTTGCTGAATCGCCTCGGCGATCACCCCCAGAGCCGCGCCTTTTTCCCCGACATGGGCGGCGCGAATCCCGGCGTTAAGCGCAACCACCTTCATCTTTTCACCGAGGAATTCGATCTCTTCCAGCAGCCCGGCCATCTTGTCGACCGACTCGGCCACCGTACCGACCGCCGCCGCCGCTTCTTCGCGAACCATTTCCCCCTCTTGCAGCAAAAGAGAAATGCCGTTGATCACGGTCTCGAATTCGTGGAACACCGAAAGGCCCGCCGCGCCGGCTATCCCGGCCACCTCCCGGGTCTGCCCGGCGGTGTGAGCAATCTGCTCGGCCAGGGAGTGCAGGTTTTCAATGACCTTGCCCACCGCCTGATCCATTTCCGTTCGGGCATATTGCAGCTGCGCCGCCTGCAGAGAACAAATCTCGGCGGCGGCCGCGCCCCCGAGATTGGCCGTGGCAAGATCGGCCAAGGCATGCTGCACATGCATCACTTTCTGCCGGATGATGTCCTGAAACTGAATGGAAGCGACTATTTCGCCGATAGGTGCGGCAAACCCGGCCAGCCGGGATAAAATGGCGTCGGCCTTGCCCGATGCCTCGCGGGCGCGGCTGTCCATCTGCGCCAAGGCCGCGGCCGCCCGTTGCAGCAACTCTTGCGCGTTTTCGTGTTGTCCCGACTGAAGTTCGGTCAGTTTTTCCGCGCCATTGCGGCAACGTTCGCGCAATCCGCCGAGATTTTCGAGCACGTGCGACGAACGGGAGTTGATCAGACCGGACAGTTCCTTCAGATCATCGGCGAAAACCAAAAAACCGGCATCCTGCCGGCCGGCCTGGGAGCTCTCGATACGGGTGGCGATCCCGAGACTGAGCAGGGTCTTGATGATTTTGCGGAAGCCGAAAAGGGGATCGTACAACGTGTCGAGCAGCCGATGAATTTCCCCCAGAGCCCGCTGATCCACCTCCGTCATCGCCTGCATCTGGCTTCGCTGGCGACCAAAGCCCTGCACCAGAGACTGGAGACCACTGACCGTTTCCGCGGCCGCATCCCCCAGCAGCAAGCCGGAAATGTTTTCCGCCTGCCGGGCTACTTCCTTCGAGCGACGCTGAAAATCACTCAGCCGGCCACCGAGGACCAGGAATTTCTCCTCCGTTCGCACCGCCGCCGCACCAAGAAGGTCTCCCAGCATCACAATGTCCGCCTGCCCTATTTCCGGCCCACGGGCAGCAGGGGATCGCTCACGGTTTATGGCGATTACTTTCTTTGAATTTAGGGGATGAGAAGCCAATCAGCCCTCCGCAAGCGATCGGAGTTGGGGGTTGAACTCGTGGCGGATGATCCCAAAATCATGCCAAGATTTGCAGGTTTCGGGATTTTAATCTTTCGCGTGAAGAGCATTCAAATACCCATAGGTACGGATAAACTCATGCAATAGCAAAAACCAGAGCGGGAAGAAGCGAGCACGGATCGCAACGATTGTTCGGCAAAAAAATCGTGTTTGCGGTGCGGCTCATTCCTGAAATTTTTCCCATGGAAAAAGTGGCGCGGAAACACTTGTGGGACGGGACACTTGTGTCACCTGTCCCTCGGGCTTGCCATCCCTTAGGCATTCTCACCCTTCGGCAACGCACCCAACTTACGATATAGAGTTTTACGGCTGATTCCAAGCAGACGCGCGGCTTTGGCCTTGTTCCCGCCCGTCTGGACAAGCGCCACACGAAAAGCTTCCGGCAGGCAAGGGTCGGTTTCCGCCGGTGACGAAGGGGAAGCGATAGAGCGGATGTCCGCAGACAGGTGTTCAAGACCGATGAACGGACCCGGAGTCAGAATGCAGGCATGCTCGATGGCGTGCTCCAGTTCCCGGATATTGCCCGGCCAGTCGTGGGCGAGGAATCGATCGAGGACTTCCGGCCGCACCCTCTCGATGTATTTTCCCTGCCGCAGACTGAACTGCGCCACGAAAAATTCGGTGAGCAGGGCCATATCGCAAAGCCTCTCACGCAATGGCGGCAGATGCACGTTCACCACTTTCAGCCGGTAGTAAAGATCCTGGCGGAACTCACCTTTTTTGACCTTGGCAACCAGGTCCTGGTTGGTCGCCGCAACAATTCGCACATTGACTCTGACTGGAGTCGAATCCCCCACGCGCTCGAACTCCTTTTCCTGCAGAACCCGCAGCAGCTTTGCCTGGAGAAGCGGCGATATATCACCGATTTCGTCAAGGAAAAGCGTGCCGCCGTCCGCCTTCTCAAAGCGGCCGACCTTGTCTTTGAAGGCGCCGGTGAAGGCGCCCCGCACATGGCCGAACAATTCACTCTCCAGCAGGTTGTCCATCAGCGCGTTGCAGTTGATCTTGACCAGCGGTTGCTTCCGGCGCTCGCCGCCAAAATGCAGGGCCTCGGCGACCAGTTCTTTGCCGGTGCCGCTTTCGCCGGTCACCAGAACGGTCGTATCCAGATCGGCAAGGGTCTCGATAAGGCGGAAAATTTCCTGCATTTGGCGGGACTGGCTGGTCATCCGCTGGAATTGCCGGCGGGCGTTGAGGTCGCGCTCCAAAAACTCCAGACGGGTTTCATCGCGCACCACCGTAACCGCACCGGCATGGCGCCCACGCGGATCGATGAGGGGCGAGATCAACAGGGAAAAAACCTGCCCTTCGCCTTTATCGGTCTGGTTTCGCAGGCGGCTGAGTTCCACCGGCCGCCCGCTTTCCAGGCAGTCCTGCAAACCTGTCAGCCAGTTTCGGCGCCAACTCAGGTCCGGGGCGGAAATCGTCTTGCCGATATGATGGCGGGCCAATCCGACCAGACGACCGGCGGCCGGGTTGAACTCGCCGATGCGCAGCTCGCGATCGACGGTGATGATCCCGTCTTTGACACTGTGGAAAATTGCTTCCAGGTGCAGGCGGTAATTTTCCTTTTCCTTTTCCAGAGCGCTGAAGGTCATGGCCATCCGGCTGACCCGCAGAAGGATACTGCGGGTGATCGGCTTGGGGATGTAATCGTAGGCGCCAAGGCGAACCGCCTCGGTGGCGCTCTCAACGTCGGGGGAGCCGGAGAACAGGATAACCGGCGCCAGCAGGCCGCGTCTTTTTACCTCGCGCAGCAGATCGAGACCGGTGTTGCTTCCCAGCAGAATATCGGCAAAGACCACGTCGAATTCGGCATGTTCCAGAAGTGCGACCGCCCCCTTGTAATCGGCGGCGCAGGTGACCGCATAACCCTCGGCGCGCAGGAAAGCCTCGAAGGTGAAACGGATGCTCTCTTCGTCATCGACGATCAAGATGTGCGCTTTTTTCAAACAAACCTCTCGTCAGTCGGCCGGCAATTCGACAATGGCCCGCGTGAATTGCCCTTCGACACTCTCGATTTCCAGTACGCCGCCATGATCGACGATGATAGCGCGGCTGAGGCTCAAGCCAAGCCCGGTTCCCCTGCCCACCGGCTTGGTGGTGAAGAAGGGGCGGAAGATCCGGGGCAGAAGATCTTGGGGTATGCCGGCGCCAGAATCGTGAAAGATGAACCGGACGCCGCCGCACGTTTGTCGCTCACCCCGAATCTGCAAGACCTTTTCCTCGCTTTGACCAGGAAATTTTTGGTTCAGGGCGTAACGTGCGTTGTTGATCAGATTTAGAAACACCTGGCGGATCTGCTGCGGATTAGCGGTGACCGCCGGCAGGTCGGGCGCCAGGCACAGGTTGAGGATAACCCGCTCCTTGCGCATCTGGGCCCGGGTGAGGGAGAGAAGATCGGTCAATTCGTCCTCGATTTTAACCCCCGGATCCTTTCCCCCATCGATTCGAGCGAAAGAGAGCAGATTGCGGACAATGGCAGCGACCCGCTCGCCTTCGCGCAGGATGCGCTGGGCTATCTCACGATCACCGGCGTCGAGGCGATCAGTAAGCAGTTGCGCGCAGTTGATGATGCCGGTGGCGGGATTGTTGATTTCATGGGCCACTCCCGCCGCCAACTCCCCCAACAAGGCCAGCGGCATCGTCTGGAAAGCAATTTTCCGCAAACGCAGGTGCTCGGTGACATCCCTCTCCTGGACCATAAAGCCTCTCCCCGGCCGCCCCTCTGCGGCCGGAAAAGGCACGACGCGAACCTCCACGATGCGATCGCCCTCGGCGTTGATCTGTGCGACTTCCGGCAGGCCGCTGCGACGGCTTTTGTCCACCGGGCACCCGGCACAGGGAGTATCTCGCCCGCGAAGAACGGTAAAGCAGCACTTGCCGATCAATTCGCCTTTATCGGCGGCGATGGTGCTCGCGGCCCGATTGGCGAACAGCAGGACGCCATCCGGCGACACATGCAGAACCGGGTCGGGAATGCCGTTGAAAATGGCGAGAAATTCTTGCGCCGAAGGCAAGGTCTCATTTTGTCCGGAGGCGAACACCGAATCGGGTTGCTGGGCGGGAACCTCCATGAAGCGCAGAAGCAGGTCGCCGGCCGGCCCGAAATGGAGCTGTTGCACCGTCAGTTGCAGCCAGCGCTCGCGACAAGCGGGACCGGGGAGTATGTGGCAGGGGATTTCTAGCGGGTCGGGGCCGGTTTCGGCCTGCTGCAAAATGCTGGCGATTTCTTCGGGTTGCGCGAACATGGGGGCAGCGCCGTGGAGCAGCAAAGCCGGAAAATTACTGCCGGTCAATTCGGAGCCGGCAAGGCCGAAAAAATCTCCGACGATGCCGTTGCACCAGACCACCATGCCCTCTGCATCCAGCAGCAGCATGCCTTCCCGCGAAGAACCGAACAGTTCGTCCAGACATGCCGTTGAACGCATAACATCCCTTAAAACAATCCAATTCACTTTTAAAGTCAAGCATTGTGCCATTAATCCGCAGGCATGTCATCATAGAAAAACGGCGGTGTTTACTCATTTGCCATACCTGATCGAATTACTCGGAACTTGGCAGTTGCGCACCGTCCATGCTACGCTCGCCGCATTTGCATTGAGGGTGAATTCTTGCGCACACGTCCGCCGGATTTCTTGTTCTCCTTTGTGTTCCCGGTCTGCCACCCGGCAGTCGACCGGCCCGGCCCGCCATCGCCTGGATTGGCCGGCCATCGCCATCCCTTGCCGCCCGCCATCGGCGGTCGCCGCTGAGTCCGATGCACCTCCCCCTGCTCCTGCTGGCTTATGCCGCCGGCCTGGGATGCGCCTCCTATTTGACGTCTTCCCCTCTCTTTCTCGGCGCCGCTCTGGCCAGCGCCACGCTTTGGCTCCCGTTGCGCAATCATCGCGCCGCCGCCGTCTGTCTGGTGGCCTTTTTCTTTTTTCTCGGTATCGTTTTTTATTTCCAGGAGACTCAACCGCCGGTTCAGCCGACGGACGTGCGCTCTTTTGTCAGCGAAGGGCCCCGGGTTCTGCAAGGGGAAATTTTATCGATTTCCGGCCGCCCCGAGGGGCGCACCGATATCGAGCTGGCGGCACGCCGCATCGTGGTCGACGGCAAGATGGGCGCCGTGCATGGCCGCGTTCTGCTGAGGGTGAATCGGGGCGAAATCGCCGCGCGGACCGGGGATGAGCTCCGCTTCCGCACGCGGCTGCGCCAGCCCGCTGTTTTCGCCACCCCCGGCGAATTCGATTACCCCCGCCACCTGGCGGCGCGCGGCATATTCGTCACCGCCTTCGTCCCCGAGTCGCGCGAGCTGGCGGTTTTTCCTGCCGCGGAAGAAACTTTTCACTTTGCTAAATTGCAGCACGCAACCGCGCGCGCCATCATGGCGGCCGTCGATCCGGTGACCGCGCCGCTGGTGCGGGCCCTGGTTACCGGCGACAAGGGGGGGATTACCGCCGAACAGCGCGACCTTTTGGCGCGCGGCGGCATCTCCCACCTTTTTTCCATTTCCGGCCTGCACCTGGGCCTCATCGCGCTCTTTCTCTTTCTGCTGGCGCGTTTTTTCTACTGCCGTTCGGAAACCTTGCTTCTCTGGGCGCCAGCCCAACGAGCGCTGCCCTGGCTGCTGCTGCCGGCGCTCTGGTTCTATTTGCAGTTAACCGGCAATGCCCTGCCCACCCGCCGCGCCTTTCTCATGGCGGTTGCCGGCGCTTTGTTACTGCTGATCTGTCGGCGCACCGAGCCCCTGAAAATTCTTGCCGCCGCCGCCCTGCTGATCCTGCTTTTTACTCCCTTGGCCCTTTTCCAGCCTTCTTTTCAGCTCAGCTTCGCCGGAGTTTTCGGAATTTTACTTCTGGTGTCGCCCTGGAGCGACCGCTTGGCCGCCTTTCCTCGGGCCGTTCGCTGGTTCGCCGCCTTATCTCTCACCACGCTGGCGGCCTCCCTCGCGACCACCCCCTTTGCCCTGCTGCATTTTCATCTATTTGCGCCGGCCGGCCTGCTCACCAATATCGTTGCCGTGCCGGCCGTTGGATTTCTCGCCGTCCCTTGTGGTCTTCTTGGCGCCGCAACGAATTCGTGGTGGCCAGAGGTGGGCGCGTTTTTCTTTCGCGGCTGCGCCGCGGTTATCGACATCATCCTCACGATAACCGCGCGAGTGACCGCCTTCCCGCCACTTGCCGGCAGCACATTCTATTTTTCCCCTTTGCAAACTGGAGCGGTGTTTTTCATTTGCGGCGGATTGCTGCTTGCGGGCTCGCTGCGGGCGCCTCGCGCCGCTGGCGCGCTGCTGTTGACGGGGGTGCTGCTGATGGCGCTTCCCGCCGCGCCGGTGAAGGGAATCTCCGTTACTTCCCTGAGTGTTGGCCAGGGCGAAGCCACCCTGGTCTCCCTGCCTCCCGACCGGCATTACCTCATTGATGGTGGTGGGCTGTATGGCTCAGCCTTCGATATCGGCGAACGGCTTATCGCACCCGCGCTGGGGCGGTTGGGGGTCCGCCGGTTGGAGGCGGTGATCCTGACCCATGACCACCCGGACCATCGCCAGGGACTGTTGCACGTCTTGCAACATTTTCCCGTCGGAAGCTTCTGGACCGCATCCGCCGTTGAACAGCTCGACCCGGGACTGCGCCAGGTGATCGCCTCGAACGACATTCCCGTGCGCACCTTCCCCGTCGGCTGGAACAGCATTGAAGAGACGGCGCAAGAAAGCTTCTCCCTGTTCGTTCCCAAGCAGCGCCCCGAAGCGCTTAACGATTCTTCTCTGGTTGCCAGGATTGGTTTCGGCAACGATGCCGTCCTGCTCACCGGCGATCTCGAAGCGGCCGGGGTGGCCGAACTTCTGCGGACGGCGCCGCCTGCGGCGAACCTGATCAAATTACCCCACCACGGCAGCCGAAGATCGCAACCGGAACTTCTGTTCGACTATTTCCGTCCCCAGGCCGCTTTCGTTTCAGTCGGCGCGAATAATGCCTTTCGCTTTCCTCACAGCGAAGTTGTCGCCGCGCTGGCGCAACGGCGAATCCCTCTTTATCGAACGGATTCGGACGGCACGCTGCGCTTCCATGGCGAGGGCCAAAAATGGCAGGTCAAACGCTGGCGCAATGGGCTTTTCCGTTGACAGAACTAGCGGATTTTGCTAGCTTCGGGCCTTACCCTCTGGAGCATGAAGGAATGAAACCATCCGTTATTCTGGTGGTTGACGACGAACTTTTTTTCCGTCAACTCTACGCCGACATGCTCAGCGAAGACGGTTGTCAGGTGGAAACCGTCGCCTCCGGGGAAGAAGCCATCAACCGCCTGCGCCAGGGAGGGGTGGAAATACTCCTTACCGATCTGGTCATGCCGGGAATGAGCGGACTTGAGGTTCTGCGTCAGGCCCGGCTGGTCGACAATCCCCCCGAGGTGATCCTGTCGACTGGGCACGCCACTCTGGAAACCGCCATTCAGGCCCTCAAAAATGGCGCCCGCGACTACCTCATCAAGCCTTTCAAGCCCGAGGAACTTCGCCACCTCGTCCGCACCTGCCTGGAACAACGTCGGCTTCTGGATGAAAATTTACTGCTGAAAAAACAAATCCGACTTTTCCAGCGGGGACAAAATCTTGCCTCCCTGCTGGAAATCGATCGCCTGCTGCCACAGACAGTTGCCACCCTCCTGCAGGAAATGGGGGGCGGCCGCGGCTACGCCTTCCTCCTTAATCAGGGGAAGATGGTCCGTCTGCTCGCTCTGGAAGGGGTCAGCGAAGAAGAAGCGACCGAACTGACTCCCGCTCTGCTCCCCTGCCTGAAGGAAAACAGCCGCATCTGGCAAGGCAGTGAACTGCCGACTGTTCCGCAAGGGCCTTCGGACGTACGCTCCGTCTGCCTGTTTCCCCTGCGCAGCCAGAAAAGTCCGAAAGGCGGTCTGGTTCTGCTGAATCCGCCGGACGACGATTTCCCTCAGCCCATTCCCTTGCACAACCTCAACTTTCTCGCCGAACAGGCGGGGTTGGGATTTGAAAATGCCTGCCTGTACCAAGGCGCTCGTGAACTGATCTACATCGACGACCTGACCGGATTGCACAATTATCGCTTTCTGCAAATGGTCCTGGCCCGGGAAATCCGCCGGACCGAACGTTATGGGATGTCATTCACCCTTATTTTTATCGATCTCGATCACTTCAAAAACGTCAACGATACCCGCGGACATCTTGCCGGCAGCGCCGCCCTCAAGGAAGTGGCGGGAGTGCTGCGCAAAAGCGTCCGCGATGTCGATCTGCTCTTTCGCTACGGGGGGGACGAATTTACCGCCCTGCTGGTCGAGACCGATCGCCAGGGGGGGGCGGTGGTGGCGGAACGAATCCGCCGCACGGTTGAATCTCATGGCTTTCTCACCGATTTTGGCGGGCCGATCAACCTGACCGCAACGGTCGGCTACGCCTGCTTTCCAGAACATGCCAGCACCCAGAAAGATATCGTCGATCTGGCCGATCGGGCTATGTATTGCGGCAAGAAAGTGCGCAATGTCATCCGAGGCGCCTGGGAGATCGATGAGAAATGACCCTCCGGCTTTTGCCATGGGCTCTGCTCGGCATCCTGATCCCTGTGACCGGCGCCACGGGATGGGGATCGGCCAGTCCGGCGGGAACATCCTCTCCGCACGAACGTTCTCAGGTCGAACACTATCGGCAGGCGCTGGCAATCGATCCGGAAAACCATTCATTGCGTTATCAGCTTGGCCTTGCTCTGCGGTTGACCGGAGCCGAGCGCGATGCCGCCACCGAGTTCCGCCGAGCCTATTCGACGCTGAGTGAGCAGGTGGAGACGAACCTTGATTTAGGCCTGGCCTGCTGGCACACCGGTGATCCCGACAGCGCGCTGCTGTATCTTGGACAGGCCGAAACCCTTAGCGGTTCCAACCCCGCTGAACGTTACCCGCTGGCCGACGCGTATTTCCATCTGGCGCACATTTATCTCGATAACGGCCATACCGCAGAAGGCATTCGGCTGTTGCGCCGGGTTCTGGAATTGGAGCCCGGGAGAATCGATATTCGTCGGATCCTTGGCGAAATTTACGCCCACCGCGACGAAACCGATCAAGCCCTGGTTGAATTCGCCTTTTATCTGCAGTCCTATCCGGACGACGAAACCACCCGCGAATACGTCTTCGCCCTGCACTACCATCGGGGACTGCAGTGGATGGAACAAAATCGATGGGCGGAGGCCGAGGGCGCTTTTGCCGAGGCGTTGCGCCTTTCCCCCGACAGCCCTTTAGTCCAGTATTATCTGGGCCAGATTCAATACACCAGTGGGCGCGTCGCGGAAGCCGCCGAAAGCCTGCGCAGCGCCCTGCAAACCGGCAACAGCAAGATTCAATCGTCGGCCCACGACCTGTTGTTCAATTGCTCTCTCGCTCTTTTCGAATCAGGCCAGCTGCGTCGGGCATTGATCGCCATTGAGCCCCTGGTACAGCACCCGACGGCAACCGCCGAGGTCCTCGCCCAGGCGGGCCACATCCATTTTGCACTGAAAGAGTACGAGAGCGCTCTCGGCTATTACCAAAGAACGCTGACCCTTGAGCCGAACCACCATCTGGCCCTGCAGAATCGACCTGCAGCCCAAAAGGGCGCCGTGCGCGAACTCTTGGCCCGTGGCAACAGCTTGGCGCAGGCAGAGGACTTCGTAGCGGCGGTTGCCACCTTGGAACAAGGGTTGGGCATCGAGCCCAATGACGCGCGCCTGCGCGCCGTTTTGCTGCAAACCCAAGTGGCCAAAAAGCGCAAGGCAGCTGATTTGTTTGCCGACGCGCGCCAGGCGCGCGCCGAAAGTCAGCCACGGCTGGGGTTGACCTTGGTCCGCAAAGGTCTGGGTCTTCTTGATTCTTCAGCGGAAGGGCTATTGCTCCAGGAGCAGCTTCTGGCCGAACTTGCCCAGCCCATTGCGCAGAGCCTGGAAAAATCCGATGAGCTTCTGGTGCAAGGCCGATTGCAGGAAGCCCGGGAGTCTTTTTCCCAAGTGCTGATACTCGATCCGGAGAACCGGAGAGCCCTGCAGGGGCTGCACACAATCTCCATGCAAATTCAGGTGGCGTACGCCCTTGCCCTCGACTGCGGCGAGCAGGCGCTGGAAGAAGGGCGCCTTGATGCCGCGCGCCAAGCATTCGGCGAAGCGTTGCAATTGCGGCCGGATAGCGCCGAAGGCGCCGACGGACTGCGCCGCGCCGAGGGTTTGACGGATGCGCTGTCCGCCGAAGAATTGCAGGCGGGCAGGCGAGCGCTGGGGCGCGGGCAGCTCGATGCCGCCAAGGCGCACTTTGCGAAAGCGTTCTCTTTCCGCAACGAACCTATCGCGCACAGCGAACTTGCCAAGGTCGAGGCGGCCATTGCCGAACAACAATCGGTCCTTTTGCAGGCGGCCCGAACCGCCGTCGCCAGCGGCAATTACACCCGGGCGCGAAACCTCTACGGACGAATTCTCGCGCGGTATCCCGATCACGCAACCGCCCGGCAAGAGCTAACCTCGCTGCATCAACAGACCGCCGTCACAGTCCTTGCGGCAGTGGCAAAGGGCGAAACCGATCTCGCGGCCAACAGAATTTCGGCGGCGGTTGCGGAATTTCGGCGGGCGCTGGAGATCGATCCGGCCAACCCGGATGGGCAGCGGGGCCTGGCGGACAGCCGGTTGCGCCTGCAAAACGAACTGTCCCGCCTGACCGCCGAGGCAAAACACGCCCTGGAGGAGAAAGACCTCGACCAAGCGGAACGCCTGCTGCGGGCGGCGCTTGGTCTTGACCCCTATCACGCGGAAGCGCAAGCACTTCTGCAACGGTTGGCTGATCCCTACCGGACCAGCTATCGGCCAGGCGATGAAGAGCAGCTGTATGGCACGGGGTTGGAACTGTACACCCGTGGCAGGTACGCACAGGCGGCGGAGGTCTGGCAACAGGTTTTGTTGTTGACGCCGGCGCACGAAAAAGCCCGATTGGGCATCGAGATAGCCAAGCGCAAGATGCAGCAGATCAGGGATCCAAAAATAATTTGAAGATATTTATCGCCAACCGGCGCCGCAACTTGGGGACAATATCCCCCCCGGCGCAAGAGCGACACCCGACACGACCATCCCGGCGAACCTGGGTTGCCGGCGCTTAAAAGGGAGTTTACGTGAGTATTACTGGTGTTAAGGGAATGAACGATATTCTGCCCGGCGAGGTGGAGACCTGGCAATTTCTAGAAGAGCAGGCCCGGCTGATTTTTCAAGCCTACGGTTTTGCCGAGATCCGGGTTCCGGTGGTGGAGAAGACCGAACTGTTTTGCCGCTCCATCGGCGAAACGACCGATATCGTCGAGAAGGAAATGTACACCTTTCCCGACAAGAGCGATCATTCCCTCACCCTGCGACCGGAGGGGACCGCCTCGGTCATGCGCGCCTTTATTGAGCACAAACTTTATGCCCAGGACCCGGTCGCCAAACTTTTCTACATGGGGCCGATGTTTCGTTACGAGCGGCCGCAAAAGGGACGCTATCGGCAGTTCCACCAGATCGGCGCCGAAGCGGTCGGCATCCTCGACCCCCGTCTCGACGCCAATTTGCTCGCCATGCTCAGTCATTATTTCGAGGCTGTCGGCATCCACGATGTTGAGTTGCAGATCAATTCCCTCGGCTGCCCGGCCTGCCGACCCGGTTTCCGGGAAAGGCTGACCACGTTTCTGCAGGATCGCCTGCCAACCCTCTGCGAGGACTGCCGCCGGCGTTGGCAGAGCAATCCGCTGCGCGTGCTCGACTGCAAGGTTCCCGGATGCCGGGAGGCGTCGGCCGATGCGCCATCGATCCTTCAGTCGCTCTGCGCCGATTGCGACGATCACTTCCGCCGCGTGCAAAGCGCCCTGCAGGATCTCCAGGTTCCCTTTGCCATCAATCAGCGCATGGTCCGCGGCCTTGATTACTACACCAAGACCACCTTTGAAATGGTTACCGGCAGCCTGGGGGCGCAAAACGCGGTTGCCGCCGGCGGGCGCTACGACAGCTTGATTCAGGAGCTTGGCGGACCGGCTTTGCCGGGAATCGGCTTTGCCATGGGGTTGGAGCGCCTGGTTCTGATGAAAGGGGAAGAGCGCGTCGCGCCGAGGCGTCCCGCCCTTTTCATTGCCGCCATCGGCGCGCAGGCCGGCCGGTACGCCTTTCGGCTGATGAGCGCCCTGCAGCGGAGGGGGATTCCCACCGAGATCGATTTCGAGGGGAAAAGCCTGAAATCGCAAATGCGCCGCGCCGGCAAACTCCAGGCGCGGCAGGTGATCATCCTCGGCGAGCAGGAAATGGCGAACCAGGCGGCCCAACTGCGCGACATGGCTTCCGGCACGCAGGAAGAAATCCCCCTCGCCGGCCTGGAAAGCAATCTTGCCGAACGCCTGGCCGCCGACCGTAGTAGCCCTTGACGTACTCGCGTGACAATCCTATACTTCTCCGCTTTGTTACTGCCGTCATCGGCCGTCGATGACTTTCTTCTTGGAGGCCTGAAACTTGAACGACATCCTGGGTGACTGGAAACGGAGCCATTACTGCGGGCTGGTAAATGCTGCCGACATCGGCAAGGAAGTGATCCTGACCGGCTGGGTGCAGCGACGCCGGGACCATGGCGGCCTGATCTTTATCGATTTGCGCGACCGCGAGGGCATTGTCCAACTGGCTCTCGATCCCGATCGCGATCCCGAAGCGCACGCCAAGGCCGACCGGGTGCGCAGCGAATACGTTATCGCCGTGCGCGGAGAGGTTTCGCCCCGACCGGAAGGAACCGTCAATTCGAAAATGAAAACCGGCGAGGTGGAAGTCGAAATACGCGAGTTGAAGATCCTCAACACCGCCAAAACGCCCCCGTTTATGCTGGACGACTACAGCGAAGTGGCGGAAAACGTTCGCCTCAAGTACCGCTATCTCGACCTGCGTCGCCCGGCCATTCAGCAAAATCTTATCCTGCGTCATCGTGTGGCGCAGACGGTCCGCGGTTATCTCGCCGAAAAAGGCTTCCTTGAGGTGGAAACACCGGTGCTGACCAAAAGCACCCCGGAGGGCGCCCGCGATTATCTCGTTCCGAGCCGGGTCAACCCCGGCAGCTTTTACGCCTTGCCGCAGTCGCCGCAGTTGTTCAAGCAGTTGCTGATGGTCTCCGGATATGACCGTTATTTCCAGATCGTGCGCTGTTTCCGCGACGAGGACCTGCGCGCCGACCGGCAACCGGAATTCACCCAGATCGATTGTGAAATGAGCTTCATCGATCGAGAGGACGTACTCCTGACCATGGAGGCAATGATCGCCACGGTCTTTAAAACGGCCATCGGCGTCGACGTGCCGCTGCCGGTGGCGCGCATAACCTATGCTGAAGCGATGGACCGCTTCGGCGTCGACAATCCCGACCTGCGCTTCGGCCTCGAACTCCACGATATCTCCGAACTGGTGCGCGGCTGCGGCTTCAAGGTGTTTGCCGAGGCCGTTGCCGCCGGGGGGCTGGTCAAGGCGCTCAATGCCAAGGGGTGCGCTCACTTCTCCCGCAAAGAGCTGGACGACCTGACCGAATTCGTAAAAATATACGGCGCCAAAGGACTCGCTTACGTCAAAGTTCTCGAGGACGGCGCATGGCAGTCGCCGATCAGCAAGTTCTTTACGGCGGAAGAGCTGGCCGCCCTCAACCAGAATCTGCAAGCCGAGCCAGGGGACCTTCTGCTGTTCGCCGCCGATTCGTTCCGGGTCGCCAATGAATCTTTAGGGCGCCTGCGCGGTCACCTCGGGCAAAAACTGGGACTGGCGAAAAAAGACGATTTCAAATTCGTCTGGATCACCGACTTTCCCCTGCTCGAATGGGACGGCGAATCCCGCCGGCATGTCGCGGTGCACCATCCCTTCACCGCGCCGATGGATGAGGATGTGCCTCTGCTGGACACCGATCCGGGCCGGGTGCGGGCCAAAGCCTACGACATGGTTCTCAACGGCTCGGAAATCGGCGGCGGCAGCATCCGTATCCATGACCGGGCCATCCAAAGCAAGATGTTCGACATGATGGGGATCGGCGAAGAGGAAGCGCGGATCAAATTCGGTTTCCTCCTCGATGCCCTTGAATTCGGTGCGCCACCGCACGGCGGCATCGCTTTCGGTCTCGACCGTCTGATTATGATTCTGACCGGCTCCGATTCGATCCGCGACGTCATCGCCTTTCCAAAAACGCAGAAAGCCACTTGCCTGTTGACCGAGGCGCCGGGGACGGTCGATGAAAAACAATTGCGGGAATTGTCGATTCGTCTCACAACCAAGCCCCGCTGACCCTTCCTTTTGTTTCCGGGCGCTTCACCGCCCGCACCCGGCTCGGCCGGCTGAAGAGATTTGACAATAAGAACCCTTTCACTCTTTCTGGTTCTGCTTCTCGGCGGGTGCGCTTCGGCGCCCCGCCAAGAGCTGCAGGCGGCGCGCGTCGCCGTCGCCCATGCCGATTATTACGGCGCCGGGAAATGGGCGCCGGAAGAATTCGCCAAAGCCAATGAGGCATTGAGGGAAGGGGAAGAACTGGTTCGCCAGGGGGATTATCAAGGGGCGAGAAGCATTCTGCCCCACGTCGAGGAGCTTGCGCGCCAGGCGCAAACCCGGGCCGACCAGAAAAAAGCCGCCTTTGCCCGTGCCCAAAAGAGCCGACCCCAAGCCTCGATCCGAAAACCGAAAAAAGATCAGAGCAAAACGCCGCCGCCGGCGGCCGCCCCCGAGCCAGTCATTGAGGCGCCTCCGCCGCCACTCCTTCATTTTACCGTTGAAGAAAACCAGACCCTGTGGATGATCTCCGCTCGCAAGGATATCTACGACGACCCCTTGCTCTGGCCGCTTCTTTACCAGGCCAATCGCGATCAGATTAAAGATCCACGGCAGATTTATCCGGGACAGGTGCTCAGCATTCCCCGGGATCAGTCGGCCAAGGTCCTGGAAGACGCCCGGGAGAAGGCGGTCAAGTCGGACATTTTCCCTCCCGACCTCTTTCTAAAACCGCTGGAACCGGGGAAATCGCCTTGATTACACGTGGCAAACGCACTGTTTTCGACCGATCTTTTTCCTTGACACTCTTTAACGTCTTTGTATACTGTATACAATGTTCAAAGGTCGGTTTTAATCCCATTTTTCAACCAGTCTTCACCTGATGCGGATAGCGAACGAAGTTGGTTCCGGCGTCCGCCCTCTGGTGTTTTTTCGGCGAAAAGAGGGATCGCAGGCTTGCTTACAAACGCGGTAAAGGGAGGGTTTCGCAAAACCGAAGAGGACGCAATGAAAACAGACGGCAGCTTTGCAGACTGATTTTCCCGTGCATCCCGCCCCCAGGCATTGCGTATTTTACTGGCATCAACATCAAGGAGAGAACATGACGAAAAAAGCATCGACGATTATCTGGACAGCGATTGACGAAGCACCGGCCCTGGCAACCTATGCCCTGCTCCCCATCGTCCAGAAATTCCTCAAAGGCTCCGGCGTCAATGTGGAAACCAGGGATATTTCCCTTTCGGGACGCATCATTGCCAATTTTCCGGACAAACTGACCGAAGACCAGAAAATCCCCGATTATCTGAGCCAACTGGGCGAACTCACCCAGGATCCCGAAGCGAACATCATCAAGCTGCCGAACATCAGCGCCTCCATTCCCCAGCTGCAGGCCGCCATCAAGGAATTGCAGGAAAAAGGCTACGCCATCCCTGACTACCCCGAGGAGCCGAAAAACGAAGCCGACAAAGCGCTGCAGGCCCGGTTCGCGAAAGTGCTCGGGAGCGCGGTCAACCCGGTGCTGCGTGAAGGCAACTCCGATCGCCGGGCGGCTGCTTCGGTCAAGAAATTTGCCCAGAAGAATCCGCACAGAATGATGAAGCCGTGGCCGGCCGCGTCCAAGACACGCGTGGCGCATATGACGGAAAAAGATTTCTACGCCACCGAGACCTCGACCACCATCAAAGCCGCGACCAAGGTCAATTACGAGTTCGTCGCCGAGGATGGCGCCGTCACCGTATTGAAAAAAGATATGCCCGTGCAGGCGGGGGAAGTGCTTGACTCGTCATCCATGAATATGGCCGCCCTGCGCAGCTTCTACGCCGCGCAAATCGAGGAAGCGAAAAAGGATGGCGTGCTGCTGTCCCTGCACCTCAAGGCGACCATGATGAAAATTTCCGACCCCTACATCTTCGGGCAATGCGTCACCGTTTTTTATAAAGATGTCTTCGAGAAATACGGCGCGGTGTTCAAGGAACTGGGTGTGAATGTGAGCAACGGCCTTGGCGACGTTTATGTCAAGATCAAAAGGTTGCCCGAAGCGCAGAGAGCCGAGATCGAAGCGGCCATCATGGATGTCTACAAATCCCGTCCGGCCTTGGCCATGGTCGATTCGCGCAAAGGGATCACCAATCTGCATGTTCCCAACGATGTGATTATCGATGCGTCCATGCCGGTTGTCATACGCGACGGCGGCCAGATGTGGAATCTCCAGGACGAGTTGCAGGACACCCTGGCCATGATCCCGGACCGCTGTTATGCCACGATCTATCAAACCGTTATTGAAGATTGCCAGAAGCACGGCCAGTTCAATCCGGCGACCATGGGTCACGTCTCCAACGTCGGCCTCATGGCGCAGAAAGCCGAGGAATACGGCTCTCACGACAAAACGTTCACGGCTCCCGGCAATGGTAAAATCCGCGTCGTCGACGCTTCCGGAGCAACCCTGCTGGAGCAGAGCGTGGAACAAGGCGATGTTTTCCGCTCCTGCCAGACCAAGGATGCGCCCATCCAGGACTGGGTCAAACTGGCGGTCGACCGCGCCAGGGCTTCGGGCGTCCCCGCCATCTTCTGGCTGGATGACCGACGCGGCCATGACGCGCAGATCATCGAAAAAGTCAAAACCTACCTCAAAGACCACGACACCTCCGGTCTCGATATCCGCATCATGCGGCCGGATGATGCAATGAAGTTCTCCTGCGAGAGAGCCCGGAAAGGTCAGGACACCATCACCGTGACCGGCAATGCCCTTCGCGATTACCTGACCGACCTTTTTCCGATTCTCGAACTGGGCACCAGCGCGAGAATGCTCTCCATCGTACCTCTTCTGAAGGGCGGCGGACTGTTCGAGACCGGCGCCGGCGGTTCCGCGCCCAAGCATGTCGAGCAGTTCCTCAAGGAAGGCCACCTGCGCTGGGATTCCCTCGGTGAATACTGTGCCCTGGTTCCTTCTCTTGAACATGTCGCCAACCGAACCAAGGAAGAAAGAGTCCAGCTGTTTGCCGATACGCTCGATCAGGCCGTGTCCAAGTACCTGGAAAACGCCAAGGCGCCTTCCCGCAAGGTAAACGAGATCGACAATCGCGGCAGCAGCTTCTATCTGGCCATGTATTGGGCCCAGGCCCTCGCCATTCAGAACAAGGACGCCGAACTGCAGGCGCGCTTTACCAAGGTGGCGGCGGATCTGGAAGCGAATGAAGCCAAAATCAATGAAGAAATGATCGCGGCCCAGGGAAAACCGGTGAACATCGGCGGCTACTTCCGTCCCGACCTGGCAATGGCGGAAAAAGCCCTGCGCCCCAGCGCGACCCTGAATAAGATTATCGACGCGATGTGATCGTTGGACGAGAACACGGCGGGGTCAAGGCAATCCGGTTGCCTTGATCCTGCGCTTTTCTTTTATTTCCCAACATAAGGAGAGACTGCAATGGCAAGACCCAAAATCGCTCTTATCGGTGGTGGTCAGATTGGTGGCGTTCTTGCTCAGCTCTGCGCTCTGCGCGAACTGGGCGACGTAGTGCTGTTCGACATCGTTGAAGGGCTGCCCCAGGGCAAGTGCCTCGACCTCGCCGAAGCCTCCCCGGTGGACGGTTTCGACGTTAATCTCAAAGGGACGAACGACTATGCCGATATCGCCGGCGCCAAGGTCGTCATCGTCACCGCCGGCCTTCCCCGCAAGCCCGGGATGAGCCGCGACGACCTGATCGAGGTCAACTCCAAGATCATGACCAGCGTCGCCGAAGGGATCAAGAAAAATGCCCCGGAAGCGCATGTCATCGTCATCTCCAACCCCCTCGATGCCATGGTTACCCTGTGCCAGAAAGTCACCGGCTTCCCCCATGAGCGCGTTATCGGTCAGGCCGGCGTTCTCGATTCGGCCCGCTTCAAAGCGTTCATCGCCTGGGAACTCGGCGTGTCGGTGAAAGACGTCGTGGCGATGACCCTCGGCGGCCATGGCGACGACATGGTGCCCCTGGTGCGTTACGCCAGCGTGCAGGGCATCCCGGTCATGGAATTGCTCGAGCAGAAATACGGCAACGCCGCCAAGGCGAAGGAAGTCATGGAGGCCATGGTCAAGCGCACCCGCGGCGCCGGTGGCGAAGTTGTCGCTCTGCTCAAAACCGGCAGCGCCTTCTACAGCCCGGCCTCCTCGGCCATTGCGATGGCCGAGTCGATCCTTAAGGACCAGAAACGCGTCCTGCCGACCTGCGTTTACCTCAACGGTGAGTTCGGCATCAAGGGATATTACGTTGGGGTTCCTTGCGTGCTCGGCGAGAACGGCGTGGAGAAAATCCTGCAGTTCAAGCTTGACGCCGAAGAGCAGGCAATGATGGACAAGTCGGTGGCCGCCGTTAAAGGGCTTGTCGACAGCATGAAATAGAGCATTGTCAGCAATCCAGGGCAAAGAAGGGCAATGGCGACATTGCCCTTCTTTGCTCTCAATGTCTGAATTTTTTTTTAATTGAATCTTTCTTTTCTGTTCAACGTGGAACCAGTTGAACCGATCTCCCCACCTGAAAGCCTGACATTACTATTAAGTGCTGGAAAAATAATTTTTCTTGCGTTAGACTGCGAGGCGTTTTTTAGTCCGTCAAATCAGGCGGCCATAACGTAAAAGGAGAACACGGGTAATGAGCAGTCCGAAAATCGAGGTTATCGAAAGGTACTGCAAGGGGTGCAGTATTTGTGTGGAGTTCTGCCCCACCAAGGTCCTGGAGATGGATGCGTTTCTGGTCAAGGTGGTCAAACCCGATGCCTGCATCGCCTGCATGCAGTGCGAATTGCGGTGCCCTGATTTCGCCATTAAAGTTCACAAAGCATAATCCTATATAGGAGGTCGATCGCGTGGCTAAAAAAGTTGCTCTACTGCAGGGGAACGAGGCGTGCGCTCAAGGCGCCCTTTACGCTGGCTGTAATTTCTTCGGCGGCTACCCCATTACTCCCTCGACTGAAATCGCCGAGGTTTTGTCGAACGAACTGCCGAAAAAAGGCGGTAAGTTCATTCAGATGGAAGACGAGATTGGAGCCATTGCTTCGGTCATCGGCGCTTCCCTTACTGGCGCCAAGGCGCTTACCGCGACCTCGGGTCCCGGCGTCTCCCTGAAGCAGGAACTGCTCGGTTATGCCTGCATTGCCGAGGTTCCCTGCGTCATCGTCAATGTCATGCGCGGCGGTCCCTCCACCGGCATGCCGACCGGCCCCGGCCAGTCCGACGTGCAGCAGGCCAAGTGGGGAACCCACGGCGATCATGCGACCATCGCCCTGGTCCCGGCCTCCTGCCAGGAGATCTTCTCTGAGACGGTGCGCGCCTTCAATCTTGCCGAGAAATACCGGATGCCGGTACAGGTTCTTTATGACGAGATCGTCGGCCACATGCGCGAGCGCATCGAGTTTCCCGAGCCGGGTGAAGTGGAAGTGATCGACCGCGCCAAGCCTTCCGTTCCGCCCGAACAATACAAACCGTACGACACCTCCTTCGGCGATGTCCCGCCGCTGGCCGCTTTCGGCTCCGAGTACCGTTTTCACGTGACCGGCCTCAACAAGGCACAGGACGGCTTCCCGACCACCAAGGCCGAATACGTCGATGCCGAAGAGCGTCGCCAGGTCAGAAAGGTCGAAGGGGAAGAGGCCCGCGCCGATATCGAAAGATACGAGGAATATCTGACCGAAGACGCCACCGTGCTGATTTTTGCCTACGGCTCGACCTCCCGCAGCGCCCGTTATGCGGTCAACGAACTGCGCAAGGAAGGGATCAAAGCAGGACTTTTCCGCCCGATCACCCTCTGGCCCTTCCCCGAGAAGCGGATCGCTGCTTTGGGTGCAAAGGTCAAGGGCATTGTCGTGCCCGAGATGAACCTTGGCCAGATGAATCTCGAAGTCGAGCGTGTTGTCAAGGGCAGTTGCCCCGTTCTTCACCTCGGTCGCGTCGACGGCGAACCGATCAATCCCGGCCAGATCATGGAAAAAGTCAAGGAGGTTCGCTAAATGGCTTACGATTACGAAAAAACCATCCGTCCCGGAAAATTGCCCCACATCTGGTGCCCCGGCTGCGGCCACGGGATTGTCATGAAGGGCCTGATCCGCGCAATGGACACGTGTGGGCTGGATAAAAACAACACTGCCCTGGTCTCCGGTATCGGCTGCGCCAGCCGTCTGCCCGGCTACATTGATATGTGCACCTTGCATACCGCGCACGGCCGCGCCGCCGCCTTCGCCACCGGCGTCAAAATGGCCAAGCCGGAAATGACCGTGATCTGCATGGGCGGCGACGGCGATGGCACGGCGATCGGCGGCAACCACTTCATCCACGCCTGCCGTCGCAACATCGACATGACCTATGTCATCATGAACAACTTCATCTACGGCATGACCGGCGGTCAGTTCTCCCCCTGCACCCCGACCGGCGACAAAGCCTCGACCACTCCCTACGGCAACCCTGATCCGGTTTTCGATATCAGCAAACTGGCCATCGGCGCCGGCGCCACTTTCGTTGCCCGCACCACCGCTTTTCACGCGACCCAGATCGATAAGTTGATTGCCGAAGGCATCAAGCACAAAGGCATGGCGGTCATCGAAGTCCTTGACGACTGCCCCACCACCTACGGACGGCGCAACAAGTATCGTTCCGTCGTCGATATGATGAAACGGCTCAAGGACATGGCCGTCCCTGTTGCCGCTGCCGGTAAAATGACCGCCGAGCAACTTCAGGGCAAAGTTCTCACCGGTGTTCTCTACAAAGAGGACAAGCCGGAATATTGTGAGCAATATGCAAAGGTCATCGCCAAGGCGCAGGGTGCCTGATCACCGCAGCGAATAAGGAGAAATGCAATGGCAAAAAGATATGAAATTCGCTTTTCCGGTGCCGGTGGCCAAGGGCTGATTACGGCCGGCATTATTCTCGCGGAGGCGGCCTCCATCATTGAAGGCAAGCACGCCGTGCAATCGCAGAGCTATGGTCCCGAGGCTCGCGGAGGCGCTTCCAAATCGGAAGTTATCATCTCCGACGCACCGATCGATTATCCGAAGGCCACCATCGTCGACGCCTGCCTCGCTATGACGCAGGAGTCGGCCGATAAATATGCCAATGGCATCAAGGCCGGCGGCGTGCTGCTGCTCGACTCCGACTTCGTCAAGCGCGAGCCGCAGGGCGATTTCAAGGTTTATAAATTTCCAATCATTCGCACCGCCAAGGATGAAGTCGGCCGCGAAATCGTCGGCAACGTCGTAGCTCTCGGCGCCATGATCGCTTTGACCGATGTCGTTTCCCGGGAGACCGGCGAGAAGGCCGTTCTCGCCAAAGTTCCCGAGGCCTTCCTCGATCTGAACAAAAAGGCCTTCAACATCGGTTACGACAAAGTGAAAGAGCTGCTGAAATAAGGTCCTTATGCTACAAAAAAAGCCCGGCGGCCAATTGGCCGCCGGGCTTTTTTTGTGGTGCAGATTGTTCAGGCGGCGCCGATTTCAGCGGCAGCCTCCCCTTCCTCGCGAATGAATTTCTCCGCCAAAGCCACATCCTGTTTGCAGCCGATAAAAACCGGCGCCCGCTGATCGATCCCCTGCGGTTCAAGATCTAAAATCCTTTGTTTGCCGGTGGAGGCAGCACCGCCGGCCTGCTCGACGAGATAAGCCATGGGGTTAAGCTCATAAAGCAGCCGCAGCTTACCCTCGGGAGCGCCTTGCAGGTGAGGATAAAGAAAGATTCCCTTCCCTTTCAGCAGAACCTGATTGATATCGGGAACCAGGCCGCCGCTATAGCGCAGCTTGGCGCCTTTTTCCTCCATATAGCGGACGAAGCGCTCGGTACCGGGGGTATATTTGTTTCTTTGCCCACCAGGAGAATAGATGCTGCAGCTATCGGCAAGGCGGATATTTTCATGCACCAGGGTGTATTCCATCAGCTGGTTCATGGCGAATTCGTGCACGCCCTGTCCGGTGGAAAAAACCAGGGTGGTTCGCGGACCATACAGAATATACATGGCGGCGACCTGTTTCCGGCCAGGCTGAAGCACTTGCCCCCCCTCGTAAATGGAAACAATGGTGCCAACCGCCAGATTAACGTCCACCAGAGAAGAGCCATCGAGGGGGTCGAACGCTACCGAATACTTCCCCTCGCAATCGGTGGATACGGTAATGATATCGGTGGTTTCTTCGGAGGCCATACTGGCCACGACGCCGGAATGCATGAGACGCTTGCGCAGGATACGGTCGGAGAGAACATCGAGAGCAAGTTGCTCTTCGCCATAGAGATTGGAGGTGCCGGCCACCCCCAAATCTCCGGTGCGAATGGAATTGATGATATACTTGGAAGCCTCGGCGATTTCGCAAATAAGACGGGTCAGATCGCGGTTTTCCTCGCGCTCCCGCAAAAATCTCCGTAAGTCGATCTGAAATTTACTTTTTCCCGGTTCCGACATCCTGATTCCTTTCCCCGACCTCTGGTCGGCATGGCATTAAAATATTATTAGACACTGTAGTCGATAAATGACAATCAAGCAATAGGAATAGAAGCTGCCGGTGTAAAAAACCGACTCTGATCTTGACCCCGGTCGTAAAACAAAATATTCTTAAGCCCATTGCGCTGCCGGCCAAAGGAGACAAGCATGTATGAAGATAAAACGGAAAAGCTGAAAGAGTCCGCCGAAAAAGTTTGGGAAGCTACGCGAAAATCGCTGCAGACGGCCGGTTTTCGGGCCAACCAATACAAACTTATTGTCCAGAAAAAAATTGACCTGAATGCATTGCACAAGAAAATCGCCTCGGCGCATGCCGATTTAGGACGAATAGTCGATGAGGAGCGGAACAAGGGACTGGAAAGCCTGCTCGAGCGCGATGAGATAAAGACGCTTTTCGGCAAGCTCGATACCTACAAAGACTCCGCCGCCGCCTTGGAGGAGGAGATCGAAAAATTGAAAGTTTCCACCCCGCCTGGTCCTGAGCCAACCCAGGAAGAAGATCGCCCGTAATTAAAAAGGCCCCTTTCGGGGCCTTTTTCAGTCTGTATGTTTCCCTATGAATTAGCGAATATGTTTGCGCGGTTTGGGAACGCTATGAAAACGTTCGTTCTTGAACTCGCGATCCCACTTTCTCATAGCTTCCTTGACCTCGTCTTCGCTTTCCGCTACTCGTTCGGCGTGGCGCTCCATAATATCGAGGTCTTCATCCAACCGTTCAAGAGAACTGTCATCCACTGAAGACCCCATCTCGTCACGTCTTTCCTGTTCGGCCATTTGTTACCTCCTTCCGCAAGCTTTTGCCCGCATTCGCGAAAACAACCGGCTTCTTTACAGCATACTACAGAATGGTCGATGCTTGGACAACCGCCATTTGCACAGGTCCGGAAAGCCTAAGGACGAATTCCCAAATCAAGCACTTCGGCCATTTCCCGGTGAATTCTTCCGTTGCTTGCCAGGATTTCCATCCCATAAATGGAGTATTTTTCACTGGAAAAATCACTGATAAGGCCTCCCGCCTCCTCGACCAGCAATTTACCGGCGGCAACATCCCAAGGCTTCAGCTTCATTTCCCAATATCCGTCGAAACGACCGGCGGCAACACAGGCAAGATCGAGGCTTGCGGCGCCGGCCCGGCGACAGGCTTGCGCCCGCTGCTGAAAATGAAGGAAGTGGTCGTAATTGTTGCACCGGCTGGTCTTGCGGTCATAAGGAAAGCCGGTGGCCAGAAGGGAGCGATCCAAACGATCGACCGTGGAGACCCGAATCGGCAGCTCATTCAGAAAGGCGCCCTTTCCCCTCTCGGCAAAAAACATTTCCATGGTGATCGGGTTGAATACGGCTCCCATGGCGATCTCACCCGCAATTTCCAGCGCGACGGAAACCGCGAACCAGGGTAAACCGTGGGCATAATTGGTGGTGCCATCCAAAGGATCGATGATCCAGCGGTACTGGGAATCGCGTCGGCCATGATTGGCTTCTTCCGCGAGAACATCGTGCAAAGGGAAAGTTCCGCGAATTACTGCCACAATGGCCATTTCGGCAGCCTGGTCGGCATCGGTCAGCAGATCGACTTCCCCCTTATGTTCGACTCTGAGTTCCCGCCCGAATTTTTCCAACAACACCCGGCCCCCTTCCCGGGCAGCCTCAATAACTATTTCTTTCATCCAGAAGTAATTCCTTCTAAAAGAGACCAGCACCGTCCCTCCCCCTGCGGAATTCGGGGGATTCGGGCTGCGGTCCGACCACTGAACAGATCGGAACCGAAAAAAGCAGTGCAGAGAAAAGCAGAATGTTTCGGCTACGGGGTTGTAAGCATATACAATCTTTTCGGCGATGAAGAAAGTATACCACAGGAGGGGGGTGCAGGTGCCGCGCAGTATCCGTCGAGAGAAAAACCGCCGCCTTCTTTACGAGGGCGGCGGCCAGAGTACTCGATTTATCGAAAAAAAAGATCAGAACGCCAGGGCGACCGTCAGGCCAGCGGTGAATTCGTCGTCGATTTCAGCAAAATCCTCGGCAGCATCGCTCAGGGGAGTGGAGTAGAGGGCCCGGGCGCTGATCGTTATCTGGTCCGTGGCGGCGAAATCGACGCCAGCGCTCAGCTCGGCGTTATGAAACCAACGCTCCTTGATATCATCATCGTTCAGGTAACTGGCAGCCGCCCCAAAGTTCAGGCCAAGGCTATCGGTCACGTCAAAGCTGTGGCCGATGGACAGGACGGCGAAAATATTCCCGTCAAACTCGTCATAGTCGTAATACAGAAACAGAGAAGGGCTGAGGAGAGCGTTCACTCCCAGCCCGGCGTAAATCTCATGAGTGTCCGTGGCGCCGTCTATATCATAAAGAATATTGCCGAAGCTGACCGCAATCCGATCGTTGATATCCAGCCTATAATCGAGAGTCAGGTCGACCTCGTTCATTTCGCCGGTATTTTCGCTGAAATTCCCCCACCAACTGACGGTAAAGCTACCCACCGAAACATCCGCACCCGGCTGGATGACGAAATTGTCTTCCCCGGTCAAATCAAAACCACGCCAGATATAATCGCTGAAAACGCTGACATAGACATCGCCGGAGACTTCGAGGCCAAGCGCGGGTGAAGTGCACGCCATCATCAGTCCAGCAACCAGAGCAATCTTTAATTTCTTCATTTTCCTGTTCTCCTAAGTGAAGGTTTAGAGCCGGCCGGAAGCTCGGCCTCCGGCCGAATTGCATGGTTAGCGTGCTACGCTTGGCTCGCGGTGCGGGTAGTTGCGGCAGCAGGTACGGCGTCGACGACCATGGCGGGCGTCGAACCGGAGCTGCCGATGGTGATCCGTTGAAAATCGGGGTAGGCTTCCAGGCCGATTTCGGAAAGATCCAGACCGCGAAATTCGTCTTCTTCCGAGCAGCGGAGGCCGATGGTGTGCTTCAGAACCAACCAGGCCACGGAACTGGCGGCGGCCACGAAGACGCCGATGGCGAGAACGCCGATCAATTGGGTGAAGAAGCGGGCCTCGCTGTTGCTGAGGGGCACCGCCAGAGTGCCCCAGATGCCGCCGATCAGATGGACGGAAAGAGCGCCGACCACGTCGTCGATTTTCAATTTGTCGAAGAAGGGAACGCCAAAAACGACCAACACTCCGCCGACGGCGCCGATCAGAATCGCCGCACCGGGAGAAGGGGTGGCGGGACCTGCGGTGATGCTGACCAGACCGGCAAGAGCGCCGTTCAGGACCATGGTGACATCGACCTTTTTATAGAGAGCCTGGACCATGATCATTGCCGCGAGCATGCCCCCACAGGCGGCCAGGTTGGTGTTGACGAAAACATTGGACATTTCGATGACGCTGCCGGCGCTGCCGAGAGAAAGCACCGAGCCGCCGTTGAAACCGAACCAGCCCATCCAGAGGATGAAGACGCCCAGGGTCGCCAGGGGAATGCTGGAGCCCGGCATCGGATTCACCCGGCCGTCCTTACCGTATTTCCCCTTGCGGGCGCCGAGAATGATCGCCCCGGTGAGTGCCGCCCAGCCACCGACGGAATGCACCAGCGTGGACCCGGCATAATCGAGAAAACCCATTTCACTCAGCCAGCCACCGCCCCAGACCCAAGAGCCTTGGATGGGATAAATCAGACCGGTCAGAACCACGCAGAAGGCCATGAAGGACCACAGCTTGATCCGCTCGGCGACGCACCCGGACACCACGGAACAGGCGGCGCCGCAGAAGACCATCTGAAAAAACCAGTCGGAGGAAGTGGCATAATTTCCGGAGAAGTCGCCAGCGGCGGCAGCGGCGTCATCCGGCCCCCAAATTCCGAATGTACCGAGCCAACCGCCATCAACGCCGGCATACATCAGTTGATAACCGATGGCGTAATAGAGAATGCCGGCGACCCCGAATAGGGCGATATTTTTCAAACAGACCGTTGCGACGTTTTTCGAGCGAACGAGCCCCGATTCGAGCATGGCGAAGCCGGCCGCCATCCACATGACCAGAGCGCCGGTCATCAGGAAGGAGAATGTGTTGAGGATATATGCTACTTCGGAAACCGGAGCATCCCCGGCGTGAGCCAGAGCCGGCAGCAGCAGCAGCAGAACAGAGATGATACTCGCTTGTTTTTTCATAATATGGACTCCTTGACTTGGTTGTCTTACCGCGAACCGGGTCTCTTCTTCTGGCATTCGGCTCCGCGCTACAACTCCGTGTGCCCTTTTTGCCTGCCGAAGCCGCGAATTTCGCTGGCGGTCATCCCGGCAATCCCGATAGCCGTCAGGGCGCTTTTCACAGCATCCAAGTTGCAGGGCTGGATAATGCGTTCGATTTTCCTCATGTTCCTTCTCCTTTGCGGAAGCTCAAAAACAAAAAGACGCCCTCCCTCGCATGGAGGGAAAGGGCGCCTTTGCCCTCGACCTGGATGTCGGAACGTCTTTGTTCCGTCAGGGTCGCAATTCAGAGTTGATCATGCTGGAACAGTGGACCAGTTGTTTGGGCTTGGTATTCGGATTGGGTTAGAGCATAGGCTGTGCCATCAAATAAAACTTTCCATTTCAAGTAGTTGCCGATGTTTCCTCGGAAGAAAATCGCCTAAAACATGGGCAGGAAATTAAATATTGCGTAAACCGCGGGCAAGATCCTT
>JBAYQP010000014.1:0-57338 GCA_041677125.1 Desulfuromonadales bacterium | reverse complement strand
GGGGCACCTGGGGCGCCGGGTTCACCAGGCGCGCCCATGGGCCCCCTTGAGCCATCGTCACCCTCGCACCCGGCCAGAGCCATCGCCAGGACAAAAACGAGCAGAAATGCAAACAACTTGTTTTTTTTGATTAACTTACCCATTCTTCGCTTCCCTTTTCCTTGAGTGGAATTAAACGCCAATTTCTTGGGCAGATACCGTACTGCACCAGCGGCAACAGCGGGTCCAACAGGTTACAAAACGCTGCCATGGTTCTTGCTTGTACGGGTGGCTCGGCGTTCGGAACGTTTCCGCACCCGGCAGGTGCGCGTAGCGCTCCTGGATGTCGGTCGACGGCAACGGACCAGGCCATCAATACAATCATGCTCACAGCACCTGAACTACGGTTTGGCCTATGCTCTCCAGACCGCCTTGCGACCACCCCCTTTCTCTGCAAGACTGGCTACTGAAGTGGAGTTTCGTTGTCTCGCTGCCGACTACAAAACGAGGCTCACGAGGCAATCACTTCGGGTCCGGTGCGGCTATGAGCAAGGCAAAGCCAGAACCTGGAGCCACACGAAGACCATCAGAATGAAAATCACCTGATCGAGCCGGACGTTGCCGTAATCTTGAAGACAGCTCTCGCGGTTCTTCATCCCTTCGTCTCCCAAAGTGGCGACCATGGCAAGATTGCAATGCCGGTGCCAGACCGATAACTCACTATAATATCTATCTTTTTCGCTATTCCGCATGCTGCTTTGCAGACAAACCAAGCCGATGCCTGTTCAATTTCCGACACCTTCGCCCCCCCGTTTTAATCCAAGTGGTTGTTTTTCCAGGCAATTCACGTCAGCGGTGCAGATCTGTTCAATTTCCGACAACCCAGACGCTTGTATGCACCAGGCGTGCAATCCCGGCGGTCCAGGCGTGACCGCAGAGCAACCAAGCCCGACAAAGCGCCCAGGCAAAGAGTGGATATTCGTCGGATATCGGCCGGGAGGGGGGGGAGGCTTGCGCATTGGTCTCGCCATTGGCGAGCGCCGCGGCGGCGCGGAGACGAACCTCCGGATCGGGGCTGCGCGACGCCGGCGCCGCAGCGGTTGTTCAGATTACGACACGGCCTGCAGCCAATCGTCAATTATCCCGCAATGGTCGGCTGGACCTTGATGTGCTTCCTCCAACTGGTTGCGCTTCAAAAACGACGAGGGCGGCCTTTCGGCCGCCCTCGTGTCCAGCTTGTGCGCATGTTTTTACCTTTTGTTGCCATCCAGGGTTTTGTCAATCTTCTCCCCGGTTTTTTCTCCCGGTCCCTGCCCATCGATGGTGTCCTGCACCGTGTCCCTGGTGTTTTCCACCGCCTTATCGGCCTGCTCGCCCGCCTTTTCGGCCGGCCCCTGCTGCTCGCAGGCCAGCATTCCGGCGGAGAGAACAAGGGCGGCGAAGAGCGCACACGTTTTACGGAAAATAGTCATATGCCTGATCCTTTCTGCAAGGGCGGGGTTTCGAAAGAAGCTCCCTTGCCGTCATGATTGCAACTATACCAAATATACCAGTGCATCCCACTCCGCTCCCGGTAGGGGGGCGGGGACATTCATTGCCCATTAATAATTGATGGGAAATAACGAGAAAAAATCATTGCCTTTGCCCGGTCGCGGGTGTATGAATGCGGTAATTTAATACCGTGCCGATCCGATGCCGAGGGGACCGATTTGGCGCACCAGCATTCGCCACAACCAGAGTGAACAACAAAGCCGCACGGGGCCAGGCTGCCCGTGCGGCTTTCTAGGTTGGAAAACAATTCCATCCACCGGAAGGGGGGCACATGAAAAATCTATTTCTACTTTTCATCGCAACATTCATTCTGCACGTTTCCTGCGCCAACGTTTATTCTTCGGAATTCAAGGATGATGAATATCTGGCAACGGAAGCCGCTTACAATTTTCTGGATTTACTTGACACGGGCGAAATAGAAAAAGGATTTGACAGCACCTCGACAATCCACAAAAGAACTCAAGAGAAAGGATGGTGGATCAATCAAATTGCCGTAAAAAGAGAGTATTATGGTTCCCCGGTGGATCGTTCAATTAAATACGTAATCAAAAACAACTCTATCCAACACCACCCCGACGGAAAATATATATCGATTCACTTTGAGACGTTTTTCGAAAACAAGGAAAAAGCGTTTGAATTGGTAGAAGTCCTGTTTAATGGCGAGGAATGGATAGTAACCCGCTATTTCTGCAATTAACCGTCAAGCCCCTTGTGCCCGCTATTCCAGCCAGTCGAAGGTGCGGCTGACCGCCTTTTTCCACATCGCGTAACTCTTGCTGCGCAGGGAGTCGGCGGCGGACGGCTGCCAGATCTTGTCCATCCCCCAGTTACCCCTCAAATCGTCCACGCTATTCCAGTAGCCGACCGCCAGGCCGGCGGCATAGGCGGCGCCGAGGGCGGTGCTCTCCGCCACCCGCGGCCGGATGACCGGCACGCCGAGGACATCGGCCTGGATCTGCATCAGTAATTCATTGGCGGTCATGCCGCCGTCGACCTTGAGGGTCTTCAGCGTCACCCCGGAGTCGGCGGCCATGGCGTCGATCACTTCACGGGTCTGGAAAGCGGTGGCCTCCAGGGCCGCCCGGGCGAAATGGCCGCGGGTGGTGAAGCGGGTCATGCCGATCGCCAGCCCCCGGGCTTCGCTGCGCCAGTAGGGAGCGAACAGGCCGGAGAAGGCCGGCACGAAATACATGCCGCCGTTATCCTCCACCGTCTTGGCCAGGTCTTCGACGGCGGCGGCGGTGTCGATCAGCCGCATGCCGTCGCGCAGCCACTGGATCAGGGCGCCGGTGATGGCGACGGAGCCTTCGAGAGCGTAAACCGGTTTCTGCCGGCCGAACCGATAGCAGACGGTGGTCACCAGCCCGTGCCCGGAATGAACAATCTCGTGGCCGGTGTTGAGGAGCAAAAAGCAGCCGGTGCCGTAGGTGTTCTTGGCCTCGCCGATATCGAAGCAGGTCTGGCCGACGGTGGCGGCCTGCTGATCCCCGAGATCGCCGCAGATGGGAATTTCGCCGCCGAAGGGACCATCGGCGCGGGTGCGGCCGTAGCAATCAGGATCGCTGGAGGGACGAATCCGCGGCAGCATTGAAGGGGGGATGTCGAATATGTCGAGGATCTCCGCGTCCCAGTCCAGCGTCTCCAGATTCATCAACAGGGTCCGCGAGGCGTTGGTGACATCGGTGACATGGGCGGCGCTGCCGCCGGGACCGCCGGTCAGTTTCCAGATCAGCCAGCAATCCATATTGCCGAACAGCGCGTCCCCGCGCTGGGCGGCGGCGCGCAGGCCGGGTACGTTATCGAGCATCCATCTGATCTTGGGTCCGGAGAAGTAGGTTGCCAAAGGCAACCCGGTTCTGGCGCGGAAGCGGTCCTGACCGCCTTCTGCGGACAACTGGCGGCACAGGCCGTCGGTGCGGGTGTCCTGCCAGACGATGGCGTTGCCGTAGGGCAGCCCGGTTTTCCGGTCCCAGACCACGGTCGTTTCGCGCTGATTGGCGATGCCGACGGCGGCTATGTCTTTGGCGATCAGGCCGGCCTGCTCCATCGCGCCGCGGATGACCTCCCTGGTGCGCTCCCAGATCTCCACGGCATCGTGTTCCACCCAGCCGGCCCGGGGGTAAATCTGCGTATGCTCAAGTTGATGCTGGGCGACGGTTTCTCCCGCCGGATTGAAAATCATGCAGCGGGTGCTGGTGGTGCCCTGATCGAGCGCAACGACGTACTTGGCCATGATCCATTATCCTTTGCTTGCGCCGCGCATCGGGTTGCCGCTTTCTTCGGCGGCGCGGCGGCGCTTACCTTTGGTGCTCCTGAATAATCGATGGAATTGACTTTTTGATACTGGCGATACGGGTCGCGTCGGAGGGATGGGTGCTGAGAAATTCAGGCGGCGCTTGTCCGCCTTTCTGGGCGGCCATCCGCTCCCAGAAGTCGACCGCAACGTTCGGGTCGTAGCCGGCCAGCGTCATGAAAACCAAACCAAGCTGGTCCGCTTCGCTCTCCTGCATCCTGCTGTACGGCAGGAGCGCACCGTACTGCGCGCCAACGCCGTAAACGCTCATCCACAGACTCTTGGTGGCTTCCGGTTTGCTCTGGAGCGCCGTTGAAAGCGCCGTACCGCCCATTTGGGCGATAAGTTGATGGCTCATCCGTTCGTTGCCATGTTCGGCGATCGCATGCGCAATCTCGTGACCCATGATAACCGCCAGTCCCGCATCGTCTTTGGCGACCGGCAATATGCCGGTGTAGACGACGACTTTGCCGCCGGCCATGCACCATGCGTTTACCTGCTCGTCTTCGACGACGTTGAATTCCCACGTATAGTTCTGCAAATATGCTTGCAGACCGATTGATTCGAAGTATTGCTCCACCGCACCCTGAATACGGGCGCCGACCCGTTTGACCATGGCCGTTTGCTGCTGGTTCCGGCTGCTTGTATTCTCCTTGAGAAAGGTGTCGTACTGCTGGGCGCTCATGGAGTTCATTTCAGAGCTGGAAATAAGATTGAGCTGCGAGCGGCCGGTAACCGGTACGGTACTGCAGGCCGCCAGAAGCATACAAACCAGCCAGGCGAGAACAAATCGAAGCATAAACTTTCCTCCCGTTGAAAGACTCAAACCAAAAGAATCGGCACACCAGGGCAATATGTCACATCTACGGATGATTTGTTAATCACTAAAAAACCTGTTCCCAGCGGTGCGGGCGCTCAGCCTTGGTCGCCGCCGGTTCGGAAATTTTCATCGATCTGCTAGAATTTCACCGGACTCGGCGTTGAGCGAAACAAGCCGGGGCGAATCAATCAGCCAACCGGCAAGCGTCCCCTCTGCAAAGGATTTTCGATGCTGGATTATCTGTTTCCGGACCTGCGGGTCAGGAACACCACCGACCACGAAGAAATGGACCGGGCCGATGCCGATCCGGAGAAACTGTTTCGGTCCATTCGTCAATTCGAACGGATAAATTTTCTTTTCAGCGCCAGCCGCAGGCTGCTGCGCCGCTATGTTTTCTCCGTTATGGAACAGCAGCCGAAGCGGACCTATACCCTTCTGGATGTCGGGGCCGGCGGTTGCGATATCAGCCGCTGGGCCGCCCGGGAGGCGCGCCGGCGGCGACTGCGCTTGCAGATTACAGCCCTGGACAATAATCCGCGCATTCTCTCCCTGGCCCGCCAGGCGGTCCGCGATGCGCCCGAAATCAAGATCGTCGAGGGGACTGCGCTCGACCTGGATCGCCTCGACCCTTTCGATTTCGTCTTTTCCAACCACTTGCTGCACCACCTAAGCTGGGATGAAATGGAGATTTTCCTGCGCGGCGCCATCGCCCGGACGCGGCGCGCCCTGATCGTCAACGACCTGAAGCGCTCCGGGTGGGCCCACGCCGGCGGCACCCTTTGCATCGGGCTGCTGGCCCGCCGCAGTTTCTCTCTGCATGACGGCCGGTTGTCGATTCGGCGAGGCTTCCTGCCGGAAGAACTTCGGGATTTTGTGCAAAGAAGGTTTCCCGGGACCCCGCTGCAGGTCGTCGAGACGGCGCCGGCGCGGGTTGTCCTGGTGTTGCCGGATGGCCGACGAGTCGGCGGGGGCCGGCCATGATCCTGGTCGCCACCAGGCGGCCGAAAACCGCCATGGAATCGCCGCCTTTGCGGGCTGCGGCAGAGCTTTCGCGAACTCCTGCGCCAGAGGTTTTTGCAGACGACTTGCCAGCACCCCCAGCACCGCCTTCAAGGCAGGCCCGGCCGGGTCGACGCAGCGCGGAATTTCACACCCCCATGGTGAGAATTGCGATTGACAACCGCATCCGCCTCGCGCTACAAGATTACGAGAATTTTTTCATTGGGCCGGATCGCCGGCCGGGAGGATGGTTATGTATTCCATGGGCAACATCGGCCGCAACACCATCGCCATGGTTCTGGCCGGCGGCAAGGGGGAGCGGCTCAGTCCGCTGACGTTGCGCCGCGCCAAACCGAGCGTCGCCTTCGGCGGCAAGTACAAAATCATCGATTTTGTCCTCTCCAACCTCTTCAACTCCGGCATCAAAAAAGTTTATATCCTCACTCAATACCGCGCCTTTTCCCTCAACAAGCATATCCGCGAATCGTGGGGCAAATGGACCGGTCTGGGCGAATTCTACGTCGCCATCTCCCCCGAAACCCGCAGCGAAGGGGAGGAGTGGTTCCGCGGCACTGCCGACGCCATCCTGCAGTATCTGCGTTTTGTCGAATCCTCCGATGCCGACTACATCGCGATTTTCGGCGGCGATCACGTCTACAAGATGGATGTTACCCAAATGATCGACTACCACCGGATGAACCGCGCCGACCTCACCATTGCCGCGCTCGAAATCCCGCGCGAGGAGGGGAACCGTTTCGGCATCTTTTCCGTCGACGACGACGCCCGGGTCACCGCCTTCAGCGAAAAACCGCAGGCGCCGGAGACGATCCCCGGCCGCGAAACCTGCTACGCCTCGATGGGAAATTACATTTTCTCCACCAAGAAACTCATCGAAGTTCTTCTCGAGGGGAAGAAGTATCACGCCGACCTCGACTTCGGCAAACACGTCATCCCGATGATGCTGCAAAGCGAAGATCGGGTCTTCGCCTACAACTTCAACGACAACATCATCCCCGGCATGCGGGCCGAGGAGCGCGGCTACTGGAAGGATGTCGGCACTCTCGACTCCTACTACGAAGCGAACATGGATCTGATCCACGTCTCGCCGCAACTCAACCTCTACAACTACCGCTGGCCGATTCTCACCAATCAGGGGAACCTCCCGCCGGCCAAAACGGTTTTCGACGACGACAAGCGGCGCGGCGTCAACCTCGATTCGTACGTCTGCGCCGGCTGCATCACCAGTGGCGGCACGGTGCGCCGTTCGGTGCTCGGCCCCCGGTGCAAGGTCAACAGCTACAGCCTGGTGGAGGACTCGATTCTCTTCGAAAACGTCACCGTCGGCCGGCACGTCAAGATGCGCCGCACCATCGTCGACAAAAACCTGGTGATCCAGGACGGATCGGTCATCGGCTACGACCTGGACGCCGACCGTGCAAAAGGGTACACCGTGACCGATTCGGGGATTGTGGTGGTGCCGCGCAGGGAAAAGTGAGGGCTGCGGGAGGGGAATGCGTTCGTTTTTTACCGCCGCCGGCATATTGCCGCGCGGCGGTTTTGTTTTGGGCAGCGGCGCGGGTTAGCCGCCGATTTCCTGCATGCGCCGACTCCCCTGGCGAAAACCGGCTTCGCCGATGGCGTGCCGTTCCGGTTTGGCGGTGACGGCGCCGAGAAGCAGTTGTTCCAGGGCGCCTTCGCCCAACTGGCGCAGGGCGGCCTTGAGATCGATCTCCTCGGTGGAGAAGAGGCAGGGGCGCAGGCGGCCGTCGGCGGTCAGCCGCAGGCGGTTGCACTCGCCGCAGAAATGGTTGGAGACGGCGGGGATGATGCCGACCGAGCCGCGACCACCAGCGAACCGATAAATGCGGGCGGGTCCGGCGGGGCCGCTGCGCGGCAGGGCGACGAGGGGCGCGACCGTGGCCAAGGCCGCCTGGATGTCGGCCGCCGGAAAGCGGCTCTCCGGGGGGTAGTCGAGGCCGCCGCTGACCGGCATGAACTCGATGAAACGCACCTGCCAGGAGCGCTCCAGCGTCAGGCGGGCGAAGTCGGCGATTTCGTCCGCATTCACCCCGCGGATCGGCACCATGTTGAGCTTCAGCGGGGTCAGGCCGGCGCTTTCGGCCGCTTCGAGAGCGGCCAGCACCCGGGACAAGCCTTCGCGCCGGGTAATGGCGGCGAAGCGCTCCGGGCGCAGGGTGTCGAGGCTGATGTTGACCCGCGACAGGCCGGCCGCCTTCAGGTCGTCGGCCATTTCCGCCAGACGCAGGCCATTGGTGGTCAGAGCCACTTCCGGCGCGCCGGGAAGGGCGGCCAACTGGCGAATAAAATCGACGATTCCCCGGCGCACCAACGGCTCGCCGCCGGTGACCCGCACTTTTTTGACCCCCAGCCGCAGGGCGACGGCGGTCACCCGCAACAATTCCTCGTAGGAGAGAATTTGTTCGTGCGCCATCGGCGGCACCCCCTCCTCGGGCATGCAGTAACGGCAGCGCAGATTGCAGCGGTCGGTGACGGAAAGGCGCAGATAATCGATGGTGCGGCCGAAGGTGTCCAGCAAGAGAATTCTCCCGATGCGGATGAACGGCCAGTATACCCGCTCCGGGAAGCCCTCGGCAACTTGTGTTTCAGCGAATCAGGCGATGCGCTTCGCCATGACATTCGCCGCAGCTGGTGAAGCGCGCCAGAATACCGCTCGGGTGCGGCTGCGGATGGCACATCAGACATTCGGGAATGGCGCCGTGCGCTCCGGCATGACACTCAGCGCAGGGGACCTCCCGGTGCCGGCCGCCCCCCTGGGTCAAGGCGTTGGCCGCTTCGACATGACAGGATGTGCAATTTCGGGAGTCGACAGCGCCGGCGAAGGCGACGGCAAGCGGCCGGTGCGGCGGATGGCAGTTCTGACACGGCTGCGCGGCGCCATCGGCAAAATGCGGCAGATGGCATTCGCCGCAGGGAAATGCTTCCCCATGGCGTTTGTGGCAGGCGGTGCAGGCAAAACGCGCATGCATGCTCGGCGCGGCGGTGAACTGTTCGCCGATGTGCGGGTGACAATCGAGACAGGCCGCCGCCGCTTCGCGCACCAGGGTCAAGCGCAACGGCCGGTGCGGATCGCGGTGGCAGATGAGGCAGGATCCCTGGCGCTCGACGTGCCGGCTGCCCTGATGACAATCGCCGCAGGGCCGAATCGTCTCCAGGTCGCGGGGGGGATGGCCCCGATGGCAGCGCAGGCAGGTGAGAAACGCCTGGTGCCCGGCCCCATCATCGCGCATCGCCTGCACCTGTTGCGCATGGCATTTTCGACAGTCGGTTGCGGTCAGCGACAAATCCGCCGCCGTTGTCGGCGCGGCCAACCAGAGAAGCAGGCTCAGACCGAAAAGCAGGCGGCATCCCCCAGGTTTTTCGAACGTCAACCAACCCATTTTTATCCTCGGAACAATGCCAGAGATTGACATAAAGCGAGCTTTAATTATAATAATAAAAACTAGCTAATTTTAACATCGTCCGGCCGTCAGGCAAGCGAAATCGCCAACCAGGGCCGAGAAGATTGTATTTTCGAGAAATGGATTCCGGTGATTCTCCGCATTTTTCTCCTCTGCGCGCTGCTACTGGCCGCCGATATCGCCCGCGCCGCAACCTGCCTGACGGGCGATTGTCATCGGAACCTGCGGGACGTCGGCCAACGCCACGCCCCGGCGCATGCAGGAAACTGCCTTTCCTGCCACACGTCACACACCGCCACCAGCCAAAGCCGGCTCGTTGCTCCGCCCACCGAACTCTGTCTCGCTTGTCACGAAAAGATCGCCGCCGGCATGCAAAGATTCAAAACCCGCCACGCGCCCCTCTACCGGGAAGAAAGCTGCCTGCTGTGCCATGATCCCCATGCCTCAGCGCAGCAGGCCCTGCTGCGGGCGCCGCAGCGCGAACTCTGCCTTACCTGCCACGGCCGGGACGATTTCACCACCTCACAACCCCTGCGCAACATCGACCGCGAACTGCAGGGCAAGGCCCTGATTCACCAGCCGTTGACCACCGGCGATTGCGCGGCTTGTCATGCGGCGCATGGCTCCGATTTCCATCGCCTCCTCAACGCCCGCTATCCCTCCGACTTCTATGCCCCATATCGGCCGGGGATTTACGACTTCTGTTTCCAGTGCCACGATCAGGAGCTGCTCCTGGCGGCCAAAACGACTACGGCAACGCGATTCCGCCACGGCACGCGAAATCTGCATTTTCTTCACGTCGCCGACCCGCGCAAGGGACGCTCCTGTCGCGCCTGCCACCAAGCCCATGCCGGCGGCGCGCATTTACTGGTCGATGCGGGCGGGGCGGATTTCGGCGACTGGCGGATTCCGCTGCGGGTGCAGCTGTCGGCCACCGGCGGTCGCTGTTTTCCCGGTTGCCATACGGCCGTCGACTACGACCGGGATTTCCGGGATTCCGCAAACGATCCGTCCAGCGCGCCGGCCGGCGCAGCCGAGTAGAAAATGCGGACTTTCCTCCTCCTGCTTGCCTGTCTTCAGCTGTTGGCCGCAGCGGCCACGGCCCAAAACTATCCCAGCCTGTCCGCCGCCACCGGACTGCTCAGCGGCCTGGACGACGCTGCGGACCGCAGCCTGCTGGTCGGCGCCAAAGCGGGGTATTGGTGGGGGGGCAAAAACGCCCGCGAATCGCTGGGCCTCGAAGGGGTTGTTCTCGCTGGCGGTTCCGACGTTTATCTGCTGCGGGCGGACGCCCTTTATCAGCTCCTCAAGGCAGCCGATTGGCAGTCTTTTCTGACCGTTGGTTTCGGCACGACCAACGATTCGGCGCTTGTCGCTTATGGCGCCGCAGCGGCGTACCAGCCGGATACGCCGATTTTTCTCCGCCTCGATCTGCGGCAGCTGCAAACGATCTCCGCCGACCGGGATACCGGCTGGGAGGCCGGTCTGCAACTCGGCTACGCCTTTGGTTACGAGAGAAAACCGCGGCCGCAACCCCGCCCCGACGCCGATGGCGATGGCGTTCCCGATGCCTTCGATCGCTGTGCCGACACTCCGCAAGAGTTGCCAGTCGACCGCCGGGGATGTCCGCAAAATCCTCCTGACGCCGACGGCGACCACATTCCCGATTATCTGGATCGCTGCCCGGAAACTCCGCTCGACATGCGGGTGGAGCCTGACGGCTGCCCCGCCGACAGCGATGGCGACGGCATCCCGGATGTCGAAGACCGTTGTCCACGCAACCCCCCCGGACTTGCCGTGGACGCCGACGGCTGCGTCCGTATCAGGGACTGAGTCCCCTCCCCTCGCCCGGCCCTTGAACTCCGCGCGCCCTTCATGCTACCTTTTGCGTCTTCCCTTGTTCGGCAAACAGGTCAAGATATCGAAGGAGCAGATAATGAGTAAAGCACTGGGGCTTTTGTCCGGCGGCCTCGACAGCAGTCTTGCCGCCCTGGCCTTGAAGCGACAGGGGGTGGAGGTGACCTGCGTTTCCTTCGTCACCCCGTTTTTCGGTTCGGCAAAGGCGGAAAAAGCCGCCGACCGGCTGGAGATTCCGCTGATCGTTCGCGACATTGGCGAAATCCATCTGCAAATGGTCAAGGCGCCGCAATTCGGCTACGGCAAGAACATGAATCCCTGCATCGATTGCCATGCCATGATGTTTCGCCTGGCCGGACAGATTATGCAGGAGCAAGGCTTCGATTTTCTCTTTTCCGGCGAGGTTCTCGGCCAGCGGCCAATGAGCCAGAACCCCCGCGCCCTGCGCTCGGTGGCCGAGCATTCCGGCTTTCCCGACCGGATTTTACGCCCCCTGTCGGCGCGGCTGCTGCCGCGCACGCCGATGGAGGAACAGGGGCTGGTCGACCGGGAGCGGCTGCTCGACATCCAGGGGCGCTCCCGCCGGCGGCAGGACGAACTGGCCCGCGAATGGGACATGGGCCCGTATCCGCCTTCCGGCGGCGGTTGCCTGCTTACCGAGAAAGGTTTCTCCGATCGATTGCGCGACCTGCTGCAAAGCGATCCGGCGGCCGGGGTGCGCGAGGTGCAATTGCTCAAGACGGGGCGCTACTTTCGGCTATCGCCGCAAGCGCGGCTGTTCCTCGGCCGCAACCAGGAGGAGAACCAGGCGCTCGAAGCCCTGGCCCGCCCCACCGATCGCCTGCTGCGCGCCGTCGACTTCAACGGCCCGCTGGGTCTGCTCGTCGGCGAACCGGCGGCGCCGGAACTGCGCGACGCCGCCGCCCTGATTGCCGTTTATGGCCAGGGCCGCGCGCAGGCAACGGTCGAGGTCCGGATCTGGACGGGAAACACGCAGGACATCGTAACGGTGGCGCCAGCCGAGCGCGCGCTGAAAGCGAGCATCATCGGCTGAAGCCGCGCGCCCTGCCGGGCGCACACGAAATCAGGGCGGAAGGCTACCGCCTTCCGCCCTGATTTATTCGCAAGGGGATCGGATCAGATGATTTTGCTGAGGGGATATTCGACGATCCCCTGGGCGCCGAGGCGCAGCAGCTCGGGGATGATTTGACGTACTTCCTTTTCGGGAAGAATGCTCTCGATGCTGACCCAGTTGGAATTGTAGAGGTTGGCGACGGTCGGGGTTTTCAGGCTTGGCAGCACGGAGGTGATCGCCTCGATGCGGTCGGCCGGGGCGTTCAGTTTCAACCCGACCATCCCCTCGGCGCGCAGCGCCGATTGCAGCAAAGTGGCGATCTGCTCGATTTTGGCGCGCTTCCATGGCTCGTTCCAGGCCGATTTGTTGGCGATCATCACCGGCACCGATTCCATCAGGTCGCAGACGATGCGCAGATTGTTCGCCTTGATCGTCGAGCCGGTCTCGGTGACCTCGACGATGGCGTCGCACAGACCTTCGACCACCTTCGCCTCCGTCGCCCCCCAGGAAAACTCCACCGTCACCGGAATATTGCGCTCGGCGAAATAACGCTGCATCTTTGCGGTGAGAAAATACCTATTTCTTGTACACCTGCGCCGGGTCGAAGAGCGGCTTGCTATGCTCCACCCACTCGCCGTTTTCCCAGCGGACGTAGAAACAGCTGCGGTTGCCGGTATGGCAAGCGGCGGGGCCGTTCTGTTTGACCTTGATGACGACGGTGTCGGCATCGCAGTCGGTGAGGATTTCCACCACGTCCTGGGTGTTCCCCGATTCCTCGCCCTTCATCCAGTATTTGTTGCGGGTGCGGCTGAAGAACCAGGTCTTGCCGTCGCGCAGGGTGTACTCCAGGGTTTTCTCGTCCATGAAGGCGACCATCAGCACTTCGCCGGTGGCGTGGTCCTGGATGATGGCCGGGATCAGTCCGCCCATTTTGTCGAAATCGATTTTGATCAAGGTTGCACCTCATTCTCAGAATTTGTCGATTTAGCCGTTTTTTATTAGCACCCGGCCGCGGCACTGTCAACATTTTTGCCGGCATTCCAGCGCCTCGGGCAGGGCGCAAAAGGATCATCGCGGTTGTGCCTGCGGGTTGTCAGCTTTGCGCCCGATACGTTAAGATAGCCAATTGCCCTGCAGGAGGAATTGACATGCCGCGCCCCCTCATTATCACCATGGGCGATCCAACCGGGATCGGTCCGGAAATCATTGTGAAGACGCTGCTTGCCGGCGCCCTCGACGACATCTCCCGACCGTTGTTGGTCGCCGGCGATCCCGGTGTTCTGCAAAAAGCGGCGGCGATTTTCGCTGCGCCCACCGCCTGCGCGCCGGCCGACGGGTTGGGGACGCACCGCTTGCGGATCGCCGGCCGCGACCTGGCGGTGCAGGCGCTTTCCCGGCTTGACGCCGATCGAGTTGTCTACGGCAAACCGGACGATGCCTGCGGCCGGGCGATGGCCGGCTACATCGAATGGGCCTGCGCCCGCTGCCAAAGCGGCGAGGCGGCGGCGATGATCACCGCGCCGATCAGCAAAGCGGCGATCCACGCCGCCGGCTATGATTTTCCCGGGCACACCGAATTGCTGGCCAGGCGTTGCGGTGTCGAGAAGGTCGTGATGATGCTCGCCGGCGAGCGGCTCAAGGTCTGCCTGGCTACCACCCATCTGGCGCTGCGGCAGGTGCCGGCTGCCCTCGACGCCGACGAGATCCTGGCGACGATCCGCATCACCGACGCCGCCTTTCGCCGTTTCTTTCGCAAACCGCAGCCGAAAATCGCGGTGCTCGCCCTCAACCCGCACGCCGGCGAGGGGGGGCTGTTCGGCGACGAGGAGGCGCGGTTCATCGCGCCGGCCATCGAGCGGGCCAAGGCGGAAGGAATCGCCGCCAGCGGCCCGCACAGCGCCGACACCCTCTTCCATTTCGCCGTTCGGGGCGCTTACGACGCGGTGGTCTGCATGTACCACGACCAGGGACTGATCCCCCTCAAGCTGCTGCATTTTGACGACGGGGTCAACGTCACCCTCGGCCTGCCCATCGTGCGCACCTCCGTCGACCACGGCACCGCCTACTATCTCGCCGGCACCGGCCGAGCGAGCGAAGCGAGTCTGGTGGCCGCCCTGCGCCTGGCGGCGGAAATGGCGCCAGCATAGGGACGAAGCAAACCATTCACCCGCTTCGCTCGGTACGGCTGCGGGCCAAGCGGATGAACCTTGCTTGGCCCCGACAATCAACCCTACCATGGATATCCAATGCCCAATAAAATCATCGTCCGGGGCGCCCGGGAGCACAATCTGAAGGGGATCGACATCGAAATCCCCCGCGACAAACTGGTGGTTATCACCGGCGTCTCCGGCTCGGGCAAATCGACCCTCGCCTTCGACACCATCTACGCCGAGGGGCAGCGGCGCTATGTCGAATCCCTCTCCGCCTACGCCCGGCAGTTTCTTGAACAGATGGAGAAGCCGGACGTGGAGAGCATCGAGGGTTTGTCGCCGGCCATCTCCATCGAACAGAAGACGACTTCGAAAAATCCGCGTTCCACCGTTGGCACCGTCACCGAAATCTACGACTATTTGCGCCTGCTTTTCGCCCGCGTCGGCCGGGTGCACTGTCCGTCCTGCGGCAAGGAGATCGCCTCGCAGACGGTGCAGCAGATGGTCGACCGGATCATGGAGTTTCCGGACAAAACCCGCCTGCTGCTGCTGGCGCCGATGATTCGCGGCCGCAAGGGGGAATACCGCAAGGAACTCAAGCAACTGCTCGCCGACGGCTTCGTTCGCGTGCGCATCAACGGCGCCATGCATGAGCTCGCCGAGGCTCCGTCGCTGGACAAAAACAAGAAGCACACCATCGAGGTGGTGGTCGACCGGGTGGTGATCAAGGAGGGCATCGAGGGGCGGCTGGCCGATTCGCTGGAAACGGCGCTGCGCCTGGCCGAGGGGATCGTGCGGGTGGAGGTGATCGACGGCAAGAGCCAGCTCTTTTCCGAACAGCACGCCTGCGTCGAATGCGGCATTTCCCTGCCGGAAATCACCCCGCGCATGTTCTCTTTCAACAACCCCTTCGGTGCCTGTCCCGATTGCGCCGGGCTGGGCACCCGGATGTATTTCGACCCAGAGCAGGTCGTCCCCAACCCCGAACTGTCCCTGCGCGAAGGCGCGATCGTGCCGTGGGAGAGCCGCACCGGCTTCTATTACCAGCAGCTGCTGGAGGCGCTTTCCGATCATTACCAGATCGATATTCGCGCCCCCTTCTCCAGCCTGCCGGAGAAGGTGCGGACGGCGCTGCTGCGCGGCTCGGGCAAGGAAAAGGTGCGTTTCTTTTTCGACCAGGGAGGCCGCCGGCATTTTTACGAGAAAGCCTTCGAGGGGGTGATCCCCAACCTGGAGCGGCGCTATCGGGAGACCGACTCCGAGGCGGTCCGCGAAAATCTCGAACGCTTCATGAACGTTATGCCGTGCCCCACCTGCGAGGGGGCGCGGCTGCGCAAGGAATCGCTCTTCGTGCGCGTCGGCGGCAAAAACATTTGCGAGGCGACCGCTTTTTCCATCGCCGAGGCGGAAGTTTTTTTCGCCGAACTTGAGTTGCCGCCCAAGGAGGCGGAGATCGCCCGCCGGGTGCTCAAGGAGATCCGCGAGCGCCTCTCCTTTCTCAGCCACGTCGGCCTCGACTACCTCTCCCTCGACCGCACCTCCGGCACCCTGTCCGGCGGCGAGGGGCAGCGCATCCGCCTGGCCACCCAGGTCGGCTCCTCCCTCGTCGGCGTCCTCTACATCCTCGACGAGCCGTCCATCGGCCTGCACCAGCGCGACAACGCGCGCCTGCTCACCACCCTGAAGCGGCTGCGCGATCTGGGCAACACGGTGCTGGTGGTGGAGCACGACGAGGAAACGATCCTCGAAGCCGACCACGTCATCGACATGGGGCCGGGGGCCGGGGTGCACGGCGGCGAGGTCGTCGCCCAGGGCACGCCCCAGGAAATCCTCGCTGATCCCGCCTCCCTCACCGGCCGTTATCTTTCCGGCGATCTGGGCATCTCCCTGCCGCCGGAGCGCCGCCGCGCCGAGCGCTTCCTCACCGTCCGCGGCGCGCGGGAGAACAATCTGCAGGGGATCGACGTGCAGATTCCTTTGGGCGTGATGACCTGCGTCACCGGCGTTTCCGGCTCGGGCAAGTCGACCCTGGTCATCGACACCCTCTACCGGGCGCTGGCGCAGCGGCTCTTTCGCGCCAAGGAAAAGGCGGGGAAGGTGGACGATATCCTCGGTCTGGAGCAACTCGACAAGGTCATCGACATCGACCAGTCCCCCATCGGCCGCACCCCGCGCTCCAATCCCGCCACCTACACCGGCGTTTTCACCGACATCCGCGATCTCTTCGCCCAGTTGCCCGAGGCGAAGGTGCGCGGCTACAAGCCGGGGCGCTTCTCCTTCAACGTCAAGGGCGGGCGCTGCGAGGCTTGCCAGGGTGACGGCATCATCAAGATCGAAATGCATTTTCTTCCCGATGTCTACGTCCAGTGCGAGGTGTGCGGGGGGGCGCGCTACAACCGCGAAACGCTGGAGGTGCAGTTCAAGGGGAAGAACATCGCCGAGGTTCTCGACATGACCGCCAACCAGGCGGCGCGTTTTCTCGAGAACGTGCCGCGCATCAAGGGCAAACTGGAGACGTTGCGCGAGGTCGGCCTCGGTTACATCAAACTCGGGCAGAGCGCCACCACCCTCTCCGGCGGCGAGGCGCAGCGGGTGAAGCTGGCGAAGGAGCTGGGCAAACGGGCCACCGGCCGCACCATCTACATCCTCGACGAGCCGACCACCGGCCTGCATTTCGCCGACATCCAGAAACTTCTCGACGTCCTGCAGCGGCTGGTGGAGACGGGCAACACGGTGCTGATCATCGAGCACAACCTCGACGTGATCAAGACCGCCGACCACCTCATCGATCTCGGTCCGGAGGGCGGCAGCCGCGGCGGCGAAATTGTTGTCCAGGGGACGCCGGAGGAAGTGGCGCGCTGCACGACGTCGCACACAGGACGGTATCTGCGGGGGTATTTGAAAGTTTGACGGGCGCAACCGGACGCGCAATTACCACAAGTGTGGCGGCTGCACAACAGATTGCGCCCGCCCCGGCGTCGCCCCGCCGCCGACCGCGTCCCCCTTGCCCCCCGCGCGCCAAGGTTTTTCTAACTAAATCCGGCGAAATCTCACGCCGGAGCGGATCCAGGCATGAAACCTGCTGTCTGAGACCTGAATAATGGAAACAACCTATCGCAGGGAACTCTTATGCCGAAGAAAATCGTTGCCGCCATTCTCCTTCTGATCTTCTCCACCGCCTGCGCACCACAGACGGCTCTGTTTCTTTCCGAACCTCCCGGCGCCCGCGTTCTGGTCAACGGTGAAGAGATCGGCCAGACGCCTTGCGACTATCGTTATGGTCTGGGCGCCGGCGGCAAATACGAGATTACCATGGCCAAGGACGGCTACGAGCCGGTGCAGCAACTCGTTGTCGCCGATGAGACGCATGTCGGCGCCCGCAACCGCTGGCTGGCCGCCGGGGTGGTCTGGAGTCCGCTTTGGCTCGGCGCCTTTTTCACCAAGAAGTTGAAAGACGGCTACGAGTTTGTACTGAAGCGCAGCGCGCCGACGATGACCGCCCAGGTGCAATGAACTGAACCTCGATAATTCCCGGCGGAAATCGATAGCGGACCGCGTCAAAAGACGCGGACGCTGCCATTTCCGAGGCGCCGCCGCTGCAACGTCATGAATATCGATATTTGCGCCGAGCCGACCGGAACATTTCTCCCCCTCCCCCTCATCTCTCCCCCGACCACGTGATCAAGGACAGCGACCGGCCTGTGCGCATCGGCTGGCAAAATGATGTCGGGCGCGCCCGACGGAAAAAGTAACCGATTGACAGCGGGTTTTCCCTCGGTACACTTTTCTTTCATTAAGTCTCGACCGCCTGGTTTCCCTGGCAAGATTCCATTCATTGGTTTTGCCGCCGCAAGATGCTACAATCGCCTCGGTCTGAAAACGAAGGAAAGAGATGGTATCCCCAATGGAAAAATGTCCGGTCTGCAAGGAATTGAAAAAAGGCAAATACTGGTGCAGCGGCTGCCAGACGGTTTTCATCTGCCCGGCGCCGAACTGCGGGGCGGAAAATCGCAAGCGCGACGCCGCGGCCTGCGCCCGTTGCGGCATGCTGTTCGACGAGTATATAAAAAACCGCAAAATGTATCGTCAATGCCCCAAGTGTAAGAAAAAGCAGGGCCTTTCCGAAAGCCAGTGCAAGCACTGCAAGCACTGGTTCATGTGCCCGAGCTGCGGCCACAAAGTTCCTTCCACCAGCATGCTCACCTGCCCGCGCTGCGCAACCAGCCTGCACTGAATTACCGCCGACTCTCAATTCTCCGTCGGGAGCGGCAGGCGCAGGAGGTTTTTTGCTGATCTGGATCCTTGCCTTTCTTCTGCTTCTTCTCGCCCTGTTTTCGGCCGGGCACGCCTTGCTGAACAAGCGGGATCCGCGCGCCGCCCTCGGCTGGATTGTCGTTTGCCTTATTCCGGCAATCGGCGTCGGTCTGTACTGGTTGCTGGGGGTGAATCGCATCCGCACCCAGGCGCGCGACTTGCAGGGGCGCGGAACCGATCTTTTCTGGCAAACCTCCGGGATCACCCCGCCGTCCGAAGCCGATCCGGCGGCCGGCAACCATCGGCCGCTGCGCCGACTGGCCGATTCCGTCACCCGCCGGCCGCTGGTCGCCGGCAACCGGGTGGAGGTTCTGCACAACGGCGAAGAGGCCTACCCGGCGATGTTGCAGGCGATTGCCGAAGCCCGCCGCTCCGTTCTGCTTTCCACCTACATTTTCGATTCCGACGCCACCGGCCGCCGTTTCGCCGCCGCCCTGAAAGATGCCGCCGAGCGCGGGGTGGAAGTCAGGGTTCTGGTCGATGCTCTCGGCGAGCGCTACTCCTTCCCCCCCGCCCGGCGTCTCATGCGCCGGAGCCGGGTGCGTTTGGTGCGCTTTCTTCCTCTGCTTGGTCGCGGCCTGCATCTCAATCTGCGCAACCACCGCAAACTGCTCATTGTCGATGGCTTCATCGGCTTCACCGGCGGGATGAACATCGGCGACCGCCATCTGGCCAAATCCGGCAATCCGCGACGGGTGATCGATATTCATTTTCGCTTCCATGGCCCGGTGGTGGCGCAAATGCAACAGGCCTTCCTCGAAGACTGGCATTTCGCCGCCCGCGAAATGATTTCCCCCGATCCGCCGCCACCGCGCCTCGCCAACGGCGCCCTGTGCCGGGGCATCAGCATCGGCCCCAACGAGGATTTTGAGAAACTCACCTGGATCCTCATCGGCGCCCTCGCCAGCGCCGGCCAGCGGGTGCGCATCATGACCCCGTATTTCATCCCCGACCGGACGCTGATCTCCGCCATCAACGCCGCCGCGCTGCGCGGGGTGGTGGTCGAAATCGTTTTGCCGGAGAAAAACAACCTTCCTTATCTCGCCTGGGCCACCCGCTCCTATCTCTGGGAACTGCTGCAGTACGGCTGCCGCATTTATTTTCAGCCGCCCCCCTTTGTCCATAGCAAGCTCCTGCTGGTCGACGAGCACTACGCCCTGATCGGCTCCGCCAACCTCGACCCGCGCAGCCTGCGCCTCAATTTTGAATTCAATATGGAGATCCACGACCCTCGGTTCGCCGGCGAGCTCGGTCATCATTTCGACGCCGTGCGCACCCGCTCCCGCCAGGTGTCGCTGCAGGAAATGGATGCCCGCCCTCTGCCGAGCAAAATCCGCGATGGCTTCGCCAAGTTGTTTTCTCCCTACCTGTAGTCATAAAAAAACCCCCTGGGAAGTTGCCCAGGGGGATTTACTCTTTTTTCTCCGGCGCCGTGCTACGACAATTACTTATCCGGCTCTTCTTCCGTCTCGGTTTTCTCGGCCTTCCGCACGGGAAGGGCACAGGCATCGGACATTCAGGTCTGCACGCCGAGACGGGGCAGAATCCATCGGTTGAGAATAAACCAAACCGCTAAAAAGCCAAAAATCCAGAGTACATCCATCGCGTCGCCTCCCCATTTGATATGAAAATCAATATATCAAAATACGGTCGGACAAGCAACCGTTCCCACAATCAGCCGACCTGCAAACGGTTTTCCACGTCGACCACCCCGGGGGTATACCAGCAATCCTTTTCGGCGGCGTCTTTTTCCAGCGACGAGTCGACCCGGCCGAGGAGCAGGACCTGGCCGCCATCAACCTTGACCTGGAATTTGCTCGGGTTGACCAGAATGTCCTTCTCCATGATGACCAGGAGATTGTCGCGCAATTCTTCGTCCGAATCTTGTTCGGGAGGATCGATGGCGATCCGATTGGTTACCGCGGTCACCCCCGGCACCCACCAGCACAGCACCTCGCAGAGCCGCTTCTGGATCAGGGAATGGACGCGGCCGCCGAGGGTGACGCCGCCGGCCGGGTCGGTGATCACCTCGATCTGGTTTTCGTCGATATTGCGTTCCTGAATCAGGGAATCGAGGACGTGTTTGCCGATTTCCTTGTCCCCCATGGTCTGCCGCACCGTCACCCGCAAATCGTCCACCACGGCGACGACGCCTGGAACCGACCCGGCCAGGCGCACTGCCAGACGTTTCGCCGCCACCGTGGGGACGGCGCCACGCAGGGTTACCTGGCCATTTTCCTCGACAATGGAGATTTCGCTCTCACCGAGATTAATGCGGGTATCGCGGGTAAGCAGACCGTGAATCTGCTGCCGGGTATTGGCCATGAACTCCTCCGAAAGCCGCTGCTCGCCGGGACAGTCCGGCGAAGCACCAAGTCATTTTAACCGGCTTCCAGAGGTTCTCAATGCGCCATCAGAAGAGCAGAACGGGACAGACGACGTGGTGCAGGACGTGGTTGGCCACGGAGCCGAAGAGAACGTCACGGATCTCTCCCTGCCAGCGGCGACCGATGATCAACAGATCGAATTCTTCTTCGTTGGCGATGCGGGGAATGAGCTCGCGCGGAGAACCGAACTCCAGGCGGGTGTGCGCGGCCACGCCGTCGTGGACGAGCCGCTCGTGCGTCTGCCGCAACAGGTTTTCTCCGGCTTTTTGCGCATGCTCGCGCACCATCGACACCTGAAAATCGGGGATCATGCGGTACGCCAAGCGCTCCAGGTCGATGACATGCAACAGGGTCAGGGGAACGGAGAACCGCTGCCGGTGTTTGATCAGGGCGGCGATGGTGCGTTCGGTGGTTCTCGATCCGTCCACCGGCACGAGGATTTTATGGATCATGGTTTTCTCCCTACGGCAATTCTACCCGTAAACCAGGCGCGGCAGCAGCAGAACCAGATCGGGCCAGTAGGTGAGCAGCAACAGGATGGCGATCTGGATGAGAAGAAAAGGAAGCACCGCTTTGGTGACGTACAGCAGATCGCGGTTGACGACGGCGCCGCTGATATACAGACTGACCCCCAGCGGCGGGGTGCAATAGCCGATCCCCAGGTTGATGGTCATCAGCAGACCGAAATGCATGGTGTCGATGCCGAAACGGGAGAGCAGGGGCAAAAAGATCGGCGTGAGGATCAGGGTGGCCGAAATAATGTCCATGAACATGCCGATGATCAGCAGCAGCAGGTTGACCGCCAGCAGAAAGACCCAGGGGCTCTGAACGTTGGCGACCACGGCGTTGGCGATCTTGTCCGGCAACTGCTCGAAAGTCAGATATTCACCGAAAACGGAGGCGCCGCCGACAATCACCAGCAGGGTGGAGGAGGTAATGGCCGAGGCGACAATGACTTTTTTCACATCGCGCAGCTTCATGTCGCGATGAATGAAGATTTCCACCACGAAAGCGTAGAAGCAGGCGACCACCGCCGCTTCATTGGCGGTGAACAGGCCGGAATAGATGCCGCCGAAAATCAAAATCGGCAGCATCAACGCCCAGAAGCTTTCGCGAACGACGGCAATCGCTTCTCGCAGCGATGGGCGCGGCATCGTTGCCAGCCCTTGCCGTTTGCAGAAGAAGTAGGAATAGGCCGACATCGCCGCCATGATCAGGACGCCCGGAATAAAGCCGGTCAGAAACAGAGCTTCCAGCGAATCGTTGGTGACCATGGCGTAGAGAATCATGCTGATCGACGGCGGGATGATAACGCCGAGGATCGGCGCGGTGGTCATGACGCCGACGCTGAACTTCTCGTCATAGTTGTTTGCGACCAGCGCCGGAATCATAAAGCCGCCGATGGCCACCACCGTCGCCACCGTCGAGCCGGAAATGGCGCCGAAGAACCCGCAGGCGAGCACCCCGGCTATGGCCAGGCCGCCGGGCAGGAAACCGACCAGGACGTTGGCGGTCTTGATCAGCTTCTGGACGATGCTGCCGGTGGTCATGATGTTGCCGCAGAGGACGAAGAAGAGCACGACGATCAGGGCGAACTTGTCGATGCTGCGATAAAGCACCTCGATCACAATCTGCGGATCGATACCCGTCAGAAATACCAGACCGACAAACCCGGCAAAAAAAAGGGCCATGAAAACCGGCACGGTGGCGGCCAACGAGCCGAGAAGAACGGCGACAATGACGAGGTAACTTGAGTCCATAGCCTAATGCGGGGAAGAGAGAAGAATCAGTCAAAAAAAAAAGCGCGGCCGGGTCACTCTGGCTTTTCCGTCAGTTTAACCCCCCGCCAGTCTTCAACCATAACGATCGCGGTACGCAGGAACATCATAAAGCCCATCAACGGCAGGACGGCGTAAAAATACCACTCGGGAATCTGCATGGTCGCGGTGCGCGCGTATTCGTCCTGATAGACCATCACGGTCATCTGCATTCCCAGCCAGATCATCAGGACGGCGAAAGCAAGGACGGCCAGGTGACTGATCAGGGTCAATGGCTTTTTCAGCACCGGCACCAGCTGCGGCAGGGCGTCGATGCGGATCAGGGAGCGATGGCGGATGGCGGCGACGGCGCCGATGTAGGTGGAGAAGTAGATGACCTTGCGCACCACCTCGTCGGACCAGTAGATGTTGACCGTACTCGTCTTGCGCAGAATGATATTGGCCAGCGCCACCACCAGCGCGCCGCCGATGGTAAGAAACAGGGACCAATCCTCGACGGCGGCAAAGAGACGATCAATCAGGCGGAAGGTTTTTTTCAGCATGGCGAAAAAAGGGCCGGGAGAGAGTTCGCCCCCGGCTGGATGAAGGTGAAAAGAAATAGGCTGATCGGCGGGTTATTGCCCGAGGCCGACACGCACCTTGTTCAGGTAATCTACACCGATCTTCTGCTCCCAATCCTTGTAGACCGGAGCGGAGAGTTCGATCAATTTCTGCTTGTCCGCCGCCGCAAGGGGGATAAACTCGACGCCATTGGCTTTCGCTGCGGCAATCTGCGCCTCCTGCTGTTTGCGGGCGCGGTCGCGGGCGTCGGCGCTTTCCTCGGCGATAACCTCCAGCAGCATTTTCTGCAGGTCGGCCGGCAATTTGTCGAACCAGCGCTTGTTCATCAGGTGGACGAATAGTCCCTGCGCGTAGTTCACTTCCGTGAAGTACTTCGCCACGTCGAATTTCTTGGTGATGTTGCAGACGGTGGGGGTATGGTCGAGGCCGTTGATCACCCCGGTCTGCAGCGCCTGCGGCACGTCGGGCCACGGCATAACGGTGAATTTCAATCCCCACGCCTTGTAGATGCCGGCGTTGACCGGCGCTTCGGCGATGCGGAAGTTGACCGCGCCCGCGTCAATCAGAGAGCGCACCGGGGTGGTGGTCGCCCAGCCGTAGGCGCCGTACCCGGTAATGTCCGGCACCATGACCCCCGACCGCAGCGCGGCGTCGCGGAAGGGTTGCCACAATTCCGGGGTATTGCGGAATTTGTCGAGTTTGTCGAAGGTATCAACCACATAGGGAAGGTTGACGATCCCCAGGATATCGGCGACGTTGGCCGCCGCCACCGAGGAACTGAGCATCCCGTGCACCGCCCCCAGCTTGAGCTTGCTGATCACGTCCTTCTCGCCGCCGAGTTGCGCCAGCGGGCGGAAGTCGACGTATAACCGTCCGTTGGAACGCTCCCAGACCTTGTCGCGGATGCGGTAGCCGACGCCGACGCCCTCGATTCCCGGATGGGAAATGTTGGACAGGATGTAGGTGTATTTGGCGCCGCTCGGATTGAAAGCCGGTTTCCAGGCCGCCAGAGGATCGGCTTTCTCGGCCAGGGCGGGAGCGGCGGACAGGGTCAGCAGCAGCATTGCAAACAAGCATTTACGCATCGCATCATCTCCTTCGAGCAGTATTCGGGATCAAGCTCTGTGCATGCTATACCAAACATTGTTTTGAGACAAACCATTTTTCCGGTTAATCCGGAAACCCACCCTCGGATCCGGATCAGTCGCCGAGCCTCGCCCGCACCTTTTCCAGGTAGGCGGCGCCCACTTTCGGCCCCCAGACGGAATAGACCGGGGCGGAAAGTTCGATCAGCTTGCGCCGGTCGGCCGGCGCGATTTCGATGAATTCGATCCCCTTGGCTTTGGCCTCGGCGATCTGCGCCTCTTCCTGCTGGCGGGTGCGCTGGCGGGCGGCGGCGCTTTCCTCGACAATGGTGTCGAGGAGGATCTGCTGCAGATCGGCGGGCAGCTTCGCCAGCCAGCGCTTGTTCATCAGGTGGATATAGAGCCCCTGCGCATAGTCGAGACGGGTGAAATAATGGGCGACATCGAACTTGCGGGTGATGCTGCAAACGATGGGGGTGTGGTCGAGACCGTCGATGACCCCGGTTTGCAAAGCCTGCGGCACGTCCGGCCACGGCATGACGGTGAATTTCAGCCCCCAGGCCTTGTAGGTTTCGGCATTCACCGGCGCCTGGGCGACGCGGAAGTTGATCTTTTTCGCATCCTCCAACGTTTTTACCGGCGAGGTGGTGGCCCAGCCGTAGGCGCCGTAGCCGGTAAAGTCGACCACCCGCACCCCCTGCCGCAGGGCGTCTTTGCCGAACTCCCGCCAAAGCTCCTCGTCCCGACGAAATTTTTCCAGCTTGTCGTAGCTGTCGATGACGAAGGGGAGGTTGACGATCCCCAGGTTGTCGGCCAGGTTCACCGCCGCCACCGAGGAGCAGAGCATCCCCTGCACCGCCCCCAGCTTGAGCTTCTGGATGACATCCTTTTCGCCGCCGAGCTGCGCCAGCGGCCGGAAATCGACGTACAGCCGACCGTTGGAGCGCTCCCAGACCTTGTCGCGAAGGCGGTAGCCGAAGCCGATGCCTTCGATGGAGGGGTGATCGACATTGGACAGGATGTAGGTAAATTCGGCGCCTTGCGGGTTGAAGGCGGGCGTCCATGCAGCGAGCGGATCGGCCGCAACTGCCGGCGCAGCGGCAAAGAGCAAGCAGAACAGCAGTATTTTACTCATCCAGCGCATGTCGATCTCCGAATAGGGGTGAACATAAAGCAGACAAAAACCTGTGCAGAATATTTGCCGGACCGGGCCCGGTCAAGGAAAAATCCCCGGCGGCGCCGCTAGAAGGCGAACCGGAAACCGACGGACAGCCCCGTATCCTTTCTCTTCGCCACCCCCACCGGCTGATTGTCCCAGAGCACCTCACGGGTGACCAACATCGCGAACTTTTCGCCCAGCGGAAATTCGAAGCCGTAGCCCAACCGCCACCGATACCGATTGGCATCTTCGGAAAAGCCGAGATAGAAGGCATCCTGGATAAAACGAACCGCCGGAACGATCTGCCATTTCCAGCTTTGCTGAAACATCCAGCCAGGGGATTCGAAGTCCTCGATGTCCAGCGTATAACGCATTTTTTCGTAACCGTAATACGCCGCGACGCCGATGACATGGGACTCTCCCAGGGTGAAATTCGAGCCGAGACCGCCGAACCAGGTGTGCCGCTTGTCGATGAACCGGACATCGTCCTTGGTCCGGATATACCCGGCGACGGCATAGAGATATTTGAAAAGATCCAGTCGCAACTCCTCGGAGATGGTTTCGACCTCCTCGGAAAAATCCCCCCGCCCGCCTTCGAGTTCCTGCTCGGCGAGCTGCAACCGGTATTCGAAATGGTTGGTCAGCCGCCAATAACGAATGATCAGGGGCGCCGAAATGTCGTATTCCTTCCCGGTGATATTGCCGTCGGCTTCATCGTAGGAAAAGCGTCCGGCGCTGTGCACCAGGAAGCGGTCGTCTGCCATGCCGTCGGTGAGAGAACCGGTTTCCCACCACCGTCCCGCGGCGCTCCGATCCTGCCCCTCGGCCGCCGAAGCCGCGCCGGCATTGCACATTACCGCGACCAAAACGAACGCCACCAGGTGTCTCCAGCGCGCCGAACCCATATTTTTTCCTCCCTTGGACAAAGAAGCGCCATGACAGAACGGCAATGGCCAAATCGCGGACGACCATTCTCCCATGGGGCAATAAAAAACTCGGGCCACCTGCGCGGGGAACCCGAGTTAACGGTCGGAATCAAAGGAGCCAAAGCGGTGGGTGTCGAAAACACCCACCAACGGGCGTTGCTGCAATTGTTCTCACAACTTACGACGCACATCAGTACGTCTGCCTTGCATTTGGCGCTTTTGGCTTTGGCCATCGACCATTGTGCTTTCCTGCGAAAGCATCAAAGCGGATTTTTATTTATTGGGTTTGGTATCGGCAGCCATTTTCTTTCCGGCGTCGAACTGTTCGGCGAAATAGGCCCGCACCTTTTCCGGGTCGAAATCGAGGAAAGTGCCGCCGGACTCGAAATGCTGGATGAACACCTTGCCGACGGCATAGGTCGAAGCGCCGCCAATGACACTCATGCTCAAAACGCCGGTGGTCTGGCCGATAAGCGGAATAATCTTGACCAACGAGGCAAGAACCGGCGCCATGGACACCGAAACCACGCCACTGACCAGGGTGGTGATCAGCGATTTGCCGAGGTCCTTACGAAAGGGGACATCGTATAGAGAGGAGAGGGACTTGAGCATCTCAAGCTGCACCCCGGTGAGGGCCACCAGATCGATAATGGGAATCGGCACCAGTCCCGCCCCGGCGGCAGCCAGAGTCCGGGTCTTGACCTTTTCGTTGGCGGCGGCGAGCCGCTCTTCACGCGTCATCTCCACCACTGCCGCTTTCTCGGATTCCTGCTTTTCCTGGGTCTGTGCCATGCTTGTGTCTCCTTCTTCAAGTGAAAAACTCCGCACCGCGCCGCCGTCACCAAAAACAGCGATTTAGCAGAACTTCCGTCGGTTCGAAATCGGTTGCCAGGCAAGACTTGTAACCATCTGAAATGGGAACGTCTTTTAAGACAATTGTTTCATCATGAAAACGACCGAATCCTTTGTCAACTAAAATATCGCTAATTCCATCGCCGATGCCGTGTCCGATCAATTTGACGAGACTTTCCTTGGCCACCCAGTAATCGAGGAAGGTTGCGGACGGGTTGCGCGAGGACAATATGCTCTCCTGCTCCTGCCGGCGCATGCAGGAGAGCAGATCGTTCAGCGCCAGCGGGACAATTTTTTCCAGGTCGATGCCGACCCGGCCGCCGGCCGCCACGGCGCAGGCGGCGAACTCTCCGGAATGGGAAATATTGAAATCGATGTCCGCGTCAAGATAAGGGCGCCCGGACGCGGTATGCCGCAGGCCCTCCAGCGCAGCGGCGGGATAGCCGTAAAAATTCAATCCCCGGCGCAAAAGCAGCTTGCCCAGACAGCCCAGTTGCCGATCCTGCCAGCGCCGATACCGACCAATCGGCGCCCGGAGAGAGGGCGGCAAGGTGGCGAGATGGGCATTCAATTCAGCTTCACCCCACCGCCCGGAAAAAGAGGCGTAAAAGATAGCCACCCGGCGGCTCATGCGTTCACGCACGGGTCGTCGGCACGGGAGAGTCGCGCGTGGGGGTGCAGGGTGTTCGAGATGAGGCGCCCGATTTGCGGCCACTGGGCGAAGAGGAAGAAATGACCGCCGGGAAAATCGAAGAATTGGACGTCCTGCCCGCAGGTCTGGCGCCAAAGCCGGACGTCCTCTTCGGTGCGCCCCTCGTCCGCTCCGGTCAGAACGCTGACCGGCACGCCGAGACGCTGCGGAGGGTGCGCATAGCTCTCGACGGCGGCGAAATCGGCGCGCAGCACAGGCTCGATGAAATAAAGAAAATCCCGGTCCGCGGCGATTTCCGGCGGCGTCCCGCCGAGGGCGATAACCCGGTCGAGAAAGGCGTCGCGCGGCAACCGGGAAATCGGCGCGGCGTCTTTCGGCGCGGCGGGGGATTTGCGCCCGGAAACGAAAAGGTGGCACGGGAGGGGGCGGCCCAGAGCGGCAAGCCGGTTTGCCAGCAGGCAACCGGCGAGAGCGCCCATGCTGTGGCCGTAAATGGCGTAGGGTCCATCGAAGCAGGCAATCTGCCGGCATAAGTCCTCGACCACCGCCGGCAGGTCGTGCAACAGGGGCTCCGACAGCCGCCGGCCCCGGCCGGGGAATTCCAGGGGACGCAAGCGAATGAACTTGGCAAGATGCGGCGAAAGCGCCCGATACGCGGCGCCGCTGCCACCGGCATGAGGAAGACAGAAAAGGTGCACCGATTTTCCTTCCGGATTAAAAGAAAACTATTGCTAAGGCTTTGAGAAATAAGTAGCGTATTGCCGATGGAAGAGAATTCCGCTACCCCAACGGGAATTTTCGTCCGAATCGGAGCAACCACCCCATCGCCGACAGCGCATTAAACCATTCGGCGCCTTGGCAAATCAAGGACGACATGGCACAGCCGCGTCTTCGGAATGGAATGAAATGAACCTGTACCGCCTCTACAAAAGCGAATCGAGCATTCCCGGCACCTCGGTGGTCGTCATGGCTCTGCTTTCGGGGGTGGCCAACGCCGGGCTTCTCGCCATCATCAACATCGCCATCCGCACCACCGGCGCCACCGAACTCAGCTACCGTTATTTCCTTCTTTTCTTCATCGCGCTGGGCATCTTCATCGCCGGCAAGAAATACTCCCTGGAAAAATGCGCCGTCATCTCCGAGAACATCATTCGCGGCATCCGCGTCCGCCTGGCGGATAAAATCCGCAAATCGGATCTGGCGGATCTGGAGCGGATCGGCAGGGCCGATATCTACAACCGCATCGCGCAGGACACCGAGACCATCTCCCAGGCCTCGATGATCATTGTCAACGCGTTGCAGGCCTCGACCATGCTGCTGTTCTGCGTGCTGTACCTGGCGACGCTGTCGAAACTCGCCTTCTTCCTGACCGTGGCCTCGGTGGTGGTCGGCACCGTTTTTATTCTGCGCCTGGAAGCCCGGATCATCGCCGAACTGCGGGAGACGGCGAAAAAGGAAAACGTCTTCCTGGGCCACCTGCAGCAGGTCATCCACGGGTTCAAGGAGCTCAAGCTGGCGCGCAAGAAGAGCGCCGACCACTTCCAACGACTTGCGACAACCGCCCTGGAGACGGAGGCGTTGAAGATCCAGACCCGAAAAAAGTTCGTGGTCGTTTTTCTCTTTTCGCAAACCTTCTTTTATCTGCTCCTGGCGGCGATTATTTTTCTCATGCCGCAACTCGACCAGATCGGCCCGCAACTGGTGGTGCAGATCACCGCCACCATTTTGTTCATCGTCGGTCCCATCGAAATTCTGGTGAATGCCATCCCGTTCTACCAGCGCGCCAATGTCGCCGTCGAAAACCTCTATACCCTGGAGGAGAAACTCGATCAGACGCGGCAACGGCAGCCCGCCGGCGAGCCCGCCTCTTCCGCCAACGGCCTGGCGTCCTTCGAGGAGATCGTTTTCGATCAGGTCTCCTTTCATTACCGGGACACCGAAACCGCCGCCGGATTCAAAATCGGGCCGATCGATCTGACGATCCGCAAGGGGGAGCTGCTGTTTCTCATCGGCGGCAACGGCAGCGGCAAATCGACCCTGCTCAAATTGCTCACCGGCCTGTACTATCCCGCCGGCGGCGAAATCAGGGTGGACGGCAAACCGTTGACCGCCGCCGCCACGGCCGATTTTCGGGAGATGTTCTCGGCCATCTTCGGCGACTTCCACCTCTTCGACCGGGTGTACGGCATCGACGCCGTTGATACCGCGAAGGTCGAAAAACTGCTGCGCCTGATGCGCCTGGAGGACAAGGTCCGTTTCCAGGACGGGGCGTTTTCGGACATCAATCTGTCCACCGGGCAAAAGAAACGTCTGGCGATGATCGTCAGCATTCTTGACGACCGCCCGATTTGCGTGTTCGACGAGTGGGCGGCGGACCAGGATCCCGAGTTCCGGCAGTATTTCTACGAAACTCTCCTGCGGGACTTCCAGGCGCAGGGGAAAACGATTATCGCCGTCAGCCACGACGATCGCTACTTTGCCTTTGCCGACCGGGTGCTCAAGATGGATTACGGCCGGATGGTCCCCTTCAACGACGGGCAGGTGCCGCAATGCGCTTCATGAGCAAAGTGTTGGCGATGGCGTTGCTTTGTCTCCTCCCGGCCTGCGGCCACAACGAGGGACCGGCGCAGAACGAGGGGCCGGCGGCGGATTTCTACGCGGCGATCTACCCGGCCATCCGCGAAACCGGCCGATCCGACATGAATGAGGTGCTTACCGCCACCGTCCAACGACGGCTCGCCTGCTACGAAAACACCTTCGCCTTCGGCGACCGCCTCGCCGACTGCCAGTCGGCCTACCTCCTCGACATTCTTCTGGCGGCGCGCTCGCATATCCCGTCGGCGCCCCTGCTGGGCGAATGCATCCTCTCGCTGAAACTGTGCCCCATCGCCTATGGCATGTGCCGGGGGGAGTTGACCGCCCCCGACGAAGCGGAGTGCATCCACCGCGAGGTTCAGGCCATCGAGCATGTTCTGGACAATTACTGGCGCGGCAACACGCTGCCCCAAAGAACTTTCTGAGGACGGTTTCCATGGAAGCACAAACGACAGAATCCGTAGCCAGCGCCGCCGGAGGCTTGAGGAGCATGGCCTCCCGCCTGCTGGCCAAGCTGCAGCGGCACGCGATCAAAATCGCCCTCGGGCTGCTCATTTTCCTTTTCTTTCTGGTGTTTTTCTTCGATTCGATCTTCATTACCGTCTACCCGGGGCATGCCGGGGTTTTGTTCAAAAGGTTCTTCAACCGGGGAACCGTCCAGCAGGCCTATGGCGAGGGGGTCAACATCATCTTTCCCTGGGACAAGATGTATATCTACGAAACCCGGGTGCGGAAGCTCATCCAGGAAGTCAATGTCCTCACCATGAACGGCCTGACCGTGGGCATCAAGGTTTCGGTCCGTTATCATCCCGACCGCGGCCACTTGCCGCTGCTGCATCAGCTCGTCGGACCCGATTACGACGAGAAAATCATCGTTCCCGCCACCATCTCGTCGGTGCGCGAAGTCATCGGCAAGTACACCCCGGAGGAACTCTACACGAGCAAACGCCATGTCATCCAGGACGAGGTCCTCATCGAGGCGATCCAGGAGACCGGCAGGCTGCCGATTATTTACGACGCCATCATCGTCGAATCGATTCTGCTGCCCCCGCAGATCAATGACGCCATTGAGGCCAAGCTGCGCCAGGAGCAGATCTTTCTCGAATACGCCTTCCGTCTGAAACGCGAGCAGGCCGAGGTGGACCGCAAGCGGATCGAAGCCGAAGGGATCAGAACCTATCAGCAGATCATCGCCCAGAGCCTGACCAAGGATCTGCTGAAATGGCAGGGCATCCAGGCCTCCCTCGACCTGGCCAAATCGCCCAATGCCAAGGTGGTCGTCTTCGGCAGCGGCGAAGGCGGTCTGCCGCTCATCCTGAACACCGCCGAAAACCCGGCGGCCGCCGCCTTGCCCGCAACGTCCCCCCCCTGGGCCGCCGGGGCCGTCCCTGCGCGCTGAGACAGCGCCTGACCGAACAGGAGGTCGCTTATGGAACTTCTGCTGATCCTGATCGCCGCCAGCATCGTTGTCGGCATCGCCGGACTGAATCGAAAATTCGGCTTCTGGGGCTATTTTTTCGCGTCCCTGCTGCTCACCCCCATCCTCGGAATTCTGCTGGTCATCGCCTCCGACAGGAAAGCGCCCCCGAAGCGCGCCGCCGGATCGACCGGTTGAGAATTTCGCACTCCATTTTCCAACGAGGATCGCAATGCGCTTCAACTTTCCGTCCGTCCCCTTGGCCGCAACGCTTCTGTTCATTCTCCTCTGCGCCCCGGCGCCGGCCGCGACGCGCGAATTCGCCGACACGCCGACCCTGAACCAGGGTAACAAGTGGCGCATCGGCTATATCGAGGGGGGACCGTACAGCTCCTATCAGCAGACCCTCATCGCCATGGTGACGGGGCTGATGAAGCTTGGCTGGATGGAGGAAGCGGCGATCCCCGCCCTCGATCAACCGGACGACACCACGCAGCTGTGGCGGTGGTTGGCGGCGCCGGATCGGAGCCGGTATCTTGAATTCGTCGGCGACGCCCATTATTCCTCCGGCTGGGACGAAGGGCGGCGCAAGGAGACCAGGGCAAAACTCGTCTCCCGCCTCAACGGCGGCAAGGATATCGATCTCGTGCTGGCCCTGGGGACCTGGGCGGGCAAGGACATGGCGCAGAACGATCATGCGACCCCGACCATCGTCGGCTCGACGACGGACGCCCTGGAGGCGGGGATCATCCGCAGCGTCGCCGATTCCGGCTTCGATCACATCCACGCCAAGGTCGAACCGAACCGGCATGCGCGGCAGGTGCAGCTGTTTCACGACATTTTCGGATTTTCCCGGCTCGGCGTGGCCTACGAGGACACCCCCGACGGGAGAAGTTTCGGCGCCATCGACGAAGTGGAAAGCATCGCCAGGGTGGGGGGCTTTCAGATCGTCCCCTGCAATGCGACCTACAAGGACCGCAGCACCGCCGAGGCCGAGGCGGCCATCGCCCGCTGCTACCAGGACCTCGCCCCGCGGGTCGACGCCGTCTACCTCGCCCGCCACCCCGGGGTGACGGTGACCAACATGCCGAACATCATCGCCCCGCTCATTGCCCGAAAAATCCCCTCCTTCGCCCAAGGTCTGTCTGAGGAAGTGAAACACGGCGTGCTGCTCAGCGTCTCCCTGGCCGAGTTCCGCTACCTGGGGCGCTTCTACGCCCAGACCATCGCCCACGTCTTCAACGGGGCCAAGCCCCGGCAACTCTCGCAGGAATACCGAAGTCCGCTCAAGATCGCCCTCAATCTCAAGACGGCGCAGTTGATCGGCTACAACCCGTCGGTCGATATTCTCAGCGCCGCCGACGAGATCTATCAGGAGATAGCCAGCCCGCCAAAACCTTCAGCCAAAAAATAAACCCGCGCATTATCCCCGGACGTAGGCCGAACCCCCTGAAGGGATGCTGGAATGTTTTGTAACAACCTTGTCGATCTCGCTCTCACGCGCGCCCGGGAAAATCCCGCCGATCAAGCGTATGTCCATCTGCTGGACGCCGTCACGGTGAAGTCCGCCATCGATTACGCCACCCTCGCCGAACGGGCGCAAGCGATCGCCGCCGTGCTGCAGCGGCAGGGGGCCGGGGGCGAGCGGGCGCTGCTTCTTTACCCGCCGGGGGTGGAATTCGTCGAGGCCTTTCTCGGCTGTCTGTTCGCCGGGGTCACCGCCGTTCCGGCCAATCCGTCGCGAAACAAAAATTCGTACGAGCGGCTGGAGGCCATTGCCGCCGATGCGCAGGCATCGCTCATCCTCGGCACCGCAAGCCTGCTCGCCATTGCGGAGAAATCCTTCGCCGCCGCCGCCGTTCTCGACCGCCTGCCCAAGATCGCCACCGACGACATCGCCGGCGGTCTGCACGCCGCCTGGACGCCGCCCGCCATCGCCGCCGACGCCCTGGCCTACCTGCAATACACCTCCGGCTCGACGGCGCAGCCGAAGGGGGTCATGGTTTCGCACGGCAATGTTCTGGCGAACCTGAGCGAAATAGACGAGGCGCTGCCCGCCGTCGATCAGCCGAAGATGGTGACCTGGCTGCCCCCCTTCCACGACATGGGCCTGATCCTCGGTCTTCTTTACCCCCTCTACAAGGGAATGCCCGCCATCATCCTCGCGCCCGCCGCCTTTCTCCAGCGCCCCGCCCTCTGGTTGGAAGTCATCGGCCGTTACCGGGGGACGATCAGCGGCGCCCCCAATTTCGCCTTCGATCTGTGCGTCGACACAACCACGCCGGAGCAGCGGGCGCACCTCGACCTGACAAGCCTGCAAGCGGTCTACAACGGAGCCGAGCCGATTCGGGCGCAGTCGCTCCAGCGCTTTTGCGACGCCTTCGCCCCGTCCGGTCTCGCCGCCGCCGCCGTCTGCTCCGCCTACGGCCTGGCGGAGACGACCTTGAAGACGACGACCTCCGGCGCCGACAGTCCCACCGACGTCGCCTTTTTCGATCGGTCCGCCCTGCTCGCCGGCCAGGTCGTCCCGGTGACGGCCGGCCTCGCCGACGCCCAGGCCGTTGTCTCCTGCGGCGCCTGCGCCGGAACAACGGTGGTGAAGATCGTCGATCCGCTGACCGGAAAGCCGGCGGCCGCCGACCGCATCGGCGAAGTTTGGATTTGCGGCCCGAGCGTCGCCCAGGGCTACTGGCGGCGACCCGAGGAATCGGCGGCAACCTTTCAGGCGCGGATCGCCGAAACCGGCGAAGGCCCGTTCCTGCGGACGGGCGATCTCGGCTTTCTGCATCGCGGGCAACTCTACGTCACCGGCCGGAGCAAGGAGGTCATCATCATTCGCGGCCTGAACCATTATCCCCAGGATATCGAAAAAACCGTCCAGCAGTGCCACCCCGGCCTGCGCCCCAACAGCGGCGCAGCCTTCTCCGTCGGCATCGACGGCGAAGAAAGCCTTGTCGTGGTGCAGGAGGTGGAGCGATCTTTTCTACGCCGAATGCGGCCCGAATCGGTGTTCGCGGCGATTCGTCGCGGCATCGCCGAAGAGCACGGTCTGCAGACGCACGCTATTTGCCTGCTCAAGCCCGGGGCGGTGGCCAAAACATCGAGCGGCAAAATCCAGCGCCGCAAAGTCCGTCAAGACTATCTGGACGACGCCCTGCACGAGATCGCCGGCTGGCGGTTTCAGGGCCATGCCCCCGCCGCTTTCCCGCCGCCGGCTTCCGCCGCCACCCTCGCCGCCTGGATCGGCGAATGGCTGGCGCAAACCGTGGGCGTGCCTGTCGAGACGATCCGGGACACGGAACCGCTGGCCAGTTTCGGCCTCGATTCCAGAAATGCGGTGCGTCTTTCCGGCGATCTGGCGGCGCACACCGGCCGCGCCCTCTCGCCGACCCTGGTCTGGGAATACCCCACCATCGGCGAAATCGTCCGCCATCTGACGGAAGAAGCCACCGCTTCGGCGCCAGCGCCAGCGGCGGCGACCACGGCGACGGCGATGCCCGCCGCCGAGCCGGTCGCCATCATCGGCATGGGCTGCCGCTTCCCCGGCGCCGCCGATGCGGAGGCTCTCCGGGACCTGCTGTGGTCGGGGCGCAGCGGCATCGGTTCCCCGCCCGCCGGCCGGGAGGGGGACCGGGGACCAGACTACAAGCGCGGCGGCTGGTTGGAAGGGATCGAGCTATTCGATCCGGGGTTCTTCGGCATCGCGCCCCGGGAGGCGGCCTGCATCGACCCGCAACAGCGGCTGCTGCTCGAGGTCTGTCAACGCGCCCTGGAGGACGCGGCCCTGGTCCCCGGCGCCCTGGCTGGACAGCCGGTCGGCGTCTTCGTCGGCATCAGCGGCAGCGATTACGGGCGTCTTGCGGCGGCAGCCACCGACGCTCCGGAGGGGTATTTCGCTGCGGGGACGGCGCTGAGCATCGCCGCCAACCGCATCTCCTATATTTTCGATTTTCGCGGGCCCAGTCTGGCGGTGGACACCGCCTGCTCCTCTTCCCTGACGGCGATCCATCAGGCCTGCGCCAGTCTGCGCCAGGGGGAAAGCACTCTGGCCATCGCCGCCGGCGTCAACCTGATCCTCGATGCGAAGATCACCGCCGCCCTCGGGCGGGCGGGGATGCTTTCCGCCACCGGCGACTGCAAGACCTTCGATGCCGCCGCCGACGGTTATGTGCGCGGCGAAGGGGTCGGGGCGGTCGTGCTCAAACCCCTCTCGGCGGCGCTGCGCAACGGCGATCCGGTGCGGGCGGTGATCCGCGGCTCCGCCGTCGCCCAGGACGGCGCCAGCAACGGCCTGACCGCGCCCAACCCGCAGGCGCAGCGGCAGGTCGTCGGCGCGGCGCTGCGCGCCGCCGGGGCGACGCCGGAACAGATCGGCTTCATCGAGGCGCACGGCACCGGCACCCCCCTCGGCGATCCCATCGAACTCGAAGCCCTCGGCGTGGTTCTCGGCGAACGTGCCGCCGCGCCGCCGTGCCTGATCGGCGCGATCAAAACGAACATCGGCCATCTGGAAGCCGCCGCCGGCATCGCCGGAGTGATCAAGACCGTCCTTTGCCTGGAAACGGGCGAGATCCCGCCCAACCTGCTTTTCCGCGAGCGCAATCCGCACATCCCGCCCAACGCCGCCTTCGAATTTCCTCTCGCCGTTCGCCCATGGCCCCGGTCCGGACCGCGCCTCGCCGGTGTGAGTTCCTTCGGCTTCGGCGGCGTCAACGTCCATCTGGTGCTGGCATCGGCGGCGAAACCGAAACCGGCCGAAGCGCCGGACCTTCCCGTGGCCATCCTCGCCCTTTCGACCAAAACCCGGGCGGCGCTGCCGCTGCTGGCGGCCGCTTTCCGTGATCGCCTGGAACGCCAGCCGGATCTTTCCCTGAAGGATTTCTGTTATTCGGCCCATGTCCGGCGCGCCCACTACGGCCACCGCCTGGCCCTCGCCGCCGACTCCGTCGAGGAGTTGCGCAACGCCCTGGACGCCGCCGCGCGGGCGGCAAGCCCGTCCGCCGCCGCCCCGCCCCGACCGGCGGCGCAACCGAAGATCGCCTTTCTTTTCAGCGGCCAGGGTGCGCAGTATCCCGGCATGGCGGCCGGCCTCTACCGCACCCACCCCCGCTTCCGGGAGGTCCTCGATCGGTGCGACGCCCTGCTGCAGCCGCACACCGGACGCTCCCTCGTCGAAATCCTCCTCGCCGAGGGGGAAGAAGGGGCGCTGGTCCACCGCACCGAATGGACCCAGCCGGCCCTCTTTGCCGTCGAATACGCCCTCGCCGCCCTCTGGCGATCCTGGGGGGTCGAACCGGACCTGCTGCTGGGGCACAGCGTCGGCGAATACGTGGCGGCCTGCCTGGCCGGGGTGTTCTCGCTGGAAGACGCCCTGCGCCTCATCGCCACCCGGGGGCGGTTGATGCAGGACCTGCCCGAGGGGGGGGCCATGGCCGCCGTCTTCGCGAGCGCAGGGGAGGTGACGGCGAAACTCGCCCCCTGCCGGGACGAGGTCGCCATCGCCGCTGTCAACGGCGACCGGCACGTCGTCATTTCCGGCGGCGCAAAGGCGGTGCAATCTCTTCTGGCGGACTTCGAGGCGGAAGGGGTGCGCACCCGCCGTCTGGAGGTTTCCCACGCCTTCCATTCCCCGCTGATGGCGCCGGTCCTCGAACCCTTTCGGCAGATTCTCGCCGCAACGCCCCTCGCCCCGCCCCGCCTCGCCGTCGTCTCCAATCTTTCCGGCCGGCCGGCCGGCGCGGAAATGGCCGATGCCGGCTACTGGAGCGCCCACCTGCGCGATGCCGTCCGCTTCGCCGAGGGGATGAAGACCCTGGCGGCGGCGGGTTGCACCGTTTTCATCGAGATCGGCCCCGCCCCGGTGCTGCTCGGGATGGGCGCCCGCGCGCTGGAGGACGAACCCGGAGCGAATGATTTCCGCTGGCTGCCGAGCCTGCGCCAGGCAGCCAGCGACGGCCGCCGGATCACCGAAAGCCTCGCCGAGCTGTACGTCGCCGGCGCAAGCATCGACTGGGCGGCGTTCCATCGCCCCTTCGGCGGCCAGCCCATCGCGCTGCCGGGGCACCCCTTCCTGCGCAGCCGGCACTGGTTCACCGAAGCGGCTAGCTCTCTCCCCCCGGCCGCGGCGCCCCGCCCGTCGTCTCCCGCCGCTCCGGCTCTTTCCGGCGACACACTGCGGGAGCAGCTGCGGGAGATCGTCGCGCGCCTGCTGCGCAGCGAACCGGCGGCGGTGGAAGACCGCATCCCTTTCCTGCACATGGGCGCCGACTCCCTGCTCCTGATGGAATTGACCCGGGCGGTGCAGGGCGCCTTCGGGGTGAAGGTCTCGGTGCGCCAGCTCTTCGAGGGGGAAAACCATCTGGAGGCCCTCTGCGCCTTCATCGAGCCCCGCCTAAGCGACGCCCCGACCGAAATCGCGACGCCGGCCGCCTCCCCGCCGACGGATCCGCCGGGCGAGTCGTCCTGGGAGAATGTTCTGCGCTGCCAGGCGCAGGCGGCGGCGACGGTGCAGTCGGAGATCGCCGCCCGGACCCTGAGCGAGGTGGTGACGAAACAGCTCGCCTTTTTGCGGGGTCGCCAGCCGGCATCCGGGATCGACCAGGCCGGCGCGGCCGACGACGCCCGCCCCCTGGGCGGCGGGCAAGGCGGGGCGTGGGATCCGGATCCCTGGTCCCGCCCCCTGACGGCGGAACAGCAGAGTTTTCTGGAGACCTTCATCGCCTCCTACCGGCAGCGCACCCGCCGCTCCAGGCAGGCGGCGGAAGAGTTCCGCCCGATGCTGGCCGACCTGCGCAACAGCATGGGCTTTCGCCCCGAAATCAAAGAGATCCTCTATCCGATCCAGGCCGTCTCCTCGGCCGGGGCGCGCTTCGTTGACGTCGACGGCAATTCGTTCCTCGATCTGACCCTCGGCTTCGGCGTTCATTTCTTCGGCCACAACCCCGAGTTCGTCGCCCGGGCCATTCGCGACCAGCTCGATCTCGGCATGCAACTGGGCCCCCAGTCTCCCTTGGCCGGCGAAGTCGCGGCCGGCATCCGAGAACTGACCGGCGTGGAACGGGTGACCTTCTGCAATTCGGGAACCGAGGCGGTGATGACGGCGATCCGCCTCGCCCGGGCCGCCACCGGCAAGACCCGCGTCGTCCTTTTTTCCGTCTCCTATCACGGCCACTCCGACGGCACCCTGGCGGTGGCCGGACCCGATGCCGAGACCCTGCCTATGGCCCCCGGCGTGCCGCCCGGCTGGCTGCAGGACGTTCTCGTCCTCCCCTACGGCGAGGAGGGCGCGCTGGAAACAATCCGCCAGGAGGCCGGACGTCTCGCCGCCGTTCTGGTCGAACCGGTGCAGAGCCGCCGCCCCGACCTGCAACCGGCCGAGTTTCTGCGCCGCTTGCGCGAACTGACCGCCGCGACCGGCGTCCCGCTGATTTTCGACGAGATCATCACCGGCTTCCGCAGCCATCCGGGCGGGGCGCAGGCCCATTTCGGCGTCCAGGCCGACCTCGTCACCTACGGCAAGCTGCTCGGCGGCGGCCTCCCCCTCGGGGTGGTGGCCGGGCGGGCGGCCCTGCTCGACGGCATCGACGGCGGCGCGTGGCGGTACGGCGACGACTCCCGGCCCCTGGCCACCAAGACCTTCGCCGCCGGCACCTTCTGTCGCCATCCTTTGGCCATGGCCGCCGCCCTGGCGGTGCTAAATCGTCTGCGGCGGGAGGGGCCGGCCCTGCAACAGGGTCTGAACCGGCGCACGGAGGCGCTGGCCCGCACCCTCAACGCCCTTTTCGACGAAGAACAGGCCCCGCTCCGGGTGGTCTATTTCGGCTCGATGTTCCGCTTCGTTTCCGCCGGCAACTCCAGCTACCTCTTTCAGCCCCTCGACACGGACCTCTTCTTCCATGCCCTGATCGCGCATGGGGTCTATATCTGGGAAGGACGCACCTGCTTCCTCTGCACCGCCCACACCGAGGCGGATATCTCTTTTATCGTCGAGGCCGTGCGCAAGAGCGTGCGCCTGCTGCGGGCGGGCGGATTTCTGCAAGGGCCCGCCGCCGGCGAGCCGCCGGCCGCCGCGAACCTGCCCCTGACCGGTCCCCTCTCCGAAGCGCAGCGGCAGCTCTGGAGCCTGGCGCAAATCTCCCCGGAAGGATCCCTGGCTTACGGCCTGCAACTGGCGGTCCGCCTGCGCGGCAAGCTCGAACACCGGGTCGTCGAGGACGCGGTGCGGGCGGTGGTCGCCCGCCATGAAGCGCTGCGCACCGTCATCGATGGCGAAGGGGGCGTCTGGACCGTTCGCGACCAGGTTGCCGTGGCCGTCCCCCTGCTCGACCTCTCCCTCTGCGCCGCCGAGGAGCGCGAAGAGCGGGCCGCGCAGCGCCTCGGGGAAATCCGCCAGGAGCCCTTTGATTGCGCCGCGCCGCCCCTTTTCCGCGTCTTTTTCATCCGCATGAGCGAAGAGGAACACCTGCTGGTCTTCAGCGCCCACCACATACTGGTGGACGGCTGGTCCTTCGGCGTGCTGATCGAGGAGACCGGCCGCCTCTGCCGCGCCGCCCTGGAAGGGAGCGCCGTGCAACTGCCGCCGCCGCTCCCCTTCCGCCGCTCCCTCGACTGGTTGGCGGAAGAGCGGCGCTCCGGCGCCCTCGACCGCCAGCGCGACTGGTGGCTGGCGCGCTTGCCGAAGGGCCTCTCCCCCATCGATCTGCCCCTGGACCGGCCCCGTCCGCCGCTGCCCGGCTACAGCGCCCATCACCAGCGGGTGGCGATCGACGGCGAGCTGCGCGCGGCAATCGTCCGCTTCGGCCAGGAGCGCGGCTGCACCTTGTCCATGACCCTGCTCGGCGCCTTCGCGATTTACCTGCGCCGCCTCTGCGGCGCGGCGCAAGCGGTCATCGGCGTCCCCGCCGGCGCCCGTTCCCTGGCCGACGCCGAGCACCTCGTCGGCAATTGCGCCAACCTGCTGCCGATCCCCTGTCCGGTCGCCCCGGAGGAGACCGTCGACGCCGTTCTGGCCCGCCTGCGCCAACTGCTGCCCGACGCCTGGCAGCATCAGGATTATCCCTTGGCGGAGTTGATTCGCGACCTGAAGCTCAACGCCGTTCAGGCGCCCCCCGTTTCGGTCACCTTCAACCTGGAGCGCCGGATCGATCCCGCCGACGCCTTCGGCCTGAGCGCCGCCATCGAGCCGGACCCCCTGCGCTTCACCGCCTTCGACCTCTGCTGCAATGTCCTGGAATTCGAGGGCGGCCTGTTGCTCGACTGGGACGGCCGCGCCGACCTCTTCGCCGAGGCGACCATCGCCCGCTTCGCCACCGGTTTTCTCGCCCTGCTGCGCTCGCTGCTGGCCAACCCGCAGCTCCCGGTGCGTCTGCTGGAGGTCATGCCGGCGGCGGAAAAGCGGCGGCTGCTCACCGATTGGAATGCGACGGCAAGGGTGCTGCCCACCACCTGCGTCCATCAGCTCTTCGAGGCGCAGGCGGCGGCCACCCCCGACGCGACCGCCGTGCTCTTCGCCGGCGACCGGCGTATCGACTACGCCCAGCTCAACGGCCGGGCCAACCAACTGGCCCACCGGCTGCTCGCCCTCGGCGCGCGGCCCGACGCGCCGGTGGCCATCGCCCTGGAGCGCTCGCCGGAGCTGATCGTCGCCCTGCTGGCGGTGCTGAAGGCCGGCGCCGCCTACCTTCCCCTCGACCCGAGCTATCCGGACGAGCGCCTGGCCTTCATGCTGGAGGACTCGCAGGCCCGAATCCTGCTCACCCAGTCGCACCTGCCGGATCGGCTGCCGCGGATCGCCGAGCATGTCCTGTGCCTGGACGACTGGTCGGCCCTGGCCGAAGTGCCGGAGCACAACCCGCAGCGTCCCGTCGCTCCCGGCCACCTCGCTTACATCATCTACACCTCAGGATCCACCGGCCGTCCCAAGGGGGTGATGATCGAACACCGGGGCTTGAGCAATTACCTTCTGTGGGCCATCGAGGCCTACGGCCCGGCGGCCGCAGAAGCGTCGCCGGTGCACTCCTCCATCTCCTTCGACCTGACGGTCACCAGCATCTATCCGCCCCTGCTGTCCGGCGGCTATGTCGAGCTGCTGCCGGAGGATATCGGAGGAGAGGCTCTTCTTGCCGCCCTGCGCGAGAAGAGGCGGCGCAGCCTGGTCAAGATCACCCCGGCGCACCTGGAACTGCTCGGTCGGCAACTCGGCCCCGACGAATTGGCCGGGGGGAGCAAAACCCTCGTCATCGGCGGCGAAAATCTGCTGGCCGAAACGCTGGCGCCCTGGCGCCGGCACGCGCCGTCGACGCGCCTGATCAACGAGTACGGCCCGACGGAGACGGTGGTCGGCTGCTGCGTTTATGAGGCGCGGCCGGAGGATCCGCACAGCGGCGCCGTCCCCATCGGCCGCCCCATCGCCAACACCCGGCTCTACGTTCTCGACCACGATCTGCAACCCACCCCCATCGGCGTTCCCGGCGAACTGCACATCGGCGGGGCGGGGCTCGCCCGCGGCTACTGGAACCGCCCCGAGCTCACGGCCGAAAAATTCATCGCCGACCCCTTCAGCGACCGCCCCGGCGACCGCCTCTACAAGACCGGCGACCTGGCGCGCTACCGGCCCGACGGCAATCTGGAATGCCTCGGCCGCCTCGACCAGCAGGTGAAGATTCGCGGCTTTCGCATCGAACTGGGTGAAATCGAAGCCGCCCTCGCCTCCCACCCGCGCATCGGCGAGGCCGTCGTCATCGCCCGCGAGGATGCCGGCCCCCTGTCCCTGGCGGCCTATCTCGTTCCCGCCGCCGCAGCCGCCGTGCCGCCGGTCGCCGAACTGCGCGCCTTTTTGCAGAAGACGCTGCCCGACTACATGCTGCCGGCCGCCTTTGTTGTCCTCGAGGCGCTCCCCCTCACCGCCAACGGCAAGGTCGATCGCCGGGCGCTGCCCGCGCCGGAGCAGGACGGGACCGCTACCGCGCCGCCGCGCACGCCGCTGGAGGAGATCCTCGCCGGACTCTGGGGCCAGGTGCTCCAGCAGAGCAGCCCCGGCATCCACGACAACTTTTTCGCCTTGGGCGGACACTCGCTGCTCGCCACGCAACTGACCGCCCGCCTGCGCGACGCCTTGGCCATCACCGTCCCGGTGCGCTGGCTTTTCGAAACGCCCACCATCGCCGAACTGGCGCCGCGCATCGGCGCGCTTGAGCGCTTCAGCCCGGCGCCGGCGCCGGAGAACCGGATTCCCGCCGCCGCCGTCCGCATCACCCCCGACATGCTCCCCCTCGCCGTCCTGCCGCAAAGCGCCATCGACCGGATCGCGGCCACCGTCGACGGCGGCGCGCCCAACATTCAGGATATTTACCCGCTGACGCCGCCGCAGGCGGGGATCCTCTTCCATCATCGGCTGCACAGCACCGGCGACCCCTACCTGAGCCACGCCTTGCTCGCCTTCGACTCCCGGCCCCGTTGCGACGCCTTTGTCGCGGCCTTGCAGGCGGTCGTCGATCGCCACGACATCCTGCGCAGCGCGGTGGTCTGGGAAGAGCTGTCCGAGCCGATGCAGGTGGTCTGGCGCCGGGCGGCGCTGCCCGTCGAAATCCAGCATTTCGCTCCGGCGGCGGGGCCCGTCGCCGAACAGCTGCGGGATTATCTGCATCCACGCCACACCCGTCTCGACCTGAGCCGGGCGCCCCTGCTGCGCCTGGTGCTGGCGCAGGACGGGGAGCGCTGGCTGCTGCTCTTCCTCTCGCACCATCTGATCATGGACCACACGACCCTCGACCTCGTCCTCGATGAGATCGCGGCGCGCCTGCGCGGCGACGGCCAGCCGCTGCCGCCGCCGACGCCCTTTCGCAATTTCGTCGCCCAGGCGCGCGGCGGCGCGCCCGCCGAAGAGCACGCAGCGTTCTTCCGCGCCATGCTCGGCGACATCGACACGCCCACCGCCCCCTTCGACCTGCACGACGTGCGGGGGGACGGCGCGGCGAGCGTGGAGGCGCACCGCGCGCTGCCCGCCGATCTGGCTCCGCGACTGCGCCGTCAGGCACGCCGCGCCGGGGCAACGCCGGCCGCCCTGTTCCACCTGGCCTGGGCGCTGGTGCTGTCGCGCTGCTGCGGCCAGGACGCGGCGGTGTTCGGCACCGTGCTCTTCGGTCGCCTGCAAGGCGGCGAGGGCGTCGAGGGGGCGCTCGGCATGTTCATCAACACCCTGCCGCTGCGCGTCGACTGCGACGGCCGCCCCGTCGCCGAGGCGCTGCGAGAGACGCAGCAACGGCTGCTGGCGCTGCTGCGCCACGAGCACGCATCCCTCGGCCTGGCGCAGCGCTGCAGCGGCATACCGGCCCCGGCCCCGCTCTTTTCCACCCTGTTCAACTACCGGCATGGCCACGCGAGCCAGGCCGGCGCCCGGCTGGAGGGGATCGAGCTGCTGCGCCTGGACGAGCGCAGCAATTATCCCATCTGCCTCTCCGTCGACGACCTGGGCGAGGACTTCGCCCTTACCGCGCAGGTGGACGCAGCCGTCGATCCGGAACGGCTTTGCGCCTTCATGTGCCAGGCCCTGGAATCCCTGGTCGCCGCGCTGGAGGCGGCGCCCGACACGCCGCTTTGCGCGCTGGAGGTTTTGCCCCCGGCGGAAAAACGGTGTCTGCTGAGCGAATGGAACGCCACCGACGGCACGCCTCTGCCGCAAGAAGGGCTGCATCGGCGGTTCGAGGCGCAAGCGGCAAAGACCCCGCAGGCGACGGCGGTGATTCTGCAGCAGGAGGCTCTCGCCTACGGCGAACTCAACGCCCGCGCCAACCGGCTGGCGCACCAGCTGATCGCGCTGGGGGTCGGCCCCGATGCGCCGGTCGCCATTGCGCTGGAGCGCTCCTTCGCCATGATCGTCGCCCTGCTTGCCGTTCTCAAGGCGGGCGGCGCCTATGTCCCCCTGGATCCCGCCTACCCGGCCGAGCGCCTGGCCTTCATGCTCGAGGATTCCGGCGCCCGCATCCTTTTGACCCAAGAGGATCTGGTCCAGCGTCTGCCGCGCACCGCCGAGCACACCCTCCGCCTCGATGGCGACGGCGCTGGCGACGCCGGGCAACCGACAACCAACCCCGAACGGAATGTCGCCCCGGAACATCTCGCCTACATCATTTACACCTCCGGCTCCACCGGCCAGCCGAAAGGGGTGGCGATCGAACATCGCAACGCGGCCGCCTTTCTCGCCTGGGGGCGCTCGGTCTGGTCCCCGGCCGAGCTTGCCGGGGTGCTGGCCGGCACCTCCATCTGCTTCGACCTGTCCATCTTCGAAATTTTTCTTCCCCTTTCCGTCGGCGGCGCGGTCATTCTCGCCGAGACCGTCCTGAAGCTGCCGGAACTCGCCGCCCGCGAGCAGGTCACGCTGGTCAACACCGTCCCCTCCGCCATCGACGCGCTGCTGCGCCAGCGGGCGCTGCCCGCCAGCGTGCGGGTGGTCAACCTGGCCGGCGAGCCGCTGACCACCGAACTCGCCGACCGGGTCTACGCGGTGGCGACGGTGGGCAAGGTCTACGACCTGTATGGGCCCTCCGAGGACACCACCTATTCCACCTGCAAACTGCGCCGGCTCGGCGAGCCGCCGTCCATTGGCCGGCCCATCGGCAACACCCAGGCCTATATCCTCGACCACCGCGGCCGGCCGACGCCGGCCGGCGTCCCCGGCGAACTGCACCTGGGGGGCGCCGGCCTCGCCCGCGGCTACCTGGGGCGGCCGGAGCTGACGGCGGAGCGCTTCATTGCCGACCCCTTCAGCGCCCAGCCCGACGCCCGCCTCTACAAGACCGGCGATCTCGCCCGCTACCGCCCCGACGGCGACATCGAGTTCCTCGGCCGCCTCGACCATCAGGTGAAGATCCGGGGTTTTCGCATTGAACCGGGGGAGATCGAGGCGGCCCTCTGCCACCATCCGCAGGTGCGCGAGGCCGTTGTCGGCCCGCGGGAGGACGTCGCCGGCAGACACCTGGTCGCCTGGCTGGTCGCCGCCGGCGAGCCGGCGCCCGCCGCCGCGCAGCTGCGCTCCTTTTTGCAGGCGACCCTGCCCGACTACATGATTCCGGCGGTTTTCGTCTTTCTGCCGGTTCTTCCCCTCAACGCCAACGGCAAGATCGACCGCAAGGCCCTGCCGGCGCCCGATGCGGGGGAGGGTGCGGCGCAGGGGGACGCCCCGCGCAACGCCGTCGAGGAGATCGTCGCCGGCATCTGGGCCTCCCTGCTCGGCCGCGAGGTGGGGATCTTCGACAACTTCTTCGAACTGGGCGGCCACTCGCTGCTGGCCACCCAGGTGGCCTCCCGGCTGCGGGACGCCTTCGCGGCGGAAATCCCCCTGCGCCGCCTCTTCGACGCGCCGACGGTGGCCGCCCTGGCGGAAGAGGTGCGGGCATGCGCCGGCCAAGGGGACGACGACCTGCCGCCGCTGCTTCCCGGCCCCCGCGCCGGCGACCTGCCCCTCTCCTTTGCCCAGCAGCGCCTCTGGTTCATCGATCAGTTCGACAAAGGGAGCGCCGCCTACAACATGACCGGCGCCCTGCGCCTCGGCGGGGCGCTCGACGCCCCGGCCCTGGATCGGGCGCTGGCGGCGGTGGTGCGCCGCCATGAAACGCTGCGCACCCTGATCCGCTCCGCCGAGGGAGAGGCGGAGCAGATCGTCACCGACGCGCCTTTCGCCGGCATGGTCCGGCGCGATCTCAGCGCATATCCGGCGCCGGAGCGGGAGGCGGCTTTGCGCGCCCTGCTCGCCGCCGAGGGACGCAAGCCCTTCGATCTCGCCAGCCAGCCCCCCCTGCGCGCCCTGCTGGTGCGGCTGGGCGCGCAGGAGCATGTGCTGCTGGCCACCCTGCACCACATCGCCGCCGACGGCTGGTCCGTGGGGCTGCTGATCCAAGAGCTGGCGGCGCTGTACGGCGCCTTTGCCCAGGGGCGCCCCTCGCCGCTGCCCCCCCTGCCGGTCCAGTACGCCGACTTCGCCCGCTGGCAGCGCCACTGCCTGGGCGGCGCGGCCCTGGAGGACCAGCTCGCATATTGGCGCACGGCGCTCCAGGGCGCGCCGGAGTTGCTGGAGCTGCCCGGCGACCGCTCCCGGCCGCCGCAACAGACCTTTCGCGGCGGGGTGGCCAGATTCCGCATCGGCGAGGCGTTGACGCAGAGCCTGAGACAGCTCGGCCGGGAACACGGCGCCACACTCTTCATGACCCTCCTCAGCGCCTACGCCGTCCTGCTCGGCCGCCTCGGCGGAGCGGACGACATTGTCGTCGGCTCGCCGGTCGCCAATCGCAACCGGCGTGAAACGGAGGAGCTCATCGGCTTTTTCGTCAACACCCTCCCCTTGCGTGTCGATCTCTCCGGCGATCCGGATTTCGTCGAACTGCTGCGGCGGACGCGCGGCGCCTGCCTGGAGGCCTACGCGCATCAGGACATCCCCTTCGAGCACCTGGTGGAGGAGCTGGCCCCGGCGCGCGATCTGGCCCACGCTCCCCTCTTCCAGGTCGTCTTCGCCCTGCAGAACGCGGCGGCGCAGGAGGTGGAGTTCCCCGGCCTGACGACGGAGTTTCTGGAGGTGGAGACCGGCACGGCCAAGTTCGACCTGACTTTGGCGATGGAGGAGAGGGGTGGGGAACTCGCCGGCGCCCTCGAATACAACGCCGATCTCTTCGATCCGGCGAGCGCCGCCCGCATGGCGCGCCAGCTGCAAATGCTGCTGGCGGGGCTGGTCGCCGACCCGCGACAGCCGGTGACGCTGCTGCCGCTGATGGAGGCGGCGGAAAAGGAGCGGCTGCTGAGCGGCTGGAACGCCACCGCCGCCGCCATCCCCGATAGCGACGTGGCCGCCCTGTTCCTGGAGACGGCCGCGCGCTTTCCGGAGCGGCCGGCGCTTCTTGCCCCGGAAGGGGAGCTGTCCTATCAGCAGCTGGCCGACCGCGCGCAGCGCCTGGCGGCCGCCCTGATCGTCCGGGGGCTGCTCCCCGGCGACATTGTCGGCATCCACATGGAGCGCGGCCCGGAGGCGGTCACCGCCCTTCTCGGCATTCTTCTGGCCGGCGGGGTCTACCTCCCCTTCGACGAGGCCTGGCCCGAGGAGCGCCGCCGCTTCGTCGTTGCCGATGCCCGACCCCGGCTGTGCATCGTCGACGGCGGCGACGAGCTGGCGGAGCTGGTTCCCAGCGTCCGCTTCGACGCCCTCGACGCCCCGGCCGCGACGCCGGTGACCGTCGACGCCGACGCGCCGGCCTACGTCATGTACACCTCCGGCTCCACCGGCAGGCCCAAAGGGGTTCTCGTCCCGCACCGGGGGATCGTCCGCCTGGTGCGCAACGCCGGAGCGCAGGAGCTCGCCCCCCGGGACCGGCTTCTGCAGACCGGGTCCTTGGCCTTCGATGCTTCGACCCTGGAAATATGGTGCGCCCTGCTCAACGGCGCCGCGCTGCACGTTCCCGCCAGGGAGGCGCTCCTCGAGCCGGGCGGCATCGGCCGGCTGCTCGCCGAACACGGCATCACGGCGATGTTCCTGACCACCGGCCTGTTCAATCGCTGCATCGACGACGATCCGGCGATGTTCCGGGGCCTGCGGCGGGTGTGGACCGGCGGGGAGAGCGCCAGTCCGTCCCATATGGCGCGGCTTCTCGACGCCTGTCCGGACCTGGAGTTGTACAATGCCTACGGGCCGACGGAAAACTCCACCTTCACCACCACCCACCGGGTCCGCCGCCAAGACGCCGCCGGCCCGATCCCCCTCGGACGGCCCATCGCCAATACCCGGGTGCATGTCATCGACCGGCGGGACAACCTCGTGCCGGTCGGCGTTCCCGGCGAGATCTGCACCGCCGGGGCGGGCCTCGCCCTCGGTTACCTGAACCGGCCCGAACTCACCGCCCGCACCTTCACCCCCCTGCCGGCGGCCGGGGAGGCGCTGGTCTACCGCACCGGCGACGTCGGCCGCTGGCGGGCGGACGGCGCTCTGGAGTTTCTTGGCCGCACCGACGACCAGGTGAAGATTCGCGGCTTCCGCATCGAGCCGGGGGAGATCGAAGCGGCCCTGCTCCGCCTGCCCGACGTGCGGGAGGCGGTGGTGATGGCCCGCGAGGAGTCGCCGGGCGACCGCCGACTGGCGGCATGGATCGTTCCCGCCGCCGAGGCCCCGACCGTCGAGACGCTGCGCGCCGGGCTGCGGGCGGCGCTCCCCGATTACATGATTCCGGCCGATTTCGTCTTTCTCGCCGCCTTCCCCCTGACCTCCAGCGCCAAGATCGATCGCCGGGCCCTGCCGGCGCCGTGCCGGCGGACGGCGGAGGAGCAGCATGCGCCGCCGCAAACCGAACGGCAGCGGATCCTGGCGACGGTGTGGCAGGAAACCCTGGGCTGGGAGAACATCGGCATTCACGACAACTTCTTCACCGTCGGCGGCGATTCGATCAAGGCGATCCAGGTGGCGGCCCGCCTCAACCGCCTCGGGCTGAAGGCGGAAATCCGGGATATCTTCCGCAGTCCGACCATCGCTGAACTGGCCGAATGCCTGAGCGCCGCCGCGCCGATGGTGGACCAGGGACCGGTGAGCGGTCCGGTTCCCCTCACCGCCGTGCAGAAACTCTTCTTCCAGCGGGCCGATACGGGACGGGAGCACTTCAACCAGTCCGTCCTGCTGAAAACGGCGCAGCCCCTCGCCGCGGAGACTCTCGCCTCGGCGCTGCGCGCCCTGGTCGATCACCACGACGCCCTGCGGATGACCTTTCGCGCCGCCGGCGGGCAGATGGAACAAGCCAATGCCCCGGCGGGCCAGCCCGTCGCCCTGGAGATCCTCGATCTGCAAGGCGTCGCCGCGCCGGAAAGCGCACTGCTGGAGCGAGCGGAGGCGCTGCAGCGAAGCATCGATCTCGAACAAGGTCCGCTGTTGAAGGCGGTGCTTTTCCGGCTGGCCGACGGCGACCGCCTGCTGCTGGTCATCCACCACCTGGTGATCGACGGCGTCTCCTGGCGCATCCTGCTGGAAGACCTCTCGGCCGCCATTGCGGCTCTGGAAACAGGCGCGCCCGTCGCCCTGCCCCCCCGCACCGCCTCCTTCCGGGACTGGTCCCTGAGCCTGCGCGAATACTGCCGCAGCGGCGCCCTCGCCGGGGAAATCGCCTGGTGGCGCTCGCTCCTCCAGGCGCCGGCCGGCGAATTGCGCCCCGATCTGCCCGGTTACGGTCCCGGCGTCCACGGCGAGAGCCGCACCGTCACCTTCGAGTTCGACCAGGAACGGACGCGCAGCCTGCTCGGCCCGGTCCACGAGGCGTACCGCACCGAGATCAACGACCTGCTGCTGACCGCCCTGGCCCTGGCCCTGGAACAACAGCACGGACAGCGGGCCTCCCGCATCGCCCTGGAAGGGCACGGCCGGGAGCCCCTCGGCGACGCCCCGGACGTGGCGCGCACCGTCGGCTGGTTCACCAGCATTTATCCGGTGCGCCTCGAACTGCCGGAAAACCCCGATCCCGGCTACCGTCTGCGGGCGATCAAGGAGGAATTGCGCGCCATTCCGCACAAGGGAATCGGCTTCGGCCTGCTCACCCAAATCTGCCCGGACGAGGGGCTGCCGGGACTGGAGGCGACCGCCGACCTTCCCGTCAGCTTCAACTACCTCGGGCAGTTCGATCAGGATTTTGCCGGAGGGAGGTGGTCACCGGCGGCGGAAAACGCCGGAGCGGAGATCGCGCCGGCGATGCGGCGCAGCCACGAGATCGATATTCTCGCGGTCGTTACCGCGGGGGTTCTGCGCTTTTCCCTCACGCACAGTCCCCGCCGCTTCAGCGTCGCCGCCATGGAGAAGCTGGCCGGCGATTACCGCCAGGCGCTGGAGATGCTGGTCGATCATTGCCTCCAATCGGCCGGCGGTCTGACGCCGCACGACATCGATTACGACGGGCTCGATCAGGACGGGCTCGACGCCATTCTCGACAACCTCTCCGCCTAGGTGCGCCGGATGGACAGACGCAACATCAAGAACATTTATCCCCTCACCCCGTTGCAGGAAGGGATGCTCTTCCACGCCCTGCGCGAAGAAGGCGCCACCACCTACTTCGAACAGCTCTCCCTGAAAATCAGCGGCGCCCTCGACCTGCGCCTGTTCGCCGAAAGCTGGCGGGAGCTGGTGCGCCGGCACGACATCCTGCGCACCCTTTTCGTCCACGAAAAGGTCCCCGAGCCGCTGCAGATCGTCCTCAAGGAGCGCCCCTTCGAGACGGAGTACGTCGATCTGCGTCCCCTTTCGCCGGCGGCGCGGGAGACGCGGGCGGAAGAGGAGCGCCGGGCCGACCGGGCGCGCCCCTTCCGGCTCGATCGCGATCCGCTGCTGCGGGTCCGCGTTCTGCAGCGGGGCGAAACCGCCTTCGAAGTCCTCTGGAGCTTTCACCACATTCTTCTCGATGGCTGGAGCACCGGCATCCTGCGCGATGAACTTTTCACCATCTACCGGGCTTTGCAACGGGGGGAGCGCCCCCATCTGCCCGAACCGCCACCCTTCGCCCGCTACGTGAAATACCTCCGCGCCCGCGACCGGGAGGAATCGCTGCACTACTGGAGCGCCCTGCTGGCGGGCTACGGGACCCGGGCGCGCCTGCCGGGTCGGCGCGAAAAGGAGGCGGGCGCGCCCTTTCGCGCCGGCTTCGTCGATTTCACCCTGGCCGAGGCGGCCACCCGCACCCTGGCCGACCGCGCCCGGGCGCAGCGCACCACCCTCAGCACCGTGGTCCAGGCCGCCTGGGGGGCCCTGCTCGCCCGCTACAACGCCCTGGCCGGCGGCCCGGCCGACGTCGTCTTTCTCGCCACCGTCTCCGGCCGGCCGGCCGATCTGCCCGGCGTCGAAAAGATGGTGGGGCTGTTCATCAACGCCGTGCCGGTGCGCGTCGCTCCCGCCCCGGAAACGCGCTTCGCCGACCTCATCGAAAGCACCCACCGGCAGTCCCTGGAGGGGCAGCCCCACCATTTCGCCTCGCTGGCCGACATTCAGGCCCGCACCCCCCTGCGCCAGGAGCTGGCCGACCACATTGTCGTCTTCGAAAACCACACGCAGGAGGAGGCCCCCGACGCGGCGGGCTGCGGCTTCACCATCGACGCCGCCGAGGCTTTCGACCATACCAATTTCCCCCTGACCATTCAGGTCCATCCGGGGGCGCGCCTCGGCTTTCATTGCATCTTCGATGCAACGGTTTTCGACCGCGCCGTCGTCGAGACCTTCGGCGCGCATCTGCGGCAGGTTCTGGACCAGGTCGCGATCGATCCCGGTCGTGCCGTCGACGCCGCCGATCTCTTCAACCCCGCCGATCTGCCTTTCCCGACCGAAGAGGCGAAGCTGGAGCTGCTGGTGGCGGCCACTTTCACCGCCGAACCGTTGGAACCTTATCTTCGCCTCTGGGCGGCGGGAACCAAGTTTCCCCTGGCGCCCGCTTTCGCCCCCTATAACCAGATTTTCCGGCAACTGCTCGATCCGGCCAGCGAAATGGCGGGCAACGGCGGGGCCAACCTGCTCCTGGTGCGCTTCGAAGACTGGCTGCGCGATCTCGACGCCGACCGGGCGGACTGCCTGCGCACGCTGGAGGAAAATTTCAGCCGCCTCCTCGACGGACTGAAAAACTGGCGCGGCCGGGGACTGCTGCTGGTCGGGCTGCTCCCGCCGCCGCCCGCCGCCGGCCGGCCGCCGGAGGTCGCTTCCCGGCTGCGGGAGCTGGGGGAACGATTGCGCGCCGTCCTGCCGCCCCGGGGGCGCGTCCGCCTCCTCGACCTGACCGGGCTGCCGCGCCTCCACGCGCTGGGCGATATTCTGGATTCGGAAGCGGACCGGGCGGGGCACGTGCCGTACACCGAAACTTTCTACGCCGCCATGGCCGGCGGCATCGTCAGGGAGCTGCACGCCTGGAAGACGCCGGGATTCAAGGTGATCGCCGTCGATGGCGACAACACCCTGTGGGGCGGCGTCTGCGGCGAGGAGGGGCCGGCCGGAGTGCGGATCGCCGGGGGCTACGCCGCCCTGCAACGATTCCTGCGGCAAAAGCGCGCCGAAGGTTTTCTCCTCGTTCTGTGCAGCAAAAACAACGAGGCGGACGTGTGGGAGGTGTTTCGCCAACCGGGAATGATTCTGCGCCGCGAACATTTCGTCGCCCACCGCATCGACTGGGCGCCCAAGTCGGCGAACCTGCGCCAGTTGGCGCAAGAGCTGAATCTGGGTCTGGACTCCTTCATTTTCATCGACGATTCCGGGGCGGAATGCGCCGAGGTGATGTGCCACGCCCCGGAGGTGCTGACCCTGCAACTGCCCGCCGACGACGGGGCGATCCCGCGCTGGCTGGAACTGTGCTGGGCCTTCGACCGCTTCACCGTCACCGACGAGGACCGCGCGCGCAGCGGCATGTATCGCGCCGAGCAGGAGCGGGGGAAAACCCTCGCCCGGGTCGGTCTCGACGATTTTCTCGCCAGCCTCGGGCTGCAGGTCGCCATGGTCCCTTTGCGCGCCGCCACCGCTTCCGAGGATCTGGTGGAGCGTCTGGCCCAGCTCACCCTGCGCACCAATCAGTTCAACCTCAACGGCCGGCGGCGCAGCCGGGAGGACATCGAAGCCCGGCTCGCCGACCCGGGCCATGTCCTGTGGGCGGTCGAAGTCGCCGACCGTTTCGGCCGCTACGGCATCGTCGGCCTGATCGCCGGGCGGCCGGACGCCGGCGTCCTGCGGATCGATTCCTTGCTGCTGAGCTGCCGCGTTCTCGGGCGCGAGGTCGAATTCGCCCTCCTCGCCGGCCTCGGCCGCTACTGCCGCGAGAAGGGGCTGACCGGGATCGTTCTGCACCATCGCGAGACGGCCAGAAACCACCCCTTCCGGGAGTTTCTGCAGCGGGCCGGCGCCAAGGCGGCGCCGCCGGCTGGCGTGGGAGAGCTGCCGCACCGCTTTGCTACCGGCGACCTGCCGGCGCTGCCGGCGCACATCGATGGCCGTTTCGACGGCGGATTTCTGCCGCCGGCGCCGGAAAGGAAAACGCCCGAAGCCGCCGTCCCGGCAACCGTTGTCGCGCCGCCGCCACCGGCGGCGGCAGTCGCCGCCGGCGGCTGGAGCGTGCACCTCGCCAACGAGGAAAACCTGCTGCACCGCGTCCACTATTTCCCCCTGGTGCATTGCAACCCCGAGACGCTGCCGGCGCCGCCGCCGGAGAATAAACCGCGCGCCGCCGGCCGCCCGGTCGTCCCTTTGCGCACCCCGCTGGAGGAGGCGATTGCCGGCATCTGGCGCGAGGTCCTCTCCCTGGCTGAGGTGGGGGCCGAGGACAATTTCTTCGAGCTGGGCGGCCACAGTCTCAAGGCGACGCGCCTGGTCTCCCGCCTGCACGCCCGGCTCGGCAGCGTCCTCGCGCTGGACGAGGTCTTCTCGCATCCGACCGTCGCCCGCCAGGCGGCCCTGCTCGCCGGACGGCTGCCGGCCGCCGTGGCGACGGCGACGGCGGCGACGGCGGACGATTATCCGTTGACCCACATGCAGCGGCGGCTCTGGGTGCTGCAGCAGATGGCCCCCGATTCCCCCTTCTACAGCACCCCCGCCTGCTACCGCATCGACGGCCGCCTCGATGCGGATCTGCTGCGCCGCGCCTTCGCCGCCGTCGCCCAGCGGCACGAAACGCTGCGCACCGTTTTCGCCGAGCGGGACGGCGAGCCTCGGCAGCGGATTATTGCCGATTTTCCGCCGGAGTTTCGCCTCCTCGATCTGCGCGACGCGGCCGATCCCCTAGACGCCGCCCGCCGTCTGGCCTGGCGGGAGATCGGCCGCCCCTTCGATCTGGCCGCCGGCCCGCCCTGCCGGGCGCTGCTGCTGCGCGTCGCCGCCGAGCGCCACGTCCTCGTCTGGAACCTGCACCACATCGTCAGCGACGGCTGGTCGATGCGCATTCTCGCCGAGGAAGTCCTCACCCTCTACCGGGGCTGGTCCGAGGGGCGCACCGCCGAACTCAAGCCGCTGACCCTGCGCTACCGCGATTTTGCCGTCCAGCAGCAATCGCGCCCGCAGACGACGGCGCACCGCGACTACTGGCGCGGCAAGCTGGCGGGCGCGGCGCTCCTCGACTTCCCCGCCGACCGCCCCCGCCCCCCCGTTCCGTCCTGGCGCGGCGGCGCCCATACCGTCGCCCTGCCGGCCGCGGCCCTCGGCCCCCTGCGGCGGCTCGCCACCCAGGCCGACGCCGGCCTCTTCCCCGTTCTGGTCGCGCTGGTCAAGATCCTCCTCTTGCGCGGCGCCGGACAGCAGGACATCGTCGTCGGCGCGCCGGTCTCCGGGCGGCACCACCCGGGGCTCGAACCCCTCGTCGGACTGTTCGTCAACACGGTGGCGCTGCGCGACACCATCCGCCCCGACGATGCCTTTGCCGCAGTGGTGCGGACGGTGCGCACGACGGTCACCGAAGCCATGGCGCACCAGGATTACCCCTTCGACCGGCTGGTGGAGGACCTCGGCGTGCGCCGGGAGATGAGCCGCTCGCCGCTGTTCGACGTCATGGTCGTGCTGCAGGATGAGGACGAGGTGCAAGAAACAGGCGGCCTGATCATCGCGCCTCTGGAGGGGGTCGCCCCCGGGGCCAGCCGCTTCGACATGACCTTCAACTTCTTCGCCGTCGGCGACGAGCTGCACCTTGAACTCGTCTGGGCCAGCGACCTCTACGACGCCGCGCGCATGCACCGCCTGCTCGCCTGCTTTTGCGAACTGTGCCGGTCGGCGGCCGCCGACCCGGCGGCCACGGCCGGCTCGCTCAACCTCCTGCCCGCCGGAGAACGGCGCGTTCTGCTGGAGCGCTTCGCCGCGCCCCGCCGGACGCCGGCGCCGCACAAGACCCTCATCGACCTGTTCGAAGCGCGGGTGCGCGAAAATCCGGATCGCACCGCTCTGCTCTGGCGGGGCGAAGCGCTCACCTATGGCGAGCTCGATGTCCGGGCCGGCCGGGTGGCGGCGCTGCTCACGGGGACGATCGGCCTGCGGCCGGAAGAGCCGGTGGCGGTCGTCGGCCGCCGCGCACCGGCCAGCATCGCCGCCCTGCTCGGCATTCTGCGCGCCGGCGGCGCCTGGCTGCCCATCGATCCGGCCCTGCCGGCCGAGCGAATCCGCTACATGCTGGCGCAAAGCGGCTGCCGGCTCCTGCTCGCCGAGGAGGGGCTCGCCCCCGGCGAACTGGCCGACACCACCGTCCTGCCCCTCGATCCCCCGCCCGAGCTGCCGAGCGTCGGCGGGGTTTTGGCCGCGCCGTCCTCCCTCGCCTACATCCTTTTCACCTCCGGCTCCACCGGCCGCCCCAAGGGGGTGATGGTCGAACACGGCGGTTTCGTCAACATGGTCCTCGACCAGATCGCGCTCTTCGCGGTGGCGCCGGAAGACCGCGTCCTCCAGTTCGCCTCCATCTCCTTCGACGCCTCCCTGTCGGAGATCTTCATGGCCCTGCTCTCCGGCGCCGCCCTGGTTCTTCCCGAGGAAGCGACGCTGCGCGATCCGGCCGCCTTCGCCGCCCTGTTGCAGCAGACCGGGGTCAGCGTCCTCACCCTGCCCCCCTCTTACCTGAACGCCCTCGACGCCGAGGCTCTTGCCGGGGTGAAAACGCTGATTACGGCGGGGGAGCCGGCGATCCCCGCCGACGCCCTGCGCTACGCCGGACGGCTGCGCTATTACAACGCCTACGGCCCCACCGAAACCTCGGTCTGCGCCACCGTTCATCATTGCACCCCGCCGCAGGGGCCGGCCCCCGCCGCCATCCCCATCGGCGTCCCCGTCGCCAATCTCGCCGTTCACCTGCTCGATGCGCATTTGCAGCCGGTCCCCATCGGTTTTCCCGGGGAGATCTGCATCGCCGGGCCCGGCGTCGCCCGGGGTTACGTGAACGCGCCGCAGTTGACGGCGGAGCGCTTCGTCCCCGATCCCTTCCAGCCGGAGCGGAAGATGTACCGCACCGGCGACCTGGGGCGGCGGCTGGAAAACGGTGAGATCGTTTTTCTCGGCCGGCGCGACACGCAGCTGAAAATCCGCGGCTACCGCATCGAGCCGGGGGAAATCGAAGCGGCGCTGGCCGCCCATCCCCGGCTGCGCCAGAGCTGCGTCTTTCCGGTCCGGCGCGACGGCGGGACGATTCTCGCCGCCGCCGTGATCACCGACGGCCTCGATACCGACGCCCTGCGGGCGTTTCTGCGCGGCAGCCTGCCGGAATACATGATTCCCACCGCCTTTCTCGCCGTGACGCAACTGCCGACGACGGTCAACGGCAAAATCGACTGCGACGCCCTCGTCCGCCGGCTTCTCGCAGCGACGCCGGCGACGGGGAATCGCCGCGAACCGCCGGCCAGCGAGAATGAACGGATTCTGCTCGATATCTGGCGGCGGGTTCTCGACCGGGAGGACATCGGCCGGCGCGACAATTTCTTCGATCTCGGCGGCGACTCCATCCGGGCGATCC